>CAZBJI010000041.1:0-44356 GCA_964492175.1 uncultured Polyangiaceae bacterium | reverse complement strand
GACGGCGCCGACGGCAACGCCGCTCGCGCGTCTGCTCACCGCGGCGCCTCCTCTCGCGGCTCCACGAACGCCGCGGCCTTGGCGCCGTCGCGGCGCCCCTCGCAGCGCGCCTCCACCGTCAAGCTCGTCGAGCGCTGGCGGTAGACGACGTGGGCGCAGCCGGGGCCCGAGGCCTCGAGCCACTCCTCGTCGATGGCCTCGGGGCGGGACGCATCGCCGCCCCACCAGGTGCGGTGGGCGCGCAGTCTGCCGCCCTCGAGGAGCCGCGCCTCCGTGATCCGATCGCCGTCGGCGAGCACCGCCACGAGCTCGGCGCCCTCACGGCGCGCGGCGAGCAGGCGGCCCCCGAGGGGACGAAGCATCCACCAGCGGAGGAAGTCGACCGGGAGACCCTTGCGCTCCGTCGCCGGCGTCGCGGCGTCCCCGGCCAGCGTCCGATCGAGCGCCGGGATCGCGAAGCGGTACCGATCGCCGTGAGACCACAGGTCCAGCGCGGTGGTCCCTCCAGGTCCGATCAGGATCATCCTGAGGGAAGCGGGCGGGCGGATCGCGACGGCGCCGCGCGCGGTGACGCTCGCGGGCATGTACGGCGCGTCGATCTGGAGCGACACCGTCTCGGTGCGCTCGGGCCGGCCCGCGGCGCGGAAGGCCTCGATCCGGGCCCCGGCCTCGACGAACGCGGCCGCGTCGGGCGGCTGGCTCCCGGTCGCGGCGCCCCCGCAGCCCGCGAGCGTCAGGCAGACCGTGACGCGTGCCAGACGCACGAGGCTCACGTCGTGCTCGACGCCGCGTCGAGCACGAACGCGTACGACCGATCCGGTGCTTGACCCATCACGAGCACGGGAGCCGCGCCGCCCTGCGCGACCAGCGACGCGGCGGCGGCGAGCGCTACGCCGCCGAGCCCGACGTGATCTCCGGCGGCGGGCGCGGTGGTCAGCCGCTCCACCGCGGCCCACGGGGAGCCCGCGAGGAGGGAGTCGAGGTCGACCGACGGCTCGGCGACGACCTTCGCGCCGGCGCGAGGAGGCGGGGCGCCGCTCGCGGCGCCGGCGCCTCGCACCGAGCGCCAGAAACGCACGATCGCGAGCGGCGCACGTCCCCGCGCGGCCGCCCCGTCCGCGCGCTCCACGAAGAGCGCCGACGCGCCCTCCGAGTGTGCCGCGAGCGTGCGGACGCCGAGCAGCGGGGCGAGCACCTTCTCCGCGAGCTGGCTCACCTCTTCCACGCTGCCGACCACGGCGGCGTCGCAGACGTCCCCCGTGATCAGCTCGAGCCCCGTCGCGGCGGCGGCCTCCGCTGTCGCGCTGAGGTCGGGCGTGGCGAGCGCCGGGCCCCCGAGGCCCCAGTAGATCGCCGCGTGGCTGACGGGCGACGAGGGGACCAGGTTCGGGAAGTCGGCGGGGCTGGCGAACGCGGCGCCCTTCTCCAGGATGCGCCGCATGAACCGCATGCACCCGTCGACGTTGCCGAACGCGGTGCCCGACACGGCGGCGGTCGCCTCTCGCGGCGCGGGCTCGCGGGCGCGATCCGCGTCCCGCAGCGCGCCCCCGATGACCGCCGCGCTGAGGCGCCCGGCGCGGTCCATCCTGCGGGCGCGCGCCGGATCCAGCGCCGACGTCGGATCGGCGGACTCGGCGCGCGGGCCGCTCGCGCCGAGCGGCGCCAGGAGGGGCGCGATCTCCGCCGCGCCCTCGAGCAGCCGCCCACCGGCGACGACGGACACGCCGGTGATCGCGACGCAGCTGTCCGCGAGCCGCGGCCCCGGCGGGCCCAGCCGCGCCACGTCCGCGGGCCGCACGACCACGGCGCCGCCGGTGCCTCCGAACCCGAACGAGCTCGACAGCACGGTGACGGGCCCCGGCACGTCGCGCGCCTCCCGCACGTGATCCACGTCGCAGGCCGGATCCGGATCCGCGAGGCCCACGGTCGGCGGCAGCCGCCGCGCCTCGACCGTGCGCGCGGCGATCACCGCCTCGAGCGCGCCGGCGGCGGCGAGGGTGTGCCCGATCTGCCCCTTGGACGACGAGACGGGGACGCGGACGTCGCCGAACGAGGCTCGGATCGCCGAGGTCTCTGCCGCGTCGTTCAGCGGCGTGGCGGTGCCGTGCGCGTTCACGTAGCCGACGTCCCGAGGCGAGACGCCCGCGACCGACATGGCGCGCTCCATGATCCGGCGCGCCGTCTTGCCGCTGGGCTCCGGGTTGGTGATGTGGTGCGCCTCCCCGGCGAGCGCGTACCCGGAGAGCTCCGCGATCGGGCGCGCCCCGCGAGCGCGCGCGACGTCTGCGCGCTCCAGCACCAGGAAGCCTGCCCCCTCCCCGAGGGTGAGGCCCGCGCGCGTCTTGTCGAAGGGCCGGCACGCCTCGCGGTCGAGCACCGAGAGCGAGCCGAACCCGCTGAAGGTGAGCCGGCAGAGGGCGTCCGCCCCGCCCGCCAGCACGCGCTCGCTGCGGCCCGTTCGGATCCACGACGCGCCGACGGCGAGCGCGGCGGCGCCGCTGGTGCACGCGCAGCACACGGTGCGGGTGGAGGCGAACGGCCCGACGTGCTCCTGGAGCCGATCCGCCGTGGAGGAGAGGGGGTGCGTCCGCAGCCTGCCCTGCATCGGGCCCGTGAGGTCGGCGTCGTCGAGCTGCGTGAGCAGCTCCTCGGTCTCGAACATCCCGGCCGTCGAGCCGCCTAGGACGAGGTCGACGCGCACGCGGTCGGGCGAGAGCCCCGCCTGCGCCAGCGCCTCTCGGGCGGCCTGCACCGCCATCCGGTCGGTGCGCGCCGCGATGTCGTTGTCCTCCAGCCCGACGACCTCCGCGGCGTACCTGGAGCGCGCGCCGGGGAGCTGGAACAGGCCGATCTCACGGATGCCCCGCTCCCCCGCCCACAGCCGATCCATGGAGCTCTTCACGTCGCCGCCGAGGGGCGAGACCATGCCCAGGCCGGTGATCCAGACCGCAGCGTCCACTCAGCCGGTCCCTCGAGACGCGGCGATGTGCGCGACGAGCGCGTTCACGGACGCGAAGATCGACCGAGCCTCCGGGCCCTCGGGCACCTTCACGCCGAACGCCTCCTCGACGCACATCGCGAGCTGCAGGGCGTCGAGGGAGTCGAGGCCGAGGCCATCGCCGAAGAGCGGCGCGGCGTCGTCGATGTCGTCGGGCGCCTTTCCAGCGAGGTTCAGCTCTTTGATCATGAGCTCCTTCAAGTCCTGGCGAATCTGGCGCTCGTCCGTCATGTCGTTCGCGTTCACGCTGGGAGACTCCTCGGTGGCCGACTCGGGCCGCTGGGCCGTGAAAACCTCAGGTGGGACGGGCTTTCGGGCCCTTGCCTTCTATCACCGTGGGCGGTCCATGTCAGGAGGCACGATCTCGTCGTATGCTCGGGCCGCCATGGCCCTCGTCGACTACCAGACCTCCTCCGGCGTCGCCTTGCTCACGCTGAACGACCCGCCCTTCAACGGGTACACGCACGAGATGATGAAGGATCTCGACGCGGCGATCCTGGAGGCCCGCTTCGACGCGGACGTCGAGGTGATCGTGCTGACTGGGCACGGGGAGAAGTTCTTCTGCTCGGGCGCCAACATCAACATGCTCAAGGAGGCCGGGACCGCCTTCAAGTACTACTTCTGCTTGCACGCCAACGAGACGCTCCTCCGCCTCGAGCACACGCCGAAGCTCTGCATCGCGGCGATCCAGGGGCATTGTGTGGGCGGCGGCCTCGAGATCGCCATGGCGTGCGATCTGCGCATCGGGCGCAAGGGCTCCTACAAAATCGGCCTGCCGGAGGTCGCGCTGGGCGTGCTCCCGGGCACGGGCGGGACCCAGCGGCTGGCGCGGCTCATCGGTCGATCGAGGGCGATGCACCTCATGATCGAGGGCTCTACCTTCGGCTTCGAGGAGGCCCAGGCGATGGGCCTCGTCCACGAGATCTGGGAGACCGGGAGCGCCGACGAGTTCCGCGCGCGCGCCATGGACTACGCCCACAAGTTCACGAAGCCCGCCAAGGCGAGCCGGGCCGTCGGCGCCATCAAGCGGGCCGTCCTCACGGGGATGGAGGTCGGGCTCGAGCAAGGGCTCGCCCTCGAGCGCGAGCTCCAGTCCGACCTCTTCGCGTCGGCCGACGCGAAGGAGGGGATCTCCTCCTACGTGGAGAAGCGGCAGCCGAAGTTCTCCGGCCGCTGACCTCCGCGGGCCGTCCGCGCCTGGCGGCCGCTGGGCTTTCAGCCTTTCCTCTCGGGCCATCTCGTTCCATGCTCGGACCATGAGCGAAGAGCGGTACCGAACCTTCGAGGAGTTCTGGCCCTACTACGTCCGAGAGCACGCCAAGAAGTCGACGCGGCGGCTCCACTTCGCGGGCACGACGGCCGCGGTGGCCATCCTCGGGTACGCCGCGGTCGCGCGCCGGCCTTCGCTGATCCCGGTCGCGCTCGTGGCGGGCTACGGCCCCGCGTGGATTGGCCACTTCTTCATCGAGAAGAACCGGCCGGCGACGTTCAAGTACCCCCTCTGGTCGCTCCTTTCGGACTTCCGCATGTGGGGGAAGATGGCGAGCGGCACCATGGACGCGGAGGTCGAGCGCGTCATGGCCGCGGCGGTCGAGGTCGAGGCGCCCACGAACGGCGTCGCGCACCACGAGGCCTCGCCCAACTAGTGTCCTCGCCCCACGGATTTCGATCGGCTCCTCCCACCCCCGCGACGAGGCGAGGGTCACGAGCAGCCGAGTCTCCGCGGCGCGGACCGTCGCCGCGCACCTAGGCGCAGACCGCTCGGGCGACGGCTCGCGTCTCACCGCCGGACGAGCGACACCGTCAGGCTCACGCCGCGGCCGACGCCCTCGGCCGCCTCGACCCGGGCGAAGGCGGCGAACGTCTGGTCGGAGACGTCGCGTCGGAACCCGCGCTCCGTGTCTCCGTCGTAGCCGCGCGCGAACAGGTTGCCGCAGAAGGCGAGATCGAGATCGCCGATGACCGCGCGCTCGATCACGGCGCCGATCTGCTCGAGCGCGTCGAGGCACATCGAGTGCTCTCGCGCGGCGCTCGTGATCACGGCGCCGCCGAGGTCGCTCCGGAACCGACCGAACACCTCGGAGAACGGAACGGGGCAGCCACCCGGGCTGGCGCGCTTCACGTCGATCCGCAGGCTCTCGGCCTCGCCGCCTTGACCGTGGATCGTGGTCGCCGGCCAGACGCGGACGCAGCTGCCCTTCTTCTCGAAGGTCGTGCGGCCGAGGGCCTCTTCCCGATCGATGCGCCGGTACGTCTTCTCCACGCGGGCGTTGGCGACCCGGACGAGGTTGCGGATGGTCGGGCCGGGATCGTCGGGCGTGAAATCGGCCGTCCACGTCCGGACGGCCGAGCCGTCGGGGTGGAGGTCCCACTGGTCGCAGGTCTTCACGAGGTAGGCGTACTCGTCGACGAGAGGCCCGATGACGTCGGCGACCTCCGGCAGGAGGCGGCTCAGCGTGACCCTGCTCTGCTCGTCCACGGCCCGCGATCTAGCACGGCGCGCGTCAGGGGGCGCCGGCCGCGCGCGCCTTCTTCACGAGCCCGACCATCGCGCGCCGCACCTCGTCGGTGGTCGTGACCGGCTCCTCGAAGGCGAGGCGCGCGGCGCGAGGCCCCTCCGGCGTCGCGGCCGCCAGCTCGAAGCCGTAGCGGTCCACCGCCGTCAGGGTCGCGCTGGTCGCGGCGGCGATCCCCGCGAGCGACGTGGCGTAGGCGAGGACCGCGCTGGCGTGATCGTCGTTCATGTGGCGGAGGATGCCCGCCGCCGCGTCGGCGAGCGGATCCGGCTCCGCCCGCGCGTAGTCCGCGGCGTCGACCCAGGACATTCGCCCGAACCCGCCGACGTACCGCAGGGCCGTGGGCTCGAGGCGGTAGAACCCGAAGTCCGAGAAGTCGACGTAGTAGCTCGCGCTCGGCTGCTGCGCGAGGAACGTCGCGCGGACCGCGGCCTCCTCCTCGGGTGGCACGCCGGCGCAGCGGCCGAGGATGGTGACGCGCCCGAGCGCGAGCGGCTGGTCGTGGCTCCCGAGGGGCTCGGTGACGAGCGCGGAGGCCTCCGCGCGCGCGAGCAAGTTGCCCGTGTGCTCGGCGAGCGTGGACAGGAGGAAGAGCGGTCGGCCTTGGTCGTCGAAGGCCACCGTGACCAGCGAGCCGTAGGGGAAGCCCGCCGGATCGCGCGCGATGGTCGAGAGCGTGGCCGACCTCGCGCCGCGGACGAGCGTCCTGCACCGCTCGGCGTGGCTCGGCGCGCGGGCGGCGCTCATCGCGCGCTCGTCCTTGGAGGCCGGCCGCTGGTGGTCTGCCATCGGGCTCTCGGCTTAGCACGGACGGGCGCCGCACGTCCTCGACCGCGACGAGGTGAGGCGCGCCCCCGCGACGGGTCAGCGGAGCGCGCTCGTGACCGCCGGGTGGCGCGCGAGCTCCGCGAGGGCCTCCGCCAACAGCGTCTTGCCGGGCTCCGTCCGGTGCCAGGTCGACGCCCCGCTCGGGTGAGGGAGCGCGACCACGTCGACCGAGGCGCCGTGGTAACGCGCCGACGTCTTCTTGCCGACGACCTCGGAGAGCGGCCCCTTGTGGCCTAGCACCTCGGTGATCGCCAGCGCGCCGACCGGCACGACGAGCGTGGGCCGAAGGAGCGCAACCTCGCGCTCGAGGAACGGCCGGCACCGCGCGATCTCGTCCGGATCCGGCTTGCGGTCCCCGCCGCCGCGAGCCTTGCCAGGGAAGCACCGCGCCACGGCCGCGAAGTAGATCCGGCTCCGCACGCGCTCCTCGTCTGCGCCCGTGACCTCCTCGAGCCAGCGGAACAGCGTCTTTCCGGCGGTCCACGCGAAGGGCTTGCCGAAGGACCCCTCGCGTGGCCCAGGCGCCTGCCCGATGAGGAGCACGCGGCTCGTGATCGCCGGCCCGTGGACGACGGGCCCGATCATGTTCGGGCACGCCCGGCAGGCGTCGAGCTCCTGGTGCAGGACCCGGAGGGCCTCGCGCGCCTTGGTCACGCCCGCTTCGTAGCGCGGCTGGTCCGCCGCTTCGGGGCCACCGGCTTCTTCCTGCGCTTCACCGGCTTCTTGGGGCCCGCTTGCCGGACGAAGGCGAGCCCCCACGCCACCCAGCGATCGAGGGCCGCGTCCGTGCGGAACCCGGCGGGCGCCACGTAGACCCAGCCCCGCATGGGCTTGCCCGTGAAGTCCATCGGGCGAGCGTGCTTCTCCGCCACGGCGGCGTCCGCGTCGGCCGGCGGCACGCGCACGACGAGGTCGGAGTCGATGACCCCGACGCACATGTGTCCGTTCACGAGCTCTGCCACGCCGCCGAACATCTTGCGCTCCTCGATGTCGTCGCCCTCCGACAGGAGCCGCGTGAACGCCCCTCGAAGCCGCTCCGCCACCTTCTCGTCGTACGCCACGGCGCGCCCCCGCCTAGTTGAGCCGGTTGTCCGGCGACACGACGGAGCTGAACACCCCGCGCTCCTTGGCCTCCGCCAGCGCGCGAAGCGCCGTGCGATAGCCTCGAAGCACCAGGGAGCGGCTGGAGTAGCGGTTCATGTAGCCGAACGCTCCGATGTCCGGCGCGATGTCGAGGAAGACCACCTTGGGGTAGGTCTTGGCGAGAAACTCCAGGCTGCGGCGCTCCTTCTCCATGAGCGCGACGGACAGCGACTGCCGGATCACGGCGAGCGGCCCGCTCCGGGCGATCGGCCGCTCCGGCCGGCGGCGGTTCTCGGGCCGGTAGACGTTCGACACGATGACCACGTTCGCGCCCGCGGCGACCGCGACGTCCGCCGAGAGCGTCCGCGCGATCTCCCCGTCGATGAAATACCGATCGCCGATCTTCACCGGGCGGAACACCGCGGGGACGGCGCAGCTCGCGGCCACGGCCTTGCTGATCGGCACGTCCTCTCGGTACCCGGGGCCGAAGATCACCCGCTCCCCGCTGTCGAGGTCGACCGCCGTCACGAACACGTTGTTGTGAAGCTGCCGGAAGTCGTTCATCGGCAAGAAGCGCTCGAGGTACCGCTCGAAGCGATCGAGCGAGAACGCGCCCGAGAAGAGGTAGCCCGGATCGATCAGGTCGCGGAGCCTGGGGCCGCCGAGGAACGTGCTCGCGCGGAGGCGAGGCCCAGCGTGCCGCCTGCGCCACGGGAGACGGTAGCCGTCGAGCAGCACGTCGAGGGGCACGTCCTGCCCGTAGGTGGCGGCCACGAGCGCGCCGGAGCTCGCCCCGACGAACACCGTCGGGACGATGCCCGTCTCTTCGCACGCCTTTAGCACCCCGAGGTGCGCGAGGCCCCGAGCTCCCCCACCCGAACCAACGAACGCCACTTTGAGGCGGGTCATCCTGGATAGTCCTTACTGCTCAGACCGATCATGGGGGCAAGTTCTCGACGGAGAGGGGAGGGGGTACACGACCGCGGGCGCGACGTCACTGGCTCCGATCACGGGTTCAGCGTGAAGTCCTCCACCACGCGGTGGACGAGGAAGTGGTCACCGTCACGCCGCAGGGCCAGCACGACGTTGTCGGCGAAGAGGACCGAGGTCGACGTGCGCCCCGCGGACACCGCGACCCGCACCACCACGTCGCTCGGCCCCAGGGTGTCCACCGGCGGAGACGCGGCCGGCGTCCGGGCCGGCTGGCCCGCGGCGGTCACCAGCGCGGACCACATCGACTGCGCCTCGTCGCCGCGGAGGATCTTCTCCTCTGCCCAGTACACCTGCCCCGCGAGGTGCGTATAGTCCAGCCGCCCGAACCGCCGCGCGAAGGAGCTGAAGACCGGCTCGCGCGCCCGGGAGCTCGCGTTCAACCACGTGGACTCCATCGTGAGCACGCGCATGAGAGCCTCGCCGTCCTCGCGCGCGACGGCCTCGAAGAAGGCGCGCGTGGCGCTCCTGACGTGCTCGGTCCCGAGCTGGCTCCGCAAGGCCACGACGCCCTCCGACGCCGAAGCCTCGTGGCTGGGCGCTGGTGGCACCTCGAGCGGATCGACCGCGACGCCGTCCGGGCGCCGGCGCCCGTCGTCCACGAACGTGGCGGACGGCGGCGCCGCGCAGGCCGAGAGGCCCAGGACGAGCGCGACCTCAGAGCGGCGTGATGACCGGATCGTGCGCATGGGAGAGCGTGACGGCGGACCGCTCGGGCACCTGGGACCAGCCCTGCGGGAGGCGATTCTGATCGAAGTCCGAGGCGCAGACGCTGAGGCGCGCCGAGGCGAGGTGGGGGATCTTCGTCCGCGACAGGCCCTCGTTGCCGTAGAGGCGCTCGAGGGCGCTGCGCCCCGAGACCACGTCGTACCCCATGGCCGCCCCGCACCGGACGCCGATCACGTACTCGGCGCACGCGACGACGATGTTGAGGGCGGTGCGCGGCTCTCCCTCCTCGGCGCAGAGCCCGTCGATGAGCGAGATGCTGGACCGGAGCGCGTCGTACGCGGCCGTCGGCTCCACGTCGCGGCGGTCGAGCTTGCCCGCGTCGTGGAGGAACGAGAGGAACAGGTGGAAGACCAGCTCCGCGTCGGTGTCGCCGCGGACGTCGCGCGCGAGGAACTGAGGCAGGGACTCCCGGAGGCGCGCCCGGAGACGCTCGAAGCCGGGCACCGTGCCCGTGTCGGCGAAGAGCCACTGTCGGTACCGGAACGGGTGCGTGTTCTCCGTCCGGAGGGTTCCGACGGTGGCGGTGCGCACGTGGCCCACGAGCACCTCGGCCTTCACGTCGCGCACGAGCTCCGAGAAGCTCAGCACTCGCCGCTCGTCGAAGGGGCGGAGCTTGAGGAGCATCTCGCCTCCTTGGTAGAAGCCGATGCCCCAGCTCACGCTCGCCGGGCCCTCCGCGTCCGTCGCCGCGGGAACGGACCGAACCGTGAAGGCGCGAGGGTCCACGCAGAGCGCGCGCGCGCCTAGATCTGGACGGTTACCGATGAAGCCCACGAGTCTGGCCATGCAAAGAGTCCTCTTCTCTCTAGTGTGCGTGACCTTGGCGCAACTCGCCAGCACATCGCGCGGGAGCGAGGTAGAATCCCCGGCCTCGTGAACTTCTCCACCACTACCTCAAGGCGCGCGGGCCGAGCCTTCGCCGGGTCCTTCGTGTTGGCCCTCGCGTTGCTCACGTCGTGCGCGGCGGTCTTCCCCGAGCTCTCGACGCGCATCGACAAGGCGCCGCAGATGACGCTGGACCCGCCCCCGCCGAGCGACCGCCACTACGTGCGGGTGGTGAAGGGCCGCGTCCCTCCCCGCACGAAGGGAGGCCAGACCTGGGACCAGGCGTTCGGGAGCCTCCCCGACCCGTACGTGAGGGTCTTCAAGGACGGCGCGGAGGTGGTGAAGACCGTGAGCGCGTCCGACACGCTCGAGCCCGCGTGGGACGCGAAGCACGGGGGCAACTTCGCGATCCAGGCGGGGGATCGCCTCGACATCCAGCTCTGGGACAGCAACCCGCTGAACGACGGGATCATCTGCAAGAAGGACTACAAGCTCGAGGTCTCCGACATGAACGGAGAGCTCGACCTGGAGCTCGGCCCCGAGTGTGGCGTCGTCATCGAGCTGCGCCCCGCGAAGGCGGTCTGGGGGGCCGGGTTCTGGTTCGAGCTCCGCCGCTCGAGCGCGCGCGTCACGCGGGTCCTCGACGCGAGCCCGGCCTCCCGCGCAGGCCTGCGTCCCGGCGACGAGATCGTCGACCTCTCCGGAGCCCCCGTCTCGGGGATGAGCTCGGACGAGGTGCGGAGCACGCTCGGATCGATCCCAGCGGCCGGGATCCCCATGAGCGTCCTGCACGCGGACGGCACCGCCCTCAAGCTCACCGTCAAGGAGGGCCCCATCTACCCGCTGCGGTCGCAGTACTCGCAGCTCCCGGTCGAGCCGTAGGCCGCGTGGCCTCGGCGGACCTGCGCACCACGCGCGCGAGCCCGGCCCCGTGAAGATCCCGCCGTTCGGCTACTCCACCGCGGAGATCCGCGACGAGCTCGCGAGGCTCCGCGCGCCCGTCAGCGTCGCGGTCGTTCGGGCCAAGAACCCGTTCAACGTGGGCGCGATCATCCGCGTGGCCCACTCGTTCCTGGTCCGCGAGATCTTCCTCATCGGGGTCGAGCCGTTCTACGAGCGGGCCGCGATGGGCATGCACAAGTACGAGACGATCGTCGACTGCCCGACGGAGGGAGACTTCCTCGGGCGCGTGGCTGGGCGACCGCTCGTCGGGATCGAGCGTGACCACGCGACGACGACGCTGTGGGAGGCGGAGCTGCCCGACGCCGCGGTGCTGGTGCTCGGGAGCGAGGACGAGGGGGTGCCTGCGACGATCCTGGCGGCCTGCCAGGAGGTGGTGGCGATCCCGATGTACGGGATCAACCACTCGTTCCCCGTCACGGTCGCGGCGGGCATCGCCCTTGCGGAGTGGGCGAGGCGGCGGGATCCGCGGGGCCGAGGGCGGCCCCCCGGCTGACCTCAGCCCGGATCAAAGCCACATTTTGAGTTGATCCTCCCGCGGCCCGGGCGCCACATAGGAGCATGCTTTCGCGTTCGTCCCGGGCAGCGGCGCTCGGCACCCTCGTCGCCCTTGGCCTCATGCTCGGCTGCGGCAGCAAGGTCACCGTCGTGGACGGGGGCGGGGGCGGCGACGACGGGCCCGACGGGGTGGGCGGCCAGGGGGCCCAGGGGGCGACTGGCGGAGGGGGCAGCGCTCCGGTCCAGCCGGGCGAGGTCACGGGCGTCTCGGCCCCGACCCAGACCACCGTGGAGGTCAGGGTCGCAGGCGACACCTCGAGTCTTCCTCAGGACCCCGCCGCGTTCCTCCTGACGAGCGCCCACGGCGACCTCACCGTCGAGGCCGTGACCTTCGACGCCGCGGCCAAGGTCCTGGTCCTCACGACGAACAAACAGAAGCTCGGCGTGGAGTACGATCTCGTGATCCAGGCGCCCGGCAGCGACTATCACCTCGAGGGCGGGCCGTTCCTCGCCGCAGACACCGCGCTCTTCTGGGCCACCGACTTCACCGACTTCAGCGACTTCGAGGTGCTCGCGCGACGGACCGGCGTCGGGCAGAACGTGGTCCTCTACGAGACCGACGACGTCGTCGCCAACGACGTGGCCGAGACGATCCAGATCTTCGACCAACAGATCTACCCGATCGAGACCCAGCTCCTCGGGCCTGCGCCCGACCGCGACGGCAACGGGCGCATCGTGCTCCTGGGGCTCGACGGCCACGGCTACTACGGCGGCTACTTCAGCCCCATCAACTCGGTGAGCGACGAGGTGGCCCAGGAGTGGGGCTACCACTCGAACGAGATGGAGATGCTGTACGTGAGCGTCCCGGACCTCGACTTCCAGTTCGATCCGGGCCACGTCGTGCCGCACGAGCTCTCGCACCTGCTCTACAACGAGCAGCACGACTTCTTCTCGGAGGACTGGTCCTGGCACAACGAGGGCCTGGCCGAGTGCGCGGTCCACGCCGTCAACGGCTCGAACCCGACGGCGGAGTGGTACTTCGTCAACGCGACCGACCTGGCGGCCGGAAAGTCCCTCGTGCAGTGGGAGTATGGCAACTACGCGCAGTACGTGCAGGCGTACGTGTTCTGGACCTACGTCGCGTCACGGCTCGACGGCGTGAGCTCCTACGGAGATCTCTTCAAGGAGTCCGGCTCGCCGCTCGACATGTCCGCGCTCTTCCAGGCGGAGCTCGGGCAGACCTTCGAGCAAGTTCAGCTCGACTTCTTGACCGCCGCGTGGCTCCAGGCGCCGAGCGGTCCCTACGGCTTCAACGGCATGCTCGACCTCGGCGCGCAGCCGCTCTCCACGTCGCTGCCCGGGCAGCAGCAGCTCACCACCTACGAGGGCGTGTTCTTCACCGGCGCGCAGGGGGAGGTGACGCCGAGCGGGCAGGGACCTGACGTCCGGATCCGGTCGATCGACGCGATGGGCTTCGTCGACGACGCCGCGCCGTTCTCGGCGGCAGGCGGCGTCGTGATCGCGCTGAACGCGCTGCAAGCCCCGTTCGAGTCGGCCACCCAGCCCTCGGGCACCTTCGCCCCGGCCCCGCCGCCTCCTCCGGCGCTCCCGCTCTCGCAGGCCGGCGTGTCGGCGTGGAAGCACCCGCCGCCGCTGAAGCCGGCGAACCGAAAGCAGCTCCTCTCCTGGCGCTCTCGCGTGCACGGGCACTGACCTCCCGCGGCGCGGTGAGGCCGGGGGCCCGCCGTGGTATGCGCGGCCGGTCATGCTCAAGCACCGTGTGGCGGATCTCCTCGCGGGCCGGCAGGCGCCGGGCCCGGTCACCGTCGAAGGCTGGGTGCGGACGCGCCGCGACTCCAAGGCGGGCCTCTCCTTCGTCCACGTCTCCGACGGATCGTGCTTCGACCCCATCCAAGTCGTGGCTCCGCAGGAGCTCTCGAACTACGCGGACGAGGTCCTGAAGCTGACGGCCGGCTGCTCCGTGCGCGTCCAGGGCGAGCTCGTCGCGTCCGAGGGCAAGGGGCAGTCGGTGGAGGTCCGCGCGAGCGCGATCGAGGTCGTGGGCTGGGTGGACGATCCGGAGACGTACCCCATGCAGCCCAAGCGCCACAGCATGGAGTATCTGCGCGACGTCGCTCACCTGCGCCCGCGGACGAACGTCGTCGGCGCCGTCACGCGCGTGCGCCATTGCCTGGCGATGGCGATCCACCGCTTCTTCCACGAGCACGGGTTCGTCTGGATCCACACCCCCATCATCACGGCTTCCGACGCCGAGGGCGCGGGCCAGATGTTCCGCGTTTCCACGCTCGATCTCCAGAACCTGCCGCGGACCACCGAGGGCGCCGTCGACTTCGGGCAGGACTTCTTCGGCAAGGAGGCGCACCTGACGGACTCGGGCCAGCTCAACGTCGAGACGTACTGCATGGCCCTCAGCCGCGTGTACACGTTCGGCCCGACGTTCCGCGCGGAGAACTCGAACACGCGGCGTCACCTCGCCGAGTTCTGGATGGTCGAGCCGGAGATCGCGTTCGCGGACCTCGCCGCGGACGCCACGCTCGCCGAGACGTTCCTGAAGTACGTGTTCACGGCGCTCCTCGACGAGCGGAAGGACGACATGGCGTTCTTCGAGAAGTTCGTGGACGCCACGTGCCAGAAGCGGATCGCCGCGCTCATCGAATCGCGCTTCGAGCGCATGACGTACACCGAGGCGGTCTCCAAGCTCCAGGGCGCGAAGAAGAAGTTCGAGTTCCCCGTGTCGTGGGGCACCGACCTCCAGAGCGAGCACGAGAAGTACCTGACGGATCTCGTGGACGGCCCCGTCGCGGTCCTCGACGACCCGAAGGACATCAAGGCGTTCTACATGCGGCAGAACGACGACGGGACGACCGTCGCCGCGATGGACGTGCTCGCCCCGGGCATCGGCGAGATCATCGGCGGCAGCCAGCGGGAAGAGCGCCTCGACGTGCTCGACGCGCGCATCGCGGAGATGGGGCTCCACAAGGAGGACTACTGGTGGTACCGCGATCTGCGACGGTACGGCACCGTTCCGCACGCCGGGTTCGGGCTCGGCTTCGAGCGCGCGATCCAGTACGCCACCGGGCTCGAGAACATCCGCGACGTCATCCCGTTCCCGCGCGCGCCGCGGCAAGCGGAGTTCTGATCCTCGGGCGATGGCCGTCTCGATCGGAGCCCGGACGCGATGGGGCGGGAGGTCGTGCGCTGACCGATCGGGCAAGCCGGGATGCGGCGCAGGCGGGTCGAGAACGACCAGCCAGGTTCCACGCAGCGCGTGGCTTCATGATGGCGGTCACGTCACTCAGACCGTGGCCGTCTCGATCGGATGGCCCGCCCGGACGCGGCTCTCGTGAGTCACCCCCCCGGCGGGCCGAGCGCGTCTATCCGGTACCGGTAGTGCCAGCGGACATCGTTGCCGGCGCCGCCCAGCGGGAACGCGGCGACCCACACCTCGCCGCCGGCGATGTGGAGCCCGGTCTGCCCCGGTGCGTAGGCGACGTCCGGCACGATGGGGAGCTGCAGCTCGGCGCCGTCGCTGAGCCGGAACAGGCGCACGTCCTGCCCGCCCGTGTAGCGGACGGCGGCGTAGCCCTCGCCGACGACGAGCAGATCGCTGAGGACGGCGGGCAGCGTGAGGTCGGCGACCTTCCTCGGCTGCAGGGCCTCCGGGTCGACCACGAAGGGCGCGGTGAAGAGCTCGAACGTGTCGAACTTGCCGACCTGACCCTGGTAGCCTCCGGCGCGCACCCAGGCGTAGTCGACGCCGTCGCTCGCGAGGTGCTCGTAGGAGTAGGTCGAGTCCTTCAAGAGCGGGAAGGCCGGGACGCACGGCTGCGGGTGCACCCACGCGCTCTGCAGGCTCCCCGTCCAGCCCATGTAGTGAGGCGCTCCCTGGTGGGCGTCGAGCAGCGTGAGGTACTTCTCGGTGTCGGGCGGGCCGACCCGGCACTGCCACCCGGCGACCACGTGGCGCGCGACGTACTTGTTGCTCGGGCTCCACTCGCCGAAGATCATCCAGTCCCCGGTCCGGTAGACCTCTCCGCCCGAGTAGAGATCTCCGGCGAAGACGAAGAGCTGGCCAGGATCGTCGTCGAACGCCGCGTCGACGGGCTCCGCGTAGAACCAGGGGCTCGAGAGGGCGAGCGTCCGCGTGATCCGCTGGACGATCTGCCCCTCGGAGAGGTGGATGGAGGCATGGCACTGGGAGGCCCCGGTGCGAGCGTCGGCCCCGAGGACGGCGTGCAGCTCTCCGTCGACGTAGTGGTGCCACTCGTTCCAGCGCCAACCCAGATCCTGGAAAGCCTCTCCCAAGACCCTGCCCACCACCCAGTGCGTGCTGCGGGCACCCAGGGTGACGAAGTCCGTCGCCCCGAACCCCCAGCCCGACGCCTGCGCCCACGTGGCGGTCGCGACCTCGCACCCGTCGGGCATGAAGGGACACGGCTCCCAGACGACCGGGTCGACGACGTCGAGGTAGTCCGGCGCGAAGATGGCGCAGTCCGCGGGCGCGTGCGGCCACCGGTGCCAGCCCGGCGGCGGCTCCATCGTGTTGGCGGGCGGCCCGCCGCCGGTGGCCGACGAGGAGGCGGCGACGTGGTCGAAGCTGGGACACCAGGCCGGCCTCGGCCAGTAGTAGCAGTCGTCTCCGTTCCTCACCGGCTGCTCCTCGCCGCACCCGGCGGCGAGCGTGACGAGGGTCAGAGCGGCGCGCGCGGCGGTCCTCATGGCGCTCAGAACACCGGCGGGGCCGAGTGCGCCGCGGAGGCCGGCGCGAAATCGGCACGGTGGATGGAGGTGGCGATCCGCTTGCCGTGCTTGGTCGCCAAGAAGTGGATCGCGTGTCGGCTCTCCCGCGCGTCGGACGCGGCGCCGTGCCCTCCGACGAACCGGTCGACGACGCGCATGGCGGAAGCGTCGACGGCGAGGTGCGCGAGCCGCTGCTTGTCCCCACGCTGCACCGCGAGGAGCAGGGAGTGGTCGGGCGCGACGCTGAGCGACGCTCCCTGGAAGTGAGCCTTCAGCAGATCCGCCGTGAGGACCTCGACCTGCCCGCTGTGGACCACGACGCGGACCAAGCGACCCTTCGCGTGCGGCGGCGTCGCGCGGTCCACGAGGTAGAGGGCGTCCTCGTGGGCCGCGTAGGTCGCGGCGAAGGGGACGCCGAGCGCCGGTCCGTGGAGGGCGAGATCTCCCCACGCGCCCGTCGCGCCGTCCCAGGAACGGATCCGCGTCTCGCCGCCGCGCCGCTCCACGGCGAACGCCTCGTTGCGGATCGCGGAGTAGGCGAGGACCCGCCGCGTGCAGGCCTGCATCCCGCCTCCCGACTGGAGCTCCAGCGCGAGAGCCGCAGCCTCCGTCCCCTCCGCGGGGAGGTCCAGCCCGGCGGGCGCCACGCCCCCGGGCTCGCGCCCGGCGGCGATCACGCTCCCCGCGAGATCGACGCCCATCACCCCGAGGACGGCGAGCGCGTCGGTCGAGGTGTCGATGACGAGGCGCTGCCGCACGAGCCCCGCCAGGCGGAGCTGCGCCTCGGTCTCCGACGCGTGGACCTGCTCGCCCGCGGTCAAGAGCAGCGCGGTGGCCGCCGGGCTCACGACGCGCCGGACGTCGTGGGACCGCGTCGAGAGGGCGGCGGTCACCCGGATCTCGCCGTCCAGGTCGACCGCCCAGAGCCACGGCATGTCGAGGCCCCACAGGCACGGCGGGCAGCCGAGCCACGGCGGGTACGGCACGTTCGGCCCTGCGACGGGCACCTCGTGGCTGTTGGTCCCGCGCACGACTCGAAAGTCCGCCGAGCCATAGTGGCTCGCGAGCATCGCGACGTCGCGACCCTCCGGCGCCGGCAGGAGGTCCCCAATGGGCACGCCGAAGAGCTGCGGAGCGTGCCCCCAGAGGATGCCGCGGAGCTTCGGCCCCCCGACGAGCTCGCCGTTCTCGTCGAAGGTCGCCTCCGTCCATGGCGGCGGCGGCAGCGATCCGGGGGGCAGCTCGTTGAGCCGCTCGAGATCCTCGAAGGAGCGCCACGAGGCGCCGACCTCCTCCGGCTGCGGCTCGTACGTGGCGGGTGTCTCGGCGGTTCCCGATGGCGGTCCGGCGTCGAGGGACATCCAGCGCCATCGGAGGTCCTCCATCTCCACGCCGAAGCGCTCTGGGTCGACGTCGCAGTCGAACAGGGACGTGGCGCCGCAGTTCTCGGCACGCTCCGCGGGCGTGCCGTGGGGATCGTCGCACTCGCAGTACCGCCACGCGGCCGCGCCGATCTGCTCCGCGGGGGCGAGCGGATTCAGCTGCGTGGCCGTCGGGAGCGCGCGCAGCTCGCTCGGCGCCTCGATCCAGCACGTCGTGAGGAGCGCGCAGTGGTAGTCCGGCGGCGCGATGTCGAAGTCGACGGGCGCGACCTCCACCCGTGACTCGGGCACGGGGACCGGGTCGCACGCGTCGCCGCGGGCCATGTTGCGCAGCCGATCGATGTAGCCGTGGGTTCCCTCGAGGTTGAAGCACATGGCGTCCACGTAGTCCGCCTCGGTGACCCGCCGAGGCGCCCCCGTCGCGCCGTCGTAGAAACCCATGTCGAGCTGTCGCAGCGCGTGGGTCTGGGCCTCGGCGTTCGCGTCCGCCTGATCGGTGTTGTGGAGCGCGGCCCAGTCCTCCTCCGCCACCTCGTCGTCGCCCACGGTGTAGAGCGGCGGCAAGAGGGACGAGAAGATGCCGCCGAGCGGCGGCGCCTGGGTCGCGGAGCCCATCGGGGTGCAGTTGTCACACACGTCGCCGACCGAGTCGCCGTCGCGATCGATCTGATCCGGGTTGAAATCGAGCGGACAGTTGTCGGCGAAGTTGCTGACGTCGTCCCCGTCGTCGTCCGCCTTGGCGGAGCCATGCCCGGTGAGCATCTGCGCGAGCCACGTGGAGCTCTGCGCGGTGAACGTGGGGGAGTGCCAGGTCTCGAAGAAGGTCGCGGAGCCCGAGACGACGCCGATGATCTTCGGGTTGGCGTCGCCGCCGGCGATGACCGGGCCGCCCGAGTCGCCGTTCGCGACCCTCGCCTCCAGCCCGAAGTGGTCGAACGCGAGCCCCATCGGCTCGAAAGAGTCGGAGGGCGGGCAGGAGAGCCCGAGCTCGAGGAACGGGGGAGCGTACCGGACGAGGTGGGCCTCCCCCTCGCGCATCTTCGTGGTGTCGGTGTCGATCGAGAAGGGCAGCGGGTGGCCTCGCCCCACGAACGTGAGCGCCTCCCCCCGGAGATCCTGAGCCGGGGAGAAGCCCTTCTCTCCCTCGAGCTTGATCGGGAGGGGCGCGATGAGGTTCGAGGGGATCGGTGTGTCCAAGTGGACGAGCGCGAGGTCTCTGCCGTGGTAGGCGACGCTCTGGTTCTCGGCCTCCGTACACGGCAGCTCCAGCTTGAACGCGCCCGGCGCGATGAAGCTCTCCGAAGCGAACACGCCGATCGGCCCCGACTCCCCCGGCTCGTCGCTCCCCCACATGAACCGGACCTCCATGAACAGCGCGCACTTGGCGCAGTGGGCGGCGGTGAGGACCCACTCGCTCCCCACCAGCGTGCCGGTGCAGTAGCTCACGCCGGACAGCTTGCCGATGTCGAGGAACGCGAGCGCGGGCCAGCGGCCGGGCGTCACGAGCTCGCCGTTGATGATCGGCGCCGACTCGGCCGCGACCGTCCCGTGCGAGAGCACGCGTGTCTCCGCGTCACATCCACCCGCGCCCCACGCGACCGCTAGCGATACGAGCGCCGAACGAACAGAGGTCCGCGCCCCCCCTGCACCCCCCGTGCCACTTCGCTCATCGTGGTACCCGCCCTTCTGAGTGTGCGCTCATGAGATCACGCTTCCAAGCGTGTGTCAGCTCGGAGCGCGACGGCGGGTACGAAGTGCGTGCGAGGACGTGCGAGGTGGTGGCAGATCCGTCGGGGATGCCCGACGACGTCATCCCCTTCCGCGCGCGCCGCGCAGGCCGACTTCTGATCCTGGTACGGTCAGGCTGACGGCCCGGCCGCGTCCCTGTCGCCCATGCAACCCCTCACGCTCCTCGACGAGACCGCGTGGAAGAGCCTCGCGCGGTGGGACGCGGAGGGCGGGTTCTTCGCGCTCGAGACGCGAGACCTCGGGGACGTCCCCGTCCGGCTCTTCCTCGATCGGGACCTCCTGGTCCAGGCCGAGCCCGCTCTCTACCGGCAGATCGTGCGCGCGACGCGCTTCCCTGGGGCGCGCCTCGTCGTCATCACCCCCGACGCGCACGTCGGGTACGGGGTCCCCGTCGGGAGCGTCATCCTGACGGATCGGGATCGCGGCGCGCTCGCCATGGGACCGGTGGGCTTCGACATCGGCTGCGGGATGGTGAGCGCCCGAAGCGACGTGTCGGCGGACCTCGCCACGTACGATCGCAAGCTCGCCTTCCACCGCGAGGTGATGAAGCGGGTCGCCCTCGGCCCCGGGGGCGCGAGCCACCGCTTCGGCGAGCTCGGCGAGCGGGAGCTGTCCGAGCTCGTCGGCGGCGGCGCGGAGCTCTACGCGGCGAAGTACGGTTCCTCGCTCGACCGCCACAAGGCGGAGCGCCAGCGCATCCCGGTCCGTGACGCGTGGGACATCCCGTGGGGGGGCCCCGGGCGTCCGGAGCGCGGGCTCGCTCAGCTCGGCAGCCTGGGCGGCGGCAACCACTTCATCGAGCTGCAGGAGTGCGTGGAGACGGGCAAGCTCTTCGTCCAGCTCCACACCGGCAGCCGCGGGTTCGGCCACGGCCTGGCGACGAACTACTTCGCCATGGCGAAGAGCGAGCACCCCGAGCGCGGCGAGGATCTGGACCTCGGCTACTTCACGCCGGACAGCCCCCACTTCGCCGAGTACGAGAGCGCGGTCGCGGCGGGGGGAAACTTCGCGATCGTGAACCGGCTCGTCATCTTCGATGCCGTGGCCGAGGCGTTCGACAAAGTGTTCAAGGCGCCGCTCGAGCTCGTCTACGAGATCAGCCACAACCTCGTGCAAGCCGAGACACACCCGGACCTCGGAGACGTCTGGGCGCACCGGAAGGGCGCGACGCGCGCGCTCCCCGCGGGCCACCCGGCGCTCGCCGGCACGCCCTGGAGCGAGCGCGGACATCCGGTGCTCATCCCGGGCAGCAACCGGGACTTCAGCTTCATCCTGACGCCGCTCGAGGGCGCCGCGAAGAGCGCCTACAGCGTGAACCACGGCGCGGGCCGGCGGATGAGCCGCGGCCAAGCGGTGAAGCTCCTCGATCAGCGCAAGGTGAACGAGCAGTACGCGCGTGATCACATCCTCGTGAACCTGGACGGGGAGGTCCCGCTCGACGAGTCGAACGCTTGCTACAAGAAGTGCGAGGACGTCGTCGCGGTCGTCGAGCGCGCCGGGCTCGCTCGCGTCGAGCACAAGCTCTGGCCCCTCGGATCCATCAAGAGCAGCGAGGAGGGATCGAGCCGCGGACGCTCGCGCGCGCACCGGGAGGCGCGTCGCGATCGCGACCGACAGCGAGACGCAGGTCGGCGGGCCCGCGGGAAGTAGCCGCTCGCCTCGCGCCAGCCGACGCCTGAAGCGCTACACCTTGCCGAGGCGCTCGAGGACGCCGCGGACGAGCAGCGGCCACGCGACGGTCGCGTCGGCGTAGACCTCGGCATAGCGGCCGCCCTCGCTCCGCGGGACGAACTTCCCCCAGCTCACGCCCTCCGAGTAGGTGCACCCGGAGAGCCCGCCCCAGTGGGCGGGCTCGGGGCAGATGCGGATCCCGTAGGTGAAGCGAGGGGCGGGCAGCTCCACACCCAGGCGGTGCGCCGCGATGTCGTAGAACGGCGCGACCTGCTGCGCCCAGTTGCGCGGCACGCCCCCGCCGATCGTAAAGATGCCGATCTTCTTCTTCTTCGCGATGAGGCGCGCGTACGACAGCAGATCCAAGAACGGGTTGTACGGCGGCACCGCGGCCTGGAAGAGCGCCTCCGGTGAGGGCGAGGGACCGACCTCCTTCAGGCGCTGCTTCAAGAAGAACGTGGCGACGTCCAGCCCGAGCTCGCTGTCGGTGAAGGCCGGTACGAACACGGGGACGTCGCGCAGGTAGGCGCTGCGGAGGATGCCGGGGGAGTCACCGCCCTCCGCGAGCGCCTTGCCGAGCGCGCGGCAGATGCTCTCGCTGGACCAGGCCTCGCTCGGAGGGAGGGTGGCCAGGACGCTCGAGACGAAGCGCTCGATGGTGTTGAGGTTCACCTCGAGCTCGAGCGTGTCGTAGACGCGGTTGTAGCCCTTCTGGAACAGCACCTCGTCGGACACGCTGGGGTCGTGCTTGAAGTGCGTGAGACCGACCGCCTCGCTCAGGCCGTGCGCCATGAGCGCCCCCGTCGACACGACGCAGTCGATCATCCCGGCCTCGATCATCCGGACGATGATCTTGCCCATCTTCGCCACCGTCATCGCGCCCGAGAACGTGGCGACGACCAAACAGTCCGGGTCGCGCGTCATCTCCGTGAGGATGTCGGCGGCCTCACCCAGCGAGCGTCCGCTGAAGGCGGTCTTCGACATCGCCGACAAGAGCGCGTCGAAGCTCGTCGCATCCATCGGATCGAGCGACGCGAGCGGGACCAGCCCGTCGCTCGACCCGTCGTCCAGCTCGCGCCCCCCCGCTCGGCCCGGCCCCTTGGGATCCGTCATCGCGCCGCGATCAGGAGCACTCGGTCTGCACGCAGCGGGCGACCAGGATCTCGAACGCCGCGTAGGTCTCGTACGACCTGCGGCAGTCCTTGATGCAGTCTTCCTTGTTCGCCTGCTTCTTCGTCGCGTCTTCCTTCCTCTTCAGCGCCTCGCGCGCCGACTCCGACGCCTTCATGGCCGCCTTGGCGTCCGCCGCGTGCGCGCCCGTCGGAAACTTCGAGAGGTACTCCTCGACGCCCTTGCAGTCGTACGACTTCGTCGGCTTCTTGCACTGATCTGCGGCGGCGGCCTTCCAGGCCTCCTCTTCCTTCATCTTGGCCATCTCGGCCTCGCTGTCGGTCATCGCCTGGCGCGCCTCTGCCGTGTACTTCCCCGCCGGGTACTTCTCGATGTAGGCCTTCACGCCGTCGCAGGCCTTGGCCGACTGGGGCTTCTTGCAGCCGTCCACGTTCGCCGCCTTCCAGAGGTCGTCCTCGGCCGCCTGGACCTTCGCCTTGGCGTTGCTGGCGTAGGTGTTGAGCTTCCCGGTGGTGCCGAGGTGGACGATGATCTTGTCGATCGCCTTCTGCTCCACGGCGCCGTCCTTGCCGCTGAACTCACTGGTCGCCTGATCGATGACGGCCGCGTCCGCGGACGCGACGAAGGAGGCCGCGAGCTGGACCTTGAAGCTCGACTGCACCTTGCCGTTCACCTGCACCTGGAACACCGACTGCTCCTCGGTCGCGTTGACGGTCACCTTCGCGACCATGTCCGGCTTCGCGTCCTCCGACGCGACGAGCTTGTAGCCCGCGGCGGTGAACGCGTTGGTGAGGGCGGTCTTGACGTTCGGGAGGAACTGCTGCGCCTCGCTGGAGCCGGCCTCGACCTTCACGAACATCGTCATGTCGGGGGCGGGCGCCAGGTTCGACGTGTCCACGGGGCCTTCGGCCTTGTCCGAGGACCCGCCGCCGCACGCGGCGAGCAAGAACCCCGAGCAGAGAGCGAGCGCAGCGACCGACCTGATGACACGAACCATCGGAACCTCCTCTAGAGCGGCGGAGAGTACGCTCTAGATGGCGCATCCTTCCCTCGTCAAGAGGCAGATCGGTAGGGGATTCGGTCTGGCGGCGACTTTGGCCCCTCGCCCCGGCGAAGTCCCCGTTCAGGGTCCCGGGTCGCCTTGCCGGCGAGCGCCTCGGGCCCCGAGCGGAAACGCGGGAGCGTGAGCCGGCCTCATGGCATCGGGTGCTCGTCGAAGAAATCCAGCAGGGCAGCGCTCGCGAAGATGTCCATGTTGATGGTGCCACCAGGGCCAGCGGAGTTGCCGCCCGGCCACTGGTGGCCTCCACCGGTGAGGGTGCACAGCGTGACGTCGGCGCCGGCGTCGCAGCCCGTCCAGGTCTCGCACTCGGCGTCGCCCTGCTGGAAGGTGACGGTGGACGCGGAGGCGCAGCCATTGCGCGCCGCCCAGTCGGTGGCGGTCTGGACGGCGCCGTCGGCGCCGGAGAAGCCACCGTTGGAATAGCTCACCACGGGGTCACTCGTGCCGTGGAAGCTCATGACGGGAACGGCCCGTGAGGGGACGCAAGGATCGATGGCCATCGTGCCCGCGACCGGACCGATCGCCGCGATCCTGTCCGAGAGCTCGCAGGCGAGCCGGTGCGAGAGCATGCCCCCGTTGGAGAACCCCGAGGAGAAGACGCGCCTCTCGTCGATGCAGTAGTCGCTCTCGAGCGTGTCGAGCATCGTGACCACGAACCCGATGTCATCCACCTCCATCGAAGCGGCCGAGCCGCAGCAGGCCCCCGCGTTCCAGCCGGTGTTGATGCCCTCGGCGTAGACGACGAGATAGCCGCGGCCGTCGGCCTCGGGCGTCATCTTGCTGATGTCCTCGATCTGCGAGGCCGTCTCGGTGTAGCCGTGAAAGACGAAGACGACCGGGTGCGGGCTCGTGGGGTCGTACGACGGCGGCGCGTGGACTCGGAACGTCCTGTCCAGGTCCCCGACCATCACGTCGTAGTCTCGGTCCCCCGCGACGCCGGTCTTGCCCGAGCACGTCGGCGGGCCGCCCCCGCCGCCTGTCGCGTTCGTCGTGCTGCTCGTCACCGACGCGCCGGTGGGGGAGGACGTGGTCTCGCCCGACGAGGCGGACCCTCCTCCGGAGCTCGACGACGTCCCGCCCTCGTCGCTGCAGGCGCCGAGCGCCAAGAGCGAGGCGACGAGGAAGAGGGGGCGCCCACGCCGAGCGTGGGCTTCGGCTACCTGATCGCGCTCGTGCGCGTGGACGGTCATGATCAGCGTGCTCCCCGTCGGGCTGGCGGCTCGTGGAAACGGACCTACGGACGATCTCTACCACGGAGCCGCGCCGCACGTCGGCAGTCACGACGCGATGGACCGCCCTGCGACGGGGCCCCCGCACGGGCGGCGCCACCCCCTCCGCGGCGCCCGACCCGGCGGGCGCTGTCTTGAACGCGGCGGCGGCCCGCGCTCCTCTTCCGGACATGCTCGGCACCCAGAAGGTCTCTCGTGTGGTCGTCGCAATCTGCGCGCTCCTCTTCGTCGTCGTCATCGGATGGATCGTCTGGCGACGAACCAGCGTCACGGTCGTGCGGATCGCCGCGGGCGCCGAGACGGGCCAGGGCCACGCGTTCGCGCGCGCGCTCGCGGAGGTGCTGGAGGAGCAGGGGGCCCGCATGAAGCTCGAGATCGTGGTCACCGAAGGCGCGGCGGAGAACCTGGCGCTCCTCGGCGCCCGCTCCGTGGACCTCGCGCTCGCACAGAACGACGTGGAGCCCCCGCCGTCGGCTCGAGCGATCGTCCTCGTCTACCCGCAGCTGTTCCACCTCGTCGCGGCGCCAGGCGCGAAGATCACCGGGGTCGCCGATCTGCGCGGGAAGCGCGTGGGGCTCCCCCCGAAGGGGGGCGGCTCCGCGCTCTCGTTTCAGACGCTCCTCTCTCACTTCCAGCTGTCCGAAGGGGATCTCACGCTCGTCCACGTCAAGTCCGACGAGCTCGCCCAGGTCTTCGCGCGAGGCGAGGTCGACGCGGTGTTCCGGGTCGACCAGCCGGGGGACCGCGGCAGCCGGGCGGTCCTCGAGGCGGGGGGGACGCTGGTGCCCATCGACCAGGTCGCGGCGCTGCGTGCCGCGCACCCCTACCTCACGGCGGCCACGATCCCCGAGGGGCTCTATGGCCCGAGCCCGCCGTCCCCCGCCCGGGACATCGAGACCGTGGGCGTCGAAACGGTCTTGTTGGCGCGGCAGGACCTGGACGCGTCGCGCGCGGAGGACCTCGCACGGGTGCTCGTCGAGCACCGGCGCGGGCTCGCGCGGCGGTTCCCGGCCGCGGTCGCGCTCAAGCCGCCCGGCGCCTCGGACGCCGTCAGCGCTCCTGCACACGCCGGGGCGCTCGCCTACTTCGATCGCGAAAAGCCCGGCTTCTTCGTCACCTACGCCGAGCCCATCGGCCTCTTCATCACGCTCGCCGGCATCGCGTGGTCGCTGTTCGCGGTCGTCCGCGCGCGCCTCGAGGGCAAGCAGAAGAACACGGCGGATGACCACAACCAGCGACTGCTCGCGGTCTTGGAGGACGCGGCGCAGGCCGGACCCGACGCCGACCAAGAGGAGCTGCGCCGGCGGATGCTCGCCATCGCGCGCGACGTCGTCCGCGATCTCGACCATGACGAGATCCGTACGGAGTCGCTGCAGGCGTTCGGCGCGCTCCTCGCCCTGTCGACGACCCTCGCCGCTGGGCGGAGTCCGAGGTCGGCGGACTGAGGCGCGGCTGCGGCGCCCCGTCCGCGCCACGCGGCGGCGAGGAAGCTCCGGCCGCTGCGAAGGCCGGCGGACCGCCCTCGCACCAGCATGGGAACGGCGATTCCTCGGCGGTACCATCCTCCGCGATGCCGGAGAGAGATGCGGCGAGGCTGCCATCGGAGATCGGCCCGTACCGCGTGCTCGCTCTCATCGGGGCGGGGGGAATGGGGACGGTCTATCGCGCCGTTCGATCCACCGGGGGGCAGGAGGTGGCGCTGAAGACCCTGCTGGTCCGCGGCGAGCCGTTCGTCCCGGCCATCCGCCGAGAGATTAGCGCGCTCGCCGCGCTCTCGCACCCGGGGATCCCCCGCATCGTCGAGGTCGGGTCGGCGGCGGGGGCGCCTTGGGTCGCGATGGAGTTCATCGCCGGCCAACCGCTGTCCGCCATCCGGAAGGAGGTCTTCGCGCACCACCCGGACGCCCGTCGCTACGACACCGACGGTACCGTGGCCGACTCTCCCGCGCGCGGGGCCTCGCCGGCGAACACCACGTCCGGCGACACGGTTCCGGCGACCGCCGGCGAGCACGCGCGCGGGGTGGAACAACCGTGGGCCTCGGACCGGCCCTCGCCCTGGGGCGAGGGCGCGGCCGGCGCCGACCGCCTGGCCCGGGTGCTCGACCTCGGACGCAAGCTGTGCGCGCCGCTCGCCTACCTCCACGGCGAGGGCTTCGTTCACCGCGACGTGAAGCCGGACAACGTGATCGTCACGGGCTCCGGGAGCGTCGTGCTCGTGGACTTCGGGCTCGCCACCGCCTTCGGAGGGCGTACCGCCCGGGACACGTTGAACATGGCGTCTCGTCCTGGAGGGACGGTCGCCTACATGGCGCCCGAGGTCATCGCCGGCGACACGGTCGACGCGCGCGCGGATCTCTACGCCATGGGGTGCCTCCTCTACGAGCTCCTCACGGGGCGCCCGCCGTTCTTCGACAGGCGCGTGGACGCCGTGCTGCGAGCGCACCTCCACCGCGCGCCCGCGCCCCCCTCCCAGCGCGTCGGCGGCCTGCCCGCGGCCATCGACGATCTCGTGCTCCGTCTCCTCGCGAAGGAGCCGCGCGACCGCCTTGGCTACGCCGAAGACGTCGCCGCGCGGCTGGAGCACGTGCTCACCGAGTCGTTGGGCCAACATCCGGCGCCGGACGACGCGCCCAGAACACCCCGCCGCTACCTCTACCGGCCGAGCTTCGTCGGGCGGACGGCGGAGCTTGCCACGATCGACGACGCGATGGTGAGGAGCCTCGACGCGAATCGTGGCGGCGTGACCCTGGTGGTCGGCGAGAGCGGCGTCGGCAAGACCCGCTTCGTCCTCGAGCTGGCGCGGCGCGCGGGGGCGCGCCGGACCCGCGTCCTTATGGGCGAGTGTCCACCTCCCGTCGGCGCCGGGAGCGCCGCCGCGCGCCCGCTCCAGCCCCTCCTCAAGCCGCTCCGTGCCATCGCGGACGAGTGCGCAGCCGTCGGCGCCCAAGAGACCGAGCGCGTCCTCCTGGGTCGGCAGGCCCTCCTGGAGACGCTCGCCTCCTGCGACGACGCGGAGCTCCGCGCCTTGGCCGCGGCGGCGAGCCCGCCGCCCTCCGGCCCCGACGTCCCCGCCGAGGCACGCCGGGCGCGCGTCGCCCACGAGATCGCGGCGATGTTCGGCGACTTCGCTGCGAGAGGGCCGGTGCTGCTGGTGATGGATGACCTGCAGTGGGCCGACGATCTGACGCTGGCCTTCCTCGAGCGCCTCGCCCTCGGTCCGGAGCCCGCCCACGCTCCGCTCTTCGCGGTGGTCACCGTGCGCGCGGAGGAGATCCCTGCCGCCGTCGAGGCGCTCGCCCGCGCGGGGGCGATGGCCAGGGTCGACCTCCTACGCCTCGAGAACGACGCCATCTCCGCGATGGCCTCCGACATGCTCGCGCTGCAGGCGTCCCCGCTGCTGCTCAGCACGCTGGCGTCGCACGCGGAGGGCAACCCGTTCTTCGCGGCCGAGTACCTCCGCGCCGCGATGGAGGAGGGCATGATCCAGCGCGACGCCTCCGGGCGATGGCGCCTCGCCGTGGACGAGAGCGCCCTCGCGGAGATCGACCTTCCGCGCACCGTTCATGACCTCGTATGCCGTCGGCTCGCCGACTTGCCGGCTCCGGCGCGGACGATCCTCGACGCCGCGAGCGTCGCTGGCCGTGAGGCAGACTTCGAGCTCCTGCGAGCGCTCACGCGCATGGACGACGCCGCGCTGGATGGGGGCGCGCGTGAGCTCGTGGCGCGACACCTGCTGTCGTCGGTCGGCGTGCGGCTCAGGTTCACGCACGACAAGGTGCGGGAAGCCGTGTACTCGCTCCTCGACGACGTCAGCCGTTCCGCGCTCCATCGCTCCGCCGCCACGGCGCTCGAGGCTCACGACGCGCGGCCGCAGCCCGCCGTCATCGCGAGCCACTGGCTCGCCGCGGGCGAGGACGTGAAGGCGCTCGGCCCGCTCTTGCTCGTCGCGCGGGAGGCGCGCGACCGGTGCGCCAACGCGGAGGCGCTGCGCGCGTTCGAGCACGCACATCGGGTCCTTCGAACCGCGCGTGACGGGCGCGCTGTGACCCGCTCGCTCCTCGCGGCGAGCGGCGCCGCCAGGACCAGCGAGGCGGAGCTCCCGGACGCGCTGCGGCGGAGCCTGGTTCGCGAGACGCGGAGGGAGGTGCTGGAGGGGATGGGGGAGGTCCTGGTGCGGCTCGGCCGGGCGGACGAGGCGCTGGAGGCGCTCGGTGCGGCGCGCGCCCTCGCGACGGACGCCGTCTCGCGCGCGACGCTCATGGGCCGGGTCGGCGGTGCGCACTTCGCGAAGGGCGATCTGCTGGCCGCTCGCCGCGCCGTCTCGCGCGCCCTGAGCCTCCTCCGCGGACGCGCGACTCCGCGGCGCGGCGCGGTGGCCGCGTCGGAGCGCGGCGTGGAGCGGCTTCGCGCGCGTCTCCTCAACCGACTGGCGTACATCGAGTACTCCTTCGATATTCGGGCCGCCATCCGTTGCCACGAGCTGGCCTTGCGAACGGCTCGGAAGATCCCCGACGCCGCCGAGGCGGCCGAGACGCTCTCGCACCATGGGCCGCTCTTCGCCTCGACGGCGCCGCGCAGGGCGCGCCGCTACGCGGAGCGCGCGGTCGAGATTTGCGTCGCGCACGGGCACACGGCAGCGAGGATGCCCGCCGAGCTCATGGCGGGAGTCTGCGCGGTCTTCCAGGCGCGCTGGCCGGACGCCGTGCAGCACTTCAAGAGCTCGATCGCGCTCTACGACGAGGTCGGCGACGTCTCGACGCTGGAGGCGGCCTACGAGAACCTCGCGTACGCGTACCTCTACGTGGGCTCCCACGAGCAAGCGATCGACGCCGCCGAGCGAGCGCTCCGCTTGAGCGAGCGCATCGGCGACATCCGCGGCATCGTCACGTCCCTCCGCCACCTCGCCACGGCGTGGCTCCGCCGCGGTGATCTCGCGCGGGCGCGGGAGATGGCAGAGCTCGCCGTGGGGCGCGCCGCGCACCTCGACGACCACGTCGTGCACGTCATGCTCGGGGCCATGAGGGGGGAGCTGAGCTCTGCGGAGGGCCGGTGGGACGCCGCGCGCGACGCCCTCGAGGCCGCCGTCGCTCGCGCGGAGCGGGCGCAGCTGGCGCAGGAGGAGGTCGCGCGGGCCTACGTCGACCTCACGGAGCTGCGCGCCGCCGAGCCGACTGCTCACGGCGGCGAGCCGCCCCACGCCATGCTCCGCCTCGCGCGCCGACGCGCGCGCCCGTTCCCTGCCCATCGGGCGGCGCTGCTGCGGGCGGAGGGCATGGTGGCGGCGAGCGAGGGGCGGACCAGGTCGGCCGACCAGCTCCTGCGGGAGGCGGCGGGCGCGTTCCGCTCCCTCGGGATGCGCTACGAGATGGCGCGGACGTGGGAGCGTCTCGCGACGCTCCGCGCCGGCAAGGCTCGGCAGCGGGCGCTTCGGCTGGCGCTGGAGGGCTTCGGGCGCACCTCCTCGCAGGCGGACGCGGCGCGCGTGCGGGCCGCCGCTCAGACCGCCGACGGGACGCGGACCACCCTGACGCTCGGGTCGAGCCGGTAGCCGTCCTCCGCGCGCTCGACCAGGTCCCGCATGCCGAGCCGCCGCAGCTGCGCGACGGCCGAGTAGACCCGGCCCGCCGCCGCGTCCGGCAGGATGCGCTCCTCGGGCCAGAGCTCCCGCACGAGCTCGACGACGGGGATCGTCGCGCCGGGCTGCTCCTCCGATCGCGCGGCGAGAAGCTCGAGGAGCCGCCAGAGCTGGCGCTTCCCGCCGAGGACGCTCCACTCCGCGCTGGGGGCGCGGAGCGTGCGCGTCTTCGGATCGAGCACCAGCGATCGGCCCGTGGGGTCGAGCGCGCGCCCCCACGCCAGGCGCCAGCCGTCGTTGGGGAGCGCCCGCAAGGCGCGCCGGCACGCGCGCCGGACCATGAACGATCGCTTCACGAGCGCCATGCCCTCCTCGGCGCCGGGATCCGGCGCGAGCGCCCGCGCGATCAGCTCGATCACCGCCTTCTGCTTGTCCGAGCGCGCGCGGCCTCGGCCTCCGGCGTCGGGGAACGCGAGATCGAACGGGGCGCGCTCGATGGCGGCGGCTTCGACCATCGGGCCGGTGAGGCCGGCGTGGCACGCGCGGGCCTTCGCGTGCGCGGCGGCCGCGAACGTCGCTTCGCCGATCTCTGCGCGCGCCGCCCCGAGCCCAGCGCTCCACGCGCCTGCGAGGAGGCGCGCCCCGAGGGCGCCGTGGATCTCCGCGGCTCGCGTCATGGCCCCCATCGCGCTCGCGTCGCGCCGGGCCTCCCAGGCGGCGAGCGCCGAGAAGCCGAGGCACTCCGCGTGGAGCATGGGAAAGTCGTCGGGGCTCGCGTGCTGCTCGGACGCGCGGAGCTCTCGCTCTGCGGTCGTGAGGTCGCCGGCCTCGAGGGCGGCCAGGCCGATCGCGAGCTGCGAGGCCGCGAGGAGCGTAGGGGATCCGATTCGCCGGGCCGCGTCGGCCGCCTCGCGCGCGTGCGCCGCGGCCGGGGCCGCCTCGCCGAGCTCGACGAGGGCGCGCGCCGCGAGGATGCTCGCCTGGACCGCGAGCGCAGGCGCGGCGACGCGATCGAGGGCCACGCGGCCGCGGCGGAGACACGCGAGGGCCTCGCCCGGACGACCGCTCTCCGCGTGGGCACGAGCGAGCGCGAGCGTCGCCGAGGCTCCGTCCTCCACGGCGCCTCGCGCGGCGAAGGAGGCGGCGATCCCGGCGCGCTCGGGCGCTTCGTCGACGGACCCGGCGCGTGATTGAAGCTCGGTGCGGAGGAGGCGCGCTCGGAGCTCGGACGACGCGTCGTCGCTCGCTCGCGCGGCCTCGATGAGCTCCTCCGCCGCGGACCGCACCTCTTCGGCGGGCTCGAGCTCCGCGCGCGCGGTGAGCTCGACTGCGCGCGCCATCGGACCAGGCTCCGGCTCGGCGCGGAGGAGAGCGCGTGCGTCCCGGGTCCTGCCCATGGCGAGGAGGGTCCCTCCGAGCCTCGCGAGCCCGGTGGAGCGAGCGCGGACGTCCTGGCGTGGGGCGCGCAGTGCGCGCTCGAGGCGGGAGGCGTGCTCGTCGAGGGGGCCGCGGACGGCCGCGATCGGATCGAGCGCCAGCGCCGCGGCGAGCAAGAGATCGCCCGGGCCGTCGCGCTCCGCGAGGTGATGCCAGCAGGCGAAGAGGTTCTCGCGCTCGCGCGCGGCGCGCAGGAAGGTCTCCCGCGTCCCGGTCCGCCAGTAGTCCTCCGCGTCCCGAAGTCCGCGAGACGCGAAGTAGCGGGCATGACGCCAGAGCGCATCCGCGGCGGCGGCGTCGCGCGCCTCCAGCCGGCTCCGCGCGTAGTCCCCGATCGTCTGGTAGATCACGAAGCGTACGCCGCCTCCTTCGTCCTCGCGGGTCGAGAGCAGCGACCGGTCCCGCAGGCGCTCGAGGAGCTCGAGGACGCTGGTCCCCTCGCCGGGCTCGAGCACGGCCTCCGCGGCTTCGAGGTCGAAGCCGCCTCGGAAGCAGGAGCACGCCTCCAGCGCCGCGGCCTCGCGTGGCGTGAGGGTCTCGAAGGAGCTCGCGATCGATCCGTCGACGCTGGAGCCTCGGGGCGAAGCGTCTCGGAGAGCGCTCTTCAGGATCGAGAGGTCGGCGCCGATGCGCGAGGCCAAGCCACGAGCGTCGAGGACGGCCATCTTCGACGCGGCGAGCTCGATCGCGAGCGGCATGCCGTCGACTCGCCTCACGATGTCCGCGATGCGCACCAAGTCCTCGTCGCTCGGCGCGTGCGCCGGCCGAGCGGCGGCAGCGCGCTCGAGGAAGAGCGCGACCGACGGCGAGGCGCGGATGGCGCCCGGGTCGGCGCCCTCGTCGGGAACCGGGAGGGGGCCGAGCTCGAGGACGCACTCGCCGTCGAGTCGCGGGCGCTCGCGGGAGGTGACGACCGCCACGAGCTCTGGAGCCGCGTCGAGGAGCGCGCTCAGGGTGGCCATGCCCTCGTCCGCGGCGGTCTCGGCGTTGTCCACGACGAGGCTGGCGCGCCCCTGCGCGCGCAGGTACGCCGCCGTCGCCGCGAGGGTCGAGTCTGCCCTCGAGCCCAGCGAGAAAGACACGTCGAGGGCGAACGCCAGCTCGCGGAGGAGGCCGCCGGCCCCGCGGGCGGCGGCCAGGTCGACGACCCACAGTCGCTCGTGGAAGGCCTCGCGCAACCGTCGATCGATGAGGGCCTGCACGAGGCGTGACTTGCCCGCGCCCCCTGGGCCGATCACCGCGACGAGCCGGCGACCGGAGTCGAGGAAGGACCAGAGCGCCGCGAGCTCGGCCTCCCGCCCCAGGAAGGGTGACCGGGCCGCTCGCCCGCGCGGCCTCACGCGCCGAGCCCCTGGCAGAGCGCGTGATCCCGCGGGGATGCCAAATGGGACGAGATCAGGTGCGGATCAGGTCGAGAAGCCCAACAATCTCCCACAGGTCGACTCTACCCGGAAAACGCCATGAACTACCGCCCCAGCCCCCATCCCGCCAAGCGCCCGCTCTCGAGGCGAGCGCTCCTGCGCCTTGCAGCGGCGGCGCCTCTCGCTGCCACGGGCGCCTGCACCGGCTCGACCCGACCGAAGGAAGGGCCCGAGCCCGACGGGCGCCGTGTCGTGGTCGTGGGCGCCGGGGTCGCCGGGCTCGCCGCGGCCAAGGAGCTCGTCGCGCGGGGCTCGAGCGTGACCGTCCTCGAGGCGCGCGATCGCGTCGGGGGGCGGGTCTGGACCGACCGTTCGCTCGGCGCGGCCGTGGACTTGGGCGCGACCTGGATCCACGGGGCAACGGCGAACCCCATCGAGGCGCTCGCCAAGACCCTCGGCCTCGCGACCCGCACGACGGACTACACGAGCGTCAGCCTCTTCGACGCGCCGGGGACGAGGCTGTCCGACTCCGAGCTCGCGGCCATCGACTCGGAGCTCGAGGCGCTCCTCGGGGAGGTCGAGTCGTACGGCGGGTCGCAGGGATCGGACGTCACGGTCGAGGCAGCGCTCCAGGCGGTCCTCGGAGGCGAGGCGCTCACCGCAGCCGAGCGGCGCGCGCTCGACTGGGCGGTGGCGGCGCGCGTCGAGCTCCCGCCCGGTGTGGACGCCGCCAAGCTCTCGGTGTGGAACCTGCTCGCGGAGCCCGAGGGGACCGGCGGAGAGGACCTGCTGTTTCCAGCGGGGTACGACGCGATCCCTACGTACCTCGCGGCGGGGCTCGACGTCCGGCTCGGTACCGTCGTCGAGCGCATCGTGGAGGAGCCGGGGCGCGTCGTGGTCCACTCGTCCGCCGGCCTGTTCGAAGCCGAGCACGTCATCGTCACGCTGCCCCTCGGCGTCCTCAAGGCGGGGAAGGTCGCGTTCTCCCCCGAGCTCTCCGAGCGCAAGCGGGGCGCCATCGATCGACTCGCCATGGGGGCGCTCAACAAGCTCGCGCTCGCCTTCGAGAGCCCGTTCTGGGGGCCCGAGCGGGAGTTCGTGGGCTACATGTCCTCGCTGCGCGGCGAGTTCCCCGTGATGCTCGATCTGAGCGCGGCCACGTCCGTTCCGGTGCTCGTGGCGTTCACCGCCGGTCGCTTCGACGACGCCCTCACTTCGGACGCGGACGCGCTCGCGCGGGTGATGAACGTGCTGCGCGCGATGTACGGCGCCTCCGTTCCCGATCCGAGCGCCTTCGTCCGAACCCGCTGGCAAGCCGACCCCCACGCGCTCGGATCCTATTCCTACGTCCCCGTGGGCGCCTCGTTCGACGACCTCGACATCCTCGCCGAGCCCGCGGGCGAGCGGATCCTCTTCGCGGGAGAGGCGACCTACCGGCAAGACTACGGCACCGTCCACGGCGCCTACCTCTCGGGGCTCCGCGAGGCCGATCGCATCGCCGCGCCCTGAGGCGCTGCTCGACCGATCCGAGGCGAGAGGCCGCGACCCACGTCGCGTCGGGGGAGCCTCGTCGACGGCCGAATCCTTCGATGTAGTTGCTGCTCAAAGTTTCTTGCGCCGAATGCTCCCCGAGCGTCCCTCGAGGAGCAGCTCGGAACGACCATGCACCCACAACACCGAAATGCCGCAGGAGATCGCGCCATGTACCATCCCCGAACGCTCCTCTCCATCGCCTTCGTCCTCGTCGCCACGCCCGCGTGTGAGCCGGCGCCCGCCGCGGGGGGCGCCGCGACGGCGTCCGCGCAGGGTCAGGGAAAGAAGAAGCTCCCCGACAAGAAGGGCGCCACGGGCGACCCTACGAAGGGCAACAAGGGGGGAGAGGGCAGCAAGACCGTGTCTCCCTCCAGCAACAAGGCGGCGCCCAAGACGATCTCGGCCGCTCAGAAGGGAAAGGCCGCTCCGCCGGCCCAGGGCGATCCGTGCGAGGGGGTGCCCGACGGCGCTTCGGAGTGCGACGGCGACCACATCCTGGTGTGCTCGGGCGGCGAGCTCTACTCCCTCGACTGCGACGACGCCATGCCGGCGCTGTACCCGGAGCTGTTCGACGGTGGCACCTGCTACGAGCTGGAGAAGGTGACGGACTGCCTCGGCGTCGGCGTGGACGAAGAGGGCACGTGGGCGGCGTGCACCGGGGCGCTCGACCTCTGCTGTGACGAGACCGGCGCCTGCCTCGCCCACTGATCCCCGTGACATGGGCCCGGGCGCGCGAGCGACCTCGCGCCCGGGCCGTCCCTGCGCGCCTCGGGGCCGCCCTCACCACGCGAGGGCGATCACCACGACCCCCAGGATCAGCCGGTAGATGCCGAACGGGATCAGGCCGATCCGCTTCAAGTGACGCAGGAACGCCGCGATCACGGCCCATGAGACCACGAACGCCGTGACGAGCCCGACGCCCAGGGCCGCAGCGCCCCCAGGCTGCGACAGGAGGACGTCGCGGCTCTTCACCAAATCGTAGACGGTCGCGGCGCCGAGGATGGGGATCGACAGGAGGAACGAGAACTCCGCGGCGGTGGACGTGGTGAGGCCCGCGTGCTGCCCGCCGAGGATGGTCGTCATGGAGCGCGACATGCCCGGCCACAGCGCGAAGCACTGGGCGAGCCCCACCAGGACGGCCTGCCGCGGCCGGACGGCGTGGACGTCTTGCTCGGCGGGGCGGAGCCGTCCGCGCAGGTAGAGCTCGCTCCCGATCATCACGACGCCGCCGAGGATGGCCGCGACGGCGACCGGGCGGGGCCGGAGCAGGTGCTCCTTGATCGCGCCTCCGAAGAAGAACCCGAGCGCAGCCGCCGGGACGAACGCGATGCCGAGGGACGCCGCGAGCCTGATCTTCTCCGGATCCCGCCGGGCCACGCCACGCGCGAGCCCCCAGAGCAGGCTCCGGTAGTACACGACGACGGCGATCACAGCTCCGAGCTGGATGACGATGGCCAGGGACTTGGCCGCGTCGTCCTCGTGGCCGAGGCCTCGCCCGAGCAAGACGAGGTGCCCCGTCGAGGAGATGGGGAGGAACTCCGTGAGGCCCTCCAGGACGCCGAGGAGGAGGGCCTCGAGCGGGCTCACGCCGGCGCCCGTCAAGGCGGGATGAGGGTGAAGTCGATGTTGTACGGGCCTGCGTCACCCATCCAGCCGTCCACGACGAAGTAGACGGTCTGCCCCGAGGTCACCGGGATGGTGAGCAGCTCGAGCTCCCCGACGAACCCGGTGTCCGAGCAGCCGAGCTCGCTCGCCTGGCTGGTGCAGGTGGAGCGCGCGTAGAGCGAAGCGTCGAAGGACGGATCCAGCGCCGCGACGATCTTTCCGTTCTGCGGCGCGGTCACCTGGTAGACGACGTCCGGGGTGTTCGAGGACGAGCAGACGCCCGTCCCGGAGAGATCGGCGTTCGCGGACGCCGTGTTGCCCGACGTCGAGTACGTCTGGTTGAGCCCGGCGAGCGGGATGTTCACGCCGGGGCACTGGTCGCCAGGGACGCCGCCGAGGAGCGTGACGCCCAGCAGGAACTCCCCGCTCGAGCCGTCCCAGCCGTCGGCGATCACGTAGTAGGTCCCGCCCGCGATGACCGCCTGGGTGATCGACTCGTACCCGCCGAGGAAGGTCGAGTCGGCGCACGCGATCTCGCTCGCGCTGCCGTCACACTGGCTCCGCATGTGAAGCACGGGATCGAGGTCGTTGTTGATCGCGATCATGTCCACGACCATGATGCCGTCGGACTGCGCGGTGATCTCGAAGACCACCTCCGGGGCGCCCACGCCGCCGCAGGACCCCTGGTAGGCGTCGGTGGAGTCGGCGGTGTTGCCCCCGAGCGTCTGCGGGCTGCCGTCGGCCACCGTGACGGCCGTCCCGGGACAGCCGAAGTTCAGGATCTCCGCCAGGGTGCAGTCGTTCTTGCAGGCGTCGGTGTCGACGGTGTTGCCGTCGTCGCACTCCTCGACGCCCACGTGGGGCTTGCCGTCGCCGCAGTAGGCGCTGGTGCAGTCCGTCGTGCAGCCGTCGCCGTCGTTCGTGTTGCCGTCGTCGCACTCCTCGGCGCCCTCCTGGATGCCGTTCCCGCAGCCGACGCCAGGCGTGCAGGTGGAGGAGCAGGCGTCGCCGTCCTCTCCGTTCCAGACGTCGCTGGTCTCCGCGCCCGACTGGACGAAGCCGTCCACGCAGTACGCCGCGAAGCAGCTCGAGAGGCAGGCGTCGGTGTCGTCCAGGTTCGCGTCGTCGCACTCCTCCGTCTCTTCGCGGACGGAGCCGTCGCCGCACCGCGGCAGGAAGCAGTCGTTCGTGCACTCGTCGTCGTCGACCCTGTTGCCGTCGTCGCACTCCTCGTCCAGGTCGGGGTCGGTGAAGCCGTCCCCGCAGAGGAGCTCGGGGCCGCCGCCGGCGCCCGTGCCGGTGCCGCCGTCGTCGCCGCACCCGGCGGCGAGGAGCGCGCCGGCGGCGCCGAGGATGAGCAGGGAACCGAAGAGCTTCCAGCGTCGCAAGGGGACCTCGCTTCCACCATGGGCGCGTGCGGGCCCGTCGGGGCGGCGGCGCGGAGAGGTTGTCACATGCACCCCGTGAGGTCGGACTCGCAGCAGCCGCGGAAGCCGCCCATCGCGGAGCAGTCCATCTGGGGGCAGTCGATGTGCTCGTAGCAGCCCTTCACGCACTCGAGCCCGTCGCAGACGTTCTGGACGCCGGCGAGGCCGAGGTGACAGGCGCCCGGCACGTCCTGGCCGTCCCCGACGAGGACCGTGCCCGCGGCCTCGTCGCACGCGGTGCCGTACGGGTAGCCGGAGACGCCGTCCGGCCAGCGGCCGCACGCCGCGAAGACGAACGAAGGGTCGTTCACGTCCGTGGTCCCGCCGCAGAGGACGTCCTCGGCGTAGCCAAACGCGCCGCAGTCCTCCTGGTTGAAGCAGTACTGCGCGCAGAGCTGGCCGGCGCTGCCGAAGTCCACGCAGTCCCCGTAGACGTCGTCGCTCTCGATGCAGTCCTGGTAGGTGGCGCAGGTGCGGGTGCAGAACCCCTCGCAGATGCCCGACAGGCACTCGTTCGCCAGGGTGCAGGGCTCGAAGAAGCCCTTCGTCCCGGCCGCCGCGCACTCGGCGCCCGAGACCAGGCAAGGCCCGAAGCCCTCGCCCTCCGAGTCGCAGGTCTTCTCGCCGAGGGTCATGCCGTCGTCGCACGTGCACGGGTCGACGGAGTCGGGCTCGCACTCTTGGGGCTTGCCGGTCGCGCTCGACGAGCCGATCTCGGGGCACTCCCCCTCCTCGGTCGTGCACGGTCCGAAGGTCGCGCCGTCCTCGCCGCACGTCTTGGTGCCGTCGAAGCCCCCCTTGCACTTGCAGAACACCTCGGTCCCGGGCTCGCAGAGCCCAGCCGACTCTTCCCCGCAGGCGGCGAAGCCCGTGGCTGCGCCGAGCGAGAGGAGCGCGGCGATGGCGAGCGACCGAGCGCCCTTCTTGGACCAGAGACCGAGACGAAGCATACGCAACCCCTAGCTGAAGACCCGCCGCCTTTTCGCCGCGACGAGCGCCGCCAACAATACGGAAAGTGCGCCCACCATCCCCCCGCGCGCGGCGCCTCCGGCGCCCGGGGCGGCGACGGAGCACCCCTCCGAGTCCTCTTCGGGCGTCTCGGCGGCCTTGCCCCCGCACTCCGTCGCGAACCCGCCCCGGGGCGTAGGATCGCACGTGGCCTGGCGCTCCGCGGGGTAGGCCTCGCAGAGGGCGAGGATGTCGTCCTCCTCCGGGGTCCGCTGCTCGGTCGTCCCGGGCTCGTAGCCCGCGAACATGGTGGCCGAGAAGTCGGGCGAGTGGTCGAGCCCGATGAAGTGCCCGACCTCGTGCGTGAGCACGGCCTCGAGGTCGTAGTCGATGACCATGTCCGAGATGGTGAAGTTGTTGTTCGCGTGGTTGATCTCGATGTCGGCGTCGAGGATCTCCCCCGTCTCGTCGTTGAACGTGACCGTGGTCTTGGCCAGGGTGTTGTCGACGCCGGCGTACTCCCACTTCGTGTCTTGGAAGAGCAGGATGTTGGCGTTGGCCCCTCCCGAGTTGTACTCGGTCTGGTGGCAGCTCACCTCGTCCAGCTCGGAGAAGGAGAGGGAGGACGGGCCGGAGTCGCACGGCAGCTCGGTCCACGCCAGGAAGGACCTCTGCGCGACCTGGCGGAAGTACTTCATCGGGATGAACTCGCTCGACGCCTCGTGCAGGCTGAAGCCCACGCACGAGCCGCCCCAGTAGAGCTTCAGGCCCGTGGTCTTGCAGCCGTCCTCGTCGCGAGGGCACTCTCCCACGCAGGTCGTGCTGCGGCAGTACGCCTCCGCCGCCGGAGCAGCGAGCGAGACGGCGGGCAGGGCGAGCCAAGCAAGAGCGCGGAAGCGCATGGAGTGCCTCAGCGTAGCATGGAAGGGGCGCGGGCTCGCCCCGACCGGCACGCGCTCGGGACGTTCGGTCGCCTCCGCCTTTGGGCTCGGCGAGCGTCGTGCTAGCCAAGGCGCGTGCACGGTGAGGCCCACGCAGGAGCTCCGCCCGCGCCGGAGCTGAGCGGGGTCCAGGCGGAGGCCGCCGCCCACCTCCACGGGCCGCTCGTGGTCTTCGCGGGGGCCGGGAGCGGCAAGACCCGCGTCATCACGTACCGCATCGCGAACATCCTCGCGGCGGCCCGCGTCCCGCCCTACAAGATCCTCGCGGTCACGTTCACCAACAAGGCCGCGGGCGAGATGAAGCGGCGCCTCGGCGGGCTCGTCGGCGCCGAGCTCGTCCGCGATCTCTGGGTCGGCACGTTCCACGCCACGTGCGCGCGGCTGCTCCGGCGCCACCACGCCGCCGCCGGTCTCGGGCGCTCGTTCGTCATCTACGACGACACGGACCAGCGCTCGGTCATGAACCGCGTCTACAAGGAGCTGCGGATCGACGACCGCCGGCACCCGGTGCGCTCGGTGCTCGGGCGCATCCACCGCGAGAAGCAGGAGGGGGTGACCGCCGCGGAGTTCGTCCCGGGCGCCTTCGGTGAAGAGGTCGTGCAGAGGTGCTTCACCGCGTACGAGGCGCACCTCGCCGCGGCCAACGCCGTCGACTTCGACGATCTGCTCCTTCGCGTGCTGCGCCTGGCGGAGGACGCGTCGAGCGCCGCGGGGGAGGACCTGCGCGCGCGCTTCTCCCACGTGCTCGTCGACGAGTTCCAGGACGTGAACCAGGTGCAGTACCGGTTGGTCCGCGCCTTCTCGGAGCGGAAGGGCAACCTGTGCGTCGTCGGCGACGACGATCAGAGCATCTACCGCTGGCGCGGCGCCGACGTGCGCATCCTCCGGAGCTTCCGGACCGACTTCCCCGCCGCCAAGATCGTCAAGCTCGAGCAGAACTACCGCTCGACGAAGAACGTGGTCGCGGCCGCCCTCGGCGTCATCCGGGAGGCGCACGATCGCGAGCCGAAGGAGCTCTGGACGGCGAACGCGCCGGGGGAGCTCGTGACGGTGGTCGCCACCGGGACCGAGCGCGACGAGGCCGCGGTCGTCGTGGGGCGGATCCGCGAGCTCATCTCCGCGGGGACGCCGCCCAGCGAGATCGCCGTCTTCTATCGCATGCACGCGCAGTCTCGCGTGCTCGAGGAGGTGCTGCGCGCCGACAAAATCCCTCATCAAGTGATCGGCGGGGTGCGCTTCTTCGAGCGGGCCGAGGTGAAGGACCTCGTGGCCTACCTGCGCGTCCTCGTGAACCCGGCGAGCGACGTGGACCTGCTCCGCGTCTTGAACGTCCCCGCGCGCAAGATCGGCGACAGCACGGTGGAGAAGCTGTCCGCGTTCGCGAAGGAGACCGGGACGACGCTGCTCGAGGCCATCGACGGCCTCGTCGCGTCGGGCCGGCTCACCGCCCAGCCGAAGAAGGCGCTGGCCTCGTTCGGCGCCCTCATGCGCGAGCTCGCGCGGTCGGCGCTCACGGCCCCGCCCTCGGAGCTCGCCGAAGACGTGCTGGAGCGCACCGGCTACAAGCGCATGCTCTCGCAGGACGACTCGCCCGAGGGAGAGTCGCGCATGCTGAACTTGGGCGAGCTCATCGGCGCGCTCGTGGAGTACGAGGAGGAGGAGGCCGCGGCGGGCGGGACCGCGACCGTGGCGGGCTGGCTGGAGCGCATCACGCTCTCGGCGGGCGCCGACGATCTGAAGGACGCGCCGAAGGTGGCGCTCATGACCGCGCACGCGGCGAAGGGCCTGGAGTTTTCCCACGTCTTCCTCACCGGGATGGAGGAGGACACGTTCCCGTACCGGAGCCTCGACCCGACGCGGAAGAACGATCCGGAGGAGGAGCGCCGCCTCGCCTACGTCGCCATCACGCGCGCGCGGGAGAGCCTCTGGATCACGCACACCGAGCGGAGGACCATCTTCGGAGGCGTGCGGTTCGGCGCGCCGAGCCGCTTCCTCGCGGACATCCCGCGCGACGTCATTCAGCACCGCACCACCGAGGCGCTCCGGGCGAGCCCCGGCCGCTTCATCGACCGCGAGAGCCTCGCGAGGCCCCAGCCTCGCCTCGCGTGGTCGCACCCGCAGGCGCGGCAGCGCGTGGAGTCACCGCGGCCCCCGCCCGTCTTGCCCGGCGAGCGGTACGTGGAGCGGGACGAGGCGACCCCGCGGTGGGGAGGCGCCGCGCCCGAGCACCTCGACTACGCGATCGGCGACCGCGTCTCCAACAAGGCGTTCGGCTTCGGTCGCATCGTCGCGCTCGACGGCGGGGCCGATCCGACGGCGACGGTGGACTTCGTCGGCTGGGGGCGGAAGCGCGTGAAGGTGCGCTTCCTGGAGGTCGTGCGCTCCTGACCGGCGCTGGCCGGCGTCCTGGTCACGGCCGCGTGGAAGGCTCGCGCCGACCCTCGGCCCGCGTCGGCTCCGGACCCGCGCCCACCCCTCGAGCCCCCTTGGCCTTGCGGTCGGCGAGCGCGAGCTTGACCACGCGCACCAGCCGGACGGGCTGCACCGCGCCCGAGACGAAGTACCCGTCGATGAAGGTACCCGGCGTGCCGGTGATCCCGAGCCGCTCCGCCGCCTCCGCCTCCTCATCGAGGAGGGCGCCGAACTTCCCGCCGTCCAGCGCGTCGGCGAAGCGCTTCTCGTTCAGGCCGAGCTTCTTCGCCATCGCGTCGAGGCCGTCGCGGGAGAGGTCGGCGTCGTCGTCGAAGAGCAGGTCGTGCATCTGCCAGAACCCCCGGGGGCCTCGCTGCGCCTGGGCCTCGAGCGCGGCGATGGCCGCGGGCCGCGCCCGCTTGTGGAGCGCGAGCGGGAGCTGGCGGAACACGATGGTGAGCTTGCCCGGGAACCGCTTCTCGAGCGCCGCGAGCGAGGCCGCGTGGCGCTGGCAGAAAGGACACTCGAAATCCGAGAACACCTGCACGATCACGGGCCCCGAGCCTCGGGTGGGCGCGGACTTCGGCGGCGCGCCCACGTCGAGCTTCTGGGGCGGGTCGGCGCGCTTCGCGTCCTTCTGCAGCGCGGCGTAGACGTCCGCGCGCGGAGTCCCCGCTTCGACCAGCGCCTTGGCCGCGGCGAGCCGATCGTCGATTGTCTCGGAGAACTCCTCGAACGAGCGCGCGCCGGTGAGCCGGCGGCCGTTCACGAAGAACGTAGGCGTGGCGCTGGCGTCGAGCGAGTCGGCCAGCTCCTGATCCACCTCGATCGCCTCCCGGTGCTTCTTCGCCTTCACGCGCGCCAAGGTGGCCTTCGGGTCGAGGCCGGCCGCGGCGGCGACGTCGCGCAGGTCGTCGTCGTCGATGCGCCCTCCGATGGCGTAGAGGGCGTCGTGGGCCTTCCAGAACGCGGCGGCGCCCTTCTTCGTGAAGACCTCCTGGACGAGCTCCGCGGCCGGCTCCGCGCCCGCGTGGAAGGGCATGGGATGGTGCTTGTAGACGAAGCGGATGTCCGCGCCGTACTTCGCCTCGAGCTTGACCATCGTCTTCTGCCCTCGCTCGCAGAACGGGCACTCGAAGTCCGAGAACATCACGATCGTGACGAGGGCGTCCGCCTTCCCGCGCTGCGGCGAGGCGCCGACCGGGGCGTCCCAGATGGTGAGATCGAGCTTCGGCTTGCGCGCCGCGGAGGCCTCCTTCTCCTGCGCGGTCTTCAGGTTCGCCGCGGTGCGGAGCGCGTAGAGGCGCGAGGGCGGCGCGCCGGCTCGCTCTTCGGAGCGCGCGGCCTCGAGCTCCGCGTCGATGACGGCGGTGAACTGGGCCTTCGGGACCGCGCCGCTGATGCGGTGGCCGTTGACGTAGAACGCGGGCGTGCCGCGTACGCCGAGCTGCCGCCCCACCTCGAGATCCCCGTCGACCTTGGCGGCGCCGCGCTCGGCCGCCTCCGCTCCCTGGTTCCGCGAGGCCGCGACCGGCCCGAGGTCGACGAGCGCGCGGCCGATCGCCTCCTCCGGGCTCTCGTCCTTCGGCCGCTCCAGGAACACCTTGCCGTAGAAGTCCCAGAACGCGGCGTCGCCGCTCCGCGCCCGGAGGCTCTCGGCGAACACCGAGATCGCGTACGCGCGATCGTGGATGTCGAGGGGTAGGTGCTTGAACGCGACGCGGAGCTTGGACGGACCGTAGTCGCGCTTGAGCTCCTCCACGGTCCGGGCCCCGTCGCCGCAGTACCGGCACTCGAAGTCGAGGAACATGACCAGCGTGACGGGCGCCATCGCGTCCCCCCACGTCGCGTCGGCCGCCGTCACCGGGATCGGCCCTGCCTCGGGCTCCTCGGCGGGGAGCGCGAGCACCGCCGCGCCGGCGGGCTCCACCTCGATCGGGCCCGCGGGCGGGCGCACCGGTGGAGGCGACGAGCACGCGCCGAGGATGAAGAGCAACAGAACCCAGGCTCGGAACTTCGGCACCGTCGCGACCTTTCGACGCAATCGACCCACCGGGTCTTGGCCAAGCGTAGTGAGTAGCTAGCATGGAGGCTCGGTGTCGGGATCGTGCTCGATCACCGGCGAAGACCGGCCGAGGCGATAGGAATAGGAACATGGCTTATACATTCGGGCGCGGGCTCCGGCCTGGCGTCCTCGGCGTGGCGACCTACGTCGTCCTCTCGGTGCTGCCCCCAGGCCTCGGCTGCGTCCGCGCCGGCGGCGGGAGCTGCGGCGGGGACGAGTGCTTCCACGACTGGCAGTGCGCGGAGGACGCGATCTGCATCCCGTTCGACGGGAGCTACGAGTGTCACTCGGCGCCCGTGTGCGCGACCACCGACGAGTGCGTCCGAGACGGAGAGCCGTGCATCCTGCGCTCGACGAGGCTGGTGGACGAGGCCCCGCGGGATCCGTTTACGTCGAGCGCGCCGGGAAAGAAGACGTGTGGAGGCTACGCGGGCCCGCCCGCCGAGGAGCCCGTCGGGTGCTTCGGGGGCGGCGACGATCCGGACGACGACGGCTGGACCACGTCGGTCGGACCGGGCGGGACGACCACCGCGGCGACCTCGAGCGGGGCGGGCGGAGCTGGGGGAGCCGGCGGCGCGTCTGGCGTGGGCGGCGGCGGGGGCGCTGGCGGCGGCGCGGGCGGCGGCGGCGGCGCCGGGG
>CAZBJI010000040.1:729-51259 GCA_964492175.1 uncultured Polyangiaceae bacterium | reverse complement strand
CAAGGACAAGGTCATGATGGGCACCGAGCGTCGAAGCATGGTCATCAGCGTCGAGGAGAAGAAGACCACCGCGTGGCACGAGGCTGGGCACGCGCTCGTCGCCAAGCTCCTCGAGAAGAACGCCGATCCCGTGCACAAGGTCACGATCATCCCGCGCGGTCCCGCGCTCGGTCTGACGCAGCAGCTCCCCAAGGAAGATCGGCTCTCCATGAGCCGCGACTTCGCCAAGGCCCGGCTCGCCGTGCTCATGGGCGGTCGCGTGGCGGAGGACATCACGTTCGGCCAGTTCACGACGGGCGCCGGCAACGACATCAAGCAGGCGTCCAACCTCGCCCGCCGGATGGTCACCGAGTTCGGGATGAGCGACACGGTGGGACCGGTCCACTACGGCGCCGACGAGGAGAGCATCTTCCTGGGCAAGGATTTCAGCTCGACGCGACGGTCGCACTCCGAGTCGGTCGCGCAGATCATCGACGACGAGGTGCGCAACTTCGTGGTCGAAGGGGAGGAGACGGCCAAGCGCCTGCTCTCCACGCACCGCGAGGTGCTCGATCGCCTCGCGCAGGCGCTCCTGGATCGCGAGACGCTCGACGCCGAGGAGGTCGACGCGATCGTCGCGGGGCGCGACCTGCCCCAGCGTGACCGGGTCATCATCCCGACCTACAGCGATCGAGAGAAGGCCGCGAAAGAGAAGCGGCGCGCCGCGAGCATCTTCGGCGCGCCGAAGCCCGCGACCAGCAGCTAGCGCGAGCGGGCCGCGCCACGCCGCGCGGCCTTCATGTATGCTGCGCCGCGCATGACGGCCACCTCGCTTCGCACCACGGCGGGTGCGAGCCGCCCTCGGCCCGCCGCCCTCGGCCCGGGGCGGTCGCTCCTCGGCGCGCTCGCCGCCGTGCTGTCGTACGCGGGGCCCGCTCTGGCCGAGGACTCGCCCTTCGGGGTCGAGGAGCGGAAGCCCGTCGTCTACGACGTCGACGGCTGGGAGCTCCGCCCGCTCGTCGAGGTGCGCGTCCGAGGCGAGTACCACGTGTTCCCCGTGCACGATGGGAAGTTCACGCAGGTGCCCGTGCTCGCCGCGCGAGACGGGGCGCTCGGGCGGTCCGCCGACGACCAGATCCTCGTTTGGGAGCGCGTGCGCCTCGGGCTCGGGGTGAAGAAGGGGCCCGTGCTCGCGCAGGTCACGCTGCAGGACGTGCGCGCGATCGGCGAGCCGATGCAGGGGCGCCGGATCGCCGGCCAGCCCGACCTGCCGATCACCGAGCCGTACGAGGCGTACCTGGACGTCGCCACGGACGATCGAGATCTCTTCTTTCGCCTCGGGCGCCAGGAGCTCGTGGTCGGGGACGGGCGGCTCGTCGGCCGCAGCGACGACTACGCTCCGGGTCGCACGTTCGACGCAGCGCGGCTCGCCGGTCGGATCGGAGACTTCGATCTCCAGGCGTTCGCCGCGATGCTGGTGCTCCCCGGCGACAAGCAGCTCCCCGCGGGCGCTCCCGAGGGAGCGGATCCGGCTTGGGGGGCGGGCGCGCAGCTCTACGGGCTCGACGCCACGTGGCGCGCGGCTCCCTACCTCGGCGCGGAGCTCACGGCCCTCGCTCGGCTCGTGCGCGAGCCCCTCGTCTCGGACGTCCTCACGCCCAGCGACGTCGGCGTCCTCGCCGCGCGCGTCTTCGGCGACTACCGGGGCGTCCGCTACTCTGCGCTCGGCGCGTTCGAGGCCGGCCGCATCGCGGAGCTCGGGGTGGAGGACAACCGGCTGCTCGTCGCCGGGGCGGCGGCCGCTCGCGTCGAGTGGGAGACCGCGCTGCCCTGGCGACTCACGTTCGGCGCGCAGGGCGCGTACGCGAGCGGCGGCTCCGAGCGAGGTGACACCGTGATCCGCGCCGACGGACAGGCGGTGAACCTGGGCACGTCGCACGCTTTCGACCCCATCTACCCCGACTCGACGGCACACTTCGGTCCGGCGGGCTTCTACGCGCTCTCGAACCTCCTCGAGGTCGGCGCCGACGCGTCCGCGCGCCCCCTCGACGAGCTCCTCTTTCGGCTGACCTATCGCCTCGTGGGGAGTCCCAGCGCTGGCATGTGGCACACGGCCAGCCTCTTCCCCGTCGGGGCGCACGACGCCGGGATCCTCGGGCACGTCGCGGGCTTCGACTTCCGGGCTCGCCCCTGGGAGTGGCTCGACGTGGGCGCCTCGTACTGGATCATGGTCCACCACGACGTCGCGCTGGACGCGCAGGTCGGGCGGTCGGCGAGCGCACCCGACTTCTCCGAGCTCGCGCTCCTCGACGCGCGGCTGCTCCTCCCGTGACGCCGACCGCCCGTCCGGGTCGCCACCGGTCGGAGTCCGCGGTCAGGGATCGAAGTCTTGCTTCGGCTTCGGCTTGCCCGGCTTGCCGGTGCCCGGCTTGCCCTTCCACTTGGGCTTCGGCTTCTCTTCCTTCTTCGCGGAGGTCTCCAGGGCGAGGAGCTCCGCGGCGCCGCTGTCGACCGCGCTGGCCAGGAGCACCACGAAACGGAGCGCCTGGCCGGACTCGGTGCCGGCCTTGAGCTTCGCCTTCTCCAGGATCTCCTTCGCCGCGCCGAGCTCGAGCTTCACCTGGTCGCGCGTCGAGCCGTCCGTGAACGTGGCCTCGACCTCTTGCTCCAGGCTGGGGATGCCTTGCGCGAGCTCAGCCGCCTCCTTGGCGAGGGCCTCGATCTCGTTCGAGCGCTGGATGCCCCCCTTGATGGCGCCCTCCACGGCGCTCGCGAACGCGGCGGCGTTCTTGTTCTCCTCCGAGCCCTTCTTCACGATGAGCTTCGGCTCGGTGGCTACCACCACGTAGAAGCGGCCTCCGTCCTTCTTCAGCTCGTTGGACCGGGCCCTCGCGGCCTCGATGGTCTCGTCGAGCTTGGCGGTCTCGGGCAAGCCGACCGCCACGGCGACCTTGGCGCGGAGCGGTTGCGCGCCGTCGAGCTCGTCGGTGCGCGTGCGGAGCTGGCCGACCGACGAGAAGAACCCGTCGTACCGCTCCTGCCCCGACTGGTACGACTCCCCTTGAAGCAGGTGAGACTTCTGGGTGGGCACGCACGCGCCGAGTCCGAGCGCGAGCGCGAGCAGGGCGGGGCCGAGCGCCGCGCGCGTGGGGGTCAGCGCCCGCATGGAATCACCGTCGACATCGAGTCACTGTCCACATTGCAGCACCGCGCCCCAGAGCTCGAACCCTTCGTCCGCCGCCTGGAGGAACGCGACGGTCGTATAGGTTCCTACCACGGCCAGCGCAGCTTGCCCGAAGCTACCGGCCGGGGGCGACAAAGCGATCGGGTCGCCCAGCGGGGCGAACTGCCTGTCGTAGGTCTGCGCCAGGATCGACCGCTCGCCGGACGACCCCTCGGTCCACATCAGGAGCCAGCGCCCGTCCTTGAAGCCCACGATGTCCGGGGCGATGGCGTCGCCGCCCGGGCCACCTTCGGGGAGGTCGACCTCCTCCGTAGTCTCGGGGACGGTGCCCACGGCGGCGCGCCCGATGCGGATGCCCCAGTGCGTCCCCTCCTGGTCGTTCGGCTTGTCGGCGAACACCACCGCGACGTCGGAGCCGTTCGTGGCCGACTTGGGTCGTCCCACCTTGCCTCCCGATCCCGCGACCCGAGCGAGCTTCCCCTTGGGGAGCTTGTCAGCGCCGAAGAACCCGCCCCAGACCTCGCCCCCCCTCCGGAACGTCAGGAGGAACTGCGACTCGCTTACACGCAGAGTCGACTCCGCGGTGATCTCGCCGTCCCCCTCGAGCGCCCAGAGGGACGTCGGTTGATCCGTGGGTGCGTCCGCGGCGCCGATGCCGCTCTTCTCGAGCACCACGAACCGAGGTGACTGCGCCGACGCCGGGACCCACACCCGCTCGCCCTTCTCGCCCAAGAAGAAGCCGTCGGTCGTCCCCGTCGGCGCGACACGCAGGAGATCGGCCTCGGTCTTCTTCCGGAAGGCCTCCTCGAACTTCCCGCTCTTCGGATCGATCTTGAGGCCTACACCCTCGCGGTCGCCCTGCGCGTACCCGAGCAACATCGCCTCACCCTCGGGGCGGAACTCGAACGGCACCGACTTGGAGGCGCTCTGCGCCCACCGCTTTGGTTGCCGCGCGACCGAGCACGGCTTGGGGTCCGCCGCCGCGACGCCCTGGAGATCCATCTGCGGCCCCTTGAGGAGGAAAGCCTCCGCGAGGCCGTCTCGCGCGACCGGGATCTCGGGACCCTTCCCCGAGATGCGGCCCGCGAAGAAGAAGCCGAGCAGCCCGACGATCCAGACGAGGCTCGCCGCGATGAGCGACGAGAGCGGCACCTCGAGCGCGGGCTTCCTTCGCCGCGGCCGCCCCTCGAGGAGGTCGTCTGGATCGCTCGGCGTCGCCTGCGCGCCGCGTCCTCCGTCCACCTGGAACGTGGTGTTGGTGTCCTCTGCCTTCGGCTTGACGCTGTGCGTGCGCGCGACGGACTCGGGCGGCTCGGGGTGTTGGGACGCGGCGGTGACGTGGTCCTCGAGCGCCATCTCCATCGTCTTGGCGCGCGGAGGCTTTTCGCCGGGCGGAGCGGCGCCGGATGCGTCACCGAGCAGCTTGTCGGCGTCCGCGGGCCGCGTGGCCATCAGGTCGGTCGTCTCGGCGGCGGCCTTGGTCTTCGCCGGAAGCTCCATGATGAGGGTCCCCTCGGCGCTCTTGCGCACCGTGGTGATGGTCCCTGTCACGGAGTCCTTCGGGCGCGGGATCTTCCCCCCTTGCGGGGAGGCCGGCTCCGGTCTCGGGGCGACGGAGACCGGCGCGGCGACGGGGGACGGCGTCGGCGTGGAGCCGGACGCCGCCGCGGGCGCCTCGGCGGCGCCCGTGGACGATGCGAGGGTCGTCGCAGCCGCGGGTGAGGCCGGCGTCGATGCAGCCGCGGGCCTCGCCGGTGCGCGCAGGACGGAAGCGCTCCCCACGGTGGCCTGCGCCTCCACCTTCGGATCCTCACGCGTGGGGGCGGGGCCCACGGCGGTCTGTGCCTCGGCCTTCGCGACCGGCGCCTTCAGGGCGCGGGACTCCGGTACGGCGTCCATCTCCAGCGTCCTGTTGAGCCGCTTGGGCTGAGGCAACGCCTCCGGCTTCCGGCGCGGGGGCGGGGGCGGCTTGGAGCGTCCAGACTCCGCGGCTGGCTGAGGGCCCACGACGGTCGCTTCCTGGGACGTGTCTCGGGGCGGGGCGGCCGAGCGCCGTGGCGGAGGCCGAGACGGGCGTCGGTTCGCGAGACCCATCAGCGTGGGCCGATGAGGGACCTCCGGTGGCGGCCCACCCTCGGGCGGGGGCGTGGGGTGGGCCGGGAGCGGCGGAGGAGGTATCGACGGGATCCGGCGGACGGTCCGCGGGATGCTGTTCGCTTCCTTCGGGACCTTGGGAGCGCGCGGGATCAGGTCGGCCGCGCGCATCACGTCCGTGGCGTCGTCCTCGAAGTCTCCCTCCCCGTCGTGCGTGTCGCGGGTGGGCTCGTTGTGGATCGCCGAGTCTGCCGAAGGTCCGGAGCCGGCGCCGCCCACCGTGATGCCGAGGCTCGCGAGGAGCTCCGGCGGCTCGATCCCCGTGAGGGTGCGCAACGTTCCTCTGCCGGGTCGACGTACGGGCAGCGGAGGGGCGACGGATGGGACGCGCTTGGGGAGCGGAGGCGGAACCGAGCGTGGCCTCGAGTCGGCGGGGCCGTCCCTCTTCGCGTCTGCCGGCGGGATCGAGGCGCGGGAGGAGCGCGCCGCCGCGATCGCCGCGCCCGACAGCTCGGGGAGCGTGAAGGCGGGCGCCCACTCCTTCATGCCCTCGTGCCACACCATCGTCGACGGGGCGACCTTGCCGCTCGCCAGCGCGGCGCGTAGCTCCGCCGTGCCGATGGATCGCTCGACGCCTTGGTCGTCAGTGAAGCGCCAGTTGGGTCCGCTCAAGGCTGCGGCTCCGTCGCGGGGCACGGCACCGCGCCATCGTACATGGTTTCGGCGGAACGCTCAGTTCCTCGCGGCCAGTCGGGGGAGTCTCCGCTCGGCTCACGCACGTTCTCGGTCCCGCAAGGGCCCGAATCCGCGGGCGTAGCACCGGCTCGCTCCGACGGCGACCCCGCGTCGCTCGCCTGGGACTTCGTTTCCACGGGACCGCAACTGACCGAGCCCGCCGTCGACTTGCTGGTGTGTCGTCCGTACCCTGGCTGCTACTATGCGCAGGCATTCGGCTCGGCGCCGGCGCGGTCGGCGCCCTCCTCGGTCCCCGCCTCTGCCCTGCGTGTGACGCTCGGGTGAGCGCTGGCGCAGTGTTCTGCCCGCCGTGCGCGAGCTCGGTCGTCCGAGCGGCCGCGGGACGGCCTTGGGCCGCGTTCGCCTACGGGGGCGCCTTGCGCAGCGCTCTCGCGCGCGTGAAGTACGAGGACAGGCCCGATCTCGCCGCCCCGCTCGGGTTGCTGCTTCGCGGTGCCGTCCGGCTCGCCGGGCTCGAGGCGGACTGGGTCGTTCCGGTCCCGCTCCACGCGGTCAAGCTCGCCCAGCGCGGCTACAACCAGGCCGCGCTGCTCGCGGCGGCCGTCGCGTGCGAAGTGGGTCGGTATCGGAGCGCGCTGTCGAGGGTCGTCGCGACGGCTCCGCAGGCGGAGCTCGGGCGCCGGGACCGGCTGCGGAACGTCCACGGTGCGTTCCGGGCGGACGCTCGGGTGCGAGGCAAGCGCGTGGTGCTCGTCGACGACGTGACGACCACGGGCGCCACCCTGGCCGCGTGCGAGGAGGCGCTCTGCGCCGCGGGGGCGCTGGCGGTGACCTCGGTGGTGCTCGCGCGCGCCGAGTGATGCGTCACGCGGCGCGCGCCTCGAGGAGATCGAACAGCTTGAGCAGCCTGGGCCACAGGTGCGTCTGCATGTACTCGATCGACTCGTCCCCTGGCGACGTGGCGACCATCGCCTCCCAGCTCTGCGTCGCCGTCACCCGCCAACGCGTGATTCGGTTGGGCGAGAGCTTCCACCCCTGGAGGATGGCGAGCAGGCCCAGCGGACCTAGCACGCCGTCCTCGTAGAAGCCGTCCTCCGCGAAGCCCTCGATGTCGTCCTCCACGCGCGCGGCGCAGCGGTTGGCGATCTTTTGGACGTACCGCGCAGCGAGCGGTCCAGAGAACAGGCTCTCCCGACGAACCCGAGCACCGGCCCGCCCGAGCGTCGCGTAGAGGACGGAGGTCTCTGCGGGCGCCTCGCCGACCAGGTCCCTCGCGCGACCTTCGCGCACCGCGGTCAAGGTCTCTGCGGCGTCGGGCCCCAGCGTGGCGAGGCCGCGCTCGTGCTTCGACAGCGCGCGGACGAGCATGGGGAAGAGCCGCTCGTTCTCGGGCGTGAGCGAGTAGACGGAGCACTGGAGGAGGATGCCGATCGCCGCGGCCAGCCGGACGGCGGTTCGCGGGCCGCTCTTCGTGTGCGCGTAGCGGATGATGTCGCGCTCGATGCTCCCCGTGACGAGCGACAGGGCGTCGAGCGGCGCATCGGCTTCCCACAGTCTCGGACCCGACCGACCCATCGCGCCGAGGATAGGCGAAGCGAGTTCTCGAGGGGTGTCGCATGTGCGAGAAGGGCGTGGTCGTCGTGGACGCCCCTCTCCCGGATCCTCTCAGCGTCGCGGACGTCGTGTCGCGGGTGGGACACCTGTCGCCGGCGGTCGCCGCCGCGATCTGCCACGCCACGCTCGACCTCCTCGAGGGAGCGCGCGGTGCTCGTCGCGCGATCGCGGCGGATACGGTCCTCGTCTCCCCTTCGGCTGACGGCAGGTGTCGCGTTTCGTTGCTCGGAGAGGACGCTGGCCGCGCGCCCACGTCACCCGAGGACGTGGAGGACGTCGGTCGCCTCCTTTACTTCATGCTCCACGGTCGGCTGCCCGACGCGCCGATCGAGGCGACGCGCTCCGCGTCGCGGAGCGACGCACGAGACGCGGAGCCCACGTTGGGGACCGGGACGGCGGCGACGGCGAGCGGCTCGCTGATGAACGTCGTCGCGTGGGCGATCGCGCCGACCGAGACCCCGAAGACTCACGGCGAGCTTCGCAGGCGGCTCGAAGACCTCGGCTTCCCGCGCGGGGTCGACCTGCTCTTCGCCGATCTGGTCCCGGCGCGGGCCGCCTCGCCCGATGACAGGGTCGACGCGACCATCGGCGGCATCTACCGGCTGCTCCGCGTGATCGGGCGCGGTGGCATGGGGACGGTGTACGAGGCCGCCATCCTCGATCGCGGGGAGCCCGCTCCTCGCGTCGCGCTGAAGCTCCTCGAGACCTCGGGCGCGGAGGCCGACGTGGTCGGGAGCGAGCACGATCGGCGCGCGCACCGACGTCTCGCGCGCGAGCTGCGCGCCTTCGCGCGGATAGAGCACCCGAACGTGACCGCCGCCCTCGACATCGGCTTCGACGAGCGCACCGGCGTCGCGTACGTCGTGATGGAGCTGCTCCAAGGCACCGATCTCGCTTCGCGGGTCCGGACCGCGGGGCCGCTGCGCTGGGAGGAGGCCGTCGACCTCGTCGCGCAGGCCGCGCGCGGCCTCGGCGCCATCCACCGCGCCGGCCTCGTGCACCGTGACGTCAAGCCTGCGAACCTCTTTCTGCATCGCCCCGAGCACGCGGGCGAGATCGTCGTGAAGGTGTGTGACTTCGGGCTCGTTCGCTCTCACGAGGCGTCGACGCCGCCGAGCGAGACGCGCTCCGGGGCCCTGCTCGGATCACCGGCGTACATCTCTCCGGAGCAGCTCCGCGACCCGCGCCGCGCCGACCCGAGGAGCGACGTCTGGTCCCTCGGCGTCTCGCTCTACTTCGCGCTGAGCGGTCGGATCCCCTGGCGCGCCACGGGAGCGGGCCCGATCCTCGCGGCGATCGCCCGGGGGGACGCGCTGCCGCTCCTCGACGTCGCGCCTCGGGTGCCCACCACCCTCGCTTCGATCGTAGAGACCGCCATGGCGGCTTCCCCGAGCGAGCGGTTCTCGTCCGCCGACGCGCTCGCGAACGCGCTCGAGGCGGCGGCGCGCGGGGGGCCAGCCCGGAGGAGCCGCGTTGGCCTTGTCGGTCTCGCGGGCGCCGTCGCTGCTCTCGGCGCCGCGACGCTGGCGCTGGCCTGGCCGCGCGGCGGCGCGCATTCGCCGCTCGCGACCTCCGGCGGCGGCTCGGCTCCGGTCGACCCTCCTGCGTGCGAGATCCCGCCGCACGTCCTCGACTACCGCGTCGACGGCCTCTCCCTCCGCACGCTCCGCGAGCGGATCGAGGCGACCGGGTTCGTTTGCGCCCGCTGGGCCCGGTTCTCGCCGGACTTCGGCATGGTCCGGTTCGATCGCCCGCAGGGCACCTGCTCCTTCACGGTCCTGTACGGTGCTCCGAAGCAGGTCGCCGCGTTCGGCAGGGACCGCAGGCCGGACCGCGCGGACGCGGAGTCGGCCTTCAGCCTCTACCTGCCCGCGTGCGCCCAGCGTCCGGATGTGGAGGCGCTGGTGGCTGCGCCGGATCCCTGACCCCCAGCGCTTCCCCCCGCCGGCCTGCGCAGTATCCTCCGGCTCGATGCGCACCGTGATCGTCTCGGAGTCGACGCTGTCACAGCTGCTGGAGGCGCACGCCTCGATGGCCGCCTGGCACTACGAGCTCTGGCGCGCGCTCCGGGACGGGACGCCGCCGAAGACGCCGGATGAGCCGACGCGGAGAGCGTTTCTCGCGCGGCTGGCCGAGGACTTCCCCGAGATCGCGCAGACGGCGCGTGCCATCGACGCGCCGCGTCTCTACGTCCCGCCGCCGCCGTCGGTCGGCGGCTCCCCCGAAGGAGCCCCCTCCGAGTGAGCCGGCGCGTGGCCGCGGGGGACGCACCGCCGGCCGCCCCGCCCGAACTGGTGGAAACCCCGTATCCCCCGGACTAGGAGGTGGGGATGTTCGACCGCGCCCGGCCGCACTTCCAGAAGCTCTTGGACGAAATCCGCGACGCCGGCCTCCGCAAGGACGAGCGTACGATCACGGGCCCTCAAGGTGCGGTGATCCAGACCAAGTCGGGCGAAGTCCTGAACTTCTGCGCGAACAACTACCTCGGCCTCTCGTCACACCCTCGCCTCGTCGAGGCCGCGAAGCGCGCGGTCGACAGCCACGGCTTCGGCATGTCGAGCGTGCGCTTCATCTGCGGAACCCAGGATCTGCACCTGGAGCTCGAGAGCACCATCAGCCGGTACTTCGGGACCGACGCGACCATCTTGTACTCCTCGTGCTTCGACGCGAACGCGGGTCTCTTCGAGACGCTCCTCGGGGAGGAGGACGCCGTCATCTCGGACGCGCTCAACCACGCGTCGATCATCGACGGCATCCGGCTCTGCAAGGCCGAGCGGCACCGCTACGCGAACGGCGACATGACCGAGCTCGAGGACGCGCTGAAGAAGACCCAAGGCCGCAGGCTGCGCATGATCGCGACGGACGGCGTTTTCTCGATGGATGGGTTCTTGGCGAAGCTCGCGGACATCGTGGAGCTCGCTCGCAGGTACGACGCCATGGTCATGGTGGACGAGTCCCACGCCACCGGGTTCATCGGCGCCTCGGGGCGCGGCACGCCCGAGCACTGCGGAGTCCTGTCCGAGGTCGACGTCATCACGAGCACGCTCGGCAAGGCGCTCGGCGGCGCGAGCGGCGGCTTCACCACCGGCCGCCGGGAGATCATCGATCTCCTGCGTCAGCGGTCGCGGCCGTACCTCTTCTCCAACTCGGTCGCTCCCGCGATCGCCGGTGCGAGCATCGCGGCGTTCGATCTCGTGACCCGCGAGCCCGCGCTGCGCGAGCGGCTCATGCGGAACACGCGTGACTTCCGCGAGGGCATGGCGCGCGCGGGGTTCACCATCCAGCCCGGCATCCACCCGATCGTCCCGATCATGCTCGGCGACGCGCGCCTCGCGCAGGAGATGGCGGCCGAGATGCTCGCGGAGGGCATCTACGTGATCGGCTTCTCGTTCCCCGTGGTTCCCCGAGGGCAGGCGCGCATCCGCGTCCAGCTGAGCGCCGCGCACGAGCCCGAGCACGTGGAGCGCGCGATCGCCGCCTTCACCCGCGTCGGCGCCCGCCTCGGGGTCGTGTCACGCGCCTAGCGGTCGTGCCGGGACCTCGCTGTTCTCCACGGCGCTGGACGGCCTCCGGGGTCCGGCTCGCGGGTGAGGTGCACGGCCCGGCCCCCGGGGGGAGCGCGGGCGGTACGCCACGTGGGAAGCGACACGCCGCCCCGTTTGGTGTAGCTTCCCTCGCTTCGTAGCGTGCGTCTCGGAGGAGCCAGGGCATGAACGACACGGAAAAAGATGGACCTCTCCCGGAGCGAATGACGCGGAGGGTGGGCGTGGGGCTGCTGCTCACGTCGCTCGTCGGCGTCGCGCTGTCCCAGAGCGGCTGCGACAAGATCAACGAGCTGACGGGGAAGTCGAGCGACAAGGCCGAGAAGGACGACGGCGAGAAGAAGAAGAAGAAGAAGAAGGACGACGACGAGGAGACCGACGAAGAGACGTCGGCGACCCCCTCGGCCTCAGCCAGCTCCTCGGCCGCTCCCGAGGCGGACGCGGGCCCCGAAGACGCCGGCACCGACGCCGCGGAAGACGCGGGCGAAGAGGAAGAGGAAGAGGAAGAGGAAGAGGAAGAAGAGGAAGAGGCGAGCAACGCCGACGAGATCAAGCGTTACGACGACGAGGTCCCCCAGGGCGGCACCGTCATGCTCAAGGTCCCGTTCAAGGCGTACCAGGCGGCCGACATCACGACCAAGGAGGTCGCCAGCCTGGCCAAGGGCACGCTCATCAACCTGAAGGCCAGCCACTCGAACTGGATGCTCATCGAGTACCCCGCCGGCGTCGCCGAGCTGAAGCTCGGCTGGATCGAGCTGAAGAGCCGCCACGACAAGAACGCGGTCGAGGACTCGAAGCCCCCCCCTGACTCCCCGCTGTCCAAGAAGGACGCAGGCAAGAAGACCGACGGCGGCAAGAAGACCGACGGCGGCAAGAAGCGCCGCGACGGCGGCAGGAAGCTCTACTACCCGGACGGCGGGAAGAAGAAGAAGACGGGCTAGTCCCGGGCGGAGCGCGTCGCGCGCCCGGGCCAACGGCGCGTGGACGACGCTCCTGCGGCCGCGCCGCGTCTCGAGCCAGAGGATTGCGCCGTGGGCAGGCCCTCGCGAGGGCCCCACGTCACCGCTTGGGCGGCGGGGGGGCGGCGCTCTTCGGGGCGTCGCGCAGGCACTTGTCGAGTCCGGCCTGGAGCCGCCCGTGGGTGGCCGGCAGGTGCGGCTTTCCCATCACGGGCAGCGCCATCCGCTCCAGGACGCCGCCGGTCTGGTTGAACGTGGCGAAGATCACCATGGCCCTGCCGCGGATGTTCTCGTACGGCACGCCGGCGCCGCGCCCGTTGCTCCAGTTGCGGGAGTCGTGGCTGTTGAACCGGTTGTCGCCCATCACCCACACCTCGGACGGGCCTACCGTCCATGGACCCCGGTGGTGCTCGTCGCGCCCGCAATAGCCGCTGAAGCACCGCTCCGGAGAGGGGCAGTCTGCCGCCGTCTCGCACGCCGATCCCCCCGGCCGGTGATCATACAGGGTGAAATAGACCTCGTCGTCGAGGTACTCCACGTAGAGCTCGCTCCCGCGCCCGTCCTCTCCGCCGCGCCCGTCCTCGTCGAAGCTGCCGACGTGACAGAGGGGCACGATGAAGCCGTTGATGATGGGCCGGCCGTCGACGACCTCGAGCGTGTCACCGGGCGTCGCGATCACCCGCTTGATGAAGTCCTGCTCCGCGTTCTCCGGGAACTTGAACACGATCACGTCTCCGCGATCGGGCGGCAGGCTCTCGAACACCCTGCTCTCCGTGAACGGGACCTGGGGGCCGTAGACGAACTTGTTGACGAAGATGTGATCGCCGACGAGGAGCGTCGGGATCATCGACCCGCTCGGGATCTTGAAAGCCTCGACGACGAACGCGCGGAGGATGAGCGCCACGGCGACCGCGATCGCGATCGACTCGGCGTACTCGCGGATCTCGCCCTTGCGCCAGCGGGACAAGTGCTCGCCCACGAGGCGCTCGGCTCGAGCCACCGCCTTCTCGAACGCGCCGGCGGGGAAGGGCTCCTCTCGCATCACCCGCTCGAGCTCCGCCAGACCCTCGGCGACGGCCTCGCGCTCGGACGGCACCAGCTCACGCTCGATGTCCCGGCGCCGGGCGCGCAGGATCCTCCGCGCCTCTTCCAGGAGCGCACCCGCCTCCTCGAAGCGGGCGCGGAGCCGAGCGGGCACGTCTCGGCGCCCCCCAATCCCAGCGGCGGCGGCCAGCGGTAGATCGTGCCGGAACCGCCAGATGCCCACCGCGAACAGAGTGAAGAAGACGATACCGAACGGGATCTTCTGCTCCGATATGGCGGCCTCGAGCGCCCCCGCGGTGCGGGCCGACGGTGCCGGGGTGAACACCCAGATGGTCGTGAGAGATGCGGCGAGCGGGACCGCCACGACCCAGACCGCGTAGAACACGAGCCGGGCGAGCTTGCCGGACGGCCGCGCTGCGCTCCGGGGGCTCGCCAGCCCCTCGGACGCGGACTCCCTCTCTTGCGGCTCGGGATCGACCGGGGAGGTGCGGGCTGCGTCTCCATCGCCCTGTGCTTGGAGGTCCGCTTCCTCGGCTCGCTTCCCACGGCGCGGGCGGGCCGCAGCGCGCTCGCGCGCGCGCGATGGCTTGCCGCTGGGGCCGTCGTCGTTCGAGTCGCTCAAGAGCCTCGTGATCTAGACGGGCGGGTCGGCAACCGCAACACCTGCCTCCCGGAGGCTCTTACATCGCCCGGCGAGGTTCTGCGCAGGCGGATCAGGGCGCGTCACCCAGCTCCACGCCCACGCTGACGAGCGCGGCGCGATCATCCAGCGCGGTTTGGGCTGGGCTGGTCGGGCCCGCGGAGGCGGTGTTGTCGAGCACGATGTAGAACGAGCCCTTCGGGAGGCGGACCATCCGCTTCAAGGGCCGCCCCGTGGCGTCCGCGGTCACCGTCTCGGAGAACACCGGCGGAGCGGGAGGAGGCCCTGCTTGGGGCGCGCTCACGTAGCTCTCGATCCACGCGTCCCCGGGTTGCCTCGGGAGGACCAACAGATCGATGGCCGCCGTCCCCGTCAGCCCGACCGTGAGGTAGAGCGCCATGCCCTTGTCGGGGATCTCGAACGGTCCCGCGTAGTCGCGCTGCTCCTGGTGGATCTCCACCGCCTCGTTGACGTAGAGGAGTCGGTCGTCGTTGCGGCGCTCGTACGGCGCTTGGGGGCGCTGACCGACCGGGATGAGTCCGACGCCGAAGAGGGCGCTTCCGTCGCTCTCGCGGATGACGGTGAAGCCGCGGCCGATCTCCCGCGCGAGGAGCCCCTCGCCGACCTGGTTCATGAACGCCTGGGGGCTGTTGCCGGGAAACAACGGCGCGATCGGTGTCGTCGGCATGGCCTGTTGCTCGACCATCTTCAGCTCGAACTTCTTCGCCGTCGTCGCCGCTGGCTGGAAGTAGATGTACATCGTGGATCCGTCGAGCCGAAAGTCCTGCTCGTACTGGATCGCGGCGCTCGCGGTGAACGACAGGCGCTTCGTCACGTTCGACCACGCGTAGCCGACGCCCGCGAACTGGACGTAGAGGTCCCCGTTCTCGAGCGTCTCGATCTTGCATTGTCGGGGGAAGAAGCGCCCCGTGGCGGGATCGTCGTCACGGAGCTTCAAGGGGACGCTGCGCTTGAGGAGCTCCTTGCACAGGCTCGCCGTGCCGAAGCCGAGGATCTCCCGGCGCAGCGTCCGGTTGGCCGGATCGTTCACGACACCCGGCATCAGGGCGATGTAGACCTGCGGGTTGCACGAGAGGGACGCGAGGGCCGAGCAAGCGACCAGCAGCGCCGCGAGCGCGAGGGGGAGCCCGCGCGGACGCGTAGCGCAGGCAGCCCGGCGACGAAGGGAGGGGGCGGCGTGCGGGCGGCCTGGCGGCGTGGGGCGAGGGCGAGCCATCTGATTGTTCGCTCCCCCGGGGCGGGTGAGCCGTGCGTCCGCCGGGAGCTTACAACAGCCCGTGAGGTCGTTCGGGACCTCGTTTTCCTGCTCTCGCTCCCAGCGCCCGCGGCCCGCGTGATAGCGTCAGAGAGCGATGAACAAGGCGTGTGTACTCGGAGCGGGGGCGTGGGGAACTGCCCTCGCGATCGTCCTCGCGGAGAAGGGGTTTCCCACCACCCTCTGGGCCCACCAGGAGAAGCTCGCGGCCGACATCCGGAGCGAGCGAGAGAACCGCCGCTACTTGCCGGGCTTCAAGCTCCCCGAGAAGCTGTCGGCCACGCACGTCCTGGCGGAGGCGCTCGAGGGCGCGGATCTGGTGGTCTTCGTGGTGCCGTCCCACGCCATCCGAGAGACGGCGCGCAAGGTCGCGCCGCTGCTCCCCGTGGGCTCCCTCGTCTGCAGCGCCAGCAAGGGCATCGAGAACGACACCCTCATGCTCATGAGCCAGGTGCTGGAGGACGTGCTCGGCGCGGAGGTCGTCCCGCGCCTCACCTACCTGTCCGGGCCGAGCTTCGCCAAGGAGGTCGCGATGCACATGCCCACCGCCGTGGTGGTGGCGGGCACGGACGGGCCAAACACCGAGATCGTGCAGCGCGCGTTCGCGAGCGACCGCCTCCGGGTCTACAGCTCGGACGACGTGATCGGGGTCGAGATGGGCGGCGCGCTGAAGAACGTCATCGCGATCGCGGCCGGCGCGATCGATGGCCTCGGGCTTGGGCACAACTCTCGCGCAGGGATGATCACGCGCGGCCTGCACGAGATAGGTCAGCTCGCGATGAAGCTCGGCGGCGAGCCGTTGACCCTCGCTGGGCTCTCCGGAATGGGGGATCTGGTGCTCACGTGCACAGGGGACCTCTCGAGGAACAGGACGGTCGGAGTCGCGCTGGGGCAGGGCCGCAAGCTTCCGGAGATCTTGGCCAGCCTCGGTCACGTCGCCGAGGGCGTGAAGACGGCCAAGAGCGCGTATGACCTGAGTGTGCGGGAGAAGGTGGAGATGCCCATCACGAGCGAGGTCTACCAGGTGCTCTACGAGGGAAAGGACGCCCGGCAAGCCGTGGTCAGCATCATGACCCGCGAGCTGAGGAGCGAGAGGTGAGGGCGGCGGTCGGCGTCGCGCTGGTCGGCGCGCTGGCGGTCTCGGCGGACGCTGCGGCGCAGCAGCCCATGCCCCAGCAGCAGCCCATGCCCCAGCAGCAGCCCATGCCCCAGCAGCAGCCCGGGACGTGGAATCCGCCGCCGCCGCCCTACTACGGCCCCCAGCCCGGGTATCCGCCGGCGCAGTGTCCGCCGGGGCAGTACTGCGGCCCCGGAGGGCCGGGCCAGCCGCCGGGCTACGGCCCCACGTACCCCGCCAAGAAGAAGAAGCGCACCGGGCTCGAGATTGGGTACCTGTACGGCACGAGCATCCTCTGGGGCGTGGGCACCGGCGTGTGGCTCGACGTCGAGGCCGAGATCGAGAACCCCGGCTTGGCGATCATCATGCCGGCGGTGTTCGGCGCCGTGGCGCCCGTCGGGGTCTTCATCGCCGACTACGTGATGGATGAGATGCCCCGCGGGCTCCCCGCCGCGATCGCGACGGGCCTCTGGCTCGGCGGAGGTCTGGGCTTCGGCATCTGGGCCGTGCACGACCTCAACACGCGCGGGGCGAACCAGTGGGGCTTCGCTGGCCTCGGACGCGCGACCTTCGTCGGCTCGGTCGCCGGCGGTGCAGGCGGCATCCTGGTCGGCGCTCTCATGGAGCCGTCCCCCAAGACGAGCATGTTCGCGCTGTCGGCTACCACCATGGGCACGCTCGTAGGCGGCGCCTTCGGCGGCGCGGCCAGCCAGGGCAGCCTCACGAACAACGCGGACGGCGCCATCATGGTGGGCGGTCTGATCGGCTACGGCGTAGGGCTGCTCGGGTCCGCGGGCGCGTCGTTCGCGTACGTACCGTCGTGGGAGCAGATCGGCTTCGGCTGGGCGGGCTTCGCGATCGGCGCGGCCGCGACGACGCCCATCTACTTCATCTACCTCGGCGTCGACGCGGACCCTCGCACGGGCCTCATCGCGCAGGGGATCGGCGGCCTCCTCGGCGCAGGCCTCGGCTTCGCCTTGGCAGACGGGGACGACGGATCCTCGGGCTTCGGCCAGATCCCCGTCGACCGACCCACCCTCCTCTCGGTGGCTCCCACGCCCCTGCCCAGCGTCGGCGAGGGAAAGATCGGGGGCTACGGGGTCACGGCGATGGGCTTCTGGTAGCGGGCCGCTGCGGCCGCCCGACGCGGTCGGCTCCCCCCGTGCCGCTGGTGCTATCCTCCTGCGCTCATGCCCACACTGAAGCACTTCGTGGAGCAAGGCTCGCCCACCTTGTTCAGCGTGCACAAGCCCGTGACCACCATCGGTCGCGCGCTGGGGAATGACGTCCCCCTCAAGGCCGCGGGGGTCGCCGACCATCACGCACAGATCGTCTTCGACGGGCGGGACTTCGTCCTCGAGGAGATCGATCGCGTCGCAGACATCGCGATCAACGGGAAGAAGAAGCGTCGGGCGCGCCTGGTGCACGGTGACCGGCTGCTCTTCGGGAGCGCCGAGGTCGGCTTCTCGATGTTCTCCGAGGTGCAGAAGGGCAAGGCGGAAGAGGACGAGGACGGCGACGCGGACCCCAAGGGGGCGAGCGCGGAGATCGCGGGCGTGCGGCGCCTGTTCAGCTTCAGCGAGAAGCTCATCAACCTGAAGAGCGTGGACGAGATCCTCGGCGCGATGCTCGACGACGTGCTGGAGCTGACCCACGCGCAGAAAGGGTTCCTGCTGCTCGTCGAGGGCGCCGAGACGATGCTGACGCCCATCGCATCGAGCGACAAGGACGGACTCACCAAGAAGCTGGTCGTGCGCGCGTCACGCAACGTGAAGAAGGAGACGATCATCGACGCAGGCGGCGCCATCAGCGACAGCATCGTGCGCAAGGTGGTGGAGAGCGGTCGCGCGTTGATCGTCTCCGACGCGCTGGCCGACACGACCTTTGGGCGGAGCGAGAGCGTCATCGCGATGAAGCTCTCCAGCGTGATGTGTGCCCCGCTCCTGTCGCAAGGTCAGGTGATCGGCGCGCTCTACGTGGGGAACGACAAGATCAAGCACTTGTTCGAGCGGACCCAGCTGGAGCTGCTCGCCATCTTCGCGTCTCAGGCGTCCCTCATCCTGCAGAACGCGATGCTCCTGAACGCCCTGCGCGCCGACAAGGCGAAGCTGGAGGCCGAGCTCAAGGACAAGCGCCTCGGCGAGATCATCGGGGCGTGCCCCGGCATGCTGGAGGTGTTTCGCAAGCTGCAGAAAGTCGCCGCGACCGACATCAGCGTCCTCATCACGGGGGAGACCGGTACGGGCAAGGAGCTCATCGCGCGGGAGATCCACCGCCGGAGCCCGCGCGTGGAGGGGCCGTTCGTCCCCATCAACTGCGGGGCCATCCCGGAGAACCTGATCGAGAGCGAGCTCTTCGGGCACGTGAAGGGCGCCTTCACCGGCGCGGTCGCGTCGCGAGGCGGCAAGTTCCAGCAGGCGGACAAGGGGACGCTGTTCCTCGACGAGATCGGGGAGCTGCCGCTGCACCTCCAGGTGAAGCTCCTGCGGGCGCTCCAGGAGCGTGTGGTTTTTCGCGTGGGGGACTCGAAGCCCGAGAAGGTCGACATCCGCGTCGTCGCTGCGACCAACCGCAACCTCGAGGAGGAGATCCGGAACGGCAACTTCCGCGAGGATCTCTACTACCGACTCAACGTCGTCAACATTTGGCTCCCGCCCCTGCGCGACCGCGGGGACGACACGATCATCATCGCGAAGGCGCTCCTCACCAAATACGCCGACGAGCAAGGGAGCCCCGTCAAGGGGTTCAGCCCCGCGGCGCTCGCCTCCATCCGGAAGCATCCGTGGCCCGGCAACATTCGCCAGCTCGAGAACAGGATCCGGAAGGCGCTGGTGCTCTGCGACCAGACGCTGCTCAGCCCCGAGGATCTGGACCTGGGCGCCTCCGCCGAGAACCCCATCCTGCCGCTCGAGAAGGCGAAGGAGGACTTCCAGCGGCGGTACGTCCTCGAGGTCCTCGAACGAAACAACGGGAACCGCACGCAGACGGCCCGCGACCTCGGCGTCGACCCCCGCACCATCTTCCGCTACCTGGAGAAGGAGCAGAACCCGATGCCGAGCGGCGCGGCGGGTTCGCCCGGCGGGAGCGCTGCGAAGGACCCGAGCGACCTGTGACGTGACCGTGGGCCTCTCCGCGCCGTCGCCCCGAACACGCCTCCACGGGCAGACGCTCGACGGGGTCTTGTCGGACAAGACGCGGCTCGACCTCGAGGTGGATCGGCTGATCGAGGCGATCGCCGGTCGCTGCGTGAGCGCGCCCGGGCGAGCGCTCGCCGAGCGCTTGGCGTTCTTGGACACGCACGCGGACGTGCTCCAGTCACTCGCCGAGGTCGGCGAGGCGCGGCGGCTCGACGACGCGGGGGAGCCGCTTCCGCGGCCGGCGGTCGATGAAATCGACGACACGCTCGCGCGGGCGCGGGTCGGGGCGTCGCTCTCCGGGTTGGAGATCCGGGGCGTCGCGCAGGTCCTCGCGGGCGCGCGCGTCCTCCGGCGGTTCCTCCGGTCGCACAGGGAGGTCGCGCCCACCCTCGCGGTGGGCTGCGACAGCGATCCCGCGCTCGACGAGCTCTCGGCCGAGCTCTCGCGTGCGATCGAGCCTGACGGGGCCGTCGCCGATCTCGCGTCCCCGCGGCTGTCGGAGCTCCGCTCGGAGCTCCGCGCCTCCCGCGACCGCATCATCCGCAGGCTCGAGGAGCTGCTGGCCCGCTACGCAGGGATCCTGTCCGACTCGTACTGGACCGAGCGGGACGGACGCTACGTCCTGCCGGTGCGGAGCGACGCGCACGAGCGCTTCCCCGGGATCGTCCACGGCGCGAGCGCCGCTGGCGCCACGTTGTTCGTCGAGCCGCGCACCGTGGTAAGCATGGGGAACCGGCACAAGGTCCTCGAGGCATCCGCCAAGCGCGAGGAGGAGCTCGTGCTCGCGCGTCTCTCGTCGCTGATCGGACAGAGCGCGGAGTCGGTTAGCGGGTCCGCGCGGGCGCTCGCGCGCGCGGACCTCCGCGCGGCGCAGGCGCGGCTCGCGGCCGAGCTCCGCTGGTCCACCCCCGAGATCCCAGCCCCCGGCGCCGAGGTGAGCCGGGTCGACCTGGTCCGAGCGCGCCACCCCCTGCTCTCGCTCGACGGGGTGGAGGTCGTGCCGAGCGACATCCGCGTGCGCGCCGGTCAGGTCCTCGTGGTCAGCGGTCCGAACGCCGGCGGCAAGACCGTCGCCCTCAAGACCCTGGGGCTCTCCGCCATCCTGCTCCGCATGGGCATGCCGGTACCGGCCGCGGAGGGCTCCGTGGTCTCGCTCTTCGACTCGGTTCTCACGGACGTCGGGGACGATCAGAGCCTCTCCAAGAACCTCTCGACGTTCAGCGCTCACGTGAAGAACCTGGCCGAGATGCTCGAGGCCACGCACCCCGGCGTGCTCGTCCTCTTGGACGAGGTCGCGTCGGGCACGGATCCGCGCGAGGGGGAGGCCCTGGCGACGAGCGTCCTCCAGTCGTTCGCGGCGCGCGGCGGCGCCGTCGCGTGCACGACGCACTACGAGGCGCTGAAGCTCCTGGCCTTGTCCGACGATCGCTTCCAGAACGCCTCGGTCGGCTTCGACATCGAGACGATGTCACCGACGTTCAAGCTGCTGACGGGCGTGCCGGGACCGTCGAGCGCGCTCGCCGTCGCTCGCCGCTTCGGGATCCCGGCTGCGGTGGTGGAGCGCGCCGAGACCACGCTCTCGGGGGCGTCGGTGAGCGTCGCCAAGCTCGTGGAGGAGCTCGGCTCGGAGCGGCGCGCGCTCGAGGCGCAGCGCGAGGAGGTGGAGCACGAGCGCGCTGCGCTGCGAGCGGAGCGCGCGGCGCTCGAGGCGGAGGTCGCGCGCCTCGCCGCGCGAGATCGGGGCGCCGCCCAGCGGGAGGCCGACTCGCTCGTGGCGGGGATCAAGCGGGCGAGGGAGGAGCTGCGCGCTGCGCAGGCCCGCCTGCGCGCGCCTCAGCTCGGCGCACGAGAGGTGGCGGACGCGCAGCGAGCGATCGACAAGGTCGCGGGGACCGTCGCGGTGGGCGGCCCGCTCGAGCCCGCCGCCGCGACCGGCGAGCCGCCGCCGATCGCCGCGGGCGAGATCTTCCCTGGCATGAAGGTGTTCGTCCCTCGGCTCCGCACCGACGCGGAGGTGCTGGAGGTCCTCGCCTCCGGGCAGATCCGCGTCGCCGCCGGTCCTCTCAAGCTGCTCGCCTCCGTCGCCGAGGTCCGGCGAGCCAAGAAGCCGGCGAGCAAGACGAAGCCGGAAAAGCCGAGGCGCTCGCTGGAGTTCGATCCGGCGGCCGATCCCGACTTGCCTCTGCAGACCTCGGACAACACCGTCGACCTCCGGGGCCTGCGCGCGCACGAGGCCGTGTCCTCGGCAGAGCAGTTCCTCGACCGGTGCGTGCGTGCGTCGCTGCGCGTCGCGTTTCTCATCCACGGGCACGGGACGGGCGCGCTGCGGCAGGTCCTGCGCGACGCGCTACGATCCAGCGTGTACGTGGAGAGGCTGCGCCCAGGGGAGCCGCGCGAAGGCGGGGACGGGGTCACGGTGGTGTGGCTCAGGTGAGCCTGGCGGGGTCGGAGCGCGCGAGCGGTTGCGCAGCCCTGACACACCGGTCGCGCTAGGCAGCTCCCTACACACCGAAAGGTCAGCCCCCGCTGGGCGTTTCTCGGCCGTTCCAGGGCCCGACGGGTGTCCCGGTGAATCGGGAATGTGCCCCAGCCGTCCGATGTTGAACGGCACGACTCCTGCAAAACGGCTTGTAAGTCCCATGCAACGGTTCACGCGCTCCAGCTCTTATCCACGCGTCGAGGTGCCCAACGGCGCCTTGCTGGGGGACGGCTTCGTCCCCGACGGCACCCTCGAGGAGTGGCTCCGCACCGGCGCGGCGCGCCGTGAAGGCGCGTTTCTCGGACTGAGCGACGGCCGGCGCTTCCTGCTCACCGACGCCCTCAGGATTCTCGGGCGCCGGAACGGCGACAGCGACCCGTACGGGTTCACGGGGCGCATCTTGAGCCTCCGCAGCCTGCTGAAGCGGGGCGCCATGCTGAGCGCCGAGGGCGTGCGCCTCGGCCCCGTGGTCTACGACGTGGAGCTGGGCTCCCTCGCGGAGCCCATGCCCGGCGTCGGCGCCCAGGAGGCCCCCCTGTCCCCGCGGCACATCTCGTCGGGTCCACCGAGCTCGCGCGGGGCCTGAGCCGAGCACGGCGCAGGTGCTCAGGTGGCCGACGCGAGGTTCTGGGCCGCCCTGTCCAGCACTCCATTCACGAACGCGCCCGACTCACCGGCCCCGAAGCGCTTCGCCAGCTCCACCGCCTCGTCGATGACGATGGCGCGTGGGACGCCCCGCTCGAGCTCCCAGACCCCGATGCGGAGCACGTTCCTGTCGACGCGAGACATCCGCTCCACGCGCCAGTGCTCGCTCGCCTTCCGGATCGCCTCGTCGAGCCGCTCACGCTCGCCGCGGACTCCGGCGACGACCTCGAGCGCGTAGGCGCGCGCCGCCTCCTCCGTCTGGAGGTTCGCCTCAGAGGCCAGATCCGCGAAGAAGAAGCGCGTCGCGTCGGTCGGGGTCTCCCCGCTCGTCTCCAGGCCGAACAGCACCATCAAGGCGCACTCACGAGCGATCGTGCGGGCGCCGCGCCGCTCGTCGGAGCCCACGGCTAGAGGCCCTGGGCCGCGAGCGCCTGCGAGAGGCTGAGCATCTCGATCGCGCTGACGGCTGCTTCCCACCCCTTGTTGCCCGCCTTGGTCCCCGCGCGCTCGATCGCCTGCTCGATCGTGTCCGTCGTGAGGATCCCGAACGTGCAGGCCACGCCGGTGTCCAGCGACACCGACGCGATGCCCTTCGTGACCTCCGCAGCGACGTAGTCGAAGTGCGGCGTGGAGCCCCGGATCACGGCGCCCAGCGCCACGATGGCCAGGCGCTGGTCCTTCTTGGCCTGGGCCGCACGCGCGATGCGCGCCACCGCGGTCGGGATCTCCCACGAACCCGGGACCCGAACGACCGTCACCTCCGCGCCAGCGCCGCCGTGCCGCGCGATCGCGTCGAGCGCTCCTTCCACGAGCCGATCCACGACGAAGTGGTTGAACCGGCTCGCCACCACCGCGAAGCGCGCACCTTCGGGGACGACGACCTGACCTTCGATGATGGCGGGCTTCATCGAGCCGCTCCTATCAGCGCTGCGGGTGGATGGGAATGCGCTCGACGATCGTGAGGCCGAAGCCGTCCAGACCGGCGATCTTTGCCTGGTTGTTGCTGATCAGCCGGAGCTTTTGGACCCCCAGCTCGGCCAGGACCTGGGCGCCGAGGCCGAACTCGCGCAGCGGCGGTGGCCCCGCGGCTCGCCGGGGGCCTCTCGCGGAAGGATCCGGGGCGGTAGGCGCGGCGGGCGCTCTCCGCTCCAGCTCGGCGGCGAGGTCTGCGGTCGGGGGAATGTACAGGACGACGCCGCGGTCCTCCGCCTCGATCATGCGGACCGACTCGCGCAGGTTCGCGCCGCCGTCGGAAGGGGTCGAGCTGAACACGTCCGCCACGAGGCTGCCCGAGTGCACGCGCGCGAGGATCGGCTCGTCGGAGGGGATCGTGCCCTTGACGAGCGCCAGGAACTGCCTCGCCTCTCCGATGATCTCGAAGGCGACGGCGCGCCACTCGGTGCCGGTGATGTCGAGCGTGAGCGTCGTCTCGTGCACGCGCCTGACGAGCCGCTCCGTCTGCAGCCGATATTGGATCAGGTCGGCGATGGTGAGGAGGATGAGGCCGTGCTCCTTCGCGAACCGCTCGAGATCCGGCATGCGAGCCATGCTGCCGTCGTCGTTCATGATCTCGCAGATGACGCCCGCGGGCGTGAGCTCCGCGAGGCGAGCGAGATCGACCGAGCCTTCCGTGTGGCCGGTCCGGACGAGCACGCCGCCTCGCCGCGCGCGGAGCGGGAACACGTGGCCCGGCGTCACGAGGTCAGCGGCCGTCGCGCTCGGGTGGCACGCGACCTGGACGGTCCGGGCGCGGTCGGCGGCGCTGATCCCGCTCGTGACGCCCGTCCGCGCCTCGACGCTGACCGTGAACGCCGTCCCCAGCGCGGGCCCATGGCGGCCCGGCGTCGACATCATCGGCAGCTCGAGGCGATCGACCTGCTCCTCCGTCAGCGTGAGGCAGATCAAACCCCGGCCGAAGCGGGCCATGAAGTTGATCGCTTCCGGCGTCACCTTCTCGGCCGCCATCACGAGGTCACCCTCGTTCTCTCGATCCTCGTCGTCGACGAGGATGATCATCTTCCCTTCGCGAATCTGATCGAGGGCGCGGTTGACCCGCTCGAGGAGCGCCGCGTCGATGGTCAGACGCTGGGGGCCACCGAAGCCGGGCGCGGAGGGTCGCGGGTCCGGTACCTTCACGGCTCGAACCTCCCGCGTGGCGGGCTCGGGCGGGGGAGCTGGGCTGCGCGCGGGCAGGTCGTCACGTCGTGAAACCTGCGGCTCGGAGCTTCTCGAGGATCCGTTCGTCGTCGGCATGGGTCCCTCCCCGATAGGGGCCGGGGCTGGCGACGGCAAGCTGTCTCGCCACGTACCTGGCGAGGACGTCCACCTCGACGTTCACGCGTGAGCCGGCTCGCAGCGCGGAGAGGGTGGTGGCGCCCAAGGTGTGAGGCACCAGCATGACGGTGAACGACACCTCGTCGGCGGCGTCCGTGACGTCGTTGATCGTCAAGCTCACGCCGTCGACGGCAACGGACCCCTTGCTGGCGAAGAACGGGCGGAGCGCCCCATCGGCGGTGAAGCTGGCCCGCCGCGCGCCGTCTCCCGAGGTGATCTCGGTGAGCCGGGCTAGGCCGTCGACGTGACCGAGCACCACGTGGCCGCCCATCCGCGCGCCGAGGGCGCTCGCGCGCTCCAAGTTCACGGGCGCAGGCCAGCTCGTGCCCCCGAGGGTGGTGCGGGCGAGGGTCTCCTCGGACACGTCCGCCTCGAAGCCCTCCGCGATCACGCGGGCGACCGTGAGGCAGGCGCCGGACACGCTCACCGACTCCCCGAGCGCGAGGGGCTCTCGTCGACCGAGGGTGGTGTGAAGGACCGCGCGTCCACCTCCCGCCGTCCTGGCCAGGCGGACGAGCGTCCCGACCTCCTCGACCAACCCGGTGAACATCCCGCTACCTCGGCCCTTGGTCTCAGGGTCTCTTCGGCGAGAGCGTCAGGAGCTTGTCCAGCAGCCCCTGAGAGTAGCTCGAGAGCTCGGTGAAGACGACGCCCATGCCCGGCGGATCGTCGTGCACCCGCACCACCTCGCCGACCCCCTCGATCGTCTCGATGTCGTCCATGATCACCGTGAACCGGAGGTTTACCTTGGTGCCGATCGGGAGCGGGGACTTCGCGCGGACGAACGCCCCGCTTCGCGAGATGTTGGTGACGTACTCGGTCAGGAACGCGTCGTAGGACTCGAACTCCTTGTTGATGGTGACGCGCTCCTCGCGCCGCCCGCCGTTGTCGCTCTCCATGGTCACCTTCCCACCAGATCGAACTGTTCGAGGTGGTACTCCTTGCGCGGCGTGAGCTCGATGCGGCGCTGGTACCTGCGCTCGGCCTCCGCCACCGCCGCCCGTTCCTCGTTCTTCAGGAGATCGACCACCGCGGGGTGCGCGTTCACCACCACACTATACCCCCGGAGGTTGGCGCGCTCTCGCATGATCTGACGAAGGATCTCGTAGGCGACGGTCTGCTTGGACTGGAGGTTGCCGGTCCCGTCGCAGTAGAAGCAGGGCTCGTTCATCACGCGGCCCAGGCTCTCTCTCGTGCGCTTGCGGGTCATCTCGATCAAGCCGAGATCCGAGATGCGGTTCAGCGTCGTCTTCGCCTTGTCGTTGGCGAGCAGCTGCTCCAGACGCCTCCGCACCTTCTCGCGGTTGGCGGAGCGCTCCATGTCGATGAGGTCCAGGATGATGAGGCCGCCGATGTTCCTGAAGCGGAGCTGGTAGGCGATCTCCTCCACGGCCTCCAGGTTCGCCCGCAAGATCGTGTCCTCGAGGTCCTTGGACCCCTTCCCGACGAAGCGTCCGGTGTTGACGTCGATGGCCGTCAGCGCCTCGGCCTGGTCGATGATCAGGTGGCCGCCGGAAGGCAGAGGGACCTTGCGAGAGAGGGCTCGGCCGATCTCGTCCTCGATCCCGTACTCGTCGAAGATCGGCTCGTCGCCTTCGTAGAGCTCGATCGCGGACAGGCGCTCCGGCATGAACACCTCGATGAACTTCCTCAGGCGCAGGTACTCGTCCTTGGAGTCGATCACGATCTTCTCGATCGAGTCCGTGAAGAGATCCCGCGCCGTCTTCAGGACGAGGTCGAGCTCTGGGTAGAGACAGCTCGGCGCCTTGCGAACCTCTTCGCGGTTCTTGGCGATCTCGCCCCAGAGTCGGACCAGGTAGCCGACGTCCTGCTTCAGCGACTTCTTCGTGAGGCCCTCCGCGAGCGTCCTCACGATCAGCCCGCCCTGCGGGGGCTTCATGGCCTCGATGGCCTCGCGGAGGCGGCCCCGCTCCTTGTCCGAGCCGATCCTCTTCGAGATGCCGATGTGCTCGACCGTGGGCAGGTAAACGACGTAGCGGCCGGGGAGGGAGACGTGGCTCGTGACGCGGGCGCCCTTCGTGCCGATCGGCTCCTTCGAGACTTGGACGATGATCTCCTGACCCTCGCGTACGACCTCGCGGATCGGCGTCGACTTCCAGACGCGAAGCGGGTCCTTCGCGCGGGGGCGGCGCCCGTCGCGACCGCCCGCGCGCGCCTCCGACGGAGCCTCCTGCCGTCCGCCGCCGCGCCCCCCGCGCCGCCCGCGCCCGCGGCCACGTTCCAGCGGCGCGGGCGCGGGCGCCGGCGCCGGCGCTGCCGCGATCGCTTCCTGTCGGTCGCGCGTGCGCCCGCGGCGCCGGCTCCGTCCGCCTCGCCGCGCGCGTCGGGCCGTCTGGCCTGGCTCGTCGCCTGCGGCGCGTGATGGATCGCCTGCGGCCGGGGCGTCTTCGACCACGACCTCGGGGAGATCGAGGTCGTCGAGGAGATCGATCGAGATGCCGTCCTCCTCGTCGGGCGAGGCGGTCGCCGGTGGGGCGGCGGCGGTGTTTTCGTCGTCGCCGTCCTCGTCGGCGGTTTCTACGTCGGCGCCGTCCTCGTCATCGGCCTCCGCGTCATCCAAGTCGCCGACCTGCTCGCCCTGCGCGTCTTCGGCGCCGTCCGCGACGGCGTCCTCGCGCCCTGCGTCCTCTTCCGGGGCGTCGTCCTCGTCCGCCCAGGCGGCGTCCTCGTTCGTCTCGGCGGGCGTGGCCTCGGCGGCGTCGCCGTCGAAGAGGCGCTCGTCCGCTGCGCGGACCTCGCGCTCGCCGGCCTCCCCGTCGCCGAGCGCCTCCTCGTCGACCTCGTCTTCGTCGTCCTCCGGGATCGCGTCGCCTTCCTCGAGTGCCTGGGCGCCGTCGGGCGAGGGCGCAGGCTCGGCGTCGACGACGTCCTCCACGTCCGCGTGGGGGACCGGCGCCTCGTCCACCTTCGCGGCGCCGTGTCGGTGACCGGACAGGTACGCCTCGAAGTCGTCCGGGCGGATCAGGTCCTCGACGTGCAGGAACGCCGCGCGCTCCTCTCCGATGTCGATGAAGGCCGCCTGCATCCCCGGAAGGACGCGGCTCACCTTGCCGAGGTAGATGTTCCCGAGGGTACCGCGGCTCGAATGTCGCTCGATCTGGAGCTCGACGATGATGCCGTTCTCGATGAGGGCGACGCGGGTTTCACGGATGTCGACGTTGATGACGAGAAGGTTCTTGGCCATGAGGGGAGCGCGCGCGACGTGGCGGCGCGAGGGAGCTCGTGGTGGTGGAGGTCGCGCCGGCGCGCGAGCCCGGAGTGCCGCGGTGCACGCGGGAGGGAAGGAGAGGGAGCAGCCCCGAGAACGGCGCGGGGCAGGGGAGCGAGCGCGCGGATCGCACCTGTTGGGGCGGGCTCCGGTCCGAAAGGACGCGGAGCTTCCCGAGGACGGGTCTTGATGGGAGAAGACACGCGCCGCTCGGGGCGCGGGTCGCAGGCTGGGCACATGGAGCACCCGTGAATCGGACGGCTAGTCCCCTGGAACCATCACTTCTTGAGATCGCGCCGCCCTCGGGGGGCGGAGGCGGCCCGAGCGCTCGGGCGGCGTTGCGGCTTGTTCCGAAGGGTACTGTTGGTGTTTCGTGGAAACTGCGTCTCCACGGGACGAGTCTTGGTGGCGGCGCTGGCTTTGGGCCGCTGCCGCACCCCGCGCGGATACCGGAAGGCAAGAGCGCGGGGCCATCGACCCCTGAGATGCCAGGCGGGGAGCGAGCGCTCCCACAGGGCCGACGGCGCGCTCAGCCTAGGCGGAGCGCCGAACGGGCGCAACGGGAAAGGAGGCGCCACAAAAGGAGGAAGCCCCCCGGTCGAGACCGGGAGGCTCCATCGTGGCTTCGGCCCGCGCAGCTGCGCGGGGCGGCGCTCACATGCAGACCGAGGCCGCGTCGCAGTTGTTCGGGCACTCGCCGCAGATGGCGCAGCTGAGGAACGCGATGTACTGCTCCTCCACGCCCGGCGTCGCGGCGCTGCAGGCCGTGAGGCACTCGTCGAACTCGTCGTTCGGCGTGCCCGGGTCGTCGTCGGGGCAGCCGGGGTTCATCATGCCGTCGCCGAACACGCAGAGCTCCCACGCCGGAGCGTCCGGGTTGTTGACGTACGCGTCGAGCTCGGCCGAGCAGGCGTCGCCGCCGGCGCACATGATGCAGTCGCCGCACTCCGGGGAGTCGATCGTGTGCATCGTGCCGTCGTCGCAGCCACCAGGGCCCGTGCCGGTCGTCGGGGCCGTCGTGGCGCCGGTGACCGTGGCGGGTCCCGTGGCCGACTTGGTGCTACCCGTCGTGCTGCCGGTCGTGCTGCCGCTGCCACCCGTTCCGCCGCCGCCCTCGTCGTCGGAGCTGCTCTCCTTGCAACCGACCGCCAGAGAGACCACGCCGCACAGAGTCAACATCCCAAAAAGCTTGAGCTTCATAATCCAGACCTCCAAAAGGAAACCGTCGCCGTATTTCGTTGAGTCAGCGGCGCGCGCCGCTCCTACCCGTGCGCCCCCCCATGTTGCGAGGGCGGAGCTTGTGCTCGAACGGCGCGGCACCTTACCAGAAGGGCACGACGCCGAGGAGACTGAAATTCACGCGTTGCTTGCCGCTAAGGAACAAAGGGGCCCAAGAAGCCCAGGGATCCACAGTAGCCCGTTCGATCCGCTTCTGCAAGCGCTCCTTCGGAGCTTTCTTAGACAGCCGGCTCCGGGGATCAGGCGTGGGCTCACGAGCCGGTTCGACGAGCCGACGTTCGCGGATCTTCAGCCACGCCCGCGGGCTCCATCCCATGCCGATGGCTGAGCTTCGCTCAGAGCGGAAGATTCCCGTGCTTTCGCTTCGGCGTCTCGTCGCGCTTCGTCGCGAGGAACTCGAGCGCGCGCCCGAGGCGCTGGCGGAGCGTGTGGGGGTAGATGACCTCGTCGATGAAGCCGAGCTCGGCAGCGGCGTAGGGGTTCGCGAACTTTCTCTTGTACTCGGCGATGAACGCCGCCCTCGCGGCGTTCGGGTCCGCGGCCTCGGCGATCTTCTGGCGGTAGACGATGTTGACCGCGCCGTCGGGTCCCATCACTGCGATCTCCGCGGTCGGGAACGCGAGGTTGTAGTCCGCGCGGATGTGCTTCGACGCCATCACGTCGTAGGCGCCACCGTACGCTTTCCGCGTGATGATCGTGATCTTCGGGACGGTCGCCTCGGCGAAGGCGTAGAGCAGCTTGGCGCCGTGGGTGATGATGCCGCCGTACTCCTGGTCCGTGCCAGGCAGAAAGCCCGGGACGTCCACGAACGTCACGAGGGGCACGTTGAAGCAGTCGCAGAAGCGCACGAACCGCGCCGCCTTGATGCTCGCCTTGATGTCCAGGCAGCCGGCGAGCACGTTGGGCTGGTTGGCGACGACGCCGACGGGGCGCCCGCCGACGCGCGCGAAGCCGACGACGATGTTCTGCGCGTACCGCTCGTGGATCTCGAACAGGTGGGCGTCGTCCACGACCGCGCGGATCACGCTCTTGATGTCGTAGGGTCGGTTCGACTCCGTCGGCACCATCGTGTCGAGCTCGTGCACCTCGCGCGAGACCGGATCCGTGCAGGCGGCCCGCGGGGGATCTTCGGAGTTGTTGGCCGGGAGGAACGACAGGAGCTCCCGCACCTTCGCGAGGGCGGTGGGGTCATCCGGCGCGGTCAGGTGGCAGACCCCGCTCTTCTGCGCGTGCGTCGCGGCGCCGCCGAGATCCTCCTTCGTGACGTCCTCGTTCGTCACGGTCTTGATCACCTCGGGGCCCGTGATGAACATGTAGCTCGTCCCCTCCACCATCACCGTGAAGTCGGTGATGGCCGGGGAGTAGACCGCGCCGCCGGCGCACGGCCCCATGATGCAGCTTATCTGCGGGACCACGCCGCTCGTCATGGTGTTCCGCCAGAAGATCTCCGCGTACCCGGCGAGGGACTCCACGCCCTCCTGGATCCTTGCCCCTCCGGAGTCGTTGAGGCCGATCACCGGGATGCCGGTCTTCACGGCGAAGTCCATCAGCTTGCAGATCTTCTCCGCGTACGCGCCGGAGAGGCTCCCGCCGAAGACCGTGAAGTCCTGCGCGAAGACCGCCACGCGGCGGCCGTCGACACGACCCCACCCCGTGACGACGCCGTCGCCCGGGACCCGCTGCTTCTCCATGTCGAAGTCGTGGCACCGGTGCGTGACCAGCCGATCGATCTCGACGAAGCTGCCCGCGTCGCAGAGCAGCTCGACGCGCTCCCTCGCCGTGAGCTTGCCCGCCTCGTGCTGCCGCTCGATGCGCGCCGGACCGCCGCCGGCGAGCGCGAGGCGGTTCAGGTCGTCCAGGGTGCCCAGCTGGGCGGCGCGGGTGTCGCCGGCTGCTTCTTCGGTCCTCGGGACGGACCGCGGCGGCTGCGTCACTTCACGCGCTGGTGGATGCGGTTGCGCCGCGCGCGGTTCTTCGCCTTCAGCTTCGCCTTCAGGCGGCTTCCGCGCTTGCGGTTCGTCTTGCGGGGACCTTTGGAGAGGAGAAGGAACATGGCTTGGCCTCGGGGGGGCGAGGTTCTTACCAGGAGGCGCCGCGAGGTTCAACCGGACATCGAGCGCGCCGCCCGGGCGACGGTCGAGGCCCCGCGAGCCCTCCGGACCGGCGCGGCGCGGGTGGCCGGAGCCAAGCAGAGGGGAGGGCCGGCGGAGCGGCCCCGGGCAGCGGCGTGAGGTCGCCATGTTCGGCACCCTGCTAAGCTGGGCGCGTGGGCCCTCTCCAGCGCCGCCCCGCCCTCGTCGTGGTCGCCTTCGCGGCCGGGCTCTTCGCGTGCGGGGCCAGCGTGTCCCAGCGGTACGAGAGCGACGTCCGGTTCGAGCGCTGCTTGGCGCTCGATTGGGAGAGCGCGGTCGAGCCGGGCATTCGGCACCGGTGCTGGGACGAGTGGGTGCAGTTCTACGCTGCGGGCCAGAACCGAGACCGCATCGAGTACGCGAAGTCTCAGATGGCCGACATCGAGGGCCGTGAAGCGGGACGGGAGGCCGCGGAGCGCGCGGAGTCGCTGCCCGAGCCCAAGAGCGCCTTCGAGCCGGTGCCGATGATGGCGAGCGCGCAGGCCGGACCCACGGCCTCCGCCGCGCCGACCGCCCTGCCCGTCGCGTCCGCCGCTGCCGGGCCCCGCAGCCCGTGCGAGGCGAAGTGCGACAGCAACCTCGAGGGGTGCCTGAGCGGCTGCAAGGTCGCCGTCTGCGAGCAGTTCTGCGCGCAGAAGCACGCCCGGTGCGCCCAGACGTGCGAGGGCCAGCGTCGCTGAGCTCGCCGGGCGCGCGAGGCGGGGCGCGTCGCTGCAGTTGACGGCAAGCGCGCGCGTGGGGATAAGCACCGCGATGTCCGCAGCACCCCCGCGCGGGGCAGACGACGACGAGGTCCGCGTCCTCAAGCCTCGACGCGCTGCGCCCGCAGACGCCGTCCGCCCGACGCGCGCGGAGATCAACCTCGGCCATCTACGGCACAACCTCCGCGCGCTCGAGCGCGCCCTCGGTAGGGGGGCGAGGGCGTCGCAGCCGAGCGCGCCCGAGGTCTGGGGCGTCCTCAAGGCGGACGCCTACGGACACGGCGCCCCCGCGGTGGCGCGGACGCTCGAGCGCGCCGGTATCTCGGCGCTCTGCGTCGCGCTCTTGGAAGAGGGCCTGGAGCTGCGCGCCGCCGGGATCACGCTGCCGATCCTCGTGATGGGCGGCTACTACGGCCCCCACCAGCGGGGCCTCGAGGACGCCCTGGAGGCGGGCCTGCTTCCGGTCCTCTACCACGCCGAACAGATCCAGGCGCTCGGGCGGCTCGCCAGGGAGCGCGGCCGCGGGCCCGTGCCGTTCCACCTCAAGGTGGACACGGGGATGGCGCGCCTCGGTGCGTCGCTCGGCGCGCTCGACGAGCTCTTGGACGCGGCGGAGCAGGCCGGGACGGGGGCGCTCACGGGCCTCATGTCGCACCTCGCGTGCGCGGACGCTGCCGACCCGGCGCCCACGCTCCAGCAGCTCCGCGCGTTCGACGGCGTGATCCGGCGGTCGCGCGCTCGTGGCCTCTCGGCGGGGGTGTGTCACGTGGCCAACAGCGCCGCTCTGCTGCGGTTCCCCGCGTCACGCCTCGACGCCGTGCGGCCAGGGATCGCGCTCTTCGGCATCTCCCCCTTCGAGTCCGACGAGGCCGACCCGCTCGATCTCCGACCGGTCATGCGCGTCCGCTCGGAGATCGTGGCTCTCCGCACGCTCGCCCAGGGGGATCGCGTCGGCTACGGGCACACGTGGGAGGCCGCCGGGGAGCGCCGCATCGCGACGATCCCGATGGGGTACGCGGACGGCCTCTCGCGCGCGCTCTCGAACCGCGGCTTCGTGGTGGTGCGCGGCAAGCGAGCGCCGATCGTGGGGGTCGTCTCCATGGACCTCACGACGCTCGACGTGACCGAGGTCCCCGGAGCCGCGCTCGGCGACGAGGTGGTCGTGCTCGGCTCGCAGGAAGGGCCGCTCGGCGCGGCGAGCGTCACCGCCGGGGAGCTCGCCTCCCTGCTCGGGACCATCCCGTGGGAGGTGGTGACGAGCATCTCGCGGCGGGTGCCGCGCTTCTACCGCGAGCCGTGATACGCTGCCGGCATGCGCCGGGTGAGGGTCGCGCTGCTCCTTTCGGCCGGTGCCTGGGCGGCCGCCCTGCACGGCGCGTGTGGCTCGAGGGAGACCGATGGGGGCGGCGGGCGCGCGGCGGTGGCGGCCGCGACGACGGGGACGGGGTTCGTCAGCGACGGGGCGCACATCTGCGGCAACGAGTTTCATGACGCCCTGACGAAGTACCCGCTCATCTACCTGGTGCTCGACCGCTCGGGCAGCATGCAAGCGGTCGAGGACGGCGCCACCCGGTACGAGAAGGTGAGGCTCGCGACGCTCGACTTCGTCGACACCCTCGGCGCGCTCGTGCGCGTCGGCGTGACCATATTCCCCGCGGAGGCCGCGGGACCAGGGTCCGAGTGCCTCGCAGGCACGGAGGTCTACTCGCCGAAGGTCGATCCGGGCGCGGCGTTCGCGGCCGCCATCGACACCGATCCCTGGGGTGGTACGCCGACGGCGGCGACGCTCCAGTACGTCCGGCCCAAGCTGGCGAGCCAGCCCGCTCCCAAGGTGGTGATCTTGGCGACCGACGGCGGGCCCAACTGCAACTCGAGCGCTACGTGCACCGCCGCGGAGTGCGTGGTGAACCTCGCGGGGGAGTGCCCGGCCGGCGTCAACTGCTGTCAGCCGCCCGACGGGTTCGTCGAGAACTGCCTCGACCGCGTCCCGACGCTCGACGCGATCGAGGCGCTCGCGGCGGAGGGCACGCCGGTCTACGTCGTGGGCATCCCCGGCAGCCAGCCCTTCGCCACGGTGCTCAACCAGATGGCGCTCGCCGGGGGTGTGCCGCTCGCGGGCGCGGCGCAGTACTACTACCGGGTCGACGATCTCGACGGCTTGGCCGAGGTCTTCAAGGGGATCGCGAGCGATCTCGTCTCGTGCACCTTCGACCTCACCGACGCCCCTGCGGAGCAAGGCCTCACCAACGTCTACGTCAACGGCGAGGTGCTCGTGCAGGATCCGGTCAACGGCTGGGTCTGGCTCGACGCCGACACCATCGAGCTCGTCGGGGCCGCCTGCGACCAGCTCAAGAGCGGGGCGGTCGAGCAGGTGCAGATCGTCAGCGGGTGCCCGACCGAGACGCCCCTGTGACGGGGCGACCGCCAGCCCACCCGGAAGGTGGGGCGGTCGTGCTCGCGGGCGACGTGGCACGGGCGGCCCTGCTGGCGGAGTCGGCGGCGGTCGACGCCTTCGTGGGCGCGGCGCTCGCGAGGTCCAGCTTCTCGATTCGGAGCGAGCTCGACCGACCGTTCGTCGTCCCCTGGATCGCGACCGTCGCGTCGGCGCTGGTCGGGGTGCTCCTCGGCTGGAGGGTCGCCGACGAGCTCCACGTGCTCGACGTCGCCGTGAGGCCCGAGATGCGCCGGAGCGGCGTCGGTCGCGCGCTCGTCGAAGGCGCGCTTCGCGACGCGGCCGGGTGGGGGCAGCGCGTCGCCGTCCTCGAGGTGCGACGCTCCAACGTGGCCGCGATCCGCCTCTACCGAGCCAGCGGCTTCGTCGCCGTGCGCCTCCGGCGCGCGTACTACGAGGACACGGGGGAGGACGCCGTCGAGATGGCGTGCGCGCTGGCGCCGGGCGCGCTCGCGGACTTCGAGGAGATCGACCTAGCGGGTCGTTGAGAGAGCCGCGGTCATCGCGCTCGATGAGGTCCGCGCTGGCGCCTGCGTCGAGCCTCGTCTCCGCCGGACTGGATTGGGGCCCGCCGCGCGCACGCGGGGAGAGGCCCCTCCCGACCTTACTTGGGCATCTTCCAGCCGCCCGAGGGCGGAGCCTCGCCCGGCTTCAGCGTCCGGGGGTCCACCCCCGGAGCGCCGAGCGTGGGCCGCACTCCGACGTTCAGCGCGTCGAGCAGGAGCGGCTCGAGCAGGGTCTTGGCCGTCTCGTCGTAGCCGTCGAGGAGCTGAATCGTCTCCTTGCGCGCCGCGTCCAGCTGGTCGTTCATCTTCTTCAGATCCAGGGCGGGATCGGTCTGCTTCTCTCGGAGGATCTTCTCGCGCAGCCGCTTCGTGATCTCCCCGTACAAGAACGCGCGCGAGTCACCCGTGATCACCGTGTTCTGCGCCCCCGAGCCCGCGCGCTTGTCCTGCTTGATGAACTGCGCGGTCTTCCGGAACCGCTGCGGGATGATGTCCATGTCCTTGCCGATGGCGCGCAGGTCCAGGTTGACGTTGATCCCGTAGGTGTACGTGTTGAGCTTGTTGTTGAAGCGGCGGTTCGCCTCGCGGGCGATCGCGTCGTTGCCCTCGAGGGGGTTGGCGCTCTTCCACTGCGTGTGATCCTCCAGGATCTCGATGAGGCGCGCCACCGGGTAGGGCGTGGTGGAGGTGATGCGGTAGAGCTCGATGGCTTCGTCCGCCGTGGTGGGCGTCTTCACCTTGATGTCGGCGAAGAAGTCCATCCACTGCTTGATGTACTGGACCTCGTACGCCTTCGCGACGCCGTTGATGTACTTCGGGATCTTCGCCTCGGTCTCCTCCTTGGTCAGAGGGACCACCCAGGACTCGTTCTGGAGCAGACCGCCCGCGCGCTTGATGAGCTCCATCACGGCCGCGTGGCCCTTCTCCGTGTAGGGGCCGTCGACCTGCTGGTACTGCTTGGTCTCCTTGTACCGCTTGCTCTCGAAGAACTTCAGCACCTCGGTGCGGTCCGGGAAGAGGAGCGGGAGCTGCTTCGGCGGGAAGACGAGGTTGTCGATGGTCGGGTCGCCCGCCTCGTCGATGCGCTCGTCCATGAGCGAGTTCACGAAGAGCTCGTAGTAGCGCTCGGGGATGGGCACCGAGTTCAGCGCGTTGCGCACGCGCTCGATGAGGTCGGTGTCGAGCGACATCGGGGCCACGCGCCCGGCCTTGATGAGCTCGAAGTAGTACTGGACGTGAGGTCGGACCAGCTCCTTCATCTCCGAGTCGGATCGGTCCGCCTGCGGCTTCAGGACCTCGGCCCACACCGCCGTGTACCGTCCCGTCGCCCACTCGACGTCCAGGTGCTCGACGTCGTTCAGCATGAGGTACTGCTTCAGCATCGTCCGCGTCGCCAGGTAGCGCTTGAGCGGATCGGCCGTCTTCAGGTCCTTCTCGAGCTTGGCCTTCGCCGGCGCCACGAAGCCGGCCTGCATCTGCGCGACGTACACCCGGAGCAGCGGCTGCCGCACGCGGTCCGCGGTGTACATGCCCCACCCCATGCCCCACGGGATCCCCTCGGCCTCGTGCTTGTCGAGGAGCTTGAGCTGCTCGAGGGCGGGCGAGAGGGGCGGGAACTTGCCGCCGGACGCGCCGCCGTCGGCCCAGGCCACCTCGGAGGCCTTCTTCGCGCGCGTCTCGGTGTCCGCGAGGAAGTCGCGGTTGTTGGAGTACGACCGCAGCGCGGGCACGGCGAGGATCCCCGCGAGCGCCAGGGTCGCGGTGCCGACCAGGAACTTCATGAGCATCTGCCGCTGGATCTCCGAGCGGCTCCGGGCGGCGATGTCGCCGTCGGGGAAGATGATGTTCATGAAGACGTCGTGCAGGAAGTAGCTCTTGGACTCGACCGCGGCCTGCTGCTGCGCCTCGGCGGGTCGGATGCCCATCGCCTGGCTCATCCGCCCGAGGACGCGATCCATCGGCCGCCCCTCCTGCGTGCCGCTCGTGAAGTAGAGCCCGCGGAAGATGGGGGTGCCTTGGAATGCGTTGGGCGCGAACGTGATCGCCACGAGGTCGGAGAGCGTCTTCTTCAGACCCGCGAACTCGATGGGGTACTGGTAGATCTTCTCCCGAGCCTCGCGGCTCCGCTCCATCGCCATGCGCCGGAGCGCCCGCGCGTGCAGCTGCTTGACCAGCGTGTCGAACTCCGCGTCGAAGAGCTTGCCCGGCTCGTTCTTGGGCATGTCGAGCTTGAGCGTCGAGCCCCAGGGCTGCGACCTATCGCTCTTCTTCATGTCCCCGAAGAACTCCACGAAGCCTGCGATGAGGTCGATCTTGGTGAACAGGAGATACACCGGCACCTGCATCTGCAGCTGCGTCATGACCTCGTCGATGCGCGCGCGGAGCTTCTTGCCGGTCGCCTCGATCTGCTGCTCGTTCGCGTCCAAGAGCTCGGAGATGCTGATCGCGATGATGATCCCGTTGATGGGGCGCTTCGAGCGGTACTTCCGGAGGAACTGGAGGAAGCTCAGCCACTCGTCACGGTCGTCGGACTCCGTCGTGTAGCGGCCCGCGGTGTCGAGGAGGATGGCCTCGTTCGTGAACCACCAGTCGCAGTTGCGGGTGCCGCCGACTCCCCGGACGCCGCCTCCGGAGCCGCTCTGGAACGGGAAGACGAGGCCGGAGTGCTTCAGCGCCGTGGTCTTCCCTGCCCCGGGCGGTCCGATGATCATGTACCAGGGCATGGAGTACAAGGCCGCGGCGCCGCGCTTGCCGCCGCGCCCTACCTTGGACGACTTCAGCGCGGCGATGCCCTGCGTGAGCTGCTTCTGGAGCTCCTGGATCTCGGCTCGGCGCTCTGGCCGCGCGTTCATCGCCTGCTGGTTGCCTTGCTGGGCGATGACCGACTCGATCTTGTTCGCCGCGCGCCGCGCGAGGAGCCACTTGACGAAGAAGAGCGTGCCGAGCCCGATCGCGATGACGAGGGTCGCGACGGCGGGGATCATCGTGCCCCAGCCGAGGACCCACCACAGCGCCCAGGCGATGAGAATCAGCAGTCCCGACAGGACGATCCAGAGCCACACGGTGTCCCCACGGTAGCACGGGTCACTCGGACCAGTGCAGCCAGGGGCCGACGCGGAGGGACCCCCACGCGACGCGCCCACGGGCTCGTCGCGCGGCGAAGAGCGCGGCGTTGGCTAATCCGACTCGCCGTAGTCGTCTGGCTCGAGCTCGAGCGGCGGCGCCCCGTCGGCGACGTGGTGAGCGCGGAGGGCGTCGATGACGATATCCAGGACCTCCAGGCGCGTGGACGGCGCCACGAACTCCTCGAGCGGCACGTCGGGCAGCTCGCGCAGGCGTGCCCCTGCGACGGCCCGATCCTCGTCGTCCAGCTCGAAGCCGGACAGGTCGTCCCCCGCCCCCTTTCGCTGCGGGTCCAGCGTCAGCGCCTCCAGGACGAGGCTGATCGGCCGCACGACCAGGTGGACGCGATAGAACTCGAGCCGGTGCCGCTCCGGGTCCCCGGCGACCCGCCACCAGCTCGCGTGCCGGCGCCTGGCCACCTCCCCGAAGTAGGCCCCGGCGGCCTGGGCGACGACGGCGAGGGTGGGCGCCTTTGCGTCCGGCTTGCTCCCCGCCGCCTCGCGGGCGCCGCTGAGGTAGTGGTCGAGGAGCGGCAGCGTCTCGAGCGTGTAGTCGAGCCGGACCCCCACCGCCCGCTCCACGAATCGGACGCACGCCTCCGCGAGGTCTCGGACCTCTGGCGGTGCCTCCCTGGAGAGCAGCTCGGCCTCCGCGGGGTCCTGTGGCAGCTCCGGAGGCCCACCTCCAGCGCCGTTGAGGCCGGCGCGGTCGTCGTCGTCGTGGTCGGTCATCTACTTTTCCGAGGCGCTCCTTCCGCATCGTAACATCGTCGTGCTAGGCTCCTGCACCCGTGCGCCTCGGTGTTTTTAGCGATACCCACGCGAACTACGAAGCGCTGAGCGCCGTACTCGAGTCCTACAAATCCGAGAGGATCGACGTCTTTTATTGCCTCGGGGACACCGTCGGGTACGGCGGGAGCCCGAACGAGTGTGCAGATCTGGTCCGGCAGACCGCCAAGAAGACCATCCTGGGCAACCATGACGCCGCCGTGGCCGGCCGCATGGACTACTCCTATTACTACGAGGCCGCTCGGCAGGCGCTGGACACCCACGCGGCGCTCCTCTCGCCGGACAACATGGCCTGGCTCCGGTCGCTCCCGTACAAGGAGAAGCTCGAGGACATCGAGGTGGACCTCTGCCACGGCTCGCCGGTGCGGCTCGAGGAGTTCGAGTACATCTTCGCGCCGGAGCAGGCCCGCGAGTGCCTGCCGCTCTACGACGAGCTCGGCCACATCACGCTCATCGGCCACTCCCACCTCTGCAAGGTGTTTGCGCTCACGCCCAACAGCGTGGAGGAGCTGCCGGCCGTCGACTTCAAGCTCGAGAAGGACAAGAAGTACATCGTGAGCGTCGGCTCGGTGGGCCAGCCTCGGGACTACGACAACCGCGCGAGCTACACGCTCTACGACAGCGACGAAAAAAAGTTTTATTTCAAGCGGATAGAGTACGACATCGAGTCCGCTGCCGAGAAGGTCATCAAGGCCAAGCTCGAGCGAAACTTCGCCCACCGGCTCTACATCGGGGTCTGAGCGAGTCGCTTCCGCGGCGCACACACGGGGCCAAGTGAATTGCTTGTTCCCCGGCGGCCTGCTAATCGTCCGAGCCCCATGGCCCGCGTCACCGTCGAAGACTGCCTCGAGCGTGAAGAGAACCGTTTCGCCTTGGTCGTGCTGGCCGCTCAGCGCTGCCGCGCCCTCATGAAGGGCAACGACCCGCTCGTGCGCTCGAAGAACAAGGCGGCCGTGACCGCGCTCCGCGAGATCGCCGCTGGCAAGGTCCAGTTCAACCGCCCGAGCAGCGAAGCCGTCAACGAGTACATCGCTCAGCAGAAGCTGACCTACGGCTGATCCGCGTGGGCCGGCGTGAACCCGGCGCTCGCCTCGAGCGATCGGCCTCGGGGACGCGGCCCCACGATCCGGAGCTGGTGGCCGGCACGACGGCCCACTACGACGATCCGGCGTACTACTACCGCACCTACCGGAAGCGCGCGGAGGACGTCCGGTACTACGTTGACCTTGCCCGGTCCGCGGGCGGGGCGGTCCTCGAGTACGGCTGTGGCAACGGTCGGATCACGCTGGCCATCGCCCGCTCGGGCGTCGACGTCGTGGGCGTCGACCTCTCCGAGCCCATGCTCGCCGACCTGGAGGCGCGTCTCGGCCGGCTCGGGGGCGCCCTGCCGGGGCGGGTGACCTGCCGGCGCGGCGACATGCGCGCGGTCAGGCTGAGGCGCCGCTTTCCGCTCGTCATCTGCCCTTTCAACGCGCTCCTCCACCTCTACGAGCGCGCCGACGTCGAGCGCTTCCTCGCTCGCGTCAAGCAGCACCTCGCTCCGCGCGGGCGCTTCGTCTTCGACGTGTCGGTCCCGGACCCGAGCGAGCTCGCTCGCAAGCCCGGCCGCCTCTACCGGACGCGCCCCTTCTTGTACCCCGGCGTGGGCCGGGTCCAGTACGGGGAGCGCTTCGACTACGACGGGCTGCGCCAGGTCTTGTTCGTCTCCATGGAGTTCCAGCCGGACCACGGGGAGCCGTTCGTCACGCCCCTCGCCCATCGGCAGTTCTACCCCAGGGAGCTCGAGGCCCTCCTGCACTACAACGGGCTCGCCATCGAGCGAGTCCTCGGGGACTTCGACGGGAAGCCCACCCACGACAGCGTCACGCTCGCGTACGAGTGCCGCGTACGGACGGCGCCGAAGAGCAGCCGACGCTGACGCGCCCGGACCGCGGCCCCGCCCGGACCGCAGCCCGCTACGGATCCTCGACCACCGTGCCGATGTTCTCTCCCTCGCACACGCGCAGGATGTTGCCGTGGTCTCCGAGCTTGAACACGCGGATCGGGAGCCTGTTCTCGCGGCAGAGCGTGACGGCCGTCGAGTCCATCACCCCGATCCTGTCTACGAGGAACCGATCGTACGAGAGACGCGCGAACATCTGGGCATCGGTGTGCTTGCGCGGATCCCTGTCGTAGATGCCCTCCACCTTGGTGGCCTTGAAGAGGGCCTGCGCGCCGATCTCCATGGCGCGGAGCGCGGCGGCGGTGTCGGTGGTGAAGTAGGGGTTGCCGGTCCCGGCGGCGAAGATGACCGCGTGACCCTTGTCGAGGTGTCGCATGGCGCGCCGCCGGATGTACGGCTCGGCCACCTGTCGGATCTCGAGCGCGGACATCACGCGGGTCGGGCAGCTCTGCTTCTCCAGCGCGTCTTGGAGCGCGAGCGAGTTGATGACCGTCGCCAGCATGCCCATGTAGTCGCTCTGGGAGCGGTCCATGCCCGCGCTGGCCCCCTTGAGGCCGCGAAAGATGTTTCCGCCGCCCACCACGATCCCGATCTGAACCCCCATGCGGAGGACCTCCGCGAGCTCGGAGGCGACGTGCTGCAGGGTCTCGTGGCGTATCCCGAAGCCGCCCTCCTCCCCACAGAGCGCCTCCCCGCTGAGCTTCAGCATGATCCGTCGGTACTTCAGCCGCGGGTTCGGAGGCGGTGGGACGAGGGTCTCGAGGTCGATCGACACGGAGCCTTGGATAGGCCAGCGGCCGGAAGAACGGAAGCGCGGCGCCACCGTGCCGGCCCGGCGCGATCGTGGTAGATGGCGGGTGATGAGGGTGCGTAGCGCGCTCCTGGTCGTTGCTCTCGCCGCCGCGGGCTGCGGGGATTCCCAGAAGGGTGGACAATCCGACGCGGGAACTCCTCCGCTCGGCCTCACGCCGGAGCAGGCGGGCCGCGTGCTGGCCAGGGTCGACGACGAGACGATCACGCTCGGCGATTTCGCCGAGACGCTGGACCGCATGGACCCGTTCGACCGCCTCCGGTACCAGACGGTGGAGAAGCGGCGGGAGCTGCTCGGCGAGATGGTGGATCTGGAGCTCTTGGCGATCGAGGCGCGCCGGCGCGGGCTCGACAAGAGCCCCGAGGCGCAGGAGTCCCTGCGCCAGGTGCTTCGCGACGCCGTCCTTGCCGAGGCGCGCAAGGCCCTCCCCACGCCCACGGAGATCCCGATGGACGAGGTGCGTGCCTACTACGAGGCCAACAAGAGCGACTACGTGGAGCCTGAGCGACGCCGCGTCTCTGCCATCGTCCTGGAGGACGAGAAGAAGGCGAAGGAGACGCTGGAGGCGGCCCGGAAGGCGTCCGACGCGAACGCGTGGGGGAAGCTGTTCTTCGAGGTCTCGGGCTCCGCGCCCCAAGAGAAGAAGTCGAACATCCCCCTCGATCTCGCGGGAGATCTCGGCATCGTCGGCCCGCCGGGCGACCCCAAGGGTGCCAACGCCCGCGTCCCGGAGCCCGTGCGCGCGGCGGCGTTCAAGCTGGCCAAGGTCGGCGACGTGCACGCCGAGGTCGTCACGCACGAGCAGCGCCACTACATCGTGCGGCTCGCGGGCAAGACGGCTGGTCACGAGAGGTCGCTGGCGGAGGCGGAGCGGCAGATCCGGGTCGAGCTCCTCAAGCGCCGAACGAAGAAGCTCGAGGAGGATCTCGTGGTGGAGCTCCGCAAGAAGCACACCGTGGAGATCGATGAGGCCGCCCTCGCGAAGGTGTCCACCCGCGGCATCGGCCCGGCGCCGAGCGCCTCCGCGCCGTAGGCGGGTCGAGCGGCGCCATCATGATCCGGCAAGACGACAGCCTCGACGTGTGCGAGCCCAGCGGCGTCGTCCCGCTCGGGCGCGGACCCCGTGACGTCGGGCCGGCCGCGCGCACGCCGCGAGGCCCCTCCAAGCCGCGCTGGGCTCGAGAGCTCTCGCGTTCCGTCACGACCGTCGAGGGGCTGTCGCGCGCGCTCCGTCTGACGCCCCAGGAGCTTGCGGGCGCGCAGCGCGCCGAGCGCGAGGGGCTCAGCCTCCGCATCACGCCCCACTACCTCTCCCTGGCCGATCGAGACGACCCTGGGTGCCCCGTGCGGCGTCAGTGCGTGCCGCGCGCGGAGGAGGCGACCGAGGTGGCTGGGGACCTCGTCGATCCTCTCGGGGAGGTCGCGCACACGGTCGCGCCCCACCTCGTGCGGAGGTATCCGGATCGGGCGCTCCTGCTGGCGACAGACCGGTGCGCCATCTACTGTCGCTTCTGTACGCGGTCGCGCATGGTGGGCGACGGGGGCGGCGCGGTCCCCCTGTCGGCGCTCGAGCCCGCGATGCGCTGGCTCGAGGCGAACCCCGAGGTGCGGGACGTCATCGTGAGCGGCGGGGATCCGCTGGCGATGGCGACGCCGCGCCTCACGCGCCTCTTCGATCGGCTGCGCGCAGTCCCCTCCGTCGAGACGATCCGCGTCGCGACGCGGGTGCCCGTGGTCCTCCCCTCGCGCATCACGTCCGAGCTCTGCCGCGCTTTGAGACGCTTCCACCCCCTGTGGGTGATGACCCACTTCAACCACCCGAAAGAGCTCGCGGGAGCCGCGGTCCGCGCGGTGGAGAGGCTCGCCGACGCCGGGGTCCCCGTCATGAACCAGACGGTCCTGCTGCGCGGCGTGAACGACGATCCGGCGACCCTCACGGCGTTGTTTCGTGGGCTGGTGCGGGCCCGCGTGAGGCCGTACTACCTCCTGCAGATGGATCCGGTGCGCGGCTCGGCGCACCTGAGGACGCCCCTCTCGAAGGGGCTCGAGATCATGGAAGCGCTGCAGGGGCGCCTCAGCGGTATCGCGCTGCCGAAGCTCATCGTCGACACACCGGGAGGCATGGGCAAGGTGCCGCTGTCGCCCGACTACGTCGAGGGGCGCGCGCCGGGGACGACGACGCTCCGCACGCCGCGAGGCGTCTCGGTCGACTACCTGGACCCGCCGCGCTGAGCGCGGCGCCGCGCGACGCCCCATGCCCGGGCCGCCGCGCGCGCGCGCGCCCCCTCAGGGGCCGCCCTTCTTCAGCTCGGTGAGGACGAGCTTCGCGACCGCCTTGAGGGTGTCGAACACCCCGACCCCGGTGCGCGCGCAGGCCTCGAACTCGGGCACGTTCGTCGGGTTCAGCAGCTCGCGCAGCTCCTCCACCGTGCCGATGTCCGGCATGTCCCGCTTGTTGTACTGCATGACGAAGGGGATCTTGTCGAGCGAGTAGCCCTGCTCCGCCAGGTTCGTCCGGAGGTTCTCCAGCGACTCCTGGTTCGCCTCCATGCGGGCGATCTGCGAGTCGGCGACGAAGACGACGCCGTCCACGCCTTTGAGGATGAGCTTGCGGCTGGCGTCGTAGAAGACCTGCCCCGGCACGGTGTAGAGGTGGAAGCGGGTCTTGAAGCCGCGGATCTCACCGAGTGCGAGCGGGAGGAAGTCGAAGAACAAGGTCCGATCGGTCTCGGTGGCGAGGCTGATCATCTTGCCCTTGGCGTCGGGGTTCGTGCGCTCGTAGATGTACTGCAGGTTCGTCGTCTTCCCGCACAGGCCCGGGCCGTAGTAGACGATCTTGCAGTTGATCTCGCGCGCCATCAAATTGATGAAGCTCATGGCGGCGCGCTCCTAATCGTTGAAGAGGTTGTCGATGTCCTCGTCGGTTATCTCCGCGAACGGGGAGTCGGTGCCAGGCTCTTGGACCTTCTTCAAGAGGTTCTCGAAGATGTGGTTGAGCTCTTCGCTGGCCTTCTTCACCCGCAGCCGCACGAGGCCGAGGCTCGACTTGGCGTCGAAGATGACGACGAGGATGACGCGGTTCCCGACGAGCGTGATGTAGACGTTGGCGCGCTCGCCTTCGTGGAACTGGGTGGCGAACTCGTTCTCCTTGAGGAGCTTCGCCATGCCGCCCGTGGCGGCGATGTTGCCGGCGGTGAGGGACGCGAGGGACGTCGTGTCCAGGTGCTCGACGTCGCCGCTCGCGGCGATGAGCTGTCCGTTCTTGTCGACGATGAAGACGCTCTTGGCGTTCGCGCTCTTGACGAGGTGGTCAACCACAGTCTGAATCTGGTTGAACTCCTCCTCGTACATGACCATCTGAGGGTTGACCATCATTCCTCCGAGCGCCGCAGTTGCCGCGCTCACATCACACCTTCACGTCGACACAACCGCTCGCCTTTTCTATCCGAGGACCTGGGGCAAGTTCAACAGCGCTTCGCAGCCCCCCGGAGGAAGGTGGAGGTGCGCCTGGCGACGGGCCATGCGCTCCCGCCGCCTCGGTCGGGCCGCGGGAGGGCGTCCGGCCCAGGATTCGCACCCGGCGGATGGAAAACCGGGGTAAGAGCCTGGCGCAGCATGTCGAGGCAGGCCTCTCCGCGCGCCGGGGCGCGCACTGCGTCCGCGACGTCGTGCGCGCGCAAGGGCGGCGCGGGACGTGCGGCCACGCCCCGAGCGTGGCGCGTCCTGGTCGGGGTGGCGCTCACCGTCGCGGTGCTCCTCGGCGCGGCGCCCAGGGAGGCGCGCGCCGACGGCCCTCGGGAGCTCGCGGCGCTCGCCCAGCAGCTCGAAGCGAGCCGCGGGGCCGAGGCGTACGCGCTCCTCCGTGGCATCTTCGCTCTCTGGGACGTCGTCGATCCCGACCTCATCGAGCCGCTCCTCGTCGGCGCGTCCGAGAGCCGCGACAAGCCGGCCCAGGTGCGCCAATACGCCGACGTCCTCGTCGCGGAGGCGCGCCGGCGAAGGGGCGACTTCGCCGGCGCGGCGGCCCGGATGAGCTCGCTGGGCTTCGTCGACCGTTGGCTGTTCGTCGGGCCCTTCGACGACGAGAACCGCGTCGGCCTCGCCTCGGCGTACCAGCCCGAGGTGGAGCTCCGCGAGCCGATCGTCTTCGGCCGGGCGTTCGACGGCAAAGAGCGCGCGGTTCGTTGGCGCGCGGTGCCGCAGGAGCGATCGGGCGCGATCCTGGACTTCGGCGACTGGATGCGGCCGCGCGAGCAGGCCTGCGCGTACGCGACCACGTTCTTGAAGCAGCGGGCCGACCGGCCGCCGCTCGCCCGCGCGAGCCTCTGGGTCGGCACGGAGGGCGCGTTCAAGATCTGGTGGAACGGCGCGAGCGTGCTCGAGGACAGTGGGTACCGGGGCTTCGACTTCGACCGGTTCGCGGTGGCCGTGGACGTTCGCCCCGGCGTCAATCGCCTGACCGTGAAGGTCTGCAGCGACGCCGCGCCGCGCCTCGCCGTGCGCCTCGCCGACGAGAAGGGGGACTCCACGCAGTCGCTCGAAGCGTCCGCGGACCCCGCGGCCGCGCCGGAGAGCCAGGTCGCCGCGTCGCCCGTCGCTCGTCCGACCAGTGGGGTGTCCGGGCCGGTCCAGACCTTCGAGCGCGTCACCGCCGGCCCCGGGGCGCGGGCAGCGGACCTCGAGGCGTACGCGCGCTACCTGCAGGCCACCCGCGGCAATCCCCGCGGGGAGCACCGCGCGCGCGACCTCGCGCGCCGCGCCGCCGAGTCGGAGCCGACCTGGGCGCGGCTGCTCTTGGCTGCCGACCTCGCCGAAGATCGGAACCAGGCCATCGCGCTGGTCGCCCAGGCGAAGTCGATCGTGCCGAAGCACGACGTGCGAGGGAGGGTGGCCGCCACGATCGCGGAGGCGCGCCTGGCGCGGACCAGCATCCACGGCCGAGACGCGGTGCCCCACTTCGATCGCGCGCTGGCCTTGGACCCCGACAGCGTCGTCGCGGCGCTCGGCCGGACCGAGCTCTTCGTCCAGGCGGGGCTGCCGCACACCGCGCTCGGCGTCTTGGAGGACGCGGTCGCGCGCTCGCCCCGCGCCTCGGCCCTGCTCCGCGTCTACTCGGCGCAGCTCCGGAGCCTCGGGCGCGACACCGAGGCGGACGAAGTGGACGCGCGCTGGTACGCGTTCCGTGCGGACGACGCCGCGTTCGCCTCCCAGATGCTGGACCGCGCGGTCGCGCGGCGCGATGCGGGCCGCGCCGAGCGCTGGATCGCCGCGCTCCGGCGGGCGGAGCCCGACATCGTCTTCGCCGACATGGCCGCGGCGCGGGCCTACCGCTCCCTGGGGGAGAAGAACAAGGCGCGGCGCGCGCTCGAGTCGGCGCTGGAGGTGGCGCCGGAGGACGACGGGGCCCTGCGGGCGCTGGCCGATCTCGCCGGCGAGAACGCGGATCGCGACGGCCAGCTCCGTATCCTCCGCCGCTTGCTGGCGATCCACCCCCAGAACAAAGACGTGCGAGCGTACGTGGAGTACCTGGCCCCGGCCAGGCCGCGCGACGACGAGGCGCAGGCGTTCGAGAAGGACGCGCTCCTCGCGCTCGCCAAGCGCCCGCCCGGCAACGAGAAGACGAGGATCCTCCGGAAGCTGGCGGTGGTCACGGTCTTTCCGAACGGGCTCGCCAGCCGGTTCTACCAGGTCGCCTATCAGCCGCTCACCGACGAGGCCGCCGCGGAGGCGCGCCAGTTCATCACCCAGTACGAGGGGTCGAAGCAGGCGATCGAGCTGCGAGCGGCGCGGATCTTCCGCGCGGACGGCGGCGTCGCGGAGGCCGTGGAGAGCGGGGAGAGCGCCGCGAACAACCCGGCGATGGCGATGTACACCTCCGTGCGAGCCTTCGCGGTCACCCTGCCGCGCGTGTCCCCAGGCGACGTCGTGGAGGTGCGTTACCGCATCGACGACGTGAGCGCGCGAAACGAGGTGGCAGACTCCTTCTACGACATCGAGTTCCTCCAGGATCGCCAGCCGGTCCTCTCGAGCGAGCTCGTGGTGGTCGCCCCGAAGTCCCGCCCGCTCACCACGTTCGTCCACGCGCTGCCGGGCGTGAAGCAGGAGGTGACCGATCACGGGTCGGATCGGCGCTACCGCTTCCTGGCGGAGAACGTCGCGCCGCTGATCGTGGAGCCCAACATGCCTCCCGACGGCGAGGTCCTCGGCCAAGTGCACCTGTCCACGTTCGGGAGCTGGGACGAGCTGGCCAGGTGGTACTACGGGCTCGCGCGCGACCAGCTCGACGTCGACGACGAGGTCCGCAAGAAGGTCCGAGAGATCACCGGAGGCCTCAAGGACGACGACGCGAAGGTGCGGGCCGTCTACCGGTACGTGACGCTGCTGCGCTACGTCGCGCTCGAGCTCGGGATCGAGGGTATCAAGCCCCGCCGCTGCGCCCTCACGCTCGCGCGCGGCTGGGGGGACTGCAAGGACAAGGCGACCGTGATCGTCACGATGCTGCGCGAGCTCGGGATCCCCGCGCACCTGGTCCTCGTGCGCACGAGCCAGCGCGGGGATCTCCCTGCGGGCGCGCCGCCCAGCCTCGCGGCGTTCGATCACGCCATCGCCTACGTGCCCTCGCTGGACCTCTACCTGGACGGCACGGCGGAGGGCGCCGGCTCGCGCGAGCTGCCCGCGATGGACCGCGGCGCCGTGGCGCTGGTCGTCACCGACCAGGGCGGCAAGCTGACGCGCCTTCCCGACGCGCCCGCCGCGGCGTCCCTTCACACGCGCAAGATCGAGGTGTCGCTCGTCGTCGACGGGAGCGCGGGCTTCGCGTTCGAGTCCTCGGTCGGAGGCGTCAACGCCGCGGCGTGGCGGTCGCGGTACCACGCGGAGGGGACCCGGCGCGACCGCGCGGCCCGCGATCTCTCGACGTTCCTGGGCACCGTCGAGGTCGCCAAGGACGGTGTGACGGTGCGCGACGCGGATGACGTCGAGCGACCCATCCGCGTGCTCGTGAAGGGCCGCGCGGTCGCTGCCGCCCGCAAGGAGGGCGACGCCCTCAGTGTGCCGGTCGCCTCCACGCACGACCTCGTCCGGTCCCTCGCGTCCCTCGGCGCCCGGCGCACGGATCTGATCGTGGGCGCGCTCTCCACCTCGGAGGAGGAGCGGACCATCCGGCTGCCGCCGGGCATGAAGGTGCGCCGCCTCCCGGAGGCCGTCCAGGTGTCCGGGCCGTTCGGCCAGGCCGAGGTCCGGGTCCGATCGGAGCCGGGCAAGCTGGTCGTGACCAGCAAGCTCGCGCTCACGAAGAGCCGCGTGTCACCGGCCTCCTACGCCGCGTTCCGCGAGTTCTGCGAGAAGGCGGACGCCGCGCTCTCGCAGCGCCTCGTCCTGGGCCCCTGAGCGCAGCCGCGGCTGGCTGGCCCGCCGCTACGGAGCGTGCCACTCCTGGAGGCTCTTCACGGAGGGCGAGAGCCCCACCTTGGCCTCGATCGCCTCCGCGTAGGCGAGCGCGCCGGCGACGGTGGTGCAGATGGGAACACCCGAGAGGAGCGTCTGCCGGCGGATGGAGTAGCTGTCTCGGATCGACTTGGCGCCGATGGTCGTGTTCACGACGAGATCGATCTTGCCCTGGTGGACCAGGTCCACGATGTGCGGCGAGCCGTCACGGACCTTCCGCACCACCGTCGCGCGGATGCCGGCGCGCTCGAACGCCGCCGCGGTCCCGGTCGTCGCGACGATGCCCCAGCCCATGCGCGCGAACCGCGTCGCGACCTCGCAGGCTCCGGGCTTGTCGCTCTCCTTCACCGAGATGAAGACGCTGCCCCCGCGCGGGAGGCGCACGCCGGCGGCGATCTGCGCCTTGCCGAACGCCTCGGCCAGCGTCGTCGCGATGCCCATGACCTCCCCGGTGGATCGCATCTCGGGGCCGAGCTGCGTGTCGACGCCAGGGAACTTGGCGAACGGGAACACCGACTCCTTCACCGACACGTGCGCGGGGCGCGCGGCGTCCGCGACGCCCTGGCTCTCGAGGGACGCCCCGAGCATCGCCCGGAGCGCGATCTTGGCGAGAGGACGGCCGGTCGCCTTGGAGACGAACGGCACCGTGCGGGAAGCCCTGGGATTGACCTCGATGACGAACACGCGCTCGCCCTTCACCGCGTACTGCACGTTCATGAGGCCCACCACCCCGAGCTCCATCCCGAGCTCCTTGGTGTGCCGCTCGAGCTTCGCGACGACGCTGGCGGGGAGCGAGTACGGGGGGAGCACGCTGGCCGAGTCGCCGGAGTGGATGCCGGCCTCCTCGACGTGCTGCATCACGCCCCCGATCACCATCGCGTGGCCGTCGCCGACCGAGTCCACGTCGAGCTCGATGGCGTCGTCGAGGAACTGATCGACCAGGATCGTCTGCGTGCCCGCCTCCCGCGCGGCCTCCACCGCGAGGTGCACGTAGGCGCGGAGGTCCGCCTCGTCGTGGCAGATCATCATCGCGCGCCCGCCGAGGACGTAGGAGGGGCGAACGACCACCGGGTAGCCGACCTCCGCCGCCGCAGCGAAGGCTCCCTCGACGCCGCGCGCGATGACGCCCTTGGGGCGCTCGAGGCCGAGCTCGTCGAGCAGCTCTTCGAAGCGAGCGCGGTCCTCCGCGCGGTCGATGGCGTCGGCGCTCGTCCCGAGGATCGGGACCCCCGACCGCGCCAGGCCCTGCGCCAGCTTCAGCGGTGTCTGCCCGCCGAGCTGCACGATGACGCCGAGCAGCTCCCCGCGCGAGCGCTCCTCGTCGCAGATCTCGAGGACGTCCTCGAGCGTCAGGGGCTCGAAGTAGAGGCGGTCCGACGTGTCGTAGTCGGTGGACACGGTCTCCGGGTTGCAGTTGACCA
>CAZBJI010000040.1:0-719 GCA_964492175.1 uncultured Polyangiaceae bacterium | reverse complement strand
CTGGCCGATCCGGTTGGGCCCGCCGCCGAGGATCACCACCTTCCTCCGGTCGGTCGGCTGAGCCTCGCTCTCTTCCTCGTACGTGGAGTAGAGATACGGCGTCTTCGCCGGGAACTCTGCCGCGCAGGTGTCGACGCGACCGAACACCGGGCGGACGCCGAGGCGATGCCGCGCCGCTCGGACCTGCTCCTCGCCCGTCCCGACGAGCCGGGCGAGGTGCCGATCGGAGAAGCCCATCCGCTTGAGATCCCGGAGCGCGCCGCGGTCCTCCAGCGTGGACGCGCTCACCGTCTTCTCCGCAGCGACGATCCGGTCGAGCTGGGCCACGAACCACGGGTCGATGGCCGTGCTCTCCACCACGTCGGTCCGTGAGATGCCCGCGCGGAGCGCGTCGGCGACGTAGAAGAGGCGGTCGGCGCTCGGCGTGCCGATGAGGCCGCGGAGCGCCTCACAGAGGGCTTCGCCCGAGAGCGGCGTCGCCGAGGGCGGCCGGGGCTCGGGCGGGGCGTCCATGTCCATGTCGCGGCCTCGGTTCGAGTCCTCGCTCAAGGCGCCGTAGTCGACGACGCCGAGCAGCGTCCCGAGCCCGTCGCGCCCGGTCTCGAGCGAGCGCGCGGCCTTCTGCAGCGCCTCCGCGAAGGTCCGGCCGATCGCCATCGCCTCACCGACGCTCTTCATCTGCGTCCCCAGCCCTTCGTCCGCGCCGGGGAACTTCTCGA
>CAZBJI010000039.1:0-51334 GCA_964492175.1 uncultured Polyangiaceae bacterium | reverse complement strand
TCGGCGAGATCCGCGACTTCGAGACGGCGGAGATCGCGGTGAAGGCGGCGCTCACCGGCCACCTCGTGCTCTCCACGCTCCACACGAACGACGCGCCGAGCACGATCTCCCGCCTCCTCAACATGGGCGTCGAGCCGTTCCTCATCACGGCCAGCGTCAACCTCGTCTTGGCCCAGCGCCTCGCGCGGAAGGTCTGCCTCGATTGCCGCACCCCCATCCGCCCCGATGCTCAGCAGATGCGCGATTTCGGGTTCACCGAGGCGCAGGCGCAGGCGCAGCAGCTCCTCAAGGGAGCCGGGTGCAAGAACTGCAACAACTCGGGCTACAAGGGACGGGTCGCGCTCTACGAGGTGATGAAGTTCACCGAGGGGTTGAAGGAGATGGTGCTGCAGGGTGCCTCCACCGCGGAGCTGAAGACGGCCGCGATCAAGGGCGGGATGAAGACGCTCCGCGCGGCGGGCATCGAGAAGATCCTCGCCGGCGTCACGACGATGGAGGAGGTCGGACGCGTCACCATGGGCGACTGAGCGCGGCCGACCTCTCCCCGCGCATGTCCCGCTCGACCTCGTGGATCGAATACCAGCGACCCGGCTCGGGTCCCTGATCACCGCTCGAAAGCACCATGTCTCAAGGATCTCCCGAGAACTTACGCTTCTCCATCCTCCAGCTGCTGCAGGCCGTCGTGGAGAAGGGCGCGAGCGATCTGCACCTGACCGCCGGCACCGCGCCCTTGCTCCGCATCGACGGCAGCGTGTTTCCGCTGAAGCTCCCCCCGCTCAAGAGCGTCGAGGTGAAGCAGCTCATCTACTCCATCCTCACGGAGGAGCAGAAGATCAAGTTCGAGAAGACGAACGAGCTCGACTTCTCCTTCGGCGTACCAAACCTCTCTCGGTTCCGCGGGAACGTGTTCGTACAGCGCGGCTCTACCGCGGGGGTGTTCCGACGGATCCCGCACAAGATCCTCACGTTCGAGGACCTCGGCCTGCCCCCGATCGCGCAGGACATCGCGAAGAAGCCCCGTGGCCTCGTCCTGGTCACCGGGGCCACGGGCTCCGGCAAGAGCACCACGCTCGCGAGCCTCATCGACAAGATCAACAGCGAGCAGCGCGTGCACATCTTGACGATCGAGGACCCGATCGAGTTCGTGCACGACCACAAGCTCGCGATCGTGAACCAGCGGGAGATCGGCTCCGACACCCACGGCTTCATGGAGGCGCTGAAGCACGCGCTCCGTCAGGACCCGGACGTCGTGCTGATCGGCGAGATGCGAGACGAAGAGACGGTGTCCGCGGCGCTCACGATCGCCGAGACCGGCCACCTCGTCTTCGGCACCCTCCACACGAACTCCGCGGTCTCCTCCATCACGCGCATCATCGACGTCTTCCCTCCTCACCAGCAGGCGCAGGTGCGGGTCCAGCTCTCGATGGGTCTCGTGGCCATCCTCTCGCAGCAGCTCCTGCCTCGCGCGACCGGCTCCGGGCGTGTCCTGTCGATGGAGATCATGGTGCCCAACGCCGCGATCAGGAACCTCATCCGAGAGGACCGGCTGCACCAGATCTACTCGCAGATGCAGGTCGGGCAGTCCGGCAGCGGGATGCAGACGATGAACCAGTCGCTGGCCTCCCTCGTCGTTCGGCAGGCGATCTCGCTCGAAGAGGCGTTCACGAGCTCGAGCGATCAAGACGAGCTGCGCCAGATCCTCCAGCAGGCGCGGCGCTGATCCCCGCGCTCCACGGGGACGGGCGCGCATGTGCCGCGGGGACGAACGGCCACTGAGCAGGGAGCGGAGCCCCGGAATCGACGCTCCGAGCCCTCACGTACCGGATCGAAATCATTTAGCTTTTCAGGCGTAACTGCACCGAATTTGACTGGCACTCACACGTTCAGTAGCCTACTCGCATGCAGGGGCTCACCGAGCGGCAGCAGCAGGTTCTCAGTTACATCCGGGACTCGATCACGCAGCGCGGCTACCCGCCGACGCTCCGCGAGATCGGCGCACACATGGGCATTCGTTCCACCAACGGTGTGAACGATCACCTGCGCGCGCTCGAGCGGAAGGGCTACCTCACGCGCGAGGACATGAAGAGCCGGGCGCTCCGGCCGATCAACCTGCCCGACAGCGGCGCCTCCGAGCTCGGCGCGGACGCCCGTGCAGCCAACGACGACGCCAGCATGGTGGAGATCCCCGTCCTCGGACGCATCGCGGCAGGCGCCCCCATCTTGGCCGAGGAGAACGTCGAGGCGACCCTCCGCGTCGATCGCGACATGGTGCGCGGCGGCCGGGAGGTCTTCGCGCTCCGGGTCCAGGGCGACTCGATGATCGAGGCCGGGATCCTCTCCGGAGACACGATCTTCGTGCGCAAGCAGAACACGGCAAGCCGGGGGGAGATCGTCTGCGCGCTCATCGGAGACGAGGCGACCGTCAAGCACTACTACCCGGAGAAGGACTACGTACGGTTCCAGCCGGCCAACGCCGCCATGGCACCCATCCTGGTCCGCGCCTCCGACTTCAAGCCGACGATGCTGCTCGGTGTGGTCGTCGGGGTCTTTCGGAAGCTCTAGCGCGGGCTGGCGGCCAGGCGGCCGCGCCGCCCCTAGGCAGGGGATCCCTCGGCGGCTCTGGTCCCACCCCTCGCTGCGAAACCTTGCAGTCGGGCTAGAACGCTTGTAGGGCTCGCGGGGCCGTAGCGCACCCGGAGGATGGCTCGTGGCGTCGAGATCGCTGAAGACACTCATCGCGCTGACCCTCACCGCCTCCGCCTTGTCTGGCCCACGCGTCGCCGACGCCGCGGGCAAGAAGGACAAGGAGGCCACCAAGCTCGTCAACCAGGCCTTGGACGAGGACTACCTCAGCCTCGAGTTCGACAAGGCCGAGACGAAGCTGAAGAAGGCGCTCAAGACGTGCGGCAAGGACGACTGCTCCGCCGAGGTCGTGGGCAAGATCCACGTCGCGCTCGCGACGGTGCACGGCGTCGGTCAGAAGAAGCTCGACGTCGCGAAGGCCGACCTCGTCGCCGCCCTGAAGGCGGATCCCGAGGCCAAGCTGATCGACGGGCTCAACCCGCCCGAGCTCGAGGCGAAGTTCAAAGAGGCCAAAGCCGAGGCCGGCGGGGGCGGCGAAGGCGGCGAGGGTGGCGAGGCTGGAAAGGGCGGCGAGGGCGGCGAGGGCGGCAAGGGGGGCGAGGGCGGCGGCGCGCCGGTCCCTTCCGCCGACTTCAACCACACCCCCATCCCCGAGCAAGCGGTCAACACGCCGGTCCCCGTGTTCGCCGAGATCCCCGAAGACCTCGGCGCCGAGAAGGTCATCGTCCGTTACAAGCCCTATGGCGGGACGAAGTGGGAGTCCTTGAACCTCGAGAAGATGGACGGGGGCTTCGGCGGGGTCATCCCCTGCGACGCCGTGACGACCACGGGCGAGCTCAAGTACTACATCATCGGCACGGACGCGGGCGGCACGCCCATCGCCACCGCGGGCTCGCTCAAGCAGCCGTACAAGGTGCGCATCAAGAACAAGATCTCGGGCGACAAGCCGAGCCTCCCGGATCAGCCGCCTCCGAAGAAGTGCGCCGCCGCGGAGGACTGCCCGCCCGGGCTCCCGGGGTGCAAGGGCGGCGGATCGGACCGCGGCGACAAGATCGAAGGGTCCAGCTGCGACGCGACGACCGAGTGCATGGCCGGGCTCATCTGCTTGAACGGCGTCTGCGCGCCAGGCGGGGACGAGCCACCGAAGGAGTCTTCGGGGGCGCACCACTACATCAGCGTGACCGCGCAGTTCGATCTCGCCTACGTCGGATCCGGCGAGGACGTCTGCAGCTCCAAGAGCAGCGCCAGCTACATCTGCACGCACCAGACGGATGAAGCCCCCCAGTTCTTCGGCAAGCCTCGGGACGTCAAGGGGACGAACGGCATCAGCGGCGGGCTCGCGTTCGGGGGCGCCCGGCTCTTCGCCGGCTACGACTACGAGTTCGACTTCGACGTGATCGGGCTCGGCCTCGGCGCTCGCATCGGGTACGCGTTCGGCGGTCCCAACCTCGGGGACGAGCTGCCGCCCGACTACAACGAGGATGGCAAGCGCAACAACAAGGACTACCCGAAGGGTCAGAGCTTCCTCCCCGTCCACGCGGAGGGCCGCGTCCAGCTTCGGTTCATGAACCCCACCATGAAGGGGGGGGATTTCGCCCCGCACGCCTTCCTCGGCGGCGGCGCCGCGCAGGTGAACGCCTCGGTTCCCGTCACCGTCTGCGACGAGGCAGCCGAGGGCGCGGACCTGACGGTGAAGTGCCCCGGCGAGACCAAGGTGGACGCGTACCAGCTGACGGGGCTGAGCTTCTTCAGCTTCGGCGGAGGCGCCACCTACCTCATCGTCGACAACTTCGGCATCTCCGCCGATCTGAAGTTCATGGTCATGTTCCCGACCGTAGGCTTCGTGATAGCCCCCTCGATAAGCCCCGTTCTCGCGTTCTAGCGTCCGCCCACGCTCCGGCCCTGGCGTCAGCCGTCGAAGCGCTGGGCGCCGAGGAGCTGAAAGAGCGCGAACAGGCTCCCCTGGTCGGGGTGCTCGAAGCGAACGCCTGCGCGGGCGGGCCTGTCGGGGACGGCCTTTCGGCACCACGCCACCCGCCCGCGGAGCAACAGGGGATCCCAGAGGCTAGGCGCCATCACCTCCAGGATGAGGGCGCCGTCCACCCGGAGGAGCGCGGCCTCCACCGGGGAGAACTGCGGAAGCTCGACGCACGCCCCCCCCAGGCCGAGGTTGCGGATGCGCGCTTCCTCGAGGATCGTACGGTTCTCGTCCCGTAGGCTCGCCGGCAGATTCACGTTTCCGCGGCCGTGGGCCCTGAAGTGATCCCGAACGCGCATCCGAAGGCTCGGCAGTCTCGCACGTCGCGGAGGTCCCGTACACCGGCGTCGAAGGGCGGACGCACGGCTTACCTCCGTACTTTACGTGTCCGCTTACACCCAAGTACCATCCAAGCGACAACGTCGACTCGGAACGTCTCAGCTCCTTCGTGGTCGCGCCCGCGCGGCCTCACGATCGAGGACGGTGCGCTGCCGAAGGCAAGCGCATCGCACGACACGATCACTCGCTCCCACCGGAGACCGGATGGCCCAGGACACACGCAAGGACCCGCGCGCGAAGGTGCTCAGCATGACGGTGCGCTACAAGAGCGCCACCGTCGACGAGTTCATCGAGCACCACGCCCAAGACGTCAGCCGCGGCGGGATCTACATCAAGACGCCGTCGCCCTTCCCTCCGGGCACGCTGCTCAAGTTCGAGATCCGCATCGCGGACGAGCAGTCGGTGCTCGCCGGCGTCGGCCGCGTGGTGTGGAAGCGGGAGCCCGACACGTCCGCGCCGGAGAGCCCCGCGGGCATGGGGGTGAAGTTCATCAAGATCGACGACAAGTCGAAGGGCGTGATCACGAAGCTCGTCGATCGGTCGGGCGGTAAGCCCAGCACGTTCGACAAGGGCGCCGACGGCATGGGCGGAGCGGAGCCCGCCGCGGCGGCGCCGGCGCCCGCCAAGGAGCCGGTGCGCGCGGCCGTGAAGCCGGAGAAGCGCGCCTCCACCATGCTGGGCCTCGGCGCGATCGGCAGCAGCAGCAAGCCGCCGGCGCCGCCACCCACCGACGACGCCCCCAGCGACGGCGGCTTCTTCCCCAAGGCGGCCGAGGGCGACGTCGACACGCGGCCTCCGGAAGAGCGAACGGTCATGAAGCAAGCCGCCGAGCTCCTGCAGCAGGCGCTCAACGAGGCCGGCGGCAGCATCGCGGAGATCGGCAGCCCCGAGAAGGAGCCCGCGTCGGATCCCAAGCCGCAGCCTCGCTCCGATCCCCGCGCTGAGCCCGCGGGGAAGGACGACGAGGCCGCGCCTGCCAAGGCGGAGAAGCAGCCGGAGCCAGCCAAGAAGCCCGTCTCCACGCCCCCACCTCTGGCGGACGCGTCGAAGGCGGCGGCGGACAAGCCCAAGGCCGTGGAGGCGAAGAAGCCGGAGTCGGTCCGGCCCCTGCCGAAGCAACCGGTGAGCGCGCGGGTAGAGCCCGAGGAGGAGCGCGGCGGAGGCGGGAAGATCGTCCTGCTGTTGGTTGCCGCGGTGGTGGTCGTCGGAGTCGTCTTCTTCGTCACGAAGAGCGGCGACGAGGGCCAGTCCGTCCAGCCGACGACGAAGCCGACGGGCACGGCCACGGCACCTGCCACGGGCAAGCCGACCGCCACGGCGACGGCCACGGCGACGGCCGGCCCTACCGCGACGGCTGCGCCGACGGCCACCGAGACGGCGGAGCCTGCGCCCACCGCTACCGCGGCCGCGACGACCAAGCCGACGGCGGAGCCGAAGCCCACAGCGGAGCCGAAGCCGCCCAAGGACCCGCCGAAGCCTCCGCCGCCCAAGCCGCCCGCGGACCCGCCCAAGCCGCCCGCGGACCCGCCCAAGCCGCCCGCGGACCCGCCCAAGCCGCCTCCCAAGCCGCCCGAGGACATCTACGGCTAGCTCGTTCTCCTTCCGGCGTGACATCTCGCCCGGCGTGACCGCGCTCGCGCTCGGAGGCGTCGTGACGTTCGTCGTGCTGCTCCCGCTCTTCCGGGACCCAGCCACCGTGACGGCCCTCGAGCTCGCGGAGCAGGGCGAGGAGCCGAGCGCGGCGCCGTCCGCGGTGGCCTCCTCCCCACCCGGTGCGTCCGCGCGGAGCGCGGCTCCAGCGAGCTCGGGCAGCGCGCCCGCCAAGCCGGTGCCGCCGCCTCCGGAGGAGGTCGCGCCGAGCGCTGAGCTCGATCTCGCCGCCACCGCCGCCGATCTCGAGAAGCTCGCCGCCAAGTTTCCCAAGGACCCACGGGTCACGGCGAAGCTCGCCAAGACGCTGTCCACGACCCCCAACGGCCTCCACGGGGCCCTGAGCGCAGCCCGGAGGACCTTCGAGCTGTCCCCGAGCACCACGGAGTCGACCGACCTTCAGACGATCGTGAAGCGCGGGGCCAGCGGGCAACCCGCGACCAGCGATCTTGCGCTCGACATCATGGCCACGTCGATGGGCCCGGTTGGACCCGACCTCCTCTTCGAGCTCTCGAACGCCAAGAGCGTGAGCCCTACCGTCCGCAAGAAGGCCGTCCAAGCCACGCAGACGGAGGCCGTCAAGAAGCTCGCCACGCCGGCGCTTCGCGTCGCCGTCGGCCTCCGGGACCGCGGAGGGTGCCAGCGCGCAGAGCTCTTCGAGGAGGCGGAGAAGGTGGGCGACGCGAGGTCGCTGCAGTACCTCACCCCGCTCCAGGCGCGCAGCGGGTGCGGCCCGCTCTTCTTCAAGATGAACGACTGCTACGAGTGCCTGGGCAACCGCGCAACGCTGCAGAAGGCCATCCAGGCCATCCAGAAGCGGGCCGGCGCCAAGAAGCCCTGACAGCGGGCGGTGTCGAACGACCGAGCGTGCTGCCCGGTCGGAGCGAACGGGTTCGGGTGGGCGCAGCAGGTTTCGAACCTGCGACTTCGACCGTGTGAAGGTCGCACTCTACCACTGAGTTATGCGCCCTGACGTGAGAGGCGCCTTGTGTACCCGAGGGCGGCCCGCTTCGCAAGGCGTCACCGCCCGCAGGCACCCACGAGGTCCCCGAACGCTCGAAGCCCGGCCGAAATGTCCGCCTCCGAGCACGCGTAGGAGAGCCTCAGGTACCCCGGTGCGCCGAAGGGAGCGCCGGCGACGGTGGCGAGGTGCCCACGCTGGAGCAGCCACATCGCGATCTGCTCGTCGGACGCGAGGGTGACGCCCTCGTGGCTCAGACCATACAGGCGGCGGACGTCGGCGAACGCGTAGAACGCTCCCTCCGGCATCCGACAGCTCACGCCGGGGATCGCGTTCAGCCCGTCCACCATCAGGGTGCGCCGCTTCTCGAACGCGGCGCGCATCTCCTCCACGCTGCCGCGCGGCCCTCGCAGCGCGGCGACGGCCGCCGCCTGGGCCACCGCGGAGGGGTTGGTCGTGCTCTGGCCCTGGATCGTCGCGATGGCCTCGGACACGGCGGCGGGCGTGATGCTCCAGCCGATCCGCCAGCCGGTCATGGCGAACGTCTTGCTGACGCCGTCGATCACGATCACCCGATCAGCGAGATCCGGCGCCAGCGCGGCCAGCGAGACGTGCTCGAAGCCGCCGTACACCAGGTCGCCGTAGATCTCGTCCACGATGACGTAGTAGTCGCCCGCGCGGATCACCTCGAGCAGCCCCAGCAGGTCGCTCCGGCCGTACGCCGCCCCGGTGGGGTTCGACGGTGAGCACAAGATGAGGGCCTTCGTCTTGGCGGTCACCCGCGCCGACAGCTCCTCGGGTCGGAGGAGGAAGCCGTCCTCCTCACGCGTCGCTGCGATGACCGGGGTCGCCCCCACCAGCCGGACCTGCTCCGGGTAGCTGACCCAATAGGGGGCGGGGATGATGACCTCGTCGCCCTCCTCGTAGAGCGCGCACGCCAGGTTGAACAGAGCGTGCTTGGCGCCGACGCTCACCGTGATCTGCTTGGGCTCGACCTTGTGTCGGCGGTGGGTCTCGGTGGCCTCTACGATGGCCGCCTTCAGCTCCGGTGTTCCCGTGACGGCGGTGTACCGCGTGGCGCCTCGGTCGAGCGCCTCCTTGGCGGCCGCGATCACGTGGGGCGGCGTCGGGAAATCGGGCTCACCCACGCTGAAGGGGTACACCTTCACCCCCTTGGCGGTCAGCTTCGCGGCCTCGGCCGCCATGGCGAGGGTGGCGCTCGGCGCGACCGCTTTCAGCCTGTTCGCGAGGTTCTTGGGCATGACGGGCCCCTCTCCCACGGGCAGCCAGGTGGATCAACCAAACCATGAGACCGCCCGCGCGTAAGGACGTCGGGACGATCGAAACGTGCGCCCGAGGGGATACCCTGGAGGCCCGCCCGAATGAACCGCCGCCCACCTCAGCGCTCCTCAAAGTTTGCCACGCCCAGCTCGAAGTCCCCCCAGCTCCCTGGCGCCACGCCGCGGGCGCCTTACGTGAGAAGGAGTCTCCCCGGATGACACGTTCCCCCCACCTCTCTCCTCGCTGGACGCGTCGCCAGGCGCTCGGCGGGCTCCTGCTGCTCCCCTCGGGCCTCCTGCTGCCGGCGGGGCTGGGCGGGTGCGCGGCGCTGGCCGGAGAGGAGACCATCGACGCATTCTTCAACGTGCGAGGGTCGGACTCTGACTTCGCGGGGTGGACCGAGTACAACTTCGACGAGGCGCCCGACGCAGACCAGGCGGCCACGCTCGAGCGGGTGATGCTGAACGCCCCGGCCGGCGTGCCCGACCTCACCTTCATCACGAGCCTCCTGGCGGAGGCCGTGCAGCCCGACGGGACGAGGACCAAGCTGGCCATCGCGGGGACGTTCCCGAAGAACGACACCATCGCGCCGCTCGACGTCGTCTTCGACGGCAACCTGAGGCCCCTGCTCTACCCGGACGGGCGCAAGCTGCGGATCGAGTGGCATGGCACGTTCGACACGAGCTATCCGCTCCCCGAAGGCGGAGTCCGGGTCGAGGCGCAGATCGTCATCGAGATCCTCTAGCGAAGCGGCTCCGCCTCCGTCGGGGACGCCGACTTCCAGGCCTGGTCGGCGCTTCCGGCCGGCGCGAGGCCGCCTACTTCGCGCCGGAGACCTGGACCTCTGGCTTCTTCTCGTCCTGCTTGATCGAGTACCGAACCAGCGCTCGCAGCACGTCGTTGCGTTGCACGTTGCCCAAGACGACCTTGAGGTCCTCGTAGACCGACGGATCCACGAGGAGACCCCCGACGGTGCCTTTCCCGGCGCGCATGTCGGACACGATCGCGCGGACGTCGGCCGTGATCGCGCTGACGTTCTTCAGCGCGTCCGCGCCGTCGCCGCTGCCTCCGTAGAGGGCGTCGTGGACGAGGCTGTCGCTCTCTCGGACCCCCTTCAGGGTGAGCGCGATCTCGTTCGCGGCGGCCGCGAACTCCGTCACGCCCTTCGGGGACTCCGAGTAGATGAGGTCGTGGGCGAACCCGGGGCCCTGCTCGACGCGCGCGGCTACGCGGCGCGCGTCCCGAAGCAGGTACTGCGCCTCGTTCGAGGTCTTCTCGAGGCTGTCGAGCACGCGGCTGATCCGCTCCGCCTCCTTCGGGTCCGACAAGAGCCTGTTCGGGTAGCCCTTCCCGTGCGCGATCTCGTTCAGGATGTGGTTCATGGACGCGATCGAGCCCTGCAGATCGCGGTGGAGCTTCTCGTTACCGAGAGGCTTGGTGGCGTTCGCGATGTTGTCGATCGCCACCTCCGCCTTGTCGCCGATCTGGTTCACGCGCGAAAAGAGATCCTCCCCGACCTCGCTCCCGAGGACGGCGCCGGGATCCGCCGGCTCGCCGACCCCACCCATGGAGAGCTCGATCATCTTGTCGCCGAGGAGACCCTTCGTGGCGATCTTCGCCTTCGTGTCGGTCTTGATCCGCGCCTTCTCCGAGTCCGACACCCAGAACGTCACGTAGACCGTCGCGTCGGCCGGCGCCTTCTTGTCGTAGCCGACGGACCGGACCTGGCCGACGTCGATGCCACCGAGGCGGACCGGCGCCCCGGCCTTCAACCCCGCGACGTCCTCGAACGTCGTCCGAAACTCCACCGACTTGGAGAAGAGGCGGCGCTCGTCCCCGATGAGGAAGATGACCAGCCCTGCGAAGAAGAGGCCCATCAGAACGAAGACCCCGACCTTGATGTCGCGCGCGGCGCTCATCTCCCGGCCAGCATAGCAGCCGGCGGGGACTCCGCGAGCCCTACGAACGGAGCAAGGTCTCGACGTCCTCGTTGACGGGCGCGACCCCATGGATGAAGTCGTGGACCCGCGGATCGCGGCTCTGCTTGAACTCCTCGGGGGTCCCGCAGAGGATGATCCCGCCGGCGTACACCATGGCCAGGCGGTCGGAGATTCCGAACGCGCTCTTCATGTCGTGGGTGACGACGATGCTGGTCACGTCGATGGCACGCTTGAGCCCTTTGATGAGGTGGTTGATGCGCTCGGTATTGATCGGGTCGAGGCCGGTGGTCGGCTCGTCGTACAGGACCACCTCCGGCTGCACGGCGATCGCCCGCGCGAGGCCGACCCGCTTCTTCATGCCCCCGGAGAGGTCCGAGGGTCGCATGGCCTCGATGCCAGGCAGCCCGACGAGCGAGAGCGCCCAGTGCACGCGCTCCTTCATCTGATCGTTCGTCATCTCCGCCCGATAGTGCTCGCGGAGGCCGTACTCCACGTTGTCGCCCACCGACACCGAGTCGAAGAGCGCGGCACCCTGGAACAACATCGCGATGCGGCGCCGGACCTGGCTGACGCGGCGGTCGTCCATGGTCGTCACCTCTTCGCCGTGGAACTTGATGGAACCGCCGTCGGACTCGAGCAACCGTATCAGCAGCTTCAGCGCGACGCTCTTGCCCACGCCGGAGCCCCCCATGATCGTCAGCGTCTCCCCCGGGAACACCTCGAGGTCGAGGCTCCGGTAGATGACCTTGGGCCCGAACGCCTTCTTCACGCCGCTGAAGCTGACGATGGGATCCTTCCGGGGGGCCACGCCTCGAAGGCGAGCACGGCTGCCGGGGTGAATCAAACAACAACCACCGGCGGGTCACGTCCTCGACGGGCCGGCGTTCAGGTCTGCCCTGCGGCGGAGATCCGCTCGACGTGCACCTCCACCCCGCCGGCGTAGGTGTTGCGCCGGAGCGTCCCCACGACGTCGACGACGGCGCCGGCGAGCGCTGGCGCGAGCGCGCCCCGCTGGAACGCGACGGCGCCGACCGGTCGGTCGCCGAGGAGGCCATCGATCTTGAGGTGCCCCTTCAGGTTCCGCGCACTGCGCACGACGAGGTCAGCCAGCAGCAGCCTCGGGGTCGGGTTCTCCGCGCCGAAGGGCTCGAGCCGCTCGAGGTCGGAGGCAACCCGGGTGGGCTCGTCGCGCGGATCGAGGCGGGCCGCCGGCCCATCTCGACCGCCGAGCTGGCGGCCCGCCGACAACGTCCGAGTAGCGTCCGCCCAGGCAGCGCGGAGCGCGTCGATCCTGGTCGCGCGCACGTGGACGCCCGCGGCGGCCTGGTGCCCGCCGAACCCCACCATCTCCGCGGCGCAAAGCGTGAGCGCGTCGTGCAGAGGGAACCCGCCGGGCCCACGGACCGACCCGCGGCCTGCCTCGCCCTCGAGCCCCACCACGATCGTCGGCTTGCCGAGGAGGTCGGCGATCTTCCCGGCGACGATCCCGACGACGCCGGGGTGCCATCCCTGGCGGGCGAGCACGACCCCCGGCAGGTCCCGCAGCCCTCCCTCGTCGAGGTCCGCCAGCGCCTCCTCCAGCATCTTGGCCTGGATCGCGCGCCGCTGGAGCTGGACTTGCTCGATCGAGGCCGCGAGGCCCTGCGCCGTCGTCGCGTCTCGCGTGAGGAGCAGTGCGAGCGCCTCGTCCGGGTCCCCGAGCCGTCCGGGCGCGTTGAGGCGGGGGGCGATCCGGTAGGACACGTCCTCGCTGCCGAGCCCGTACGAGAGATCGATCTTCGCCAGATCGCAGAGCGCGCGAAGACCGGGGCGGGCGCCCGTCGCGATCACGCGGAGCCCGGCCCGAACGAGCGCGCGGTTGTCGCCCACGAGGGGGACGACGTCGGCGATGGTGCCGATCGCGACGAGATCGAGCAGAGGCCTCAGATCGAGCTTGGAGCCGAGCTCCTGGCGCAGCGCCGCGGAGACCGTGAGGGCAAGGCCGCACGAGGCCAGGTGCTTGAACGGGAACCCGCACTCGGGCCTGTGTGGGTTCAAGAACGCCAGCGCCGGCAGCGGCTCCTTGGGCACGAGGTGGTGATCGATGACGACGGCGTCCACGCCCGCGCGCCGCGCCTCGTCGATGCGCGCGTGGTCGCTCGAGCCGCAGTCGCAGGTGACGAGGAGGGTGGCGCCGGTCGCCTTGACGCGGCCGAGCGCCTTGTCACTGAGGCCGTAGGCGCCCTCCCTACGCGTCGCGAGGAGCGGCACGACCTCACCGCCGAGCGCGCGGATCGCGGAGGTCATGACGGCCGCGGAGGTGATGCCGTCGCAGTCATAGTCGCCGAAGACGGCCACGCGCTCCCGCCGACGAATCGCCGAGCCGATCCGGTCCGCCGCCAGCGCGCGATCCGCCATGTCGGTGGGCGGAGTGAGGTGCGCGAGCTTCGGGTCGAGCCAAGCCCCCGCCGCTTCCCCCGGCGCCATGCCGCGGCGGTGCAGGATCTGGGACGCGGTGAAGGTGAGCCCGTGGGCATCACGGAGCGCGAGCGCCTCTTCGGCGACCGGACCGGGATCGCCGCCGAGCGGGGGGTCGAGCACGGGCGCGGGGGCGCTCGCCAGCGACACCGCGCCGAGCGAGTCGGGCGCGCCCTCGGCGTCGCTCACACGACCGCGTCGGCCTTCTTCTGCGTCCGGACGCGAGAGACCTTGCCCCGCGCGCGCGACACGCCGCCCGCGAAGAACTTGCGATCGACGTACTCCGTGACCGGCGCGGCGATGTAGATCGACGAGTAGGTCCCCACCGCGATCCCGATGAGCATCGCGAAGGCGAAGTCCTTGATCACCTGCGTCCCGAACCAGAGGTACGCGAAGAGCGAGAGGGCGACCGTCAAGTTCGTGATGACGGTGCGGCCGAACATCTCGGACACCGAGAGGTTCACGAGCTCGGGGAAGCTCTTGCCGCGATACTTGCCGAGGTTCTCCCGGACCCGGTCGTAGACGACGACGGTGTCGGAGAGCGAGTAGCCCATGATCGTCAGGACGGCGGCGACCGTCGTGAGGGTGATCTCCCTCTGGGCGAGGCACATGGCGCCGAGCGCGATGAGCACGTCGTGGAAGAGCGCCACGATGGCTCCGGGCGCAAAGCGCAGATCGAAGCGAAGCGCGATGTACGCCATGACGAAGAGCAGCGTGATCGCGACGGCCTTGGCCGCCATGTCTCGGAGCTCGGCGCCGGCCTTCGGGCCGATCCACTCCACGCTCGTCGGGTGCTCGGGGGTCGCCGCCGGGAAGGCCTTGGCCAGGCCGGCCATGAGGATGTCGCCCTTCGAGGCCACGTGGATGTCGACCTTGCCGTCCCGCTGGTTGACGAGCTTCACCGGCGTACCCGTCTTGGCGAGGCTGATCCCGGGGATCTTCTTGAACCGCTCGGTGACCTCCTGCTCGACGTCGCTTCGGAGCTTCGTGAGCTGCTCGGGTGTGAGCTTCTCGATCTGCAGCTCGTAGCGGACGACGACCTTGTCGCCGCCCGGGCTGAAGCGGATGTCGGACGGCTTTCGGAGGTCGGCGCAGTCCGCCGCGGGGGGATCGGTCGCGCAGAGTCCCTCCGTCACGGCGCGCTTGGCCGCGTCGGAGAGCGAGCTCACCTCCTGCACGCGGATGAGGTACGTGTTCGGCAGGTTCGGGACCGAGACGACCTCGGGCGCGTCGAACTCGAGCTGCCCCTTGTCGTCCGTGATGCGCTCCACGGCCTCGCGGACGGCGGCGGCCTCGACGGGCTGGGTGAACTGGACGACGACCTCGGTGCCGCCCCGGAAGTCGGTGCCCCACTTGGGCCCCGGCTTCCACAGGAGGAACGCGCTGAGGCTCAGCAGGATCGCGCTGAGGACGTAGAAGAGCCGCCTCTTGCCCATGAAGTCATAGACTTTTCCGGGCTTGAACAGGACCAAGAAGACCATGGGGCGCCCTCAGCCGAGGCTGAGCTCCTTCACTTTCCGCCAGCGGACGGCGTAGTCGAATAGCAGGCGGGTGCAGACGACGCCCGTGAACAGGCTCGCGACCATGCCCACGATGAGCGCGACCGCGAAGCCCTTGATGGGCCCGGAGCCGTACTGGAACAGGATGAGGCCCGAGATCAGCGTGGTCATGTGGCCGTCGATGATCGCGCTGAAGGCGCGGTCGTACCCGATGTCCACCGCCTGACGAGGGCTCTTGCCGGCGCGGAGCTCGTCTCGGATACGCTCGTTGATGAGGACGTTCGCGTCGACCGCGATGCCGATGGTCAGCGCCAGCCCCGCGATGCCGGGCAGCGTGAGCGAGGCGCCGAACATCGCCAAGATGGCGACTTGGAGGACCAGGTTGAAGAGCACCGCCAGGTTGGCGATGACGCCCGCGCGCGAGTAGATGACCAGCATGAAGAGCAGCACCAGGCCGCCCCCGACGACCGCGCCCTTGACGCCCTGGCTGACGGCGTCCGCGCCGAGCGTCGGGCCGACCTCGGACTCCGTGCTCTTCGAGATCGGGGCTGGCAGTGCGCCGCTCTTGATGACGAGCGCGAGGCGCTTGGCGTCCTCGAGCTGATCCTTCGGGTTGCCCTTCCCCATCGTGATGCGGGCGTGGCCGCCGGCGATCTTGCCTTGGATGACCGGCGAGCTCTCGACGACGTCGTCCAAGATGATGGCGAAGCGCCGATTGATGTTCGCCCCGGTCACCTTCTCGAAGCGATCGGCGCCGATGGGATCGAACTCCAGGCTGACCTGCCAGCCCGAGAGCCCTGCGTCGGACGTGTCCGGCTGCGCGTCCGCGGCTCGGATCATGTCGCCGACGATGTCCGCATGCGACTGCACGTAGTACGTCCGCCAGCCGACCTCCTCGTACTTGTCCGTGTCCGTGTCGAGGCGCGGGGGGAGCTTCCCGACGACGACCTGGTGGTCCTCGGGGACGGGGAGCGTGGCGGCCCAGGCCTGCAGGCGCTCGCGGGCGTCGACCATCTTCTCGCCGGGGCGCCGCTCGAGCTCCGCGTAGGTCCGGACCTCCGTCTTGCCGGGGCCGAGCGGCACGTCTTGCTGGCGGAAGACGATGCCCTCCGCCTGCGCGCGCTCGTCGGGGGTCTGCGCGAGGTCGTCGAAGAAGCGCGCCGAGTCGTCGAGCATCTTGAACTCGAGGCGCGCCGTCTGCCCGATGATGCTCTTGATCTGCTCGAAGGAGCGGCGGTCGCTGCCCGGGACCTCGACGACGATGTCCTCCCCACGCGACGCGATGCCGACCTCCTTCACGCCCAAGCTGTCGACCCGGCGGTGGATCTTCTCCTTCGCCTGCTCGACCGCGTCGACCCGGATCTTGTCGACGACCTCCTCCTTGATGGCGAAGCCGATCTGCTTTCGATCTGCACCGCGGGTGATGTTCATCTCCTGGGTGAACCGAGCCAGAAACTCCTCGTTGTTGATCTTGTCCGCGTCCTCGGCGTTCGAGAGCACGACCGTGATCTTCGTCACGTCGTCGTTCGGCTTCTTCACCTCGACCCGCGCGCCGAGCGCCGCGAGGTGCTCGGTCGTGGGGAGGGCGTCCTCGGGCGTGATCCCGAGCTTCTGCGCGAGGTCGGTGCGGAGCCGGTCGTACGTGCGGTCGCGCTTGTCCTTGACCGCTTCGTGGACGTCGACGTTGTACTCGACCCGGAAGCCGCCCTTCAGGTCCAGCCCTCGCACGAGCCGGAACGGCACGTTGGCGCGCAGGAACCGCCCGAACCCCAGGTCCCCCGCCTTCGCCTTCGTGTCCACGGCGAGCTGTTGCTCCTCCGTCAGGTTCGGATCGACGTCGGGGCGATCGAAGCGCTCGTCGACGTAGGTGGGGTAGAGCGCCAGCACCGACCCGAGCGCCAAGAAGACGCAGAAGCCGAGCTTGCTCCGCCAAGCGCCGTCGATCCAGTCACCCGCGCCGACCAGCGCCCAAGGGACCGCCAGGATCGCGAGCGCCATCAGCCAGAACACCTGGTAGTGCGCGCAGAGGCCGCCCACGGCGGCGCAGAAAGCCGCCGTCGCCAGGACGCCGCGCTTCGGCTTGACGGCGAAGGCGGCGAAGCCGAGCACGAGCGTCAAGGCCGCCAGGCCGTACTTCAGGTACACGTACATCACGGTGAGGTCGCCTCTTTGCCGGAGGACTTGTCCTTCCCAGAAGGCTTGGACGCCTGGCTTTCTTTCTCGTCCTTCTTGGCGTCGGGCTCTTTCTTCGCGTCGGAGCCCTTCTTGGCGTCCCCGTCCTTGGTCGTGTCCGCCTTCGGGTCCGCGGCGTCCTTGCCCTCGATGGAGGTCTTGAGGAACGCGACGAACACGCCTGGCGCGATCTCGATCTCGGTCGTCTTGTCGCCGATCTTGGTGATCTTCCCGATCATCCCGGCGCGCGTGACGACCCGATCACCGACCTTGAGGCTCTCCTCGAGCTGCTTCTGTTTCTTGTTCTGGCTCCGCGTCATCCAGAAGATGAGCAGGATCGGGAGCAACAGGAACAGCATGGATCCCATGCCGCCGAAGAGACCGCCGCCCCCTCCCGCTGGGTTCGACGCGTCCCCGGCCGGTGAAGGCGTGGGGGTGGAGGTGGAGGTGGCGCCGGGCTGCGCAGGCTGCAAGAGGAGGGACTTCACGGGAGTCGTGCTGCTTAATCAACTTCCAGTGACCCGGCAAGGGACTGCCCTCCCGCCTTGACAGACTCCGCCCTGGAGACTAAGAGCCCGATTCCCCTAGGCGCGTAGCTCAGCGGTAGAGCACTACCTTGACACGGTAGGGGTCGTTGGTTCGAACCCAATCGCGCCTACCAGGCCCTCGGTTCTCGACGAGGGGAAGCGGCGGCCGCGAGAAGAACATGCTGGTCGCGGCAGCTTCGGAGGACTAAGCCCGGGCGGTGCGTGGGGTCCGTCAGGGATGGACGGCCCACCACCGTCCTCTCCTTCATGGCAGCTCCCGAACGTCCGACCCTCCGCCACCACCTCGCGAGCGAGCTCGCGCGCGACCCGTCGATCCTCGGCGCGCGCCTCGGCGCACGCGTCGTCGACCTCCACACGCCCGTCCTCGTGGAGGATCCGGGCCAGCTCCAGCCCATCCGGGCCAGCGACCCCGAAGGCCTCGCGATGATCCGCCACTCGACGGCGCACGTGATGGCCGACGCGGTGCAGCGCTTGTTCCCCGGGACGAAGGTCACGTTCGGCCCGGCGACCGACGCGGGGTTCTACTACGACTTCGACTCGCCGAAGGGCGCCTTCCAGGAGGACGACCTCGCCAAGATCGAGGCGAAGATGCGCGAGATCATCGCCGCCAAGCGCCCGTTCGTCCGGGACGTCATCCGCCACGAGGACGCCAAGGCGCTCTTCGCCAAGCTGGGTGAGTCGTACAAGTGTGAGCACATCGATCGGCTCGCCGACGCGGAGGAGATCTCTCTCTACCGCCACGGCTCGGCCGGCGGCGCGGCCCCCGGCCATCAGGACGGTGAGTGGCTCGACCTCTGCGAGGGCCCTCACGTGCCCCACACAGGCTTCATCGGCGCCGTCAAGCTGACGAGCGTGGCCGGCGCCTATTGGCGCGGCGACGAGCGCAACCCGATGCTCCAGCGGATCTACGGCACGAGCTTCTCTTCGGAGAAGGAGCTGGCCGAGCACCTCCGGCTGCTGGAGGAGGCGAAGGAGCGTGACCACAGGAAGCTCGGCAAGGAGCTCGAGCTGTTCATGTTCCACGAGTACGCGCCGGCGATGCCGTTCCTCCTGCCCCGCGGGGCCTCGGTCTACAACCGGCTCGTCTCGTTCATGCGCGACCTCTACGTCGAGTACGGCTACGAGGAGGTCATCACGCCTCAGATCTTCGACAAGCGGTTGTTCCTCACGAGCGGCCACCTGCCGAACTACCGCGAGAACATGTACCTGCCGGCCACGGCGGACGTGATCGACGAGGCGCGCGCGTCGAGCGCGCCAGGCCACGACCCCGACCCCGAGGCGGCGGACATCGAGAAGCTCGGCCTGAAGCCGATGAACTGCCCGAGCCACTGCCTCATTTTCCGGCAGCGGCGCCGCAGCTACCGCGAGCTGCCCTGGCGGATGGCGGACTTCGGCCGGTTGCACCGGTACGAGCGCGGCGGCGTGGTCCACGGGCTCGCGCGCGTCCGGACGTTCTGTCAGGACGACGCGCACATCTTTTGTACGCCGGATCAGATGCAGGCCGAGATCTCGAGCTTCATCCGGCTCCTCTACGACGTCTACCGGGCGTTCGCCTTCGAGCGCGTCGACATCAAGCTTGCGACGCGGCCCGACAAGCGCATCGGGACGGACGCCCAGTGGGACGACGCCGAGCGCGCCCTGGCCGAGGCCCTCAAGGAGGCCGGGCTCGCCTACGAGGTCGCCGAAGGCGAGGGCGCGTTCTACGGTCCGAAGCTCGAGTTCCACATCCTCGACGCGCTCAAGCGCTCCTGGCAGCTCGGGACGATCCAGGTCGACTACGCGCTGCCGGACCGCTTCGAGCTCGAGTTCGTCGGCGCCGACGGGGCAGGCCACAGGCCCGTCATGCTCCACCGAGCCATCCTCGGCTCGCTCGAGCGGTTCCTCTCGGTCTTGATCGAGCACGTCGGCGGCGCCTTCCCGACCTGGCTCGCGCCCGAGCAGGCGGTGATCGTGACGGTCAGCGAGAAGCAGGCCGCCTACGCGGCGGAGGTGCTGGCGCTCCTGCAGCGCCGCGGGCTGCGCGCGCGCGCCGACCTCTCGGCCGACAAGCTCGGCGCCAAGATCCGGAACGCTCGCCTGACGCGGGTGCCGTACGTCGTGGTCGTGGGCGACAAGGAGGCGGCGAACCGCGAGGTCGCCCCCCGGTCCCGTGATCTGAACAAGGACCTGGGCGCGATGTCGCTCGAGGCCTTCGCCGAGCGTCTCGAGCGAGAGGCCCGCCCACCTCGGTCCGGCGGGCCCTCCCTGGATCGCTCGGAATGAGGCCTCGGCGGGCTCCACTTCCCCCCTTGCGAGGCCTCACCCGATCGTCTCTCATCCCGCTTCCTGCGCAGCGCGCGCGGCGAGCACACCCTCGTCCCTGAACCAAACAAGGAGATCCCGAGCACCTCATGTCCATGCGCCGATTCGACCCTCGCCAGCAGCAACGTGGACCCCAAATCCGCATCAACCAACGCATCCGGGTGCCGGAGGTCCGGGTCATCGGCGAGGACGGCGAGATGCTCGGCGTGCTCGCCACCCACGAGGCGCTGCGCCGCGCCCAGGAGCGCGGCCTCGACCTGGTCGAGGTGAACCCGAAGGCGGAGCCGCCGGTCTGCAAGATCCTGGACTACGGCAAGTTCAAGTACGACGAGAAGAAGAAGGCGCGCGAGACGCGGATCAAGACGGCGGCGCTCGACGTGAAGGAGGTCAAGCTCCGCCCGAAGACGGACGACCACGACCTCGATTTCAAGACACGCGCGGCGCAGCAGTTCCTCGAGGCGGGCCACAAGGTCAAGTTCACGGTCCGCTTCCGCGGACGTGAGATCACGCACCCCCAGGTCGCGCAGCAGCAGCTCGATCGCATCGTCCACAAGCTGGAAGAGCTCGCGACCGTCGAGATGCGCCCCACGATGGAGCAGCGCACCATGACGCTGCTCATGGCGCCCCGCCCCGCGCTCATGCAGAAGGTGCAGCAGGCGCGCGCCGCGGCGGCCAAGGCGCTCCGGCGCGAAGGGAAGCCGACGGACGCCGAGAACGAGCAGGCAGCGCGTGACGAGCAGATCGCGAAGCTCGAGCAGCAGCTCGCCGACCAGGACGACGACGACGACGACGACGACGACGAATAGGGGCCTCGTGGATCGCTAGCCGCCGAAGAGCGCTAGCCACAGCCGCTCCGGCACCTCGGGCCGCAGCTGCAGCATCGCCATGACGCCCGCCAGGCCGACGCAGAACATGCCGAGCCCGACGGCGTAGGGACGCGCGAGCGTCCCCCTTCTGCGGGCGCTGATGAGGAGCGCCACCAGGATGACGAACTGGAGCGGGATGCTCACCCCCGGCGAGATCAACCTGCCGAGCGCCGGGTTCAGGAAGGGCAAGAGCGAGAGCATCATGTACCGCCGGTGGTGGTCGGGGCGGCGCCGGTTCCAGACTCCGAGGGCGACGAAGGCGAGGAAGAGGCCGCCGTCGAAGAGGGTGGCCACGATGAGCGCGGGGTTCTTCTGACGCTGCTGACCGTCGAAGACCGCGAGGGCGAAGCCGACGAGCATGAGCGGGACGAGCGCGTAGGCCGCTCTGCCCAGACGGCGATGCAGATCGACTCGCCTGCGACGAACCAGGATCGTCTGCGTGAGCGCGAGGCCTAGCCACAGCGCGAGCGTCGCGACGTGAAAGTGGATCGCCGCGGAGGTGCCGACGAACTCCGGGAACCGGCCGAAATAGGTAGGGAAGAAGCCGGCGATGGCCAGCGCGATCAGCGCGAGGACGACGATGGCCGGCATGGTTGGCTATAGTTTTACTCTAGAGGTTTACTCTAGTAAATGGGCCCGCCTATATTCCCGGCCGAGTGACCGGCAAGAACGCGCCCAGCGCCCGCACGGACAAGGCGCTCGCCACTCGCCGGCGCATCCTCGCGGCCGCGCACGGGCTCCTCTGCGAGCTCGGCTACGGGGCGACGACGATGGCGGCGATCGCGGAGCGCTCCGGGGTAGCCGAGCAGACGCTCTACTTCACGTTCGGCAACAAGCCGGCGATCGTCGCGGAGGTCCTCCACTCCGCGGTCGTCGGGGTCGACCGATGGACGCCGACGCTCGACACCGAGGTCCACCGAGACCATCTCGCGGCGGCGCGGCGAGCCATGCCGTGGTTCTCCGGCTTCGAGGCGGAGCCCGATCCCCGGCGCGCCATCGAGATCTACTTCCACGCGACGGCAGACATCCTCGAGCGAGTCGGACCGCTCCTGGCTGCGCTCAGCGGCGTCGGTGTCCCGGAGCTCCGCGCCGTCCTGGACCGGTCGGAGGTGCTACGGGTCGAAGCCGCCGGGATCATCCTGGGAGCCCTGAGAAGGAAGGGAGCCGGTCTCCGAACCGACCTCAAGTCGGGGCGCGCGCGCGACATCTTCCTGGTCCTCACGGGCCCGACGCTCTACCGGGAGCTCACGGTGGGTCGCGGTTGGTCACGCAAGCAGGCGGTGCGGTACTTGATCGATCTCTTGGCTGACCAGCTCCTGGCTCCTCCTGCCCCGCGCGTCGACCGGATCTCTCGGAAGGCCTGAGCGCCGCGGGGCCCACGCCGATCGGGGGGGTAGGCCCCACGGAGGGCCGTGAGGGCGTCCGAGCCCGATCCGGACGCTCCCTTCCATCTGGCGCGGTCGCCGGCCTCGCGGGCGCGCTCCGTGGCGCTCACGCGGGTGATTCTCCAGGGGGCACGCGCGGCCGGTCGCCGCCCTGCCGCGGCCGCTACTTCGGGATCAGCCCCGCGAACCAGGCCCCGGCGATGCCTCCGGCCACGATCAACACGAACAGCACGTAGACGAGGGGCGACATCCCCTTCTTCGGTGCGCGCACCGACACGGGGGTCGGCGCGGCGTGATGCGGGCGCACCGACGCGGGCACCGCCGCGCCGCGCGGCCCCGACGGGGGCGCCACGGCGGCTGGGAGGGGCGCCGGGCTCGCGTCGTCTTCGAGCGCGGCGAGGTTGCCGATCCCGATGTCGCGCTCCGCCGCGTAGATGCTCGCGCGGATCTGGGACTCCGCCTCGCTCTTCTGGTTCGTCCCGATCTCGTCGGCCCAGCTCCCGATGTCGTCGAACCCGCCCAGCTTGAGCGGCTCCTCCGACCGCGCCGCTGCCTTCTTGCCGTCCCCGCCGTCCTCCTGGAGCGACGTGAACTCGAACAGCGCCTCTTCGATGAGCTTGTCGATGACGCTCGTCTTGTCGGGCGCCTTCTTCTTGCGGAGCGCCATCGCCCCACGGACGAGCTCGGCGATATCGAACGAGCTGACGGGTCGACCCACTCGGTAGAGGAGCGCGGTGAGGTCGCGACCGAGGTCGCGCGCCGACCCGTAGCGCGTGTTCGGGTCCTTGGCGAGGGCGCGCGCGAGGATCCGATCCAGCTCCTCCGGGACGTCGGGCCGCATGCTCCGCAGCGGGGGCACCTGGGCCTGCTGCACCAGCTTCACCGTGGCGAAGTCCGTGTCGGCCATGAAGAGCCGCTGCCCCGAGAGGAGCTCCCAGAGGATGATGCCCGTGGCGAAGATGTCGGCGCGGTGGTCGACGTCCCCTCCGAGCGCGGCCTCGGGCGCCAGGTAGCTGAACTTGCCCTTGATGATGCCCGGCTCGCTCTTCTCGAGCTGGCTCGTCGCCTTGGCCAGGCCGAAGTCCACGATCTTCACCTCGCCGTGCTTCGTGATGAGGACGTTGGGCGGCGACATGTCCCGGTGCACCACGTTCAGGGGCTTGGCGTCGGCCCCGGTGAGCTCGTGCGCGTAGGTGAGCCCCTCGCAGATGCGGATCGCGATGAGGGTCCCGATCTCGACGGGGAACACCCGGTTGTTGCTCTTGAGGTAGTCGATGACGGCCTTCAGATCGGAGCCGTCGACGTACTCCATGACGATGAAGTACGCGTTGTCGCCGACGCCGATGTCGAACACCTGCACGCAGTTGGAGTGCGAGAGCTGCGCCGACAGGCGCGCCTCGTCGAGGAACATGGAGATGAAGCGCTTCTTCTCGCTGAGGTGCGGCAAGACGCGCTTGATGGCGACGCGCTTCTTGAAGCCCTCGATCCCGGCGCTCTCGGCGATGAACACCTCCGCCATGCCGCCGGACGCGAGGCGCTCGAGCACGCGGTAGCGCTGCTGCGGGTGGTGGACGTCGGTCATGGTCGGGCGTTAGTACAGCACAATTTAGGCGGCCGGCCCGAGCGAATCCAAGAGGCACAATGTCCGTTGCTATCCACACGTTACGGCCGCCCGGGCGCACCCCCGGAGGCGCCGGGGGCGCCTCGGGAATCCACGCCCCGCAGCCGGTCCCTCCTCGACGGGCGCGACGCTCCCCGCCCGTCTTCAGCGGCGGCGCAGGACCGGCGCGGCGTCGGGTCTGTAGAGCGGCATGGTCAACGTCACCGTCGACTCGCCGAGGCCCGAGAGGACAGCCGCGACGTAGTCGCCCTCGTAGCCGGCCGGCGGCGGCACCGTGTCCCCACCGCGGGCGCCGACGTCCGGTGGACGCGAGAGCGGGGGGCCGTCTGCCAGGTCGAGCGTGGAGTCGGACAGCACCCCCTCGGTGACGGCCCGCTCGGAGCCTCGTAGCTCCACGTGCGCGATCGGCCCCGACCGCAGCAGCACCATCCGTCGCGACTCGTCGTCGTGCTTGACGAAGAGGGCCGCCGCGCCGACGACCAGCTCACCCGCGAGGCCTCCCTCCAGCTCTGGGTGCAGGCACGCGACGAACTGCGCGCCCACGCACCCACGGATGTCGGGCGGCACCATCCCGGTGCGCGAAACGATCCAGTGGCAGAGCCCCTCCTCGTCGAGCAGGAAGGTGCACGTCCGCGTGTGGACGGCGTAGCGCACGTTGTCCATGGCCCAGCTGCGGTCTTATCACGGACCGGGCGACCGGACCTCGACGTCGCGGACGAGGCAGGCGGCGAGGACCTGGTACGCTGCGCGCGTGAGACGCGGGATCTTCCACGTGGTGGCCGCGCTGGGGGTCGCGTGTGTACCGCACGATCCGCCGAAGGAGACCGCCCGCGTCGACGTCCCGAGCGCGGGGATGCCCGGGCCGGCGGCGATGCGCGGGGCCGCCGCTGCCCGCGAGAACGCCGCGTGCGAGCGGTGCCACGAGGACGTGGCGCGTTCGTGGCGCGGATCGCTCCATCAGCGCGCGACGATCGAGCCTGCGTACCAGCGCGCGCTCGCGATCGAGCCCCTGCCCTTCTGCCGTGGCTGCCACAGCCCGGAGGGCACGCCCGACCGGGACCCCGATCCCGAGATCGCCCACCTCGGCGTCGGGTGCGTGACGTGCCACGTGGTGGAGGGCGCGATCCTCGCCGGTCCCGCGCGCGCGACCAGAGGACCCACCGCGCCGCACCCGACGGTGCGGGACCCGCGGTTCGCGACGGCGGCCGCCTGCAGCTCGTGCCACGAGTTCGCCTTCCCCGGGGCCCCCGGCCTCCACGCGGACGAGCTCATGCAATCCACGGTCAGGGAGCACGCCCGGAGCTCAGCGAGCGACGCGTCGTGCGCGTCGTGCCACATGCCGCTCGACGAAGCGGGGCGGAGGTCCCACGCCTTCCGGGCGTCTCGCGCCCCGGAGATCCTGCGCGCGGCGCTGCGAGCCGACGCGGTCAGGACCTCCGCTACCTCCGTGAGCGTGACCCTGCGAGCAGTCGGGGTCGGTCACGCCTACCCGACGGGGGATCTCTTCCGGCGGCTCGAGGTCCGCGCGGAGGCCTACGGCCCCGACAACATGGTGCTCGCGTCGGCTCGGCGATACCTGACGCGGCACTTCGAGCTGCGCCCCGGCGCGCTCGCGAAGCGGCTGGTGCGCGACGACCGCCTGCGGGACGCCCCCGTCGTGATCGATCTCGATCTGGGCGCCGACGCCGCCGACAAGCCCGTGGCCTGGCGCGTCGGCTACCAGCGCGTCGCGCATCCCGACGGCATCAGCCAAGACGGGGCGCTGCTGGAGGACGACGTCGAGCTGGCGCGCGGCGACCTCCCCTGATCGGTCGGGGCTGACCGGGAGGCCGGGCGGCGCCGGTCAGGATCGCTCGGCGGGCGGGGCCGAGCTCTCCGCCGACACCCGCTCGGCCTCGATCTCGGCGTCCGTCGCCTCGCCGTCGTCGACCGGCGCGAGGTAGAGCACGCTGAGCGGCGGGAGCGTCAGCGACAGCGACTGGGCGTGTCCGTGCGACGGCACCGCTTCCACACGCACGGTCCCGAGGTTTCCGACGTTGCTGCCGCCGTAGTCCGCGGCGTCCGTGTTCAAGATCTCCCGGTAAGCGCAGTCCCTCGGCACGCCCAGCCGGTAGCCGTGCCGCACCACCGGCGTGAAGTTCCCCACACAAACCACGTGGCGTCCCGTCGTACGCCCGCGCAGCCGAGACGGGGGATAGCGAAGGAAGGACGCGACGGACTGCGGCGCGTCGTGTGGATCGATCCAAGCGAAGCCCTCGGGCGAGTCGTCCAGCTCGTGCAGCGCGGGAGTCTCCCGGTAGACGCGGTTCAGGTCGCGGACGAGGCGCTGAAGCCCCGCGTGCGCCGGATCCTCCAGCAAGGACCACTCGAGCTCCGACGAGAAGTTCCACTCGCCGAGCTGCCCGATCTCCCCTCCCATGAAGACGAGCTTCTTGCCGGGGTGGGCCCACATGTACCCGAACAGCGCGCGGAGGTTCGCCCGCATCTGCCACGGGTCCCCCGGCATCTTGGAGAGCAACGACTTCTTCAGGTGCACGACCTCGTCGTGCGAGAGCGGCAGCAAGAACCGCTCGCTGTAGGCGTACATCAGGCTGAACGTGATGAGGTTGTGGTTGAAGGATCGAAAGATCGGGTCCAACGAGAAGTAGCGGAGGGTGTCGTGCATCCAGCCCATGTTCCACTTCAGGCCGAAGCCGAGGCCTCCCGTGTACGTCGGTCGGGTCACGCCGGGCCACGACGTGGACTCCTCGGCACAGACGATGGCGCCCGGCACACGCTCCCGCACCAGGTCGCAGAGCTGTCGGACGAACGCGACGGCCTCGAGGTTCTCCCGGCCCCCGTGAACGTTCGGCTCCCACTCACCCTCGTGGTTCGCGCCATAGTCGAGGTAGAGCATGCTGGCGACCGCGTCCACGCGCAGCCCGTCGAGGTGAAACTCCTCGAGCCAGTAGAGAGCGCTCGCGAGGAGGAAGTTCTTCACCTCGGGACGTCCCCAGTCGAACACGAACGTCTCCCAGTGCCGGTGCTCGCCGCGGCGCGGGTCCCAGTGCTCGAACAGAGGCGTCCCGTCGAACCTGCCGAGGGCAGACGCGTCGCGCGGGAAGTGCGCTGGGACCCAATCGAGGAGCACCCCGATGCCCTCCGCGTGGCACGCGTCGACGAACGCCTTCAGCTCGTCGGGGGACCCCAAGCGGCTCGTGGGCGCGAAGTATCCGGAGACCTGGTAGCCCCATGAGCCGTCGTAGGGGTGCTCCATGATCGGCATCAGCTCGATGTGCGTGAACCCCAGGTCCGCGACGTAGGGGACCAGGGAGGTGGCGAGCTCGCCGAACGACATCCAGGCGCGCCGGTCCTCCCCCGGGACGAGGCGGGGCGAGAGCCGCCAGGACGGGAGGTGGACCTCGTAGATGCTCATCGGACGCCTCGACAAGACGGCCTGGCCACGCGCCGCCATCCACGCGCCGTCACGGAACTCGTAGGTGGATCGCACCACGCGGCTGGCGGTGCGAGGGCGGAGCTCCATCGCCCGGCCGAACGGGTCGCTCTTCTCGACGACCCCCTTGCGCGTCATCATCTCGAACTTGTAGAGGGCGCCCTCCCCGAGGCCCGGGACGAAGAGCTCCCACAACCCTCCGGAGCGCTTGCGCATCGCGTGCGCGTCCCCGCGCCAGCGGTTGAAGTCGCCCGCGACGCGGACGCCCAGCGCGTGAGGCGCCCAGACCGCGAAGCTCGTTCCGCGCGCTCCTTCGTGCTCCCGCACGTGCGCGCCGAGCTTGTCGTGGACCCGCCAGTGACTCCCCTCACAGAACAGGTGCGCGTCGAGCTCCCCCAGGGTGGGCGAGAACGCGTACGGATCGAGCCCCTCCTCCGAGCCGTCCGCGTGGTGCGATCGGATCACGTAGGACGCGGGGCGCTCGGCCATGCGCGCCTCGAAGAGGCCGCCGCCGCGCGGCGACGCCTCGACGGCGGCCCCGTCGAGGAGGACGGTGACGCGGGTGGCGTCCGGACGAAGCGCCCGAACGACCCATCCGTCTCCCTCCGGGTGTGGGCCGAGCAGCGCGTGCGGATCCGGGTGGACCCCCTGGAGCAAGCGATCCGCGTCCTCCTTGAGCACCGGGCTAAGGTATACGCTCAGGCGAACGACCGCCCGAGCCTCTTTCTCCATTTGCCTTGCGGCTGCCCCGAGCTACACGAACCGGACAGCACGGAGGGCACGCATGGGTCTCATGGCGACGAGCGTCACGGCGAGCAAGGGGAACGGGACGACCGAGGGACGCATCCGGAGCTACGCGCCCGCCACGGGGGAGCTGCTCGGTGAGGTTCCCGTCGCCTCCGTGGAGGAGGTGCGTGCGGCGGTCCAGCGCGCGCGGCGCGCGCAGGAGTCGTGGGGAGCGCTCCCCGTGGAGGAGCGATGTGATCGAGTCCGCCGCTTCCAAGTGGCCTTGATCGAGCGCCAAGACGAGCTCTCCGACCTGCTCTCGCGCGAGACCGGCAAGCCGGTTCAGGAGGCGCTGCTCCACGAGGTCACCGTGTCGGCGGCCGTGGCCGCGCACTTCTGCCAGCACGCGCCCGAGATCCTGGCGCCCCACGAGATCCCGCTCGGCCTCATGAAGCACAAGCGGAGCTTCATCCACTACGTGCCCCGAGGAGTCGTCGGCTTCATCACGCCGTGGAACTACCCGATGTTGATGCCCATGCGCGACATCATCATGGCGCTCGTCGCCGGCGACGGGGTGGTCCTCAAGCCGAGCGAGGTGACCCCGCTCATCGCTCTCCGGTGCAAGGACGTCTGGGACCAGGCCGGGCTCCCCGCCGACCTCTTCCAGGTCGTCAACGGAGGGGGCGCGACGGGCGCCGCCCTCATCGACGCTGGGATCGACTTCCTCGTGTTCACGGGCGGCGTCGCCACGGGCAGGCGCGTCGCGGCGGCCTGCGGCGAGCGGCTCATCCCGTGCGTGATGGAGCTCGGCGGCAAGGCGCCGCTCATCGTCTGCGCGGACGCCGACGTCGAGCGCGCGGCCCGCGCCGCGGTCTACGGCGGCTTCTCGAACTCGGGCCAAGCGTGCGTCGCCGTCGAGCGGGTCTATGCGCACCGCGACGTCGCCGACGCCCTCACGCAGCGGATGACCGAGCTCACCAAGGAGCTGCGTGTCGGGGACCCTGCGCAGGGGGAGGTCGACATCGGCGCGATCACGTTCCCGAAGCAGATCGACGTCGCGGAGGCCCACATCGAGGACGCCGTGCGCAAGGGAGCCACGGTCCTCGCCGGCGGCAAGCGGGCTCCGGGCCCTGGTCAGCTCTTCGAGCCCACGCTCCTCGGCGGGTGTGATCACACGATGACCGTCATGAAGGAGGAGATCTTCGGTCCGGTCGTCCCGGTCATGCGCGTGGACAGCGACGAGGAGGCCGTTCGGCTCGCGAACGAGTCGCACCTCGGCCTCAACGCCTACGTCTTCTCGAAGGATCGCGCTTACGCGCTCAAGCTGGCCGAGCGCGTCCAGGCCGGCTCCGTCATCATCAACGACGTCCTCATCAACGGCGGCATGCCGGAGGCGCCCTTCGGCGGCATCAAGCAGAGCGGCTTCGGGCGCGTCATGGGGCCCGAGTCACTCCGAGATCTGTGCCACACCAAGCACATCAACGTGGACCGCATCGCCCCCTCGAACGAGCCTCTCTGGTTCCCCTACACCGACAAGCGCCTGAGCTTCGCTCGGAAGGCGTCGAAGCTGTTCTTCGGGGGCGGGGGCCTCTTGAAGAAGCTCAGCGACCTCTTCTGAGGAGTCTCGACGGAGCGGTCTTCCGAGCGGTGCCGCTGGTCAGCGGCAGCGCTCGGGCTGTCGCTTGCAGAGGTCGTCGGCCCGCGGGAGCTTCTGCGGGGCAACCTTCGCCGAGGGCTTCGCCGTGGCCGACGCGGTCGGCGCCGCCGTCTCGGCCGCGGTCGGGGTCGTCGGCTCCACCTCGACTGGAGAGGCAGCGGCGCTCGGCGCCGTCGGCACCGGCACCGCGACGACGACCGGCTGCGCCGAGGTGACGGCCCTGCCCCCTCGTCCACCGACCGCGAGCCCCAGCGCGCCGAGCGCGAGGACCGCGGCAGCACCCGAGACGGCGATCAGCGCCGCCGGCACCGTGCGCGCCGCCTTGGCCGAGTGCGGGACCGCGCTGGGCGCGGACACCGGCGCACGGTCCTCCGGGGGTAGGCGCACCCTGGTAGGCGCGTCGGTCTCCACCGCCCGCTCCTGGAAGTCGAAATCTCCGATGGGCTGCTTCTCGGTGGTGGTGTCCGACAGTGCGTCGAAAGACAGGCGCGGGATGGAGAGAGGGGCCGCCATGGAGAGCGCCGCCACGCCCAACCCGAGCGCCGCGACGAACCCCTCGACGAGATCCGTGGCCCGCTGGTAGCGGATCTCGGGCCGACGCGCGGTCGCGCGAGCGAACCACGTGTCGAAGGCTGGGCCGACGACCACGCCGGCGCGCGCGGCGCGTACGCTCGCCGGCTCCGGCATCGGGCCCTCCATCCACTTGAGCAACACGAGCGTGCTGGGCGCGCGTCGCAGCTCGGACTCCCAGTAGCTCTCCCCCGTCAGGAGCTCGTACGCGACGTGTCCGAGCGAGTACACGTCGGCGGTGCTCCCGAGCTTTCCCCCGTCCAGCTGCTCCGGCGCCATGTAGAGCGGTGTCCCGATGTTGATCGTGTTCCGGCTCTTGCTCGCCTGCTCGGCGATCTTGGCGATGCCGAAATCGAGGACCTTGACGCGCGCCGTTCCGTCCTCGCGCAGGGTCACGAAGAGGTTGTCCGGCTTCAGATCCCGGTGGATGATCCCGGCGGCGTGGGTCTTCTCGAGCACGCGGGCGACCTGACGGAGGATCTCCACCACCTGGGGAGCCGACAACCGCCGACCTTGAGCCAGCCGCTCTCCCAGGCTCTCGCCGCGGAGCAGCTCCATGACGATGAACGGGCTGCCGGACTGTGGATCGATCCCTGCGTCGAACGTCTCGACGAGGTTCTCACTGTCGATGTCCGCGGTGATCGTCGCCTCGCGCGCGAACCGCTCGCGCGCGTCCGGATCGCTGACGAGGACGGGCAGGAGCAGCTTGAGGGCGCGCTTCCGCTTCGTCTCCTTGTGGAGCACTTCGTAGACGGCGCCCATCCCACCTGAACCGAGCTTGCGCACAATCACGTACCGCCCCGCGAAGAGGGAGCCGTCGCGAAGCGCTGCCGTCGTCGGCGTGGGGGAAGCGGCGTGCACTGGGTCCGTTCGGCGTACGGGTCAAACCTCCTCAGAGAATAGACGACGAGGGGGTGCCCGCAAATAGGACGAGTATCATATGATGCGATCCTGGTGACATCTCTACCCTCCGCCCTCCTTCGCCGTCCGCACGCGATCAAGCCGACTTGGTACGGCCTCGCGTGTGGGCTCATGGCCCTCCACCTCGGCGCTCCGCGCGTCGCGCGCGCGGACGATCCGCCGCCGGTCGCGCCGCCCACGCCGGTGGATCCGTCGCGAACACGCGACGCAGATCCGCTCCGCGCCGATCAGCTTTTCCAGGAAGCGATCCAGCTCCTCGACGAGGGCAGGTGGCGGGAGGCTTGTCCCAAGTTTCGTGAGAGCATGGCCGCCGAGCCCTCCGTCGGGTCGCTGCTCAACGTCGCGGCGTGCAGCGTGCGAGAGGGCCACGCCCTCCAGGCGGCGCGCGAGTACCGGAGGACGCTCGAGCTCAACAGGTCCACCGTCGACGTCGAGCGCCGGCGGAACGTCGACGAGCAAGCGCGCGCCGCGCTGCAGAAGCTCGAGGCCACGCTCGGGCGTGTGGTCGTGAAGCTCGAGCCGGCCGACGCGACCGCGACCGTCGTCCTCGACGGCCGAAGCTCGGAGCCGCTGCGCGCCGGCGAGACGGTGGAGGTCGAAGCGGGCAGCCACGCGATCGTCGCCACTGCGCAAGGCTACAAGGCGTGGAGTCGGACCTTCGACGTCGCCGCGGGCGCGAGCGAGACCGTGACCATCGCGCTCGAGCGCGCCGAGTCCTCGGCGCCCCCGCCACCCGCCGTCGAGCCTCCGTCCCGCGGGCTGTCGACGGCGGGGTGGATCACGGGGCTCGGCGGAGCGGGAGCCGCCCTCGGCGGGGTCGTCATGTTGACCCTCGCCGCAGAGCGCGCTGCGCAGATTCGCGCGGAGTGCGGGCCCCTCGCCGCGCCGCCGGTCTGCCCGAACGGCTCGGCAGAGAAGGCGGACGAGCTCTCGACCGAAGGTCAGGCCCTTCAGACCGGCGGGATCGTGACGCTCTCAGTCGGAGGTGCCGCCATCGCCACGGGAATCATCCTCCTGGCGGTGGACGCAGCGCGCGAACCGGAACCACGCGTGCGGGCGGCGGCTGGCTTTGGTCCCGGGGAGGCATTCTTTTGGCTCACCGCGTCGTATTGATCGGCTCCTTGGCGCTCGTCGGGTGCTTCGACGAGTTTGGCGCGTACGGTGCGGGCGGCGCCTCCGCAGGCGGTGGGATCACCGACCAAGACCCCACGAGCTCGGTCTTGGCGTCGGGCTCCGGCGGGGAGGCGCCCGAGCCCGCGGAGGACTGCTCGAACGGCCTCGACGACGACGCGGACGAGCTCGTCGACTGCGAGGATCACGGCGAGTGTGGCGGCTACATGTGCGTGCCCGCGCCGACGGATCCTGGCCTCACCGGGGATATCCTACTGCTGCTGGATCTCGCGGCCGGCGAGGCCTGCAACCCCGCGTTCCCCACGCCGGGCCCCAGCGGCTACCGAGTGATCGACGCTCCGAGCCCCTGCGCCTGCGACTGCGGCGCCCCGACCGGACAAGCCTGCACGGCCAGCGTCTCTCTCTACGACACGTCGAACTGCTCGGGCTCTCCGGTGGTCAGCTCCGTCGCGGCGGCAGCCTGCACGGCGGGGCTCGGCAGCGCGACCAGCGCGAAGCTCACCTCGACGCCCAGCGGAGGCACGTGCCAGCCGATCGCGCTCCCGGACGTCGCGCCGACCATCGAGCCGATCGCGACGTGCGCCGTCAAGCGGGGCGGCGGCTGCGAGAGCGGCTTCATGTGCATGCGGCCTGCGCTGGCACACTCGGGGGGCCCGCGCACCTGCTTGGCAAAGCCGGGTGACGTCGCGTGTGCCGACCCCACGTTCTCGACGAAGGTGCTGGTCTTCGCCGAGGAGCCGGTCGACAACCGCACCTGCTCGGGGAACTGCGCTTGTGGGGCGCCCCAGGGCGCGTCATGCACCGGAACGGCCTCGGCTCACGACACGGCGTGCGGTGGGGCCAGCCTCGCCGAGCTGACGCCCGGGTGCTCCGTGTTGAGCACGCCCACGAGCTCCACGGCGGTGGACGCCGATTTCACGGTGTCCAGCCAAGGCACCTGCGCGATCACCCACCAGACCGAGTCTGGGAGCCTGCAGGGCGGGGCTGTGACGACCCTCTGCTGCGCCTCGAGCCTCTAGCGCTACACACGTTGACCCGGCCCGCTCCCCGCCCGTAGATTGTGCGGGGCGTGTTGAGCGAGCCGATCGGAGTGCTACGTAGCAGGGTCACCGGGAGCCGGACTTGAAGGTCTGCACCCAGTGCAAGCAGCGGTACCCCCACGAGAGCAGCTTCTGCTTCGTCGACGGGTCCACGCTCGAGGCGCTCCCCGACCCGCGCCTCGGGACGACCATCGCGGGGCGCTACGTCCTCGAGCAGATCCTCGGGGAGGGCGGGATGGCCACCGTGTACCGGGCGCGCCACAAGCTCGTCGATCGCCCCTGCGCCGTGAAGATCCTCCACGGCGAGGTAACGCGGGATCCCAACGTCCGCGAGCGCTTCCGCCGTGAAGCTCGGCACGCCCAGAGCCTGGCGCACCCGAACATCATCGAGGTCTACGACCAGGGCGAGACGGACGAGGGGACGGCGTTCCTGGTCATGGAGCTGCTCGCGGGACAGAGCCTCGCTCAGACGCTGAGCCACGGGAAGCTCCCCGTCGCGCGTGTCCTGCGGCTGGGCGCCCAGATGATCCGCGCGCTCGCACGCGCGCACGACTTCGCCGTCATCCACCGTGACCTCAAGCCGGAGAACGTGTTCGTGATGCCCGGCGACAAGATCAAGCTCCTCGACTTCGGCATCGCGCGAAGCATGAGCGACTCACGGCTGACGAGCGTGGGGGAGATTTTCGGGACGCCCGAGTACATGGCGCCGGAGCAGGGGACCAGCACCGAGGCCGGGCCTTCGGCCGACATCTATTCCCTCGGCATCATCTTCTTCGAAATGCTCACGGGGGACCTCCCGTTCGAGGCCCCGAACGCCCCGACGATGCTCGTCAAGCACCTGAGCGAAGCGGTGCCACACATCCGCGCCAAGCTCCCCGACCTGCCAGAGCCCCTCGACGATCTCGTGTTCACCATGATGGCGAAGTCCCCCGCCGACCGACCGGTGGACGCGCAGAGCGTGCTCGTGCGCCTGGTCAAGATCGCCGACGCGCTGGGCGTCCCCGTACCCGCGGAGCTCGATCCGGAGCCCTCCCCGGCGAGCCGGCAGCTCCGCCCCGCGGAGGCTCAGATCTGGGAGCGGCGGACCGCTCTCTTCGAGACCATGCTCACGAGCGGGTTCGCGCCCAGCCCGCCTGCGGACCTCACCCGCATGCTCGCCGAGCTCCGCGGCAAGGTGACCGAGGTTGCGGAGCTCCGGGCGAGCGCGTTCGAGGAGCAGCAGAAGCTCGAGATCATCGAGACGGAGGGGCGCGATGGCCGCGTTCGGTTCGGTCAGGCGATGGACACCCTCAGCGCCGACGCGTCCAGGGCGCGGGAAGAGGCACGAACGCTCAGGCAGAGCCTCGGTCCCCTCGCGACCGAGACGAGCGCCTTCGTCGACAAGCTGCGCGCGGCCCACAAGCAAGCGGTGTTCTGGGAGGGACGGAGCGCGTTCTCCGAGCCGTACCTCGAGCTCTCCAAAGCCTACAAGGAGCTCGCGACGATCGTGGAGGAGTGGCACGGGAGCCGCGCGAAGGAGAAGGCGGCCGAGCGGACGGCTCAAGAGATCGAGGCGTCCCTCGTCGACCTGGACTTCCAGGTCAAGGAGCTCCGCGCAGGGCTCGAGACCCACGACAAAGACGTGGAGGACCGACGGCTGGTCTCGCGCGAGCGGATCGCCGAGATGGGGCGCCGCGCGGATCAGCTCGAGGCCGAGCTGCTGATCATCGCGACGCGGTTCTGCGCCCCGCTGCGGGCCAAGCCCGAGCTCGTCCCTCTGTTTCGCGATCTCGAGGCGGCTGGCTGAGCGGCGAGCGCGAGCCCGCTGCGGCGGGCCCCGACGCCGGGTCGGGTCGACCGCTCGGACGAGCAACGATCCGGATTCGCCGTGTGGGCAGGGTCGAGCGCGGTGCTAGGCTTGGCTCCAGGCTCCAGGCAAGGTGATGGACGGTCCGGTGAACGAAGCACGTCGCTACGCGGACCTGGGCGCCGCCGCGTCGCAGGGCTCCGGGCCGCGGGAAGCCATCGGCGCCACGCCGAAGAGAGCCGTCTCGGCGGCGGCCGTGTCGCCCCGCGCTTCCCCACCGGGCTCCCGCCGAGCCCGATCGCGGGGCCCCACCGGGGTCCGGCGCGCCGCGGCCCGCCAGGCGCTCCTGGCGCGGAGAGGCTGACGTCGCCGTGGAGGATCGCCTCTCCCAGATCCCGGAGCGGCTCTCCGCGTTGCCCCAGCGCCTCGCGGGCGCGCTGCGCCCAAGGGGCTTTCGACGCGGCCTGGGCCGCGCGGCAGCAGCCATCGGGCTCACGAGCGTGTTCTTCGGCAGCGCTCTCTGCGGCGTGCTCCTGCACCTCTGGACGGATGAGGCGCGGCGCGTCACTCGCGCAAGCGTGAACGCCGCGCTGGCTTCGGTGCTGGACGGACGGATCGAGCTCGGAGAGATCGAGCTCCTCACCCTCCAGAGGGCGCGCATCCGTGAGGTCCACATCTACGATCCGGAGGGTCGCCTGGTCATCTCCGCGGAGGGCGTCGACGGACGCGTGGCCACCGCAGGCCTGATCTCGAGCCTCTTCTCGGACGAGGGCCCCGTGCGGCTCACGATCACGAGAGCGCGGATCGAGCGCGCTCGCGTCGCGCTGGTTCCCAACGCCGAGGGCATCCCCTCGCTGGCCGACACGTTCCTCCCACGCGACAAGCGCCCTTCGCCCGGCGTCTCGCGGCCCTTCCTCCTCCGCCTCCCGCGCATCGAAATCGGGGAAGCCGAGATCACCGGCGACGTCGGAGCTCGGCTGGACGCCGAGGCGCGGCGCATCTCCGCGTCCGTCCACGTGGACACCGCAGACCTCGTGGCCGTGGACGTGGCGCGGGCGAGCCTCACCGAGCGGCAGCTCATGGGTGTCGAGACGTCCGGCACCGCCTCCTACCACCTCCGGGTGGATCTCCGGGAAGGCGTCGACCCCGCGTCGGCGGTGGACGACGGGCCCCGAAGCCCGCTCAGCATGTGGGCCACGCTCAGCGGCACCGTGGCGGGCATCCCCGCTTCGGCGGAGGCGCGCATGGACGGTCTCGAGCTCGACGCGCGCGCCGCCCTCCCCAGCGTGGAGCCCGCCGCCCTCGCCGCCGTGTTCCCGGGTCTGCCCCTCACGAAGGCGGTGACGGTCACCGCATCGGCGAAGGGCGTCCTGCCGGCGCTCACGTTCGAGGGCTTCGCCGACATCCCGCAGGGGGCCGGCATGGCGACGGTGAGGAGCGAAGGGTCCGTCGACCTGGGCGACGGGGTGAAGCTGATCGGCGACATCCGCGTCGAGGAGCTCGATCCGCGCCTGTTCTTCGCCGACGTGCCGGAGGCGCGCCTGAGCGGACGCGCGCGTGTGTTCCTGGCGCTGCGGGCGGGGGACCCGGATCCCCGGATCGCCGTGGAGGTCGCGACGCGGGCCGCGACGATCGGGGCGCACGTCGTCCCCGCGATCGACGCCGTCCTGCACCTCCACCGCGGCACGCTGCTCGGGTCGGCGACCCTCCACGAGGGTGGGCTCCCGATCGACGCGCGGGTGCGCGTGCGCGACGGGGCCGTCGCGTTCAGCGCGTCCACGAGCGGCGTCGCGTTCGGCGACAGTCCGCGCCTCGCCGCGTGGGTCTCCGGCACGGGGGCGCTTCGCGTGGACGGGTCACTGGACGAGGGCCGGCTCCACGCCACGGCGAGGGCAGACCTCGAGGGCGTCGCGAGCCGCGTAGGTCCTCCGCTGCACGCGACGCGCGCCACCGTCTCGGGGACGGTCGCCGGCCCCCTCGATGATCTGGAGCTCGAAGCGAGCGCGTTCGCGCAGAGCCTGACGTTCGGCGACGAGGAGCTCGACAAGGTCACCTTGAGCGTCCACGGGCCCATCGGCGCGCCTAGCCTCAGGGTCTCGATCCTGGACGCAGAGCGCGGCACCATCGACGCGGCGGCCCGCCTCTCGCTCGCGGATCGCCGTCTCACCGGCGTGACGCTCGACGTCGCGCGGAACGGCGTCCGAGCCAAGGGCGCGGTCGCGAACGTCGCGATCACGGACACCGGCCTCGTGGTCGAGGGCGCGCGGATCTCCGGCGAAGCGCTCGGTGAAGCTCAGGGGTCCCTTCGGCTCGAGCGTGGGGACCTCATCGGATCCATGCAGGCGCGCGATCTCGATCTCGGCCGCGCCGCGACGCTCTTGGCGCTCCCCATGACCATGGCCGGCATCGCAAACATCGACGCGAACATTCGCCGCGTGAAGGGCGGCAGGTCCGGTCACCTCGACGTCGAGCTGGAGAACGGCAAGCTCGCCGGTGTGGACGGGCTTTCGGCGCGACTCTCCGCGAAGCTCGACGGAGAACGCGTGACGACCAGCGGGTACGTGCGGCTCACCGAGGAGGCGTCCGACGACGAGCGCGGCGAAGCCGCCAAGAAGGGCCTCGTCGGGGTGGCGGCGCTCTGTGACGGCGTGGTGGCGGAGATCGCGGTCGCTGCCGAAGGCGCCATCGGCGGGCCGCTGTTCGCGGGTGCGTCCTGGCGCGACGCCACCGGGGCGGTCGACCTCGTAGCGGACAACTGGAGCCTCAAGTGCTTGGCGGATCGGATCCCCGCGCGCATGAGCCCGTTCGCCGAAGTGGCGGGCGTCGTCTCCCTTCGCGCCGCGATCGAGCGCGCCGCAGGGGATCGCCTTCCATCCATCCGCGAGGCGTCGGCCGCGACGCGGGGGCTGGTCCTGGTCGGCAAGGACGAGTCGTTCGAGAGCAGACGCCTCGACCTCTCTGCCAAGGGCGCCTTCGACGGGGACAACGGCACGACGAGCGCCTCCGTGGTGGTGCACGGGAACGCTCTTCGGGCCGAGCTGGAGGCAGCCTCCATCCTGGATCCGAGCACCCTGCTCGACGCGGACAAGCGCGCCGCCGCCTGGACCACCACCCCGTTCGAGCTCGATCTCTCGTTCCCGCGACGTCCGCTCTCCGACTGGTCCGACTTGCCCGAGCCGCTCGCGACGATCCTTCCGCCCCTCGCGGGCCAGGGTCGAATGGCCGTGGAGGTGTGGGGCACGCTCGAGCGGCCAGAGCTTCGCGTCGTGGCGAAAGGCTTCGGGGTCGCGTTGCCCGTCGCCTCGGCCCTCGAGGCCCCGCTCCTCCCGCCCATCGACGCGACCTTCGACGCGACCTACGACCCTTCGGAGGGCGTCGGACAGGCGGACCTCGACCTCTCGCTGGTGGACGACAGGCCCGTGGCGGCGCTCTCGGTGACCGCGCGCGTTCCGGTGGCGGACCTCCCCGGCATCGTGCGCGGGGTCGCCCCGACCTGGACCGCGAGCGCGTTCGCGCAGCTGTTCGATTTCCCCCTCGGCTCGATCCCGGTGCTGGCCGACCGGGACGTGTCGGGCAGCGTGTCCGGCCGCCTCTCCGTGCGAGACATCCAGGCAAATCCAAGGGTGGAAGCGGCGCTCTCGCTGCACGACGTCCTGATCGGCGGCGTCGCCGTCGACGGACAGCTGGAGGGAGGGATCGAGCCACGATCCCCCGGCGAGATCGCCGGCATGGGCGCCGGCGTCATCGACGCCATCGCGGCGGCCGAGTCGCTGGGAGACGCTTCGGCTCGGATCGACCTCGCGCATGAAGGCGGCTCGCTGCAGCTTCTCCTCTACGGAGGGGCAAGGTGGGTCGGCCTGATGCAGCCCTCGCTGGACGAGGGGAGCGCCGGCGGCGTCGCCCTCAGCACGAAGCGGTTCCGCCTCTCGACCCTGCACCCGCTCGTCGCCGGCGCCATCCCGCGCCTGGACGGCCGCCTCGACGGGAGCCTGGCGGTGGAGTGGGGACGCATCGGGGAGACCAACGACGGACGCTTCTCCAGCGCCAAGCTGGACGTCAGCGACGTCGTGCTCCTCATCCCGCAGCTCGGGCAGGAGCTGCGAGAAGGGCGCGGCTCGATACGCCTTCAGGGGGGTGAGCGAGGAGAGCAAGAGCTCGTCGTGGAGAACGTGGAGGCGAAGGGGACGTCGGGGCGGGTGACGGCCGAGGCGACGGCGACGTTCCAGGGGCTGCGGTTCCAGCGGGCGCGCGGCGGCCTCGCGATCCGCCAGGGCGAGGAGCTGCCCATCACGGTGGAGGGCGTCCCGATCGGAAAGGCGCGGGGGAAGGTCGACTTCCGGCTGGCCCTCGGCGAGGGGGAGGTCGCGATGGACGTGGATCTCACCGACACGACGATCGACCTGCCGGCGTCCTCGGGACGGAACGTCCAGTCCCTCGACCCCGCGCCCGGCGTCACGATCACGCCCAGCCCGGACCGACCGCGGGAGGCCCGCTCCTCCCGCGCGACCCGGTGGGTCGTCAACGTCCGCGTGAAGGACGCCGACGTCCGCTCCTCGCTGTTCGACGCGCGCCTCGACACGGCGGCGGAGGCACCCATCCGGTTGGTCCTCAGCGACCGGCTCCACGCGGACGGCGACATCGTCATCGAGCGGGGTCGGATCCAGCTCCAGGATCGGCGCTTCGAGGTCGACCAAGCCCTCATCAGGCTGAGAGACGAGGACGCGAGCAACCCGTACGTGAACCTGACCGCCCACTGGGACGCGCCGGACGGGAGCCGCGTGTTCGTCGACTACGTCGGGCTGCTACAGCCCATCACGGACGACAAGATCAGGTTCCGCTCGGATCCGCCGCGCTCCCAGAACGAGATCCTCGCGCTCCTCCTCTTCGGAGAGAGCGGGGCCAACGCCACGGGCCTCGTCGGGACGGTCAGCAGCACGGTCGCGACCTCGATCGCGGGCAACCTGGTCTCGGCGGTGTTCGGTGGCGTGCTCCAGGACGTGGCGATCAACGTGGGCGCCAACGAGGACGGCAACTACCTCGGCGCGCAGGTCTCCGTCTCCGAGGATTGGCGGATCGGTGGCGCTTACGAGCAAGTCGGCCAGGGCAGCGGCCCCGGGAGCGACACGCAGCGCCGCGGCGGCTGCGCGGACCTCTTTGCCGACTGGAGCTTCGCGCGCAACTGGTCGCTCCGTGGGTCCACCGGCTACTGCTCGTACGAGGAGGGCACGCCGGCCGGTGGTGGTCAGGAGTTCAACCTCGGCATCGACGTGCTCTGGCAATATCGGTACTGAGCGCCACCCGCGCCCGTCCCGCCCGCCGCGACGCCGCTCCTACGAGCCTCTGGGCGGCCGTGGGCGAACCGCGTACGCCGCTCCGTCGATCACGAGGCGTGGCGGCTCATCCTCCGCGAGGTACGGGGCCAGCGACGCCTGCGCGTGGCGCCAGAACCGGGCGAGCGCGCGACCCGCCTTGACGCGAGCGAAGCAGACGCCGTCCTCGTCGACCAGGACCGCCGTCGGGTCCAGCGCCTCTTCGGTGCCGTCCGACAGCCGGAGGGTAGGCGCTCCTCTCGTGGTCCCCGAGAGCGCCTCGACGAAGAGCGGCGTATCTTCGACCGTAAAATAGGTCCAGTCGTAGCCGTTCGTGAGGATCGGGCGGCCGTCGTCTGGGTGGAACGCGACCCACCGATGGAGGGCCCGTGCGAGCGACTCCTTCTCCACCCGCTCACCGTCGTGGAAGAAGACGCCATGACGGTCGAGGTGGATGGTGCTGTCGCGAGAGGCACCGGGCGGGGGAGGCAACCGAAAGAAGTCCGGGTGGTCCCCGGGCTTCACGTCTTCCTCCAGATGACCACGAAGAACCCGGCGAACCGGGCCAAGTGCCCGTCCGCGAGGGCGCGCTCCGCGACGCGGAGCGCCTCGCGCAGCACCGGGATCCGCATCGCGGCCGCCGCTGGCGTCACGATGCGGATGCCTCGCGTCGCGACCAGCTCCGTCCCTTCGGGTCTTCGCGCCAGGGCCTGCGCGGGGGTGTCGAAGCGCGTGAACACGGCGTCCTCCTTGAGCCGGTCACCGACCGCCCGAGGCCCGAACGCTCGCTTCGCCAGCGCGCGCAGGCTGTACGGGTTGTAGAACTCCGCGATCACGTGACCGCCGGGCCGGACGACCCGCGCCATCTCGGCGAGCACGAGATCGATCTGTGGGATGTGGGCGAGCACCTTGAACGAGCAGGCTACGTCGAACGAGCCCGTCTCGAAGGGCAACGCCGTCGCCGAGCCTTGGACGACGGTCAGACCGCGCTCGCGCGCCCGAGCCAGCATCCCGTCGGAGAGATCGATGCCCTCGGCCCGCCGCGCGAACCGGGCGAACCTTGCCAGGAGGAGCCCGGTCCCGCACCCGACCTCGAGGACGTCTCGCCCAGTCCCGTACCGCTCGACCGTCTCCACCTCGAGGTCGTCGAGCAGATCGTGGTAGCCCCCAGGCTCGCGCCCTCCTCGGCGATCGTCGTAGCGCTTGGAGAACTCATCGTAGTACTCGCGCGAACCTCTGTCGGTGTCCACGCCGCCCACTTATCAGAACGCGACGCGGAGACCGAGCCCCGTCGCATCGGGGGCCCCCGGAACCCCCGTGAGCCCGACCGCCGGGGCATCGGGCTTGGGCGGCTTGGGGGGCAGCTGGCGCGGGACCGTGCGCTTCGAGCCCGACTCGAAGTTGGCCTGTCCCTCGATGAGCCCCACCACGATCGCGAGCCCGAGCTCACCCATGCTCACGTTGTTCGCGATCTGGAGGGCGAGGAGCTCGTCGTTGAGGGCCGCGTTGTTCAGCACCTGGTCCCCCGCCGACGTCGAGACGTCCTGCGGCTCGCCGTTCTCGTCGAGCGACGAGGCGACCTTCTGCTTGATCAGGTCTACGTGCGCGTATCCCGTGGCGATGCCGACGACGCCCGCCGTGACCTCCAGCGACGCAAACACCACCCCCAACGCGACGTCCCCGTTGTAGAACTGGCCCACCCCGAACGGCATCGCCGCGAAGAAGCGGTTGCGCTCGACGACGTAGGTCTCTTCCTTGGCGAGCCGCTCGAGCGTGGCGACGTACGCGTCGTACTTCCGCTGCGCCTCCTTGAGCGCCTCGAGCTGCTTCTGCTTGGCGGCGGCCTCCGCGATCTTGGCCGCCTCGGTCTCTTGCTTGACCTCGTTGAACAGGGCGACCGCTTTGCTCGGGTAGACGGCCGGGCTGGGAGAGAACGTCGGGTTGTCCTTCAAGATCGCCCGGAACTGCTCCTTCGCCGAGTCCGTTTGGTCGAGCGCTTGGAGCGCGATGGCGTACTGACCGCGTACGCGCAGGATCACCGCCGGCTCCGTCACGCGGCAGCCCTGCGGGCTCAGCCCGGGGGTGCTCGGACACACGGGCGAGGCCGGGTCGAGCAGACGCCCGCACCGCTGGACCGCCTCTCGGTACTGACCGTCCTGTACCTGGGTCGTGACGAGGGTGAGCTCATCCTCCTCGGCCGCTCGCGCCGTGGCCGGACAAAGCACCGCTAGCGCCAGGATGATCCTCGCGAGGCGACTGCGGTTCACGGTCTTCGCGCCCTCCGACACCAGGCGGGCCCATTCAAGCAAATGCGCGGCTTCCGACCAAGACTAAGCGTCCGGGCACCCGAAGCCTTCAGCCGCCGGGCCAGCCGAGGGTGTTGTCCTCGCCAGCGCGGAGGCTGTGGAACGCCTTCCGCGGAGGATCCGCGCCCGCCATGAACCGGCAGCTGACGTCCCACACAGGCCCGCTCATCGGGATCTCGACGGCGGCCCCCACCGTGAGGGTCACCGTGCCACAGACCGCCTGCCCCCCGGGTGGGCCGAGCAGCTTGACGCGCGCTGGCTTGAAGACGAGCGACAGCGCGACCGGGTGCACCTTCTTGGGGTCGTCGGCGTCGACGGGAGGCACGTTGAACCCGATCGTGCGTGGCCCTTCGCTCGACTTGTCCCCGGGCTGCGGGGTGAGCTTCGCGATGTGGGGGCCCGGCTTGAGCATGTGGGGCGCCGCTTGGACCGAGTCGCGGATCTCGCCGTCGACCTCGAGCGCCGCGCCGGTCGGCTTGACGGAGAACCGGACCGGGCGTGGCTCGCCCGCTGCTCCCGCGACCCCGGCGCTCGCGCTCGCCACCCGGGGGTTCGCCGGCACGCGCGCAGAAGCCGTGCCGACGGGGTCGGCCGTAGGATCCGCGTCCGGGCGCGCGCTGGAGGGCCTCGGGAAGGACTGCGGCGCGCGCTTCGGCTCGGGGTCTTGTGAGGGCGCTGGCGACGCGCCCTCGGGGGCGAGCACGGCGTCGGCACGAAACGCGCGTACCCCGAGATAGGCAACGCCTCCTAGCGCGACCGACACCGCAGCCACGATGCCGGCGCGCCTCGCGAGGGCGCGCTGACCGTCTCGCCGGCTCAGCTGCGTCAGCCGCTTCAAGATCACGAGGTCGTCGGGCGCGAGCGCGTGAGCCCGGTTGAAGTCGCAGGCGGCGCGGGAGACCGCGCCTGCGCGCCTCGCCTCCTCGCCGCGCTGGACCAGGCGCGGGACGAGCCTCCGGGCGAGGTCCGCGGTGTGCGCGGCGGGGTCCTCGAAGTACGCGGCGATCTCCGCGTGGGGGTCCGCGATGCCCAGGCTCTCGAGCTCTTCCCGCAGCGACACCGCCAGGGCCCCCGGCCCCTCGAGGCGCGCCTTGGGGTCGCAGGCGAGCGCGCGGTCCAGAATCTCCGAGTAGCGCGCGCCGACGGCGGGGCGCTCCCGCACCGCGCTCGCGTACTGCCCCTCCAGCACCTTGCGCAGCACCTGCGCCGGGTTCTTGCCCTCGAACGGTAGATGCCCGACGAGACACTCGTACATCACCACGCCGAGCGCGAAGACGTCGGTGCGCGCGTCGATGTCTCCCCCCTCGATCTGCTCGGGCGCCATGTGGGCTGGGGACCCGAGGACTTGACCGGTGCTGGTCACGCCTTGGGCGTCGAGGACCTTGGCAATCCCGAAATCCGTGAGCTTGATGACGACGTCGTTCGACCGCTTCGACTTGGGCGCTCTGCTGTTCGGCGCCTGGCTTCGCCCGCTCTCCGTCGGTCCGCTCCGCGTCGGATCGTCGCTGGTCGGCCCCTCTCGGGGCCGGTCCTTCGGGAGGGAGACGAGGACGTTCTCCGGCTTGATGTCACGGTGCACGATGCCGGACGCGTGCGCGTGCTCCGCCGCTTCGCAGAGCTCCAGGAGGATGGCGACGCCGATCTCGGCGGGCATCTCGCGGTGGTCCTCGAGGATCTTGCGAAGGGTGCTTCCGCGGACGAGCTCCACCACGAGGTAGCGATCCCGCTCCTCCTCCCCCGAGACGTCGTACACCTCGACGATCCCGCGGTGCTTCAGCTTGGCCGCAGCCCGCGCCTCGGCCACGAACCGAGTAGCGACCTCGCGGTTCTCGCGCAGGTGGCGGTGGATGATCTTCACCGCCACCTCGCGACCGAGCCGGTTGTCTACGGCGCGGTAGACCGTCGCCATTCCTCCGTGCCCGATCTCCTCCAGGAGCTGGAACTTCTCCAGCTGCGGAAGGCTGTCTCGGGGCGCGGGCTCGCTCACGGCTGCTTCACTCGATGACGACGACTCGGATGGAGTTGGTCGCACCCGACACGCCCACTGGCGCCCCGAAGATCGCGACGACACGATCCCCTGGGGACACGAGCCCGTTGGCGACGAGCGCCGAGCAGGCGCGATGAACCATGTCGTCGGCATCCCGCATCATGTCGAGCTTGTAGGGTACCACGCCCCACAGCAGTGCGAGCCTGCGGCGGGTCCCCTCGTTCGGCGAGAAGGCCACGATGGGGACCGTGGGGCGATGTTTGGACGCGTAGAGAGCGGTGTTGCCGCTGGAGGTGAAGGCCACGATGAACCGCGCCCCGATGTCCCTGGCTACGTCGCACGCGTTGCGCGCGACCGCCTCGGCGACGTTGGCGCGGGCGCCAGGCACCTCGCTCGGCAGCGGCTCGTAGAACGCGCTCACCTCCGCCTCGTGTACGATGCGGCTCATCATCCGGACGACGAGCTCCGGGTGGTCACCGCTCGCCGTCTCGGCGCTGAGCATGACGGCGTCCGTCCCTTCGAACACGGCCGTGGCCACGTCGCTCGCCTCGGCGCGCGTCGGGCGGCTCGCCGTGATCATCGACTGGAGCATCTCGGTCGCGACGATGACCGGCTTCTGCTGCTCCCGAGCGACGTGCATGATCTTTCGCTGCAGGATCGGGACGTACTCCGGGCCAATCTCCACCCCGAGGTCGCCGCGCGCCACCATCACCACGTCCGAGGCCTGGATGATCGAGTCGAGCTGCTCGATGGCGCTCGGCGTCTCGATCTTGGAGACGATGGGCATGGGACGACCCCACGCCTCGCAGATCTCGCGCAGCAGCCGGACGTCTTCCGCCTCTCGGACGAAGCTGAGCGCGACGTAGTCCACGCCCGCCCGCAAGCCGAACGCCAGGTCGGCCTTGTCCTTCTCCGTCAGGGCCGGGATCCGGACACGCTTCGAGGGGAGCGAGATGCCGACGCGGTCGCGCAGCCGGCCACCCACCGAGATGCTCACACGGACGCGGCCCTCCTCGATGGCCATGACGGTCATCTGCACCTGACCGTCGTCGCCGAGCACTCGGTCGCCGGGCTGCAGGTCGCTGCATAGGCCAGTGTACTGGACCGGGATGACGTCCGATTCGGCGGGCGGCTCGGCGCCCGCCTCGACCAGGTAGGCTACCGAGCCGGACACGAACTCGGGCTTCTCGCGGGCAAACTTGCCCGCGCGGATCTTGGGGCCGCAGAGATCCTGGAGGATGGCGACGGGCTTCTCGCATTCCTTCGAGGCGGCCCGGATGCGCTCGATGCGGACCGCGTGCTCGTCGTGGGTGCCGTGAGAGAAGTTCAGCCGGGCGACGTCCATCCCGGCCCGAATGAGCTGCACGAGGCGCTCCTCCGTCTCGCAGGCGGGCCCGATGGTGCACACGATCTTGGCGCGTCGGAATCGCACGGCGGAAGCGTCGCACTTCGCAAGCGGTCTTGAAAGCCCCGTGATACCCTCCGCGCCGTGACCGTCGGCCCTGGCTCGGGGGCTCCCGAGGAGCTCGCGCGTCTCCAGCGTGAGCGGGATCTCTACCTTCGCCTGCTCGAGCTCGGACACGCGGACGACGTTGGCGCCTACGTCCGCGAGGCGCTCGCGCTGCTCGTGGCGACGACGGCTGCCGAGAGCGGGTACCTGGAGCTCTACGGCCCCGAAGGCGGCACGCCGCTCGCTTCGGTCGCCCAAGGCCTCGGAGACGCCGAGATTCAAGGGGTCAGAGCCCGCCTGTCGCAGGGCATCATCCGCGACGCGATCTCGAGCGGCGCGACGGTGAGCACCGCCAGCGCGGTGGACGACAGCCGCTACGCGGGGAACGCGAGCGTGCAGGCCGGTCGGATCCGGGCGGTCCTCTGCGCGCCCCTCGTGATCCCTGCGCGCGGCGGCGATCACGGCACCGTCGGGGTCCTCTACCTCGAGGGTCGCCGGCAGCCCGGGCCGTTCCCGAAGGCCGACGAGGCGCTCGTGCAGATCGCGGCCAGGCACGTCGGCCCACACGCGGACCGGCTGCTCGCCCAGCAAGAGGACAGCGCTGCGCGCGACCACACGGTGGAGGTGCGCGCGCGCCTCGACGCCGAGGCCATCGCCGGACGAAGCGCGGCGCTCGCGGAGGTGCTCCGCCAGGTCCTCGCCGCCGCGTCGGTGCCGATCACCGTCTTGCTGCGCGGAGAGAGCGGGACGGGAAAGACGGCGCTCGCCCGCGCCCTTCACGAAGCGTCCCCCCGGCGCGGTCGGCCCTTCGTCGAGGTCAACGTCGCCGCGTTGCCCGACACGCTGCTCGAGAGCGAGCTCTTCGGCGCGGAGAAGGGCGCGCACTCGACCGCCACGCAGCGCGTGCTCGGCAAGGTGGAGGCTGCCCGTGGGGGCACCCTGTTCCTCGACGAGATCGGCGAGCTCACCCCCGCCGCTCAGGGGAAGCTGCTCGGTTTCCTCCAGAGCAAGACCTTCCTCCGACTCGGGGGCACGACCCCAGTCGACGCCGACGTGCGCGTGGTGGCGGCGACGAACAAGGACCTGGAGGAGGCGGTCGAGAGAAGGCAGTTTCGTGAGGACCTCTACTACCGGCTGAACGTCCTCGAGATCGTCGTGCCTCCCCTCCGCGACAGGCTCGAGGACGTCGAGCCGATCGCACACCGCGTCGCGGCGCGGCTCGGGGAGTCCGCCGACCAGCGACTCCCCCTGACGCGCGCGTCCATCCGCGCCCTCGAGCGCTCCGACTGGCCCGGGAACATCCGCCAGCTCGAGAACACGATCGCAGGTGGGTGGGCGCGCGCCCTCTCGGAGGCGGCCCGCGCCGTGGAGCCTCATCACCTCTTCCCGGCGCGCGCCGCTTCCGTGGGAAGGGGGGCGCCTGCCGGCGCCGACCTCTCCTACGAGGAGGCCATGCGCCGATGCCAGGCCCAGCTCCTCGAGGAGACGCTCGCTGCCTGCGAATGGAACGTGAGCGCGAGCGCGCGTCGGCTCGGGCTCTCGCGTTCTCACCTCAACGATCTCATCCGCGCCCATGGCCTCGTTCGACGCCGCGGCTAGCAAGGTGGCGACGGAGCGCGCACCGGCCCGCGGAGGTCTCCCGTGAGCGGCATCCTCCCCGCCCCGGCCGCGAGCGGCGCTCACGCGGCCGAGCGCGCCGCGCGCGGTGGCCCACTCTGCCGAGGGGCTCGATGACGGCGCCGACCGATCCGCTCCTCGCCGGCACCGCCATGGTGGGTGGGTACCGGATCGAGCACCACCTCGGGGCCGGCGGGATGGGAACGGTGTACGCCGCCGTCGAGCCCACGATCGGCAAGCGCGTCGCCGTGAAGGTGTTGCGCGCCGACCTGACCGCAGACGACACGTTCGTCGCTCGCTTCGAGCGGGAGGCCAAGAGCGTCGCCCAGCTCCGCCACCCCGCGGTGATCGAGATCTTCGCGTTCGGACGCTTGGAGGATGGGCGCCCCTACTTCGTGATGCCCCTGCTGGTCGGCCGGAGCGTCCGAGAGGAGATCGACCGGCGAGGTCGGCTGGAGCTCGAGGAAGCCTGGCGCATCGGGAGGGAGATCGCGTCGGGACTGGCGGCCGCGCACGCGACGGGCGTGCTCCATCGCGACCTGAAGCCGGACAACGTGTTCCTGGCCGAGCTGGCGGGCAGGGCGACGCAGCCCGTCCTCCTCGACTTCGGCCTGGCGAAGATCGCCGCAGGCTCCGACCCCGACGAGGAGGGCGCGCTCGCGAAGCTCACCGGCACCGGCGTCCCCCTCGGGACCCCCCTCTACATGGCGCCGGAGCAGTGGTGGGCGAGCCCCGCCACCCACGCCACCGATCAATACGGGCTCGGGTGCGTCCTGTTCGAGATGCTCACCGGCAGGCCGCCCTTCGAGGGCACCCGCTACCCGGAGCTCCTCGAGGCGCACCTGCACCGCCCGCCTCCGCGCGCCGAGCAGGCCGTCCCCGAGGTCGGGCGCGACGTTGGCGACTTCGTGGAGCGGCTGCTCGCGAAGGCTCCGGAGGGCCGCTTCCCGACCTTCGAGGATCTCATCCAAGCCGGGGACCGCGCGTTCGCCGCCGCCACGGCCGCGGCCCCGACGCGACGCGCCGAGCCGCCGGCGAAGACCCCGGCGGCCTCGGCCGAGGACCCCGCGGTCGCGCACACCGAGCCGTCGCTCGCCGCGCTCCCCGCTCGCCGAGGGAGGAACGAGCTCAGACGCTGGGCGACGTACCTCGGGTCGGTCCTCGCCGTCATCGCGGTGCTCCCGGCCGTCGGGTACCCGGGAGAAGGCGGCCGTGACGTGCTCTTGTGGCTCCGCAGCATCGGGTTCGGGTTTATCCCCATCCTGCTGGCGACCGCGGTCGCGATGCTGTCGCTCCCGCTTTGGGTGGCTCGCGCGAGGACCAGGCCCGGGTTCGGCCTCGTCGCGCTCGCGCTCGTGGTGGCCCCCGCGTTCCTCGCGCTCCTACCGCTGTATTTGGGTTGGAAGAAGGTCGTCTCCCATCTGGGGCCACTCTCCCCGTCGCAGGCGTTCGAGCTGATGCACATGGGGTACTACGAGCTCAGCGCCGCAGGCTTCCTGGGGCTCGGGCTCACCGCGGGCCTCGGGGCCGGGATCGTGGTCCTCGTCAACGCCGAGCTCGGCGAGGGCGCGCTCTGCACGCCGCGCCGAGCCGTCCCCTCCTGGCTGGCGCTCGGCGCCGGGGTCCTCGGCGTCGCCGCCCTCGGCGTCGGATGGACGTCTCCAGGGCTCCTCATGCTTGGATGCGCCATCTTGTTCGCCTCGCTCCGGTGGCGCCCTGCTCCCGCACCCGAGCTCGCCCACCTCGAGGTCGATCGGGCGCTCGGCGCCACGGCGTCCATGCTCGCGATGGTCGGCGTCGCGCTCACGCGCCTGGAGGCCGAAGGCGCGAGCGCGTTCGCCGAGTCGATCTCCCGAGCGGCGAGGGTCTCGGCGCTCATCCGGCTCGAAGAGCAGAGGACCTTGCTCGCGTGGACCGGGCTCCTGTGCCTCGGGCTCGCCGCCGCCTTCTCGTGGTCGACCTACGCGGGCGCTGCGCGAGACGTCGCCGCGACGCGCGCCCAGCGCGCGCGCCTCCCCTGGAGCGGCCTCATCGCCGGAGGAGCCATCGCGCTGCTCACGCTGGTCGAGGTCCAGGTCCAGCGCGACTTCGCGAGCCGACGGGAGGTCTTCGTCGGGCTCATGAAGGACCAGCTGGTGTTCTTCGCGAAGCTGGTCCCTCCCGGCGCCGCGGAGCAGCACGACCTCCCCGCGCCATCGCCGACGGTCGCGATCCAGATCTCGGCGGAGGCCGTCGCCGTCAACGGCGAAGGGGTCGGGCGACTCGCGGCTCTCGACGCGCAGGCGACCAGGCAGGCCGTCGTCGCAAAGCTGACCTCCGCGCTGGCGTCGCCGGCGGCCGGAGCCGACGCGTCCGGCGCGGACCTGTCGCTGTTGGTCGATCGGAGCGTGCCTCTGTCGCGCCTCCGTCAGCTCTGCGCGATAGCGTTCGACGCAGGGGCGCGGTCCGCGGAGGTGCTGCTGACGCGAGGCCCCCTCGTGAGCGTCCCCGCCGGCGCGCCGCCCGAGGCCGGCTACTTGCTCCCGCGGGATTTCGTCGCGTTTCGAGTCAAGCTCGAGCGCGGGTCCGGCCAAGCGCCGCAGGAAGGAGTGTTCGAGGAGCTGGCGCGTGAGTTCCAGACCCGCGACGGCGGCGAGATCCCCGTCCTGCTCGTGGGCCCGTGAGCGATCGAGCTGCCGGTGGAGCCCGGCGAAGTGTGTCACGTCGCCGTGTGCGTGGGCTCGGTCTCCGCGGAACTAGCCCCCCACCCCGGAGCCCCTCCGAAGCGCCTCCCCGAGCGTCAGGAAGCCGAACCCCCGGCGGCGCAGCTCGGCAACCACCCGCGGCAGCGCCTCGACGTTGGCGGGCTGGCTGCCGTGGAAGATGAAGATCGAACCGGGCAGGATCTCGCGCTCTCTGTCACCGTCCCGCAGCGTCTTTCGCACGATGGCATCAGCGCTCATCCCGTCGCGCCAGTCCCCCGTGTCCACGGTGAACCAAATGGATCGGTAGCACCGCTCCCGGACGATGCGATCGACGAGATCGTTGGTCGCGAGGAACGGCTCGCGAAAGAACGGGCGGGTGGTCCGTCCGGTGACGCGCAGGACGAAGGCCTCGGCGCGGTCCAGCTCGCTCTCTACCTCGTCGGCGCTCAACTTCGTCAGGTCGGCGTGGGACGCGGTGTGGTTCGCCAGCTCGTGCCCGGCCGCGGCCATGCGCCTCACCAAGCCTGCCCCCCGCCCGTCCGCCTCGAGCTCCGCCGTGTAGACGAAGACCGTGGCCCGTACCCCGTCGCGCTCGAGCACGTCGAGCACGGGACCCAGATTCGAGAGCTTGGCGCCGACATCGAGCGTCATGACCACGCTTCGGTCCTCGAGCGCGACGCGGCGAACACGTCGCCAGCTCCACGCCGAGTGGCCCTCTGGCACTGCGCAGCCTGGGTTGCTCGAGAGGACCCGGGGCGGCTGCGAGGAGGCCGACGGGGTGGCGATGGCGGAAGGCGGGGCCGGCCGTCCCGGCGCCCCCTCCGCCGACGGTCCTTCAGCCGGTGCGGGCCCCGAGGGTTCCAGGCGGACGGAGGCCGACGGACCCGGCGCTGCCTCGCTGGAGGGCTCCTCGGCGCACCCCGAGGCGAAACGGAGGAAGAAGAGCGCAGCGGCGCCCAGAACGGGTGCTCGGCGACGCTCCGGCAAGGGGCCCCCAGGGTTCACACGGATCGCCACGCTGGCTCGCTCCGCCCGCCCGAGAGAGGTCGGAGAACAAAAAAAGAGAAGGCTCGAGGCGTGAGCCTCGAGCCTTCGAAGTAGATCCCGGCAGCGTCCTACTCTCCCACTGAGTCTCC
>CAZBJI010000038.1:0-53718 GCA_964492175.1 uncultured Polyangiaceae bacterium | reverse complement strand
CGCCGTAGCCGTGGCCGTTGCCGTTGGCGCCGCCAGGGGCCGCGGCCGGGCTGGCCGCGCGAAGGAGCTGGGCGAGCTCGGGCACGTCGAACAGCGCGGCCCAGTCGCCCATGCCGTCCTTCCACACGTAGGTGTCCTCGGCCAGCGCACCCTTCGCGTACTCCGCGAGGATCTGGGCCGTGGTCATCGTCCGCTGATCGTCGTCGGTGACGCTGACCGTCCACTCGTCCGGGTTCGCCGACTCCCCCCCGTACGCCTGCTGGCTCATGAGCTGCGTGGCCGCGTCATCGACCCCGGACCCACCGCCCGCCGCGAGCTGTGCGAGCGTCGCCGGATCGTTGCCGTTGACCACGATCGTGCTCGAGCACTTCTTGCACTTGAGCTTGATGACCTTCCCGACGACCTTGTCGTCGGCGATGGTGTATTTGGCCGCGCAGGACTGACACGAGATCTTCATTCCGCTGGCCCTCCGGGCGGCGTGCACGAGACGATCATCAGGTTACGACATGATACGGGGCGCACCCGGGGGGGTGCAAGTTGAGGTCCCCTCCGCACACGATCGACTCCCTTCTGCTACCGTCCTTCTTCGTGAGCTCGACCCCGCGTCCGAGGGCGATCCTCAGCGTGCTCACGCTGTGCGCCGCGCTCGTGGGATCGATCCCAGGCGCCGCCTCAGGGCAGGACGCGGAGAAGCCCACGCTCTCCGGCTCGTGGTCGGCCTCAGCGATGAAGGAGGCCTGGAGCACCAAAGAGTGGGGGGAGGACTGCGGCCCGAAGCCGACGTCCGGAGGCGGGGCCCCGGGCGGTAACGTGACGGTAGTTCAGCAGGGTGGGGAGCTGTCGTTCTCTGGAGCGGGTCGATCGTTCACGACGGCGGAGTGCTGGGAGCAGCTGCCGGGCATGAAGCGGGTCTCTCACTCGGGCGGGGCGCGCGGGTGGACGACGAAGTGCGCGAGCCCCAAGGGCGATCCGCGGCGGGCCACGGTCACGACGAACATCACGGCCACCGACGAAACCATCGTGTTTCAAGAGACGGGGATCTTCGAGTGGGGGATCAAGGACAGCGTGTGCAAGGCGAGCGTCGGCCGCTCGCGGACGTTCAAGCTCCTGCAGCGCGCCGGAGCCGCGCCCGCGCCGACGGCGGCGCCGACCGCCGACCCGGCGCCTCCGCCGCCGCCCGCGCCCTCGCCCGCGAAGTCCGCCGCGCCGAGCGAGGGCTGCGACGCGCCCGGCCCGCCGGGCCGGATCGAGGTGCGCCCCTCCACGAAGCTCCTTCGCCCTGGGGAGTCGTTCACGCCCGCGGTGCGCGTGTCCGACGCCAAGGGCTGCAGGCTCGCCGTGGAGCCGGAGGTGCGGCAGGCCGAGGGCGAAGGCGCGGCCCCCAAGCTCCACATCGAGGGGACGAAGATCACCGCGGCGGCCGACTCCCCCGCGGGCAAAGCGACGATCGGTCTCTCTCTCGGAGGCAAGACGGTCGACATCACCGTGGAGGTGGCCCCGGCGGACCAGTACGAGGAGCTGCTCAAGCTGCGCGGGCTCAATGACCTCGGCGAGGACGACCGCTCGGCCGTCGCCGAGATCGCCGCCGGGATCGGCGGTACGGCGAGCGAGGCCGAGGACAACGCGCGGGCGCGCAAGCGGACCTTCATGGCCATCGTCGGGGTCGTCGCGGGCCTGCTCGGCGTCGTCGGCTTGGCGCTGTGGCGCCGCGGCAAGGCCCGCCGCGACGACGACGACGAGCGCGTCTCCGTCGTTCCCCCTTCCAACGTCGCGATCTTCGAGACGACGGCCCGGCGCCGCCTCGAGTGCTCGCGCTGCGGGCGGGACTACGCGCCCGGGACCGGCTTCTGCGAGGACGACGGCACTGCCCTGGTCCCCTCGATGATGCCTTCACCCCTCCGAGAGGATGCGCCGCCGAGCGCACCGACGCCGAAGCCCTCCAGCCGCCCGAAGAAGCAGCTCGACAAGATCTGCCCGAGCTGCGGCGACCGCTTCCCCTCCGAGGCGGAGTTCTGCGGCAAGGACGGGACGCAGCTCGTGCCCGTCAACTAGGCTCCTCTCGCGCGCCGAGGCTCATCCGCCGAGCGCCGACTCCAGGAACGCCCGCAGGGCGTTGTTCGCCGCGCGCTCCGCGCGTGCGTTGCCCATCGGGGTCCCTCCGGAGACGATCCACGCGTCGAAGTCGGCGTTGAAGTAGGCGCCGCTGTCGATCGTCGACGAGCCGGGCGGAAACGCGATGAGGTGACCCGCGTCCGGGAAGCAGTGGCGCTCGTCGGCGTGCGACGCGCCGTGGGACGTGGCCTCGAGCTCGGCCCACGCGACGTCCGCGAGAACGCACGACGGCCAGAGCTGGTCGTCGCCGCCGGCGAGGAGGAGCACGGGACCGTCGGTGGCGCCGACGCGGATCGTCGCAGCCGCGAGCGCGGCGTCGGACGCGGCGGCGACCGTCTCCAGGAACATCGGCGTGAACGCGACGTAGGTCTCGCCGTCTACGACCGTGACGTCCGGCTGCGCGCTCGACCCCGGCACGTGCGGGACGTCGAGCCCCCCGAGGGTCCAGGCCGCCGCGCTCGCGCCCGAGGCCGCGCCCCAGACGTACCCGCTCGGCACCATCGCGACGACCGCGGCGACGTGCTCGGGGAAGAAGGAGCCGAGGAGCAGCGCGAGCTCGCCGCCACGCGAAGCGCCCATCACGGCGATGCGGCTTTCGTCCACGTCCTCGAGCGACGCGAGGTACGCGAGATCTTGCTCGAGGATCTCGAGGGGCACCTGCTCGAGCTCGTCTGGGAGCCCCGGCGCGCCGAAGTAGCCGACGCCCAGCGCGACGTACCCGAGGTCGGCGAGGTGCGCGGCGAACGCTTCCCCAGCCCACGTCCCCCCCTCCGATCCGCCGAACGCGAGGACCGCGGGGAGCTTGCCCGAGGCGCCGAGCGGCTTGAAAAGCGTGCCGACGCGGGTGCCGTCCGTGACGTCGACCCTCTCGAGGCCGTCGCCGAGGGGTCGACGGCGGAACGAACCGACGGCGAGCGGCGCCCCGGTGTCGGCGTCCGCGGCGGTGACGTCCACGTCGAACACCGGCGACGCGGAGGGAGGCGCGGACCAGAAGGGGCCGTCGACGTCGGCGGTGGTCCACGTCCCGTCCACGGGCGCGTCGAGGCCGAGATCGATCGTCCCCCCGGCGCTGGACTCGAACACCGCCCATGAGCCGACGGAGAAATCGACCCGCACGCGGCGCCGCGGCCCGACCGCCTGGAGGACGACGCGGACCGGATCCCCCCAGCGCGCCTCGGTCGCCGCGACCTCGAGGCTCGCGGCGTCGTGGGGGCGATCGTCGACGAAGAAGCGGAGGCTGGGCTCGGCCGCCGGCTCGATCGCTCCGCCGCCGCCGCCTTCCGCCCCGCCCCCCGTCGCCGCGCGCTCCGTCTCCTCGCACGCGCCGAGCGCGAGCGCGGCGATCGCGAGCCCCACCGACGACCTGCGTGCCGCGAGCGCCACGGTTCGAACCTACCGCGAGGCCGCGCCCGGAGCACCTCAGGATTGATCGCGGGCGCCGGCGCCGCGCGCACGCGGCAGGCCTGCGGCGCACCCACCGGCGTGCTACACGACGCCCATGGCGAGCATCGAGCTGAACGAGAAGAACCTGGAGGAGACCCTCGCGGCGGAGGGCAAGATCGTCTTCGTCGACTTCTGGGCGGACTGGTGCGCGCCGTGCCGAGCCTTCGCGCCCGTGTTCGAGGCCGCGTCGAACCGGCACGAGGACATCGTCTTCGGGAAGGTCGACACGCAGAACGAGCAGGGCATCGCCCAGGCTTTCGACATCCAGTCGATCCCGACGCTCATGGTGTTTCGAGACGGGATCCCCGTCTTCGCTCACTCGGGGCGGCTGCCCGCCCAAGCGCTGGACGAGATCGCGGAGAAGGTCCGCGCGCTCGACATGGCGGAGGTGCGGAAGAAGATGGCGGAGCACGACGCCGAGACCTCGAAGGAGAAGCCCGACGACGCGCCGGCGGCCGAGGGCACCGAAGAGAAGGCCGCCGAGAGCTGATTGCCGCCAGGCCGCGCCGGGCCCGGGTCGTCCCGCGATCCGGGCGCACGAGCGCCGTGCGAGCCGTAGGACCGCGGTCGCCTGGAGCGGGTCGCCGCGCGGGAAGCTACGAAGTACCCGGGGAGGGAGTCGAACCCTCAGCTCCGCGGGTCTGAGCCGCGTGCGTCTGCCAGTTCCGCCACCCAGGCGTGCGTGTCGCGCGTGGCAGGTGATCCTGGACGAGCCGTGGGGACGTCAGAGGATCAAGGCCACGGTGCGCGAGGAGGGAGTCGAACCCCCAAGGCCTGGCGCCTCGGGCCAGTGCGTCTGCCAGTTCCGCCACCCGCGCGCTGCCCCTGCACGGACGCGCGCGGCCGCGCGCTCCTGACGTCAGAACGGGATGGGGCAGAGCCCCCCGCACTCCTGCTGGGCCTGCTGGACGCACAGCATGTCCCACGAGACGCAGTTGCAATACGGGTCGAGGATGATGACGTCGGAGACGCACTGGTCGACCGGCGGGTCGTCGTTGCAGCTGGTCGGGTCCAGCGCCGTTCCCTCCTCGCAGGGCGAGTGGCACGGCTCGCCGGACACGCAGCTGGGCGGGACGCACGTGCCGAACGAGCACAGCTCGCTGCAGCACGCCCCGTGATCCGAGCAGAAGGCGCCGGTGTCCCCGCAGACGAACCCACAGATGCCTTGGTCGCACATGACGCCGTCACAGCATTCGGCGCCGACGTCGCAGAAGTCACCCACGCCGACGCACGTCGGCGTCTGGCACGAGAGACCAGTGTCTCCCGGACGGCACTGGAGCCCGGGGCAGCAAAGGACGCCGTCCGTCGGGTCGCAGGGGCCAAACTCGTCCGCCACGCACACCTCGAGCACCGCGAAGCAGACCTGGTCACAGACGATCTCCGTGTCGGGCGGGAGACCCTGGACCTCGGGTCTGCAACAGTCCTTCTGGTCCGCGCAGGGCTCGTCGAGCTTCACGCAGAGCTTCTCGAGGCACACTTGGTTCTCGCAGAGGCCCGTGCAGCAGTCGCTCGGCAGGGCGCACGCCTCGCCGGGGAAGCTGCAGGGCCGGCCACCGCAGACCCCGCCGGAGCAGCTGCCAGCTTCACAACAGGCGAGGGCCCCCTCCCCGTCACACGGCGCCCCCCGCGTCGCGCAGCAAGTCCCTCCGACGCACTCCGCGACGCCGTCGAGCGCGTCGCAGCAGGGATTCGCCTCGCTGCAGCCTCCCGTCTCGCAGAGCGGCGGCTCATTCAGGCACGTCAGCGCGGCGGGACAGGTCGCCGTGCAGGACTCGGCCTCGGAGAGGAACGCCTTTCGCTGGGAGGCTGTCATCGTGCCGATCTCGGCCGTCAGATCCTCGCAGTCGAAGGCTTCCCCGTAGCAGCTGGCCAGGTGATCGCAGAGGAGCTTGCCGACGTCGACGGCGTCCCCGGCGACGATGTCACGGCACGACATCCCGACGAAGATCGAGACCAGGCCGGGAGCCGCGAGGAGGAGGAGTCGCCGCGTCAAAGGAGGAACGCAGTCTGAGCCGATTCCCCATTCGGTGCCAGGAAACGGGGCATCGTTCGATCGAGCTGGGTTGCAAACCGGGAGCGCTCATGGGAAGGAGGGCGCGCCGAGCGGCGTACGAGGGGGCCTCATCGGTTTCACCGCCACGAGGCTCCAGGCAGCAACATGACGAATCGAAGCATCGCGTGGATCGCGGGGGCGCTCGGGAAGAGCAGGGTTGCGCGGGTCGCCGTCCTTGGGGCTCTCGCGCTCGGGACCACGGGCTGCGGGGCGCTGGGTGCCCTGACCAATCCGAAGGCCGCGTGGGCCTTCGACGAGCCGGCGCCCATGAGCGTCGTCGTCCGTAGGGCCGAGGTTGCGAGCATGACCGCGGAGCACGTCGACCGGCTGCTCGCCGGCACGCCCCTCGACGACGAGTCGGAGTGGGTGCCGACCACGGCGCTCAAGAAGGATGAAGCCAAGGCGATCCTCGAGACGATCGCCGCGGACGACACGTACGCGGCCGGCTCCAAGGGGGCGAAGCTCCGTATCGCGCCCGCTGAGGCCTGGCACGCGCGGTTCGCCGGCATCTGCTCGGCCGAGGAGGCGCACCCGAACCTGCTCTCGGCCACCAGCCCCGCGCTCGACGCCTCCTACCAGGAGGTGACGGCGCTCCTCGACAAGCTCGCCCGGCTCAAGCTGTCGAAGGCGGACCAGGAGAAGGCGCTCGAGGCCAAGGACGCCACGGACGCGCAGAAGGCAGAGATCGAGAAGAAGATCGAGGGGATCGAGGCAGAGATCGAGAAGGTCGAGGACGCCGTCGAGCCGAAGCAGGAGGCGTTCGTCGCCAAGGCGCGGGAAGAGGCCGGCAAGGCGGACGAGGCGACCAAGAAGCGGGTCGGCGTCGCGGTGCTGAACCTCAAGCGCGCCGTCGAAGACGCCAAGACCATGAACTCGGTGGCGCTCCTCCGCTACCCGATGGCAGCCACCTCGCTGCACGAGGACATCCAGTCGACGGCGAAGCGGGTCGTCGCCGACGTGATCGAGGAGCAGACGGGCAAGCGCCCGGACATGAGCGGCCTCAAGCCCGAGGTGAAGCTCGACGGCGGCGACGTCAAGCTCACGCTCAACGGCCTCTCGGCCTCCGACCTCCTGTCGCTCAAGCCGGACGAGGTGGTGGAGGAGACCACGCTGCGGCTCGGCAACTACGTCGCTCGCGTGCTGACCCTCATCGCCTTCGTCGACGAGTCGCAGACGCGCCTCACCTTCCAGGGGGAGGTGCTCGACGCGATGATCGAGGGGATGAAGCTCAACGCTGCCAGCGTGGCGGGCGCAGGCGACGAGATCGACCTCGAGGTCGACACCACCACGGCCAAGAAGGCGAAGGCCGATCCGAACGACAAGAACGCGAAGCTGCGCCACACGCCGGGCGGCCTCCGCACGAGCCGCTGCGACGTGCCCAAGCGCGACGCCGTGGCCGCGAAGGAGCCCGAAGACGCCGCGGAGAAGTCCAAGCCCACGAAGGACAAGGGCTCGAAGGGCAAGACGAGCAAGGCCGACACGAAGGGCGGCCCCGAGAAGTGGGCGGCGCCGACGCCGTCGGCCACGGCGGGGCCGAAGAAGCCCTCGGGGTCGGCTCCCGCGAAGCCAGCGGCGCCCGGCCCCACGGTCACCGCGAAGGGCGCCACGCCGGCGGCTCCCCCCGCCGACGCGCCCAAGCCCGCGGGTGAGAAGCCCTGCGACGTCGTCGTGACCAACGCCGACGGCACCTACTGCTTGTAAGCCGCGCGCGCCGCGCCAGCGGGCGGCTTCGTGGTAGGATGTGGCTCCTCCCGGAGAGGAGCGGCATGCTGCGGAGCGCCCTCACGACCACCGCCTCGACCCTCGCGCTCCTCGCGCTCGCCTGCCTGGCGGCGTGTCAGGGCAAGATCGGCGACACGACGACGGACCCGGACGGTCCGGGCGACGACGCCTTCGAGCTCCAGCCGGCGGTGCTGCCGCGCTTGACGACCACCCAGTACCGGGCCGCGCTGGTGGACCTGCTGGGCGAGGGCCTGCCCGAGACGCCCATCGAGCCGGACACCAACCCCTTCCTCTTCACGAGCATCGGCGCGACGAGCACGACCCTCTCGGAGCTCGGGGTCCAGCAGTTCGAGGAGGCCGCCGACGCCGTGACGCACGCGGTGTTCGATGACCCCGCCCGGCGCTCCGCCCTCGTGGGGTGCGAGCCGGCGGCGCCAGGGGACGCCTGCGTGGAGGGCTTCCTCCGCTCCTTCGGCCGGCGCGCGCTCCGGCGGACTCTCACGGAGGACGAGGCCACCAAGTGGGTGGCCGTCTCCGTCGATCTCTCGGGGGGCGATGCTTGGGGCGGCCTCCGGCTCGCCGTCGCAGGCCTGCTGCAGTCGCCCGGCTTCCTCTATCGGGTGGAGCTCGGGGAGCCCGATCCGGAGGATCCCGCCCGCCTCCGCTACACCGGCTTCGAGGTGGCGAGCCGCCTGTCGTTCCTCTTGTGGGACACGACGCCCGACGCGGAGCTCCTCGACGCGGCCGAGAACGGCGAGCTGCACGGCCCAGCCGGCATCGAGACGCAGGCGCGCCGCCTGCTCGCGAGCCCGAGGGCGCGGGCGTCGCTCCAGCGGTTCTTCGAGCAGTACCTGGACCTCGAGAGCCTGGAGGGGATGACGCGCGACCCGGTCCTCTACCCGACCTTCTCCGCGACCATGCCGGACTCGATGCGCACCGAGGCGCTGCTCCTCGTGGACGACGTCATCAACCGCCGCGACGCCGACATCCGCGAGCTCTTCTCGTCCCGCCGCACCTTCGTCAACGCCGAGCTCGCGGCCCTCTACGGCGTGGACGCGCCCGGCGCCTCGGCGGTCGCGTTCGTCCCGGTGGAGCTCCCCGCGGACGGCCCCCGCGCGGGCTTCCTCACTTCTGCGGCCTTCCTCTCGATGAACGCCCACGAGGCGTCCACGTCGCCTACCCTGCGCGGCAAGTACGTCCGGGAGCGTGTCCTCTGCGACGCCGTGCCTCCCCCGCCCCCGGACGTGAACACCGAGATCGAGCCCAACCCGGTGGAGCCCAAGACCCTACGGGAGCGGCTTGATCAACACAGGGAGAACCCCGCGTGCGCCGGGTGTCACGACATCATCGATCCGCCCGGCTACCTCTTCGAGGGCTTCGACGCGGTCGGGGCGGTCCGCACCACCGACAACGGCTACCCGGTCGACACCAGCGGCGAGCTCGACGACGTACCGCTCGCGGACGCGCGCGGCCTCGCGGATCTCTTGGCCGACGAGGAGCGCGTCGGAAGGTGCGTCACGCAGCAGCTCTTCCGGCACGCGAACGGGCGGCTCGACACCTCGGGCGAGACCGCCGCGCTCGATCGGATCGAGGCGGACTTCGCGGCGTCGGGCTTCCGCTTCCGGGAGCTGGTCGTCGCGCTCGTCACGCACGAGAGCTACCGCTACGTCGCGCCCACGGAGGTGTCGCCTTGAAGCCTCGAAAGCACCTCTCGCGCAGGACCCTCCTCCGCGGCGCGCTCGCGGGCGGGTCGGTCGCCCTCACGCTCCCGCCGCTCGAGGCGATGTTCGGGTCGAACGGCGAGGCGCTCGCCGACGGGACGGAGCCGGACCCCATCTTCGGCATCTTCTTCTGGGCGAACGGCCTCCCCTGGCACGACAAGCACACGGCTTCGGCGGTGCCCGACCCCGGCTTCGATCCAGGGCAGCACGTGGACCTCTGGACGCCCGCGACCACGGGGCAAGGCTGGGCGGCGACGCCGCTCCTCGCCCCCGTTCATCCCCACGGCGTCAGCGTCATCACGGGCCTCGAGCCCAAGACCGACTGGGTCACCGGGGGCGAGACCGACGGCCACATGCGCGGCTTCATGGTCTCGCTGACGTCGGACCGCGTGAACCCCGAGGGCTTCTACCACAACTCGCACACGCTCACGTCGTCGCGCGAGACGCTCGACCAGTACGTCGCCAAGCACCCCGCGTTCTACGCGAGCGGAGTGCCGCGCTTTCGGTCGCTGGTGCTCGGCGCCAGCGAGGCGCGCTTCCACCAGTACGGCCACTGGAACTCCATCTCGTACAACGCGCCGAACTCGCTGAACCCGCCGATCATGGATCCAGGGCAGCTCTACGATCTCTTGTTCGCGCCGCCCGGAGACGCCGCAGCGCTCGGCCGCCGCGCGCAGCTCCTCGACGCTGTCCTCGCGGACTACCAGTCCCTCCGCGGGCGCCTCGGCGCGGCGGACAAGCTGCGCGTCGACGCTCACCTCGCGCACCTCGACGAGATCCAGCGGCGGCTGGAGCTCTCCACCGTGCCGTGCGACGGCCCCGACCAGCCGCCGGTCTCGTCATCGGACCTCCTCGTCCAGACGACCACCCTGGCGGAGCTCCTCGCGCTGGGCCTCCAGTGCGGCGTCACGCGGGTCTTCTCGTTCATGCTCACGTCGCCCGCCACGACCCACCTCTTCTCCAACATCTCGGGCGTCGTGAACGACATGCACACCACGTGTCACGCCGGCCAGTGGGCCGCGGTGCGCGACATCACCCTCTACCAGATGCAGGCCTTCGCGCTCTTCTTGGATCAGCTCGCGGCGACCCCCATGACCATGACCGCGAGCGTCCTCGACGCGTCGCTCGTGTACGGCACGTCGGAGTACGGGGAGGGCTGGAAGCACGGAGTGCAGGAGATGCCCGTCGTGCTCGCCGGCTCGGCGTGCCAGAGCGTCCTCCCGGGCCGGCACGTCCGGGAGCCCGGCGGCAACATGGCCAAGGCGCACGTCACCATCCTGCGCGGCCTCGGCCTCGACGTCCCGAGCTACGGCTTCCACGGGTCGGAGACGTCGGAGGACTTCGCCGAGCTGCTCGCGTGAACGCGGGTCGCTCGATCCTCCTGTCGGCGGCGCTCGTCCTCGGCTGCGCCGACGGCGACCCGATCGGCACGGGCACGACCGGCGGCACCAGCTCCACCGGGACCGGCGCGCCGCTCGACTGCTCGACCGTCGGCGCGAACCTCACCGCGTGCGACGGGGGCTGCGCGGACCTCGACGTGGATCCGCAGAACTGCGGCGCTTGCGGGCGGACGTGCGTGCTGCCGCGGGGCACGGCTGCATGCGCCGCCGGAGAGTGCGCGCTCGCCGGGTGCGAAGCGGGTTTCGCCGACTGCGACGCCGATCCCGAGAACGGCTGCGAGCTCGAGGTCACCTGCACCGAGGGAGGCGCCTGCGACACGACGTGCGGGTCGATCGGCAGCCTCTCCTGCGCGAGCCCGTGCGCGCCGTCCTGCTCGGTCCCGGCCGAGAGCTGCAACGCCACCGACGACGACTGTGACGGTCTCTGTGATCAGGGCGGCATCGCGGGGTGCCGAGTTGCCGTGCACCGCGCCTACAACGGGACGAACGGGCACCTCTTCACCACCAACCTCGCCGACGCGACCGCCTGGGGCCTCGAGGCCGAGGCGTTCTTCTACCTCTACGTGGACGCGACCGCGGATCTGCGGCCGTTCTTCCGGTGCGCCAAGGGCGGGACCGGGAACTTCCTCTACACCGAGTCGAACGACTGCGAGCTGACCGGCGCGCCGCTCGAGACGACCGGGTTCATCGCGCCCTCCCCCATGGCGCCGAACGAGCCGACCTGCGGCGCCATCCCGCTGTATCGGATCTACCACGCGCCGAACCTGTGGCACTTCTACACGACGAGCCTCGCGGAGCGCGACGCCGCCCTCGCGGCGGGCTGGTCGGATCAGGGGCTCGCCGGCTACGTGTGGACCACGCCCTGACTCCGACTAGAGGGAGGACGCGATCCGGGCCTTGGCCGCGCGCGGCGCCGGGCGCGTCGCTGGGCGCGCCACCACGCGCGCGGGCTTGCGCTCGCGCGTACCGAAGTTCTTGCAGTCGGCGTGGGTCTTCGGGCACGCGATGCGCACGTGGAAGTGGTTGTCGTGCGGGAGCGCTCTCTTCGGTTGGACCAGGAGCCCCGCGGCGCGGCCGAGCACACGCGGGGACGCGCCCGCGCGGCGGCCCGCCTCGAGGAGGCGTAGCTTCAGGTGCTGCGCGACGAAGATCTGCAGCACGGTGGCCCCGGGGTCGGTGAGCCACGCCTCGATGAGCGACCAGTTGCGCGCGTCGTCGAAGCGGACCGCCGGGTAGCCGCGCACGCGACCGTCCGGCTCCACGGCCGCGAACCGCGGCGGCACGTAGGCCTTGGATCCGCGTGTGTAGTAGAAGGCCACGTCGACGTCCCGACCGCTCTCGTGCGATCGGTGCCCGTCGACGTCGCCGCCGCCCTTCCGCGAGAGGTCCCCGACCGTGAGCACGGCGCCCGGAAAGCGCTTCGCCACGGCGGCGGCGCTGCGCTCGATCATCCCGACGAGCGAGGGCAAGCCCCAGCGGTGTCCGCCCACGGGACGGACGGTCTTGGAGCGCTCGAGCTTCTTGCCGCCGATCAGCCTGCCCTCGTTGGGCGAGCCGACGCTCTTGGCGGGCGCGACCTTGGCGGGCTTCGAGGTCTTCTGCGGCTTGCCCCCGGCGGCCCACGACTCGCTCGGCGCGAGACATGCGATCAGCACCAGGAGCAGGGTCGAGAGCCGCAGGAGCATTGGTTTCCCGTAGGACGGGCCGGGCCCCTCGGGCAAGGAAACGGACCTCCCCCTCCCGTCGTGAGGAGCGATCGAAATGAGCGCGAGCGCCGCGGCCGCAGGCCGGCTAGGACTGGCTATGCTCCGCGCAAAGATCCTCGGGCTCGGCTCCTACGTCCCCGAGCGCGTCGTCTCGAACGAGGAGCTGATGTTCCTGAACGAACGTCACGAGCGCTGCGCCGAGGCGCAGATGCAGACGACGGACGACTGGGTCAAGCGCCGGACGGGCATCGAGGAGCGGCGCTACGTCGCGAACGACGGCCAGACCGCCACGAGCGACCTCGCCACCTTCGCCGCGAAGCGCGCGTTGGAGGACGCGGGGGTCACCGCCGACGAGGTCGACTGCATCATCCTCGGCACGCTCAGCCCCGACATCCACTTCCCGGGCACCGCGATCTTCCTCCAGCGCAAGCTCGGCATCGCGAGGGAGGACGGCTGCGCCTGCTACGACATCCGCCAGCAGTGCAGCGCGTTCCTCTACGGGATGCAGATGGCCGACGCGTTCATCCGCGGGGGCATCTACCGGAAGGTGCTGCTCGTCGGCGCGGAGCTCCACAGCCACTCGCTGGAGTACGCCACGCGCGGCCGCGACGTCACCGTCCTCTTCGGAGACGGCGCCGGCGCGATGGTGCTCGGCCCGGAGGAGACGGACGACCCCCGCGCGGGCGTCATGTACACGCGCGTGGGCGCGGACGGGACAGGCGCGTGGGACCTGCACCTCAAGGTCTTCGACGTGAGCAAGTCCCCCCACTTCCTCCGCGACGAGGAGACCCACGATCCGGCGCTCGTCTACCCGCAGATGGACGGCAAGCGCGTGTTCCTGAACGCCGTCCGCGCGATGTGCCTCACCACGAAGGAGGCGCTCGAGAAGGCGGGGATGACGTGGGCGGACGTCGACTGGTTCGTCCCGCACCAGGCGAACCTCCGCATCAACGAGGCCGTCGTCCAGTACGCGGAGATCCCGCCGGAGAAGGCGCTCAACAGCATCCAGCTCTACGGCAACACGACCGCCGCGAGCATCCCGCTCACGCTGGATCACCACCGCAAGGCGGGCACGGTGAAGCGCGGCGACGTCATCGTCTCGAGCGTGTTCGGCGCGGGGTTCACCTTCGGCGCCGCGGTATTTCGCCTGGGTTGAGCCGGACGCGCGGCCGCCTCAGCCGCCGAAGTTCTGCGTCCAGTAGTGGCCGTACGGGTCGGGGCCGGCGTCGTGGAAGTAGCCTACGCCGAGCACCTTGTACGACGGGTCCATGAGGTTCTCGCAGTGGCCGGGGCTGTCCAGCCACGCCTGCATCACGCGCGCAGGATCGGTCTGGCCTGCGGCGATGTTCTCGCCGACGAAGCTCCCGGAGAAGCCCGCGCGCGTCGCGCGCTCGCCGGGGCCCGCGCCTTCGGGCGTCGTGTGGGAGAAGAAGTCGCGCTGCGCCATGTCTCGGCTGTGACCGCGCGCGCCCGAGCGGAGCGCCGCGTGCGCGGCGACCGGGGGCGCAGGAGGCATCGCGCGTCCGCCGCAGACGGCTCCGAGCGCGCGACGCTCGTTGGTCCGCGCGAGCACGTCTTCCTCGAGCGCGGCCCAGGCCGCGGGGAAGCCCGCGGGGTCGGGCGCCGGCCTCGGGTCGGGCTGCGGATGGGGCAGCGGCGCCGGGCTCGGCGCCGGCCACGGCCCCGCCGAGGGCTGACCGAGGAGCACGTTGATGGCGCCGACCGCGGTGCCGATCAGCTGCGCCGGCTGCGGGAACGGCGCGGTCTGGCCGGGCGCCGGCTGCGCCTGCGGCCACCACGGGGATGGCCGCGGGGCCGGCGCGGGAGCAGGGGGGCGCCACGGATATCCGGCGCGCGCGTCCTCGCCAGCCCACTGCCCCGGGGCGCCCGGCCGGTAGGCGGGCCGCGCCCCGGTGCAAGCTGCCAGCACCACCACGGCGGTCAGCGAGAGGGGGAGGAGGATTCGACCGGGGGCTTGCACGGCTGCGATCCTTGGACGCGGCCGACCTCGGATCGAATCAATGCGGCCCCTCTCGGACCGCGGCGCCTCCCGGGGTCTCAGGGGTCCGGCGCGCGGACGGTGGCGAGCCCCGTCTCGAGCGCGGTCCGGAAGAACTCCACGTACTGATCGCGCCCCTCGGGCGCGAAGTAGAGCTCGCCGTGCGTCGCCTTCTCCCCGCCGTTCATCGTGGCGAACTGGGTGAGCACCGCCGTCGAGCCGCCCGGACCGTTGCCCCGGGCGGGACCGGTCACGGTCTGGAGCCCCGGCACCGCGCGGACCGGCGCCAGCTGCGCGAGGCCCGCCGCCCGCGCGAGCGCCTCCGTGCTCGTGTTCGGCACGATGCCGTCGTCCATCACCTCCTGGAGGAGGATGCTCCGAAGGCCCGAGCCCTCCGGGGGGGCGATCAGACAGTGGCGGGCGTAGTTGAGCGGATCTCCAGGATCTACCACGGCCTGCCCCGCGGAGAAGAAGCGCGCGAGCTGGCCGTCGGTCGTGCCGAACGGCTTGATGAAGTCGACCATCACGCTGAAGAGGACGGAGTCTTCCATGATGAACATGAGCCCGTCACCGCCGACGTTCCACACCGCGTGCGTCACCTCGGGCGCCAGCGCGAAGAGGCTCGGCCCCTGGACCGAGCCGAACGAGTGGCCGATGTAGAGGACCTGCGAGGTGTCGAGATCGGGGACGCCGTCGGGCGCTCCCACGGGGAGGAGATCGAGCGAGCTCTGCGACCGAAGGAAGCGGACGAGCTCCAGCTGATCGGCGGTGAGCTGACGGAAGTTGTCGCGCGCCTTGGCCACGTCGAACGCGTAGGACACCGCGTCGATCCCGAAGAACGCGAACACGCTCTCGAGGACGCTCGTCGCGCCGCCGCCGCGGGAGCCGTGCTCGGGGGAGTCGATGGATACGACGGCCACGCCGAGCTCGGAGAGGCGCTCGGCCGCGCCCCACGAGCCGTCTTTGTCGCCGCCGAGCCCGTGCTGGTAGATGACGATCGGACGCGGACCGCTCACGTCGCGATCGCTGAACGCGAGGAACAGCTCGAGATCCTCGCTCCCTTGCGGTTGGGGTAGGCCGCCCTCCACGACGAACGTGCCCTCGGAGGAGCGGTACTCGGGAGCGGTGAAGCGGGCGCGAAACCGGATCCGCGCGTCCTCGGTCGACGTGCTCTCCACCTCCCACGGCTCCGCGAGGGCGGGCGGCGAGGTCTGCTTGATCGCCCCCGCGAGCGCGAACAGCTCGCTCGTGACCGAGGCGGTGGTGAACACGGAGACCACGACGATCTCGTCCCGGGTGATCCCGATCGATCGCTCGAGGACGTCGAGCCCCTCGTCGACCTTGACCGCGTAGTCGTCAGCCGGGTCGTCCTCGAGGAGCGCCTTCGTGGCGTCCGATCTGCCCACCGACTCGCCGTCCAGGCTCACGAGCGCGTCCGTCAGCGCGAAGAGGTAGCGCCGGCCAGGGGCGAGCGGCACCTCGGGGCGCGCGACGATGGAGTACTCGTCCTCGAGGAACTCGTCGTTCTTCTCCTGCGCGAAGTACCGCGGAAAGAGCCCCACGGGGCGGCCCACCTCGGGCGAGGCCGGATCAACGTCGAGGAGGATGATGGGCGAGCCCTTCTTCGTGAACGCGCTCGGATCGAGCGCCTCGAAGGCGACGCCGCCCTGCGGTCCGGAGAAGAGGGCGCCGTCGATGGGCCCGGTGAGGCCCGCGGCGACCCCGCCCGAGGTCGAGAACCCGTCCATCTCGCTGAAGCGTTGCGTGAAGATCGGGTAGCCGGCGACGATCGCGTCGGCCGAGGTCTCGGGGCCGATGGACACGCGGAGGCGCGTCGCGGTGGTCGGGTCGGGGCGCGTGTGACGGTCCGACGGAAAGGGCACCAGCGCCGTCTCCAGCGGATCCCCGTAGATCGCGATCACCGAGGGGCCGGGCACGACGCGGATCGTCTCCTCGGTGCACGAGCCCCAAGGAGCGGTGAGGAGCGTGGCTCCGAGGAGGACGGTTCGTCGGCCGCGCATGGGCGCATCGCACGCGCCCTGCGGCGGCGCGTCAACCGTCAAGGACCGGCCGCCATGACCCCGGAGGTAAGGGCTTCCCCGTCCGGGACGCGGTACCTTCCGGCGATGCAGGTCACGCCCCACTCCGCGTTCGGACCCACGCTGCGACGTTGGCGCACGGTGCGCGGGCTGAGCCAGGAGCGGCTCGCGGGGCAGGCGGAGATATCCTGCAGGCACCTGAGCTTCCTCGAGACGGGGCGCTCCGCGCCCAGCCGCGAGATGGTGCTTATCCTCGCCGGATCGCTCGACCTGCCCTTGCGCGATCAGAACGAGCTGCTCCAGACCGCGGGCTTCGCGCCGGTCTTCCGGGAGAGCCCGCTCGAGAGCGCGCCCGAGCTCACCATGGTTCGCCGGGCGCTCGAGCACCTGCTCCGCGCGCACGAGCCCCACGGCGCCGTCGTCATGAACCGCGCGTGGGACGTGCATCGCATGAACGACGCGGCGGCGCGCCTCTTCGCGTGGGCGCTCGACGGGCGCATGCCCGCGCCCGAGGTGGTCTCCAACGCGATGCGCGCTCTCTTGCACCCGGAGGGGCTCCGCGACGTCGTGGTCGGCTGGGAGCGGCTCGCGGCGGGCCTCCTCTGGCGCACCCGCCGCGAGCTCGCCCTCGTGCCGGACGCGCGCACCGAGGCGCTCCTCCGCGATCTGACCTCCTACCCGGGCGTCCCCTCCGATCTCGGGTCCGCCGTGGACGAGGTCCTCGCCACGCAGCCCTTCGTGCAGATCCACCTCCGCCGCGGCGACACCGACCTACGCTTCTTCACGACGCTCACCTCGCTCGGCACGCCGCTCGACGTCACGGCGCAGGACATCCGCATCGAGTCCTACTTCCCGGCGGACGAGGCGACCGAGCGCTGGGTCCACGGACGGGCGCAGCCGCCCTCGTAGCTTCGATCGGGGATCAGGCGTCGCCCTCGGCGGACGAGACCGCCTTCATGCCGAGCAGGAGCAGGCCGATGAAGAGCTCGTAGGCCTCCTTGGTGGGCGCGTCGTCGCCCTCGACGTACTCGAAGACCCGCAGCCCGTGGAGCACCGCAGAGATCAGCGCCGAGAGCACCTCCGTCGGGATCGGGAGCTTCTTGCCCTTCGGCCCGAGCACCGCGTCCACGCCTGCGCCGACGACCGCGCGGGACCGCGCCTGCAGCGCGCCGAGCCGCTTCATGATCTCCGGGTCGCGCCCGGCCTCGGCGAGCAGCTCGAGCTGGAGCTTCAGGAAGCCCTTGTCGCGCACGATCTCGAACGCCTGGCCGAGCGCCTCGTGCGCGCGCCCCGCCGTCTCGCCGCCGAGCTCGGCGAGCTTCGACTCCACCTTGCGGAGATACCGCTCGTAGACGAACACCTGGAGCTCGCCGATGAGCGCCTGCTTGTTCTCGAAGTAGTAGTGGATCATCGACTTGGTCATGTCGGCCTCGTCGGCGATCTCCTGGACCGTGGTGCTCGCGAAGCCTTTCCGCTCGAAGCAGCGCGCGGCCGCGTCGAGGATCTGGACCACCCGCGGGTTCGTCCAGTCGGCGGTGCGGCCTCCGGTCGGGTCCTTCGGTGCGGTTGCTCGAGGTCGGCCCATCGTGCGTCGGCCGGCTGGCCGGTCCGGAGTATCATGAACGCCTGTCAGACCACATTTCAACCGATATTCGTGGGCATCTAGTTAGGCCGGCCGGCCGGTTTATTTTTCATCAGGATCGCCAGGGATCCACTCATCGGCGGCCATCGTCACCGGAAAACTCCGCGGGATCTGCTCCGCGCGTTCGCGGCTCGAACGTTGCACCGAGCCCTCTCCGGCGCCCGTACGTCGATCGCGTCGGCCCTCGGGGGCGCGAGACGGACGGGTGCGCTCTTCGTCCCGCACTCACTCGGAGGTGGCCCATGAACGTTCGCACTTGGTTGGCTCGCGCGCTCTCCCTCGGCCTCGTCGGCGTCGCTTGCGCGCCCAGCGACCCTGACGCGTCGGAGCACGAGGACGAGCCGACGCCTGCCGCGGGCGACGACGCGTCCGGGAGCGGCGCGGGCTTCGCCGCGCCTGCGCCAGCCGAGCCGTGCAATGGGCTCGACGACGATCAGGACGGCCTGGTAGACGAGGGGTGCGCGTGCGCCGAGGGGGCGACGCAGGTCTGCTTCCTCGGGACGAGCGCCGCGCAGGTGGGGGTCGGCGTCTGCGTCGGCGGCTCGCAGACGTGCGAGGTCACGACGGGAGGAGAGTTCGGCGACACGGCCTGGGGACCGTGCACCGGCAGCCTAGGCCCCGGCGCCGAGACGTGCGGGGACGGCGTCGACTCGGACTGTGACGGCGCCGACCCGGCGTGCGGCGGAGGCGGGGGCGACGGCAGCGGAGGGGGAGGCACGGGCGTCGGAGGCGCCGGCGTGGGAGGGGGCGGCGGGTGCGTGCCCGGACCGGAGATCTGCGGCAACGGCGTGGACGAGGACTGCAACGGCGTCGACGACGCGTGCGACGTCATCGACGTCTCGATCTTCCTGCTCGGCGACTGCATCACCGCGAGCTGCCCCGCGAGCCACCCCTACCCCGTCGGGTGCGAGGTCCTGTTCTCGCCCGGCGATGATCGCGGCTGCGTCGCCAGCACGCCCAGCAGCTCGGTGGTCTATTTCCAAGCGGGCGATCAGTGCGAAAATGGGCTCGTGGGTGGGACGCTCTCCTGCTCGACCAGCGTGGGCGCGCCCCTCGACGCGTCGAGCTGCCCCATCAACAAGCCGATCCCGATCTACGCGACGGATCCGAGCGGCTGCCCGGACCTGCAGTGAGCCGCCCCTCGCACCGAGCGGGGCAGAGAGCGCGGCAGAGAGCGCGGCAGCGAGATCGTGCCGGGACGGGCCGCGGACCTCACGGCTTGACGCCAAACGCCCCAGCCGGTCTCATCGAAGGCTCAGGCTCGTATGGCTGGACCCTCCCCCCCAACGCTCGGCAGCCTCGCGTTCGGCGAGCTCAGGGCGGGGGAGATCGTCGCCGAAAAGTACGAGATCCTGCGCGTGTTGGGGCGCGGCGGGCTCGGTGTGGTCTACGCCGCCAAGCACCTCCTGCTGGGCGAGGACGTCGCGATCAAGTTCCTGCGCGCCGACCACGCGCGCGAGGCCCGCGTCGTAGCGCGCTTCACCCGCGAGGCGAGGAGCGCTGCGAAGATCCGGAGCGAGCACGTCGCGCGCGTGCTCGACGTCGCGACGACCGACGGCGTCCCGTACATCGTGATGGAGCACCTCGGCGGCTCGGATCTGATGGCCTACCTGCGGCAGCAGGGGAAGCTTCCGGTCGAGGAGGCGGCCCTCTTCGTGCTGCAGGCCTGTGAAGCCCTCGCGGAGGCTCACTCCCTCGGCATCGTGCACCGCGATCTGAAGTCGGCGAACATCTTCCTGACCCACCGCGCGGACGGATCGCCCTGCATCAAGGTGCTCGACTTCGGGATCTCCAAGATCCTCGGCGAAGAGGACGCGGGCATCACGACGGAGAGCTCGAGCCTGATGGGATCGCCCGCCTACATGTCCCCGGAGCAGGTCCGCGCCGCGGGGGAGGTGGATCAGCAGACCGACGTGTGGTCCCTGGGCGTCGTGCTGCGCGAGCTCACGACGGGCAAGCGCCCCTTCGTCGGGGAAGGCCCGCACCAGCTCTGCATGGCGGTCCTCCACGACACACCGCCGGCGCCCTCGTCGGTCGTCCCCGGGCTGCCGGCGCAGCTCGACGACATCGTCCGGCGATGCCTCCAGAAGAAGCGCGCAGACCGGTACCTCACGGTCGGCGATCTGGCGTCGGATCTGGTCGCGCTCGCGCCGCCCGAGGGGCGGGTCTCTTTCGAGCGGGTGAACCGCATCGTGCTCGGCGTGCCGCCGCCGCCCGCCTCGGATCCGCGCGCGGCGGCCGCGGCGGCCGCGGCGTCGGGGAGCACGACGCTCACGGTGGGCGGCGTCGACGCGAGCGCGATCGCTCGGCCGAGCGCGCGATCGCACGGGTCTGGCTGGGGCCGACGCGTCGCCGTCGTCGCGGTGGCCGCCCTCGGCGTCGCGGGCGGGCTCGCGGCGTTCCGTTTCACCAGCCCCCGCGCCGGGGCGCCGGGCTCCGCGGCCACCTCGACCGACGAGACAACGCCGGCGCCGTCGGCCGCAAGGCCGTCCGTGACGCCGTCTTCCACCGCGTCGGCTCGGGCGGACGACGCTCCGTCGGTCGCGCCGGTCGAGAGCGCCGAGCCGATCGCGTCCGCCGCGGTGTCGGCGAGCTCGGCGGTCGCGGCGGCCCCCGCTGCGGCGCCGGCGCGACCCGCGCGCCCGTCACGACCTGCGAGCACCACCACCCCCGGGCCGAAGCCGCTGCCGGAGGATCGTCAGTGAGGCTCGGCGCGTGCCTCGCGGCGCTCGCGCTCGCGACCGTCACCTCCCGCGCGCTCGCGGAGCCGACGGCGGCGGAGCGCGCCGTCGCGCAGACCCTCTTCGAGGAGGCGCGGACGCTGATGGCAGGGGGGCGGCACGCCGAGGCGTGTCCCAAGCTCGAGGAGAGCCAGCGGATGGACCCGGCGGGCGGCACGCTCCTGCACCTCGGCGCCTGCTACGAGGGCGCCGGGCAGCTCGCGTCGGCGTGGTCCACGTTCCACTCCGCGCTGAGCCAAGCGCTGAGGGACCGCAGGAACGACCGCGCCGAGGCGGCGCGCGAGCGCATCGCCGCGATCGAGCCGAAGCTCTCCAAGATCCGCATCGAGGTCCCGCCGGACGTGGCGAGCCTCCCTGGCCTGGAGGTGCGCCGGAACGGCGCGGTCATCGGCCCCGGCCAGTTCGGCACGGCGCTCCCGGTCGACGCCGGGCGGGTGCAGATCGTCGTCACGGCCACGGGCAAGCGGCCATTTTCACGCGACGTGACGATCGGCGCCGAGCCCATCGTCGAGCGGGTCGACGTCCCCACCCTCGAGGACCTCCCGCCGCCGCCGCCTCCTCCTCCGCCGCCGCCGAAGCCCCGACCGGCGCCGCCGCCAGAGGACGGCGGACCGCAGCGGATCGCTGGCATCGTGGTCGGGAGCGTGGGGCTCGCCATGGGCGCGGTGGGGGGCGTGTTCGGCGGCCTCGCGCTCGCCAAGAAGGGCGAGGCCGACGACCTCTGCACCGAGGCCAACGTGTGCAGCGCGGCCGGCATCGCCCTGCAGGAGGACGGCGTCCTGTTCGGCAACGTCTCGACGGCGATGTTCGCGGTCGGCGGCGCCGCGTTCGGCACGGGCCTGATCGTGTTCTTGACGGCTCCTTCGGACGAGGCGAGCCCCTCCACCTCCGCGGCGATCACGCCGCGGGGCCTCTGGCTCACGCAGCGTTGGTGAAAACGTCCTCCTCTCCCCGGCTCTTCACGGTCGCTCTCGCGTGCGCGGCGCTCGTCGCGTGCAACCAGATCATCGGCCTCGAGGTCGGCGAGCTCGGCGCCGGAGGCGGCGCGTCCACCTCCACGGTCGCGTCCACGACGGCGAGCACCACCGGGGCGGGCGGGGACGGAGGCCAGGGCGGCCAGCTCGCCGCGATCCCTACCGACGGGCTGCTCCTCTGGTTCGACAGCGACCAAGGCCTCACCGTGGAGGACGGCGGCGTCGTGAGCTGGAGGGACATCTCTGGCAACAACCTCGGTGCCGGGCAGGCCCAAGCAGGCAGCAGGCCGACCTTGGGCGCGATCGCAGGGAGGCCCGCCCTGTCCTTCGACGGCGTGGACGACTCCCTCAACCTCGCCGTCATCGACGCCGACCTCTCGACCGGGCTCTCGCTCTTCGCGGTCGTGCAGCGCGACGACATCGTCCTCGACTGCCAGCCGGTGCTCCAGCTCTCGAACGGCGAAGAGGTGGACGACGTGAGCTTCCAGCTCACGTCGGAGGCCGGGCTCCTCTACGAGATCGACGGCAGCTACCTGACGGCTCCCTCCTCGGTCTCCGCCGACACGCCCACGCTCCTCGGCTTCCATCACGAGCCGCCGAACGCGGAGATCCGCGTGGACGGCGTGGGCTTCGCCTTCGGCCCCTTCGTCGAGGTCCCCGCGATCGTCCGCGGCCTGAACCTCATCGGCGACGGCCTGTACAGCGGCTGCTCCGCCTGGTCGGGGCTGATCGGGGAGATCCTCCTCTACGCCCGCCCGCTGACCCCGGAAGAGATCACCGAGGTGCAGACCTACCTGCAGACCAAGTGGTCTTGCTGCGACTGAGCGCCCGGACCGCGATCAGCCGAGCTTCTTGCGCGTGACGTCGACGATGCCGTCCACGACCGGGGCGAGGATCTGCGCCTCGGTGCCCTCGCCCACGACGGGTAGGTTGACGTGCTTGTTGAGGTGCTCGACCGCGCGGGACCGCAGCACCACGGCCTCCTCCGGCGTCGCGCTCCCGCTCACCAGCGGACCGATGATGCCGCGCAGCTCCTCCCCCGCCTTGCCCGCGAGCACGGTGTTGAGCTGCTTCAGCGCCGCCACCAGGATCTGCCGCTCGGTGCCCTCGCCGATCAGCGGGATGTTCACCTTCGCGTTGAGCATGTCGGCCAGCGACTCGATCTGCGCGTCTGTCAGCATGAAAACCTCTCGGGGGTGGAGAACCTGGCTACGTCGCTGCCCCACCGCGGTCAAGGGCTGGAGCGGCTCGGCCCCGCGCGGTGATCACGACCTGCTCGTCGGGGAGCATGAACGTCGTGGCGCCAAACCCCATCGCTCCACCGCTGGGAGTGACCTCGCGGCGAAGTTGCCGGCGCGGATCCCCTTGGAGGTCAACGCTTCGGCTCGAGGCCCTTCCCCTTGAGGGGCTTGACCTTCATGACATAGGTGCGCTTCGCCGCGTCCCATACCCAGCGAAGCTCCACCGACCCGCCGCGCCACCCTCCGTAGTCCTTCTCGTCCTCGGGCCTCCAGACCTCAGGCACGCCGCGCATGACGAGGCCGTCCGGCTCGACCGCCGGCTCGACCTGCTTCCACCCCGAGGGCGGCTGGCCCGTCATGGCCGCGACGTCGGTGGTGCCGTCGCTCCTGACCACGGTGACGTCCCAGTAGGCCCGCGTCGAGGGCAGGAACGTGGAGTTGGGGCTGCCGTCGTGGATCCATTTGGCCACGCGCACGAACGAGAGCACGTGCAAGGCGCCGTCGCGCTGTACGGCGCCCTGGGGCTCGCCGGAGAAGCTCAGCACCTTGAGCTTGCTCTGCGTGAGGATGGCGAGCGCCGCGCGGTCGCTGGTGCCTTGCTCCCTGTCGTCCGGGGGCGAGGCGATGGTGAGCTTGCCGACCTCGGCGTCGCCGATGCTGCCGATGCGCTCGTAGAGCCTCTCCTTGCGGGGCACGACCGACGTGCGGTCGGCAAACGACGGGTAGCGGAGCGTCTCGACGGAGCCCGGCTCGCCCGGCGCGTACGCGAGGAACCCCGACAGCTTGATGGCCTCGTGCAAGAGCGCCGCGCCCTCGAACCTCACCTCCTCCGGGAGCTTCACCTGAAGAGGCTCGGCGACGAGCTCGGGGAGCTGGGCGGGGAGGACACCGGGCGGGCGCACGGCGATGTACGCGGTCGACCACGGGGCCTCTGCGAGCCGCGGAAGCGCGCTCGGGGGCAGGTGCGCCTCCACGGTTCGCCTCCCGTTCGTCTCGCGCAGCGCGAACGTGGCGCGGCTCACCGGCTGCACCTTGCCCCCCTCGAGCGAGCCGACCTCAGCCGGACCGACGCGGAACCAGCGGCGGAAGCCCGCGGTGAGCCGAGCCTCCATCTGCGCTTGGGCCTCCTGCGACGCGAGGCACTGGGGCGAGAGCGGGGCGTCCTCGGGCACCTGGCCGTCGACGGGCTTCGGGCAGCCCGGCGGCACGACGGCCATCACGAGATCCGGCTCGGTCCCGCCCACGGCGACGAAGTCGCCGATGATCGGCACGCCCACCGGGTCGGCGGCGATGCCGACCCACAGGCCCTCGGCGATCTCACCCTCGAGGCGCGCCGCGACGAAAGCGCCGTCCGCGCGCACCGCGACGAGCGCGGACGCGTCGCCGAAGCTCCACTCCGCGACGTCGCCATCGACGGCGACCTTCGCGGGTACCTTCGCGACGGCGACCGACAGCGCCCGCAGCTTGGGAGCGGGAGGCGCGGCGGCGTCGGAGGGCGCCGCGGTGCCCGCGGACTTCACCGGCGCGGGCGACGCGCAGGCGCAGAGCGCAAGCAAGGCGGGGCCCACCAGGCGGGGGCGATCGGTCGGCATCGCGCGGCATGGTAGCGCAGCCATGATCGTCGCGGATGCATCGAAGCTCCTCCTTCGGATCTCCACCGCCGCCGCGCTTGCGACCCCTGCCGTCCAGCCGTGCTCGAGGACGCCCGAGCCGGGAAAGCCCCGCCGCGGTCGAGGGCTGGAGCGGCTCAGCCCCTCGCCGTGATCTCGACCTGACCGCCGCGCGCCTCGACCGACAGCGCGGCGATCCCGCCCGCGAGGAGCAGCACCTTCGTCTCGCGTGGGCCGCAGGGCTGCGCGAGCCAGGCGCGCTGGCTCTCGGAGAGCTGCGGCACGAGGCGCGCCACGTCGGCGCCTGCCAGGCCGAACACCACGCTCGCGCCAGCCGCCACGGCGAGGCCGAGCGTCTCGCAGAGCTTCACGGAGGGCCGGTCCGCGCGGGCGACGAGGCACGCGACCATGTGCGGGCCCTGTGCGCGCACCTCCACGAGCGGGGTTGCGTGCGCGCCGAGGAGCGTACGGAGCGCCGCGACGGCGCGCGCCGCGGGGAGCGGGTCGAGGACGTAGCGCGTTCGGAGCGGCTTGCCGATCATCGTTGGGGGCGCGGCGCCACCGGCCACGGCGCGCGTGCGTGGAACGTAGACGATGTAGACTACCGCCGCATGAGGGTCCGCACCGCGGAGCGCGTCGCGCTGCTGTCGTGGCTCCTGTTCGCCGCCGGGTGTGCCGGAGCGGGCTCGGGGGCTGCGACGACCGGCGCGCCTTCCGCGAGCGCGGCCCCCGATCCCGGCGGCGCGCCCCGCATCGCCCCGCGCCTGTACGTGGCTGGAAGGCGAGGCTGCGTGCTGCGCTCTCACGCCGAGCTCTGGTGCTGGGGCGAAGGGATCCGCCCGAACGGAGCGAGCGCCGACGAGACGAGCAGCACCGCGGCGGTGCGCATGTTCCCCGACGCGGGGCGGATCATGCACGCGGGCGTGAGCAGAGGCCGCGTCTGCGCGAACACCGAGCGCTCCGGGATCCTCTGCACCGCCGGCGACGGGCTCCCGCGAACGAAGACGGGCGCGGTCGCGGCCATGGACACCGACTGCGTCCTCACGACCGACGGCCGCGTCTTTCATCGCCTGGGAGAGGAGTGGAGGGCGGGGCCCAGCCTCGCGGGCGCCCAATCCATCGCTTGCTCGGGAGAGGAGGGGCGGGCGGTGATGGCGGACGGAACCGGTATACGGATCCGTCGGAGCGGCAGCGCGCTCGATTTCACCCCCGACGCGGCGGTAGCGGACGCCGCCTCGGTCGAGATCGCGGGCGACGCGGTGTGCTTCCGCCAGAAGTCCGGCGAGCTGCGCTGCGAAGGAGCCGACGCCGCGGGCGCCACGTCCTACGCGAGCCGCGACGGTCTCGCGTGCGCGGTGCGCGACGAGGCCGTCACGTGCCGTGGCGGCTCCGAGCCGCGAGGCGTCACGCTCGGCGATTGGACTCGGGTCGCGGGCACGACGGGGGCGGTCGGTGTGGCCGTGGGAGACGCTCCCTGCGCGCTCTTGAAGAGCGAGGGCGTCGTCTGCTGGGGCAACTGGCCGCGCTACCAGCCGGTGGAGGTGAAGGGCCTCGGCGACGTGGTCGCGGTCGACGTGAGCTCGAAGCGCGCGCACGCCGTCACGTCGTCGGGCGACGGATCTCGGTGGGGGCGCCTCGTGAGCTTCTCCGGGATCGACCGCTCGAGCGCCTTGCCGGAGCCCGCGCACGAGGTGACCGGCTTGCTCGACGTGAGCGGTCACCACGCGCTCGACCGGCGAGGCACGGTGTACCAGATGTACGGGGACGGGCGGTTCAAGAAGGAGCTCGGGGTCGCTGACGCGGTCGAGCTCGTGAGCGCGACCTTCTCCCATGCCTGCGCGCGCCGGCGCGACGGGAGCGTGGTCTGCTGGGGGCGCGGGCGGGGCCGCGGCGAGCGCGGAGAGCCGCGCGGGGCGCCCCCGACGGAGGTGGGCTTCGTCGTGTCGGGTCTCACCGACGCGCGCGCGGTAGCCGTAGGTGTCGACTTCTCCTGCGCGCTCCGAGCGTCGGGGGAGGTCGTCTGCTGGGGCCGAGGGGACGCGGGTGCGCTGGGCATCCCGTCCGCGAACGACTCGCACGAGCCCGTGAAGGTCCCTAGCGTCGCCGGCGCGGTGTCGGTGGCGGCGTCCGAGGCGACCGCGTGCGCCGCGACGCGCGACGGAAGCGTGCACTGCTGGGGCAAGAACCTCGACCACCTGATCGACCGGCGGCGCGATCCTCAGGACGTCCTGCCGCCCACCCGGCAGCCGGTCGACGGCGCCGTCGGCGTGTTCCTGGGCAAGCGAACCGCTTGCGCGATCGTCGCCGAAGGGCGCGTGAGCTGCTGGGGCGCGCGGTCGATCGTCACCTTGGCCGGCGCGGGAGGGGGCGCCGCCGCGACCTCGACCCCGCCCGAGCCGCGGGTCCTGCCGGGCCTACGCCGGGTGGACCAGCTCTCCCTCGACTTCGCGAGCGCGTGCGCGCTCGCCCGAGGCAAGGTGCTCTGCTGGGGCGAGAACGATCACGGCCAGATCGGCGACGGGAGCGGCCTCCTGACGGCGACGCCCGTCCCGGGGCTCGACGCCCTCGCGCGCGTCCGGCCCTGACCGCGACGATCACGCCGCGGGGGCGCGCTTGGCGCGGACGCACGCGTACGTCGCGTCTCGCAGCGCCTTCTCCCGCGGATCGTCGGCGACGTGGAAGCCCATCCGGTTCATCACGTACCCGAAGCCGAGCCCGAGGTCCGGGTCCGCGAAGCCGAAGGAGCCGCCCGCCCCCTGCGTCCCGTAGGCCGTGTCGCTCGTCCCGAACTCGCAGAGCGGTCCCGGCTTCATGAAGCCGGCCGAGTACTTCGTCTCGATCTGCAGGATGACGTCGTGGCTCCCGTCCGAGGGGGGCGTCGCCACACGCGCGAGCGCGTCCAGGGTGTCCTTGCGGAGCCCGAGCTCGGCGCCGCCCGTCGCGAAGACCCCGTAAGCGCGCGCGATCGCGCGGGCGGAGCCATAGCCGTTGCTCGCCGGGATCTCGACCCTCCTCAGCGCCGGCGTGTCGAAGTCCTCGGGGCGCGGGAGCCGCGGGTTGCGGAAGGCCCGTGAAGCGAGCGACCTCGGGTTCAGCAGCGAGAGCACGAAGCGCGGCGGGAGCGTGTGCATGTGGAGCAGGAGCTCCGTCGGGTGGAAGCCCTTCACCTTCGCCACGCGAGCGGACGGCACGCTCTCGGGCAGGCCGATGGTGAAGTCCAGGCCGAGCGGCGCCGCCACCTCGTCCGCGAAGAACTGCCCGAGCGTGCGCCGCCTCGGATCGACGCGGCGGAGCAGCTCGCCCTCGTACCAGCCGATCGTAATGGCGTGATAGCCGTGCTTCGTGCCGGGCTCCCACGCGGGTCTCTGCGCGGCGAGGGCGCGCGCGACGCCGTCCAGGTCCGAGAGCTTCGCCGCGTCGAACGGCTCGTCGACCGCGGGGAGCCCCGCCTGGTGCGAGAGGAGCTGCCGCACCGTGACGCTCCCCTTGTCGTGCTGGGAGAACTCCGGCCAATACGCCGACACCCGCTCGTCGTACTCGAACAGCCCCCTCGAGTGCGCGACCGCGAGGGCGAGCCCCGACATCCCCTTCGTCGTGGAGAACACGATCACCCGCGTGTCCGGCTCCCAGGGTGCGCCCGTCGTGTGATCGCGGACGCCTCCCCAGAGATCCACGACGCGCTCGCCGCGCAGCTCGACGGCGCACGCCGCGCCGATCTCCCCGCGGGCGCGGAAGTTCTCGAGGAAGACCTCACGGACGCGCTCGAAGCCGGGCGCCACGTATCCCGGCCAAGACGAGATCGACGCAGCGGCTCCAGACGAGTCGGGCATGGGCGGCGATGGTAGCGCAGGCGTGCGCGCGGCGCCGCCGGAGGGGTGTGAGCGCCGTCGATTCCACATCGCGCTGACTAGGCACGGAGGATCGACTATGGAGGCCGGGCCATGAGCCACTCGCTCGACGCTCTCTTCCGACCGCGCTCGGTCGCCGTGATCGGCGCTTCCCGGCGCCGCGGGTCCATCGCGGGCGAGGTCTTTCACAACCTCGTATCGTGCGGCTTTCCGGGGCCCGTCTATCCGGTCAACCCCGCGTCGCGCGCCGTGCAGTCGGTCCGCGCGTATCCTTCCGTCGAGGAGGTGCCTGACGACGTGGATCTGGCGGTCCTCGTCGTCCCGCAGCCCTCGGTGCTGGAGACGGTCCTGGCGTGCGCGAGGAAGCGCGTCGGTGGCCTGGTGGTCATCACAGCTGGGTTCGCCGAGGTCGGCGCGGAAGGCAGGAGGCTTCAGGACGAGCTGGTCGATCTCGTCCGATCCCACGGAATGCGCATGCTGGGCCCCAACTGCTTGGGGCTCCTCAACACCGACCCCGCCGTCCAGCTCAACGCCACGTTCGCGCCCACGTGGCCGCCTCCGGGGCCCGTCGCCATCGCCTCCCAGTCAGGTGCCGTGGGCCTCGCGCTCCTCGACTACGCCAAGGACCTCGGCATCGGGATCAGCCAGTTCGCCTCCACCGGGAACAAGGCCGAGCTCTCGGGGAACGACCTCCTCGAGTTTTGGGAGGACGATCCAGCGACCCGCGTGATCCTCCTCTACCTCGAGAGCTTCGGGAACCCGGTCCGCTTCATGGAGATCGCGAGGCGCGTCTCGCACAAGAAGCCCATCCTCGCCGTCAAGAGCGGCCGGACGGCTGCCGGGGCGCGCGCGGCGAGCTCCCACACCGGGGCGCTGGCCGGGATGGACGTGGCCGTAGACGCGCTGCTCGGACAGGCGGGCGTGATCCGCACCGACACGATGGAAGAGCTGTTCGATCTGACCGTGCTCCTCGCCAACCAGCCCGTGCCCGCCGGCCCGCGCGTCGCCATCCTGACGAACGCGGGTGGCCCGGGCATCATGGCCTCCGACGTCTGCGAGAGCCGAGGTCTCGAGCTGCCCGATCTCTCGGCCCAGACCGTCGACGCGCTGCGCGCGTTCCTGCCCAAGGCCGCCTCCGTCGGAAACCCGGTGGACATGCTGGCCAGCGCACCGGCCGAGAGCTACGAGCGCGCGCTCCGGATCCTCCTGGGTGACGAGCGCATCGACGCCGTCCTGGTCCTGTTCGTCCCGCCGATCGTCACGGAGGCGACCGAGGTCGCCGAGGCCATCCGGCGCGCGGCCCACGGCGCGACCAAGCCCGTCCAGGTGTGCCTCCTAGGGACGCACGGCGTCCCCGCGGCCCACGCGACGCTACGCAACGCCAAGGTCCCCGCCTACGCGTTCCCCGAGGGCGCGGTACTGGCGCTCGCGCGAGCCGTTCGCTACGGCCAATGGCTGAGACGGCCCGAAGGCCGAGCTCCCGAGCTCGCCGACATCTCGCTGGAACGAGCGCGGGCAATCATCGACCGCCAGGAGCCCGGGTGGCTCTCACCGGTGGACGTGCGCGAGCTCCTGTCGGCGTATGGGATCCGCGTACCCGAGACCCGCCTCGTCACGAACGCGACCGAGGCCGCCCTCGCGCAGGAGGCAATGGGCTGCCCCGTGGCCCTGAAGCTCGTCTCCCGCGACATCGTGCACAAGACCGAGGTAGGCGGCGTGTTCCTTCACCTCTCTTCGCCCGACGACGTGCGGCACGCGTTCCAGTCGATGGAGGAGCGGCTCGTCGCTCGTGGGCTCAGGGAGAAGATGGACGGCGCCATCGTCCAGGAGATGGTCACCGGCGGCGTCGAGGCCTACGTCGGCATGACGCAGGCGCCGGGGTTTGGGGCGCTCCTCGGCTTCGGCACCGGTGGCGTGAACGTGGAGCTCTGGAAGGACGTCGCCTTTCGGGTCCATCCGCTCACCGACATCGACGCGCGCGACATGCTCGAGCAGATCCGCGGCAAGCCCCTGCTGGACGGGTTCCGTGGGGCACCGCCGACCGACAAGGAGGCGTTGGTGGACGCCATCCACCGCGTCGATCGGATGGTGGGCGACCTCCCGGAGATCCAAGAGCTCGACCTCAACCCGCTCATCGCGCTGCCCCCCTCACGAGGCGTCGTCGCCATCGACGCGCGCGTCCGCGTGGGGACGCGGCGCGCTTGACATGAGCGGCCGCCGCGCCGCGAAGACCGCCGAGCTCAGCCCGCTGTCCCGCCACTCCCCACCGTCGTCGCCCACACCGCGCGCGGTCGCCTCGCCATCGACGGCGCTCATGCCGGCGGGCGCCATGCTCCGCACGGAGCTCGCTCGTCGGACCAGTCCAATCATCGACCTGCCTGCCGAGAGTCCGCCTCGGCGAGGCGTCAGAACGACACGCCGAAGGTCACGCTCCCTGGGCCGAACCCGAGCGAGACGGGGACCGAGGAGGCACGATTGCTCTCCGAGAGGCGAGACGCCCCCACTCCCCACATCGGCGCGCCGATCAGGATCAGCACGTGCCCACCAATGATTGGGCCATAGGCTATGAACGCCAGGGGATCGCCAAAGTCCTTCGAGTCGCCGGCGCCGGCGATGACCCCCACCCCTATCAGCCCCACGCCGACGAAGGCGATGCCGAGCCCGGTGAGCACGGAGCCCCCGATCATGAGGTGGCGCGCGCGGCGCTTCTCAGCGTAGCGCTCGCGGTCCTCGTCGCTGTACTCGCGGTTCCAATCGGTGGTCGCGCCGCTTGCGCGAGCCTTGCGAGCCCCGTCGGCGGCGTCCGCGGATGTCGAGCAGACGCGCGAGAAGCACCTCAGCCGTGCTCCGCACTGGCTGCTCGCCTTGCATGGCTTGCCGTGGAGAGCGTCGCGGCACACCTGGTCGATGCAGGCCAGCTCGTCTGCGCAGTCGCTTCGGGCGCGGCAGCTCTCGCCCATGGCGCCACGTTGGTCGCTCACCGTCGTGGCCGGTTGCTCCTCCGGCGCCGACTCCACCGCCGGCGTGGGTTTCGCCGCCGGCGCCGGACGCGGCTTGGAGTCTGGGCCGGCGTCGGCGCGCCCGTCGAGCCCCAGCGCGACCAGCAGGGCGCCGCTGCACATGGCCATCCGAACCGCGCTCACCGGCCGGACCGCTCTTCGACGTAAGACACGAAGCGCTCGCCAAACTCCGTCCCGGCGCCGCGCATCGTCATCTCGCCGCTGAAGGAGCCGCCGACCTCGATGTCGAGCGCGATCTCGTCCAATACCTCACCGCCGCCGTCGACCAGGCTCATCGTGCCGCGTACGAACCCGCGCGCCGCAAAGCGATCCACCTCGGTGACGCGGACCCGAAGGGTCAGCCCCTCTGCCCCTCCGCCGTCGCCCCGGGCGAACCGCCAGCGTCCCTCCGCCTCCTCGGCGAGCGCCGAGTCCAGCGCGCTCTCGAAGGCGCGAAGATCGCCCTCCCACGAGCGACGCTTCTCCGGCGGCATTTCGGCGAGCCACTTGTCGAAGGGCTCGTCGTACATCTCGGCCCCCGACATGTCCGTGGGCGCGACCTGGATCGTCATGCCTGAGAGCGGCACGTGGGGGCTGGTGCGCACCACGTCGTACTTCGCGCAGGCGACGAGCAGGAAGCACAGGGACAACATGGGAGCGAGATCCGTCGGATACTTCATGGCGTCTCCGTGGAGAGAGGGGTTGAGGCGGCGCGGCAGCGCGCGGCGCGCTCGTGACCGCCGTAAGGCCGCGGGCGAGGGTCGCCTGGGCGCGGGCACCACGTTCGGGCACTGCGCGGGACCCTCGTCACATGCACCACTTGTCGCTCCCGCTGGGTCCGCCGAGGCAGGAGTACCGGACACCGGTGGCGTATTGGTACTCGTCACAGTCGGCGTCGGTCGAGCAGGGCTTGGTGCATTGGAGCCCGGCCGACACGGAGCCGAACGGGTAGTCGCAGATCAGTCCGCCGCACGAGCAAGAGTCGTCCGAGGAGCACGTGATGTCCGGCTGCGTACACGCGCCGCCCCCAGTCGTCGTCGCGCTCGTCGTCGTGCCCGGCTCGGGCGGGCCGTACGAGCAGTCCCAGACGACGGTCCACGAGCAGTCGTGCTCCAAGCTGTCGCGCGCGCATTCGCAGGTCGTTCCGTCCCAACAGCAGATCGCGCCGGGGGCCTCGCTGCCGACCGCGCTTGGATTGCAGTTGTCGATCGTTTCACTCTCGCGCGTGTCGTAGCGGCACGAGCATGTGGCCGGGTCGAGTGAAGAGCACCGCCACTCGGCCTCTTGGTCGCAGGCTACGGCGGACCATCCGCCCGTCACGCTCAGCACGGCGACCAACCCCCAGCCACGCGGAGCGAGCCGCATGCCGCCCGGCGAGCGCGAAGCTATGGTAACGGTCCCCCCGCAGAGATCCCCACATCCATGACGCCGACCCATGACCGACTTCGTAAGACCAGGGCCGGATCGCATCAATCCGTAGTGTTTCGCGGCTCCATGAGTAGTTCATGGGGCGGACACTCCCCGACTCGGACGGGCGCCGCCGCGGTCGGCACATCGACGCCTTGGCGATGCGGCTGGATTCCATTGCGCTCCTGGCGACGATCCGCCCCCTGGACGATCGCCGTGAGCCCGATCGCCCACGTGAAGGTCGGCGCCGTCCGTCGAAGGGACGGAGATGAAGATCGACCGCTTCCGGGCTTGCAAGACGAGAGGCGTGGAGACACACGTCCTCGGCGGGGGAACCGGTCTTCGCGAAGTCGAGGACCTCCGGCCGGCATCTCGGTGGCCTGCTCCTCGGCGACCCGGCCCTTCGAGTCTCGCAACTCTCGAACATCGCTAGCGGAGGAGGAGAGATTCGAACTCCCGGTACCTTGCGGTACGGCGGTTTTCAAAACCGCCCTCCTGCCTCGCCGTCGGGTGGCGAGAACGAGCCGAAACGCCGGGTGATCTTGCGCTCCGGTGGACGCGCGCCGCAACGCGCGTGACGGGTGTTTCCACCGGGTTACCAGCGGAGTCCACGGCGTGATGCTTGAGCTCGCTCCGACGAATCAATCCTTCTCGAACTCCGTGACGCCACCCTTGTGCTGCTCCCGGATCTTCGGCCCCGGCGCGGGTTCGGCCGCGGGTGTTTCGTCGGCGCTCTCTTGCTGCGTGTCCCACAGGTCGAAGCTCGTCGAAACACCAAGCGAGAACAGGCCGTAATTGGTGAACGTCGGCGCCTCGGTAAGGGTGGCGATCCGTCCGCGGGTCGTGACATTGACGGCCCATGCGTCGTAGAAGCGCCACTCGATCCCTCCGCCTAGGTACACCTCAGTTCGGATGTTCGAGCCTTCGAGGCCTACATCGCCGCCCCAGAACTCCTCACCTTCGTGAGCGAGTGTCGTTTCGACGAAGGGCGTGAGCTTGCCCCCCATGAACGAGACCGCCACGGTGTGGCTTGCGTAGAGCCTGACCGGCGCTCGGAAACCTTCGTCGTTCTCGTAGGCGTTGAAGAACCCGATGCCGCTCAGGCCAAGCGTGACGGGGACCTTCGCCGCCCGGCCAATCGTGTACCCCATCCCGAAGCCGACGATCGGAACGACGGTGCCCGTCCCGGCCTGGAGATGCTGATGCCACTCGCCCTCCCGCCCGAGCGCGTACGGATCTGGCTCCGTCCGTCCGACGGGGAACGACGCGCCGATCCGCATCATCCCCACGAAGTCACCCTGGACCGAGCCGAGGCGGAAAAGCACCCAAGGATCCGTCACGTCCACGAGCGTCTCGTCGTGATGATGGATGTCGTTCGGCACTTCCTTCGGCGTTCCGTCCAGCTCCGAGTACGTCGGGTTCACATCGGCGACGCGCAACGACCATCGCATGTCGATCCCGAGCCACGACGTGATCCCGAGGCCCACGTCAAAGACGGTCTCGGCCATGAGCTGATCGATGTGATGGTTGTACGGCGTCGGCCGATGCCCCCCGTGGAAGCACTCGGGGCCGAGGTCCGGGCAATCCGCAACGTGCGACACGTTCATGGGCACGATGGACTGCTCCAGCCGGAGCGTCAGCTCGCCCGGGTTGATGGCCTTCGCTGTTGACCCGCCGACCGGCAGGTTGGGATTCGTTCAGGCCGCTCAGGCTTCGGCGTAGCTCACGGTGGGCCAGCCCACCGCGAACGCTACGATCGCCATGTTGATGAACTTCATTTTGCCTCGGCTGCCTTGTTCACGACGGCGTCGAACTTCACCAAGTCGAGCCCGCTGAGCGTCTCGACCTGCTTGCCGTTCTTGTCGAAGATGATGACGTACGGAAGCTCCTTCGCGTCCTTCAGGTAGCGCTGCCCGAGCGGCGTGTCCCAGTCGCCCACGTCGAGCTTTCGGTACGCAACGTCCTGCCGCGTCTCGATCATCTTCAGCACGTGCTCGTCGAGCTTGCGGCACGGCTCACACCACTTCGCGGAAAAGTCCACGACGGTGACCTTGCCCTTCGCGAGGTGCGGCGTCAGGTCGGGCACGTCCTCGCCGTCCGTCGCGAGCTGCTTCACGTCCGTGCCCTCCTTCGGGGTGGCCCAGGGGAGATAGCGGCCCTTCCCGGCCCCGAGCACGAGTTTCCATTCCTCGTCCGCGGGCTTGTTCTTCTCTGCGAGGGCGAACACGTCGAGACTCGGATCAGCAATCACGGTTAGCTCAGCCTTCTTCTTGTCGAAGGACGTCTTGTGAACGCCGTCGAGCTTGATGAGCGTACGAGCCATGTCGTCGCCGCAGTCGTTGCAGTCGAGGCCCTCGAAAGAGACGACGGTGGTCTTCGCGTCCTTCGGGACTCCGCCGCTCGCACAAGCGACGAGGAGCATGAGAAGAGCAACGATCCAAGCCTTTTTCATGCAGTCTTCCTGGCAAACGTTGACGGGCCGAGGCCCGCTTTCAGCGCCCCGAGCGCAGACGAGCTGAACAAGAGCGCGATCCCGACGCCGACGATGAAGTCCGGCCAGAAGGAGTTGGTGAGTACGACGAGCCCGCCCGCGGCGATGACGGCGATGTTTGCGATGAGGTCGTTCCGCGAGCACGTCCAGGCAGACGACAGGTTCATGTCATCGCTGCGATGTCGCGTGAGCAGCAGCAGGCAGGCGCCGTTCACGACCAGCGCGAGCAGGCCGATCCCTGTGATCGCCTCGGGCGCAGGCAGCTCACCGGCGACAGCGCGCCCGACAGCCGAGGCCAGCACACCGAAGGCCGTGACGCCCATGAGCACGCCCTTCAGCACCGTCGCCCGCGCCTTCCAGACCATGCCTCGGCGCAGCACCCAAAGCGTGGCCCCGTACGCAAGGGCGTCTCCGAGCATGTCGAGCGAGTCGCCCAGCAGGGCGGATGACCGGGCGAGGATCCCCGCGCTCGCCTCGACGAAAAACATGACGAGGTTCAGCCACAGCACGATGCGCAGGACGCGCCCTTGCTTGAGGGCGAGCGCCTCGGCCGTCGTCGTACACGAGCACGAATCGCAGGACTCCACGGGAACTCTCCACCCGTAGAGACGCTCGAACCCCTCGGTCGGATTACACGCACCCGGTTGCGCAGCGGCAGCTCTGGCATTCTTGCGAGGATTTGCAGCCGCAGCACGCTTCGAGCCGGTCCCGCAGGGCCTTCCTCGCCCGGTGCAGGCGCACAGACGCGTTGTTAGGGGTGAGCCCGAGATCGGACGCGACCGCATCGAGCGTCTCTTCACGAACGTCCACCCTCGTCAGGATGTCCACGTACGCCGGAGGCAGCTCCGCGAGCAGGGCGAGGCTACAGGAGCAGTTCCCGACCTCATACGGCGGCAGCACTGGTGATGGCTCGAATCCCACTGGCCGTCGAGCCGCTCGAGCTTGCCCGCGAAGATGATCGGCCAGGGTGGTGCGCAACACCTGGTAGAACCAGCCACGGAGCGCCGCTTCTTCTCGGATCGCGCCGACGTTGCGTGACGCCGTAAGCAGCGCTTGCTGAAGCACATCGTCGGCGTCGGCAGCAACTGCGACACGTCGCCGCAAGAACTCGATGAACTCGTCCCGGCGCTCCACCAATTTCGAAAGGGCTTCGTTCGGAGACACGATGCGTATCGGACCTTAGCACGTGCTGGTGAGGTCACGCCTTCTGGTCGTTGGATGACGAGGCCTGCCCGACTGCACTGAGACCACCTTTGGGGGGACTCGAATCCCTCGGGAAGCTAGTCGTGCGCGGCACCGTTCGCTCCATCGCCGCGGACCGACTGGAGCCTTGTGCTTGGAGACAGCCGAGACTCGCCCTTCCGCTTCGCCTCGAGATGGTCGGCAAACGCGACCATGGCCTCACGCTGCGACGTCTGATCGGTCGCGGCGTACCGCTGGGTCACGTGCAAGTGGAGATGCCCGGCGAGCTTCTGAACGTCGGGGGCAGGGACGCCCGCCCGGAAGCACTCGGTGACGAAGAAGTGCCGAAGGTCGTGCACGCGCGCGGTGGGGAGCTGGGCCTTCTTGAGCACCCTTTGGAACGCGTGAAGGAGGCTCCCCTCCGCCCAGGGCTCGCCACGGCTGGACACGGTCAACGCATCCGTGGGCTTATGGCGCCTTCGAAACGCTTCTTCGATGAGGGACTCGAGCTGCTCGACGATCGGGATGGCGCGCTCGTGACCGGACTTGGGGGTGTCGGCGACGCCACGGCAGATCGACTGCCGCACGAGGATGAGCCCGCGATCGCGATCGACGTCCATGAAGCGAAGGCCGCGGATCTCGCCCGACCGCAGGCCGGCATAGGCGGCGAGCGCCATCGGAAGGCGTGCGCTCTCGTAGGCCGTCGCGAGGACCAGGACAACATCCTCGGGGCGGGGCGGTTGGATCACCTTCCGGGGGACAGGTCGCAGAGGTGGCAGCTCGGGCATGGTCGCCAGCTCCCCGTTCACCTTCGCGAACCTGAGGACCGAGCGCAGCGCGATCTCCACGTTGTTCACCGTCGAGACCGCATGGTCGGCGTCGAGCGCGGACCGGAGCTTCGTGACGTCCGCGTAGCCGATCGACGCGATCGCCCGGGCGCGAAACCGAGGGAGCAGGTGCGCCTCGAAGTTGACGTCGTAGCCGCTCTTGGTCGTGTGCTTCTTGGTACTGTTCTCCCTGTAGAAAGCCACGGCCTTCTCGAAGCTCCAGCCCTTGGGTTTCGGAACCTGGACTGCATGAGGTTCAGTGGGGACCCGTCCCGTCCTCACGGCCTCGGTGTAGAGCCGGGTCGCCTCCTGTTCGGCCGCACTCTTGATCTGGACGCGCGCGTCCCGGCGATAGCGCTGCATCACGCCGTCCGTGTTCGGATACAGGAAATCGACGACGTACACCTTCCGGCCGCGCCGACTACGCGTCTTGAGGGGAGCGGACATCAGCGGCTCACCGGTGACGCCCAGCCCGGAGGAAGTTGGACCTTCCAGAGTCTTGCGAACTTGCGACCGCGAACGCCGTCGATCACGGACTCGATGTGCCCTTCGCGGGTGGGCTTCGCGGCCCGCTCCAGCTTCTTGCGGAGGCTCTCGGGATCTTCGTCGAGGAGCTCGGCGGCTCGTTGAATGCCCAGCCACTGGGCACGGTCCGAACGCCCCGAGTGCCGCCCGCGCGTGTTCGGCGTCGCCGCGGGCACCATGGTCGCGAGTTCCTGGTCTTCGAAGGGCTCGAGCTTCACCCCGAGCCGGAGTGCGAGCCCTCGAAGTCTCAGGAGACCCGCGCCGACGCGCTGGAGTCGTGCCTCGGCGTCCGCCAGGACGGACTCTGCCGTCGAGAGCTCGGCGCCGAGCATTTCGGTCACCGCTAGCACGCGGAGCTTCGCCTCCGGGTCGGATCCCAACCGGGCGGGCGCCGTGGACTCCAGAACCCGGTCATCCGGCGTGGTGATCATCGGAGGCTCTCGCTGCGAAGGTTCGAACGACATGCTCGGCTCTACGCTTCGCGACCACGCGAAATGAACCCGAATCGGCGGTCCGGCGAGCGGTCTTGGGGGTCCATCGTGGCCGAGGCCGTGAGGTCTGATTCGAGGCAAGGAGCACCCATCGTGGTCCTCCTAATACACCGCGGCGACGTCGGCCGACGGCCGCGCGGAAACGTCAGCGCCAACCTTCGGTGTAATTGCTAAAGGTGAACGACTCTCCGAAATCTGACCCCGGCAACGAGGGCCTCGAAACCGAACCGTGGTTCGTTCCGGCCTCCGCCATCGAGGTTCCCCCGGAGGAGGGCCGATGGCTAGTGGACGGTCTTCTTGGGTCCGAGGGCGTCGCCGTGATCGGAGGAGACCCGAAGCTCGGGAAGAGCTGGCTGGTCTCGCACCTGGCCGTGGCGGTCGCGAGCGGGCTGAACTGCCTCGACCAGTTCCTCGTTCACGACCCCGGCTGCGTACTTGTCGTCTCGGCCGAGGGCCCGCCCTGGATGGCGACGGACCGGCTCCAGCACGTCGCCGGACACATGGGGCGGGACCTCGCGTCGCTGCCCATCCAGGTCATGGCACGCCGGGTTCCGCAACTAGACGGGCCCGCGGATCAGCATCGGCTCCTCCGGGAGGTCGAGCGGTTGAAGGCGAAGCTGCTGATTCTCGATCCGCTCGCGCAGATGCACTCCGCGGACGAGAACAGCGCCCAAGGGCTCGCGTCAGTGCTCAACTGCATCAACCTCGTCCGCCGCAGCACCGGCGCCTCCGTGGTTCTGGTTCATCACGTTCGCAAGGGCGCCCGAGGTCGGGGCGGCAGCCGGCTTCGCGGATCATCCGCAATTCACGCGTGGCTCGACAGCGGACTCTACCTTGCGGCACGCGATGACGACGCCGAGCTGACAGTCGAGCAGCGCTGTGGTCCCTCCCCCGACCCGATGCTTCTGCGACTCGTTACCTCCGGCTCGCACCACCATCTCGAGATCGTGGACCCCGATCTGCAACCGAGTCGAGAGGCGGACACACCCGCGGCCCTCAAGTCTCGGATCCTCGCGCTGTTGGAGGAGAACCCCGAGGGCCAACTCCCGCGCCACGTGATGCGCGGGATGCTCGGCGTGAAGAACGAGCGCCTCTCTGAGCCGCTGCGTCAGCTCGAGGCCGAAGGTCAAATCGCCCGGCATGCGCGCGGGATCGGGCTGGCGCGGAGGTGATCCGGCCCCCGTTCCCGTTCCCTACCTCCGCAAGCGCGGGGAACGGGAACGCCGAGTTTCGAGCTTTCAGGCCAAAATTTCCGACCCGCAGGAAATTTCAGGACGCGGGCATGGAGATACGAACGAATTTACGGCCCCACCGTGCGCTGCGCGTACGTGAGTTCATCCAAGGGCTACGGTCTCCTCTGGAGTATGCCGCGGGACAATCACGCGGTTCCCAGCGGCGGCCGAAGCGTTCCTGCTGGACCACCCGAAGTCTTCGGGGCTCGCGGCCTTGAGCCTGGCCTCCGGTGTATTGGGATCATCAGGGACCTCACCAACTCGTGGTCCCGGGAGAACCAACATGAGCCCCGAGAGCTACACCACCACCATCAGCCAGACCTACGACTATCACCACGACGGCACGCCCTACACGCGGCTCACCGACGTGGTGACCGACGGCTCCGAGCTCCTCCAGGACTGGGACGGGATGTCCGAGGACCAGCAGCACGAGGCCAATCTCTGGACCAAGCGCCTGCATCGGGCGCGGGTTGAGCTCGAGAGTCTGGAGCCGCAGGCCCGCGAAGAGGTAGCCGCGATGCTGGAAGGCGAGGATTCAAACGACCCTGACAACCTAACGTTGGCGCTGAAACTCCACAAGCTGCTGGAGCGGTGCCGCGAGACTTACAGCGCGATGACCGAGGCGCAGCAGGCCGAGGTGGACGCTCTCATCAGTGACGCCGCGGCCGTTCTCAGCCCACGCGGGTTCCGTGATGCGCTCGACACCGTGCTGGCCCACGCGTCTGCGACCGGTCGCTCGTGATGCGGAGGTGAGTCGTGACGACGCTCTGGCGATGGCGTACCGCGGACCGGATCTCGATCGACGCGTTCGGCTCGTCCGCCGACGCGATCACAGGATGCATCGAGGACCTCGAACTATGGCACTACGAGCCCGATGAACCCAGCCCGGAGTGTCGTCGCTGGCAGGAGGAAGCGATCGCAGACGGAACGGCGGTCGTCTGCGATGACGACGCCGGAACGCTCAGCCGCGTCCACGCTGACGGCACGAGGACGCTGTTCGCGTGGGTGGTGCCCAGCGGGCTGGGCTGTCCCGACGTCGGCCTTGCCTGAAAACGCGTCGGCAGGTTCATTTTCGTAACACGGGCGTCGTATGCGCGGTCATGACGATCGCCGCCGCCTCCGAATCGTGCCCGTCGAGCAATTCCATCGTCGCGCCCGCTTCTGTTTCGTACGAAACACAGAGTCCGACGGAGGCCCAGTACGGAGCCTTCGCGCGGATCTTTGGGTTCTTCAACGAGCGCCTCTTCTCGGGTGCCCTCCCGCCGGTGATGTTGACGTTCAACCGTCGGAACGGCACGCGGGGGTACTTCGTTGCCGAGCGCTGGGCGGGCCACGACGACAGCGAACCCTTCGGCGAGATCGCGCTCAACCCCGATCACCTGCGCGAGCGCACTCCGAAGGAAACGGCTTCGACGATCGTCCACGAGATGGTGCATCTCTGGCAACACGTGTTCGGAGAGCCGTCGCGCGGCGGCTATCACAACGCCGCTTGGGCGGCGAAGATGGAGGAGATTGGGTTGATGCCCTCCGACACAGGCCAGCCAGGAGGCAAGCGCGTCGGGCAACGCATCACCCACTACATCATCGAGGGCGACCTGTTCGACCGCGCCTTCGAACAGCTCCCGGCGGACTGGTTTCTTCCCTTCACGGCCGCGCCGCTCGGCGACGCAGCCTGCAAGCGAAGCGCCCGAGCGAAGACGACGTTCGTCTGCCCTGACTGTGGGACCAAGGCTTGGGGCAAGCCCGACCTTCGGATCGCTTGTGTGGAGTGCGACGCCGAGATGAGCGTGGGAACCTAGGTCGCGAGTGGCGGGCTCGTCTTGCGCGCGCTCTGGTTCCACTGCGCGGTGCCGTCGAAGAGCCGCAGCGCGCAACCGTTCCTAGTTTCCTTTGCGCGCTCGCTCGTGGACGGCGATCTCTGAGGGTGTTGGTGCGAGGTGAGCCAACTCGTGGTGGGGCATACCGGCCGTGTGCGTGGAGCCCACGTGCTTCGTTGGCACGCGGCTCTGGAAGAGTTCGAGCCGCACCCCTGTGTGATGGCCGCAAAGCGATGGACACGGGGGCCAGGGTCCAAGCACATGGCGCGGGCGCCGGGACACGAGGCATCGCTCGTTGCACCCAGGGACCGGGCACCACGAGACCGCGATTGCGCCAACTACGTCGAGCACCCAATGCAGCTCATCCTCGACGCTCTCCAGCTCTGCCAATACTCCGCAGCTGCACGACCGTTGGTCGTCTTCTTCCCGTTCCTGCACCTGGCAGAGCGCGATCACCGCCTGAAGGGCGACGTCAAGCGTCAGGCCGCCGAGATCGAACGCGATCTTTGCCTCCTGCACCGCACGCGGCGGCGCACTCTTCATGCCCCGAGTGACCTCGGCGAGCGCGTTCCGTGCCTCTCGCTCAAGATGCCCGTCAAAGGGCGACGCGCGCTCGAGACACTCGGCCAGCTCGGAAGCTCGTCGCTCGGCGGCAGACAGGGCGCGCTGAAGCTCCTCGACCGCGCCGAGCACCGTTTCGAGATCAGGCATGCCCCTGCCAAGTTGATCTCGCAGTCGGGCGCCACGGTCACCGGCGATGACCCCGTATCGAACTACTTCCATCAAGACCGAAAGATCCATCACGACCCCGCAATTTGTCGGGTGGGACGCCGACGTTTCACCTGCGCCACAACGAGGGCTCGCGCTCCTCTTACACCGCGACCGCTGGTTACTGCCGATCCTAGGGTTGACCTCGTTCTTGCTGTCCTTCCGCGATTCGAGAGGCGCCTTGGCTGGGCGCCACAGGGGGACACCTTGGGGATCGGTGAAGCCACCGCTATCCGGGCGCTACGTGCCGCGGTGAGGGTGTAGACATGGGCGGCCGTGATGCGGACATTATTCGTCCTAGGACATTTGTCGGACCTTCCGCGCGCAGCCCGCGTGCCCGACGATCGACGCATGCCGAAACGAAAGTTGCTCGAGATGCTCGAAGAGCTCCGCTGCTGCCACCACTTCTCCGGGCTGATCAACGAAGCGTGTCGCGAGGGGATCCGGTACCGAGACGTCCGCGTGGAGCACGCGTCGATGAAGGGAAAGATCGCGTCGATCCCCTGTTTCTCCGATGATCCGATCAAGCTCGAGTGCCCGAGCTTCCGGTACTCGACACCCGAAGAGATCCAGCAAGACCGGCGTGAGTCGCGGGCCGCGCTTCGGAAGATCGAGCGCGGCATCTCTCCTTGCTGCGACGCCGCACTCGTCGCCGTCGGCGGCGGGTGGGAGGCATGCTCCGCCTGCAAGGAGGAGGTCGTGCACCGGTACCGAAGCCCCGAGGAGCGGGTCTGATCGTGCCTTGCTCGAAGGGTTCACCTCGAACGATGATGACGTGGTCCACATGACCGACGCCGTTCAGAAGCTTCGACGCGCGCTCCTCCAGGACTACGCGAAGAGCATCGGGCTCCGCGAGGACGCCAGGTACTACGGCGGCGCACGCCTCCGTCCCGTGGTACCGCTCGACGCCGCGGTCGGCGGCGTGTTCATCATCGGTGCTTACCCGTCGGCGCGGTTCGAGACGGTCGGCGGTGAGAACGACGTGCCGGTGGGTGACAACCTTGGGCCGTTCGAGCCCGAGCGATACTTCGATGGCGCGCGCGTCCGTGTGCAAGCGTCGGCCGAAGAGCTGAAGACGTTCTACCTGGACCCGCTCGGTGTCGATCGACGCGACTGCTGGGTGACCGACGTGGTCAAGGTGTTCCTGTTCAAGGATGGGCACCGTGACAAGTACAGCCGGCTGGGAGTGCCGCATCCTGAGGGTTACGAACGCGAGCGCTTCGAGGAGCTCGCGATCAAGTCGCTTCCCTGGATGGAGAAGGAGCTGATGGTCGCGCGGCCACGGCTCGTCCTCACCCTCGGCGCCGAGATCGCCGGGCTCCTTCGGCACGTGAGCAACCCCCAAAAGCGCAACGCCTTGCTTGGACCGGCGCCGACCAAGCTCCAGATCGGGCCGATCGACGTGCCCGCCGTCCACCTCGCGCACCCTGGCATCGTCATGCGCCGGGGAGACGACGGCAGGAATCCGTGGCCTCGTCTCCACACCGACGAGCACATCCCCAAGTTGCGAGAATGGCTCGCGTCCGAAGGCATCGCGCCCTCCCGCTGAGCAACGCGGACGCAACTTAGGGGACAGCCCTGGCTTGACAGCCTGGGCGACCGTGACAAGGTTCCCGCTCGTTCCAGTTGTCGGAACATGACCGCGTACGGCCTTCCCCCACGGGGCCTAAAGACGCTGGCGAAGCGGGTCATCGGCTCGCACGACACGTGACGTTGGATCTCGTGGTGCTCGGCAGCGTGTGGGGGACGTGCCGGGTGCTTTCGGAGATCACGTCATGACCGATAAATCCAAGCAGCGCGCTCGTGCCCTCGCGGCGAAGACGCGCATGAGCTACCAGGCCGCGGTCAACCAACTGCGGAAGAACAGGGTGCTCCCCAACTTCGCGGGCGCGACGACAGGCTCGCGTCTCTTCTTCCGACCCTTCGACGCGGTGGCGCAGGGCCACAACGAAACGACCCTACCCATCCAAGCGAAGATCCGCGGGGGGCGCTTCGTCCTTCAGGTTCTGGGGCAAGCGGTCGAGATCGAACCGATCGAAATCCTCAGAGACAAGAAGGGGCCGGTCGTAGTGCTCGCGCCCCGCAAGTACGCGCTGCGAGATGGCTTCACGCTCGAGCTGCACCTCGAAGTGAACGATCCTGTGTCCGAGGAATTCGATCCCGACATCTCGCCGATGCTCACCGTCTGGCGCGAGGGCTCCTTCAAAGAAGCGGTTCGCAAGAGCACGGAAGAGCGGCTCGGCCCGGTGAATCTCGTCATGGCGAACGAGAGCGACTTCTCGTTGTACTTCCACGTGGACGGCACGCTCGAGGACTGGCAGCGCTCGGACTCTCCGCGGTCCATCGGTCCGGAGCTGCCGGCAGGGACCCCGCAGAACGTACGCTTCGATGCGTTCGGCAGGCCGATGCCGGACGATCCGTCGCAGCCCGAATTCGAACTCGTGAGCGTCCAGGACTTCGACGCGGCGAACTTCGACAAGACAGCCGTTCCGAGCGCCGCGTACGAAGACCCTTCGATGAGGCGCGATCCCTCATGGCCTCCCGGGCAGAAGGTCCTGCGCGTACCCAGTCTCAACGAGTACATCGCGGCGCGTGAGAAGCAGACGGGCTGGAAGCTCATGGAGGTTCGACCCGGCCTGGCGCTGAACCTGGCGGCGCTGCTTCCGCCCAGCCCGAAGCCGCTGCCCGAGGTCGTGACGAGCGTCACGCTCGTCTGGAACCGTCAACCGTCGAAGAAGGGAGTTGCCTGATGAACACGTTCAACGCCAAGGGTGGTTCTTCTGGAGGAGGCAAGGGCGGAGGCGGCTCCGGCGGCAAGGGCGGAGGTGGCGGCAAGGGCTCGGGAGGCAAGGGCTCGGGAGGCAACCCCAACTGGCCGAGCGGAACCGGGAACCCGAGCGGCGGCGGTCGAGGTAACGCGCCGCCATCGAAGTAGGTGCCGACGCGGGCCGATCCCATCGCTGGGGTCGGCCCGCAGCTTGGGGGCGCTAGCGGCCGAGGAAGTCCTTCACCCTCGCAACGACGAGCGCGCGACGCTGCTCGACGAACTCGGGGAACTTCTCCTTCGCGAGAAGCGCCCGGTCGGGCACGAGGAAGTCATCGCGCAGCTCGGAGTCGGGCACGTCCTTGAAGTAGTCCCAGGGATCCTTGGCGTTCTTCCGCTGATTTCGGAGCTTGCCGAGGTAGCTCAGGTTGCCGATGTCATCAACGAGGTCACCGTGAGTGGGTCGGTACTCCGACTGGGGAAAGATGTGATCGACCTCCGCCTTCTCCTGCCACGAGATGGTGTCCTTCGCGGCCTGCGGCTGGGCGATGTTCAGGGCCAGTCTCGGATCCCAGGACAACATCTCGGTCGTCGTCGTGATCGCATGGTGCCGCTGCTTCGCCGCGACGACCCCAAGGAGCTGCTCCAGCGGAAGTGCCCCGGCGCCGGTCGTCTTCATCGGCGTTCGCAGGTACCGGATCCGCGCCTCGGGACTTCGGCCGGAGAGGAACCTGTTGAACAGCAGGAAGTACGTCATCGTGCGCAGCGGCACGCGCTGCGAATCGGGGACGGAGCCGTTCCTCTGCTTCGAGAGGTAGTAGACCAGCGGTAGGAGCGTGTTGATCGGCTCGAACAGCCTCGCCGAGAGGAGCCTCATGTCAGCCGACCGGCAGAAGTCGATCGCAGACTTGAGCGCCGTACCAAAGATGTCGAACTTGGCTTCGAGCTCGGGCCAGTGCCGTTCGACGTTCCGCACCTCGAAGGCCGGCGGCGCATCGGCCACGGTGAGAAGGCCACGGATCACGAAGTCCTTGTCGATTCCCAGGAGGTCGGCCGCACGCGTCTCCGCCAGGAGCGCATCGAACTTGGGACGCGCCTGGACCCACTTCGTCTTCATCAGGCTGAACATCAGGTCCGAACCCGTTAGGGCCGTTCCCCCGGTGTTCACCCGGACGAAGATGTCGAGGATCTGATCGATGGTCCTCGCCTGGTTCGCTTCGAGGATGTCGTCGTCGAGGACCTCTACCGGAACGATCTCCTCGCGGAACTTCCGCCGCAGTCTACGGAGGTTGCGCGTCGCGATCTTCGCGCCGTCGGCGTCGAGGCCCATGCCGTTGATGAGCTTCTCGATCTCGTCGTCCTCCAGCCGATCCGGCATGCGCACGACGTCGGACACGCGGACGAGTCGCTTGGGTCGGTTCGACTCGTCGTCCCGCCAGAACTCGAACTTGTAGTTCCGCCCAGTGCCCTCATCGTCGTCGTCTTGAAGCGTTCCCTCGGGTCCGCTCGTCGCGTTGAAGTAGAGCCGCCTTCCGTCGTAGCTGCCGAACACGGCGATGTAGAGGGACTGGAGCCGCTGCTGGCCGTCCAGCACCATGCGGACCTTTTGGCCCGGCGTCTTCACGCGCGTGGCGAACGTCATGCCCTTCTGAAAGTCGCGGACGAAGTCTCGGCAGACGACCTCGACGAATTGGGTGTTCCAGATGAGGAGCGACCCGAACGGGTACTCCCGCATGATCGTGTCGAGCAGGGCGCGGATCTTCTCCTCGGGCCAGACGAAGTCCCGCTGGAGATCGGGCAACGCAAGCTCGTCGGGGATCTCGTTCAAGAGCGACACGATCGATCGGGCCTTAGGCGCCATGCGGGACCTCCTCGAACCGGCCAGCCTACCAGCTCCGAGCGGATGGCTGCGTCGTTGCGTGGTTCATTTTTGGTGCGCCGCGATCGTAGTGCCGTTCATGGCGACCCCGAAAAAGCTCCGCGCGGCCCTGTATGCCCGCGTCTCGACGACCGATCAGAATCCGCGCATGCAGATCGACGAGCTGCGGGACCTCGCAGCCCGTCGCAATTACGAGGTGGTCGGAGAGTTCGTCGATCACGGCGTGAGCGGAACGCGCGATCGACGCCCCGAGCTCGACCGCCTGCTCAAGCTCGCCAATTCGGGGAATCTCGACGTCGTTTGTTGCTGGCGCTTCGACCGTTTCGCGAGAAACCTCCGATTTCTCCTGCTCACACTCGACGACTTCAGGGTACGGGGCATCGACTTCGTCAGCATGCAGGACAGCATCGACACCTCGACTCCCACGGGGCGACTCGCCTTCGCCATCATCGGCGCCGTCGCGGAGATGGAGCGCGAGATGAACCGGGAGCGCACCCGCAGTGGCATCGCCGCCGCCCGCCGCCGCGGAGCCCAGATCGGACGGCCCCGAGTTCGTGTGGACGTGAAGGTTGCCCGACAGCTACTCGCTGAAGGAACGTCGATCCGGGCGGTCGCAAAGAAGTTGGGGGTTGGCGCGAGCACGCTCACCCGAGCGCTTCGAGGGACCGCGCCAGAAACGCCCGTGGATCCAGACCCCGGCGACCCCCAAATTCTCGACGAAAGAGACCCCTCTGCGATCGTCGTCTGAGTGCGCGAAAAGCGAACGTTATTGGCGAGGATCACCGATCTCGGTGGGCGGCCAGGACCTCGTGTGGAGCCGGCATTCGCTGTCGTGAGCGTCGCGACGGTCGAGCGCGAGCCTACTTGGCGGCCCACGCACCGGTTGCGGAGTCCCACCTCCACGTCCGGAGCGGCTGATCTGGCCGTTCGCAGGGGAGGAGCACAGCTGCGGTCGCGGGAGGCGCTCCTACTCCGAGGTTCTGAACGCAGGCGTCGGCGTCCCCCTCCGCGCTCAGCATCACCGGCTCGCCCACCATGAGTCCCTGAGCGTCAAGTCGAACGAGGGCGAACCTAACACCGTGGAGATCGTTGAGGTCGCGCCAGGCCTGCTGTTCGGCTACTGCATCGCCAGCTTCCCGCGCGGCCTTGATCTTCATCGCGGTAACCGTCCGGCCGGCGACGTAGGCGGGCGCCGTCGACACGCGAGTGCGGGTGTGGTGGGCGGTCGCCCTGTCAGGAGGTATCGGACGGCGACCAGCGGTCGGGCAGCAGCGCGTCGATGTCGCGATTGGGGTGCGAGACGAGGCGCTCGAGGACGTCCGCAATGTACTCGACTGGGTTGACGTCGTTCTGCACGCAGGAGGCGACGATCGAGTAGAGGCCCGCGAGGTTCTGGCCCGCTTCTTCGTGGCCGACGAAGAGGAAGTTCTTCCGGCCCAGCGCGACGCGCCGCAGCGCCGCTTCGCTGCGGTTGTTGTCCGGGGGGAGCTTCGCGACGTAGAGAAATCGCGTCAGGGGCTTTCGGTTTCGGACGATGTAGCCGGCGGCTTTTCCGAGCAGGGTCTTCGGTCCGTGGCGCCTTCGCTCGGCACGCGCCCAGACGAGGAGGCGCGCGATCAGAGGTCGGGAGCGCTGAGCGCGAAGTGCGAGGTGGTCACTCGTGCCCTCGATCCCGGCAGCTCGGGCGTCGTGCTCGACCACGTAGATGTCGCGGATGATGTCGAGGGCTGCCGACGCCGCCGGCTCCGCCTTCGCCTCGAAGACTTTGCGTCGGGCGTGGGCGAGGCATCCCGCGCGGCGGCGACGGCCTGGCACGGTGATCGCGTTGTAGCCGGTGTAGAGGTCGGCCATCAGCTCGCCCTGGCTGTCGCCGAGGACCGAGACGGGCACGTCGCCGCTACGGGTTGGGCTGAACACGAAGCCGGTGAGGTCGTCGCCCAGGAACGTCCACACGAACGCGCGCTTGTCGCTCGACTGCATCTTCAGGCTCGTCTCGTCGGCGAAGACGATCTCGCTCGCCGCGATGCGGGTGAGGATGCGCCGCGCGATCGGCGACAGCAGCGTAGCGGCGCGGTGGAAGAGATCCGTCATGGTGCTGCGCGCGATGGGGATGCCGAGGCGCTCGAACTGCTTCTCCATGCGGTAGATCGGGATCCCGTCCTCGCACTTCTGCACAACGAGCGCGGCGAGGAAGCTCGCGGAGTACGGCGAACGATCGGCGACCTTGTCCGGGCACGGGGCCGTGACGATGTGCTTGCCGCAGGAGCAACTCAGCGTCTCGCGTTGATAGATGCGGCGACGGAAGTGGCTCGCGATGAAGACGAGCGTCTCGCTCGGCGTGCCGTGGCCGACGGGCTTGAGCTGCTCGTTGCCGCAAGACGGGCACTTCCGATCCTCGGGAGGCACCGGCACGGGGACGATCTCGGTCGCGAGCTTCTCGCGCGCGCGCCGATTCTGCTCGCGGAGCTTCTTCGCGTCGGCCGCGTCGACGGGGCGCTCCTTGCGGACCTCGCCGGCCATCGCGGGCATCTTCTCGCTCTTCGGTCCGAGCACGCGGCGCTCGAGGCTCGCGAACTTCTGGCGCAGCTCCTCAATCTGGGCGCGGAGCTGCTCAGCCTCGTCGCGCCAGCGGCAGCGGTGGTCGTCGTCGTCGGGAGCCAACGACCAGCTTTGATCACAGGTCGATCGAGTTGTCGATCCCCTGCGTGCGCTCCCCGAGCTTGGGTCCCCAGAGCGCGGGTCGACGGACGCGCTTCACGTCGATTCCGTCGAGCAGCATCGCGAGCGCGGTCATGTCCATCTCGGCGGCCTTGCCGTCGGCCGTGATCGCCGGCGGCCGAAAGCGGCCGCGCTCGAGGCGCTTGTAGTAGAGGACGAGGCCGCCACGATCCCAGAAGAGGACCTTGCAGCGATCGAACCGACGGCCGAAGAACGCGAAGAGGTGACCGGCGAAGAGCTCGTTACCCCACTGCGCGCGTACGAGGGCAGCGAGCCCATCGTGGCCACGCCGGAGATCGATGGGCTCCGCGGTCACGAACACCCGCACGCCCGCCGCGAGGAGCCTCACGAGGCCAAGCTCCGCAGCAGCGCGCCGACGTACACGACGTCCGTGCCCTCGTCGAACGCGACGACGACGTCGCCGACGCGGGCTTCGAGACGGCGGGCCGGCAATGGCTCGCGCACGCAGACGGGCAACAACAGGCCTCGCGGCGGAGCTTCATCTTGCAGCCGCCGGCACCAACGGCCGAGCCACGAGCGCGACACGCCATGCTTCTCGGCCACCGCCGCTCGGCTCCCCCCAGTCTCGACCTCTCGCGCAAGCTTCGTCCAGAACGCCCGACCTCGATGCCTCGCCATGGCCCGACGATCGCACCCCCAGCGATCGCGAGCGCCACGTCCCAAGCCGGACGGTTACTCATCGCGAGATGCGTCGCGGCCAAATCGTGGGCTGGCGTCCACCACCTGCTCATAGTGTGTCTTCCCTACCATGTTGCGGGAGTCGCGCGCGACCCGGATGAGCGTGACCTGTCCGCGGGGCCGACCCCTAGTGGTCGCGCCCCATCCGCAAGCGCTCCTCGTTCCGGCTGCTCATCCGCGGGGCTTCGCAGCCCGGGTTGGCCCGCGCCCTACCGGGCGGCAACGCGCAGGAGTCGGCGGAGTCGGCAGCAGTAGGGCATCAGGTGAAGTATCGGAACTGCGAGCGAACGCTGCGGTCAGGCCCAACGTGCTTGAGGATGTCGCCGACGCGTCGGGCCGCGCGAACCGTGATCGGATCGCCGCTATCGAACTGCGTGTTGTTGAAGTTCAGCTTGGAGAGGTCGAGCAGCTCCTTTGCAAGCTCCGCGGTGGAGGTCTCACCATCGTCCCGCGTGAACTCCAACGCTCGGGGAACGTACATCCCTGGGTAGGTCCGGAAGTAGGGAACGGTTCCCTTGAGGTAGATGATCCCCGCCCGATCATCCAATGTCAGCGTGGTGCCGCGGACGACCGCTGGAACCGCAGCTCTCAAGAGCCGCGCTCCCGCACGCCGGACGGACACCAAATCCAGGACCTCCACCCTCTCCTCCTTGGCGGCGAGTCGGCACCCCTCGATCTCTGCGGCGTTGAAGTACGAGGTCTTGTGAACCAAGACCCGCGCCGGCATCGTGCGGTGCTCGCGGCGGTAAGATGCGAGACCTGTGGCCAGGAGCTTGTGCGCATCCTCAGCCGAAAGGTGGGGGGCCAGGTCCCGCCGATCGATCGTCGCGTTGCCTCCCTGGACGATCAGCCCTTCGCCTCGTTCGTTGAAGACCTGAGCGACGCTGGTCGCGAGGCGGGAGCCGTCGGCACTCATGAAGAAGCTTGCGCCGACGTAGCAGGTGGAGAGCTCGGCTGAATGCCTTACGAGTCGCCAGGGCACGCCACCTGCTTTGTAGTAGAGGGCGGTGTGGAAGTTCCAGGCGCGCGTGGCTGGTTCTTGGAGCGACGGCCGCCGCGTGCCACGCCCTCTCGTCGTACCTCCTCCATAAGTGTCCGGTCGGACAAGCTGGCAGGGCGCCGCGAGCTCGAGCGCGCGCGCCTTGAAGACATCGTGGAAATTGGGGACGTAGCGCGGGCGACTCGGGTCCTGCGCCTCGTCTAACGGTGCATCCGCCGGGGCCGCGACGGCGTCCCCGAGCGCGAAGACTTCCGCGGGGGGAGCAATGACGAGGACGTTGATGCTGCCGCGGCTGGCGAGATCCTGTGCGTGCTCCATGAACAGCTCGGCGATGCGCTCCATCGGATCGGGCGAAGAGAGCGCGGTTTGGAGCTCATGCCTCGAGATCGTGCGAGTCGTGGAGTCCGAGATCGCGAGGCTCGTCCCGAACACCTCGGTCCGCATCCCGGGGAAGGAGGGCCGGAGCTCTCGTAGCTTCTCCTCCCGTGACGTGACCCCGTCGCGACAGGACTCGATCCAGTCGCGAACCTTGTCCACGGTGGCGGTCGCCCCGATGAGCCCCACACGGATGGGAACGGGAACGTTGGGTGCACCACGATCGAACGCACCGTGGGAGGCAAGTCCCGCACGGATGTCGATGTGTACCCCGGCGTTGGCGAACTGGAGCGGAGGCTCGGGAAGCAACTGAAGCTTCATGCTTCGCCCTCGTCGTCCGGCATGACCGGTGCCTCGCCCTCACGATCCTCGCTCGGGCTGGCCGTCAGAAGCCCGTTGAGGTCTGGCGCGTCGATCGAAGTGAGCTCTTCGTCGGCGATGGGTTGCTCGATCTCGAACGCCGGCGGAGGGTCGAAGCGGAGCAGTCGCTGCGGCCGGCTCGGTCCAGGATCCGCGGAGAGCACGGAGCTCCAGGCCAGGACCTGACTGAGAACCGATCGATTGCCCTCGAGTCTTTTGATTCCGCTCAAGCGGTACTCGTGGAGCCAGAACTTCCGCAGGCCGTCGGTGGTGAACCGGTAGGTGGGCATGACCTCCAAGAACCACTCACCCTCGACGGTGCGGAAGCGACCGTCGAACGCGAGGTGTCGAAGGTACTTCACGTCCTCCCCGTTCTTCGTCGTGTGCGTGTAGTGCTGCACCACCGTCAACGTGCTCGAGACGCGGACGTTGCGATACCTGTGCTTACGTGGCGGATCCTCGGGTCGCCCAGCGAACATGAAGACCTTGTCGTCTCGGGCAAAGCGGACTCCAAAGATCGCGAGGTCGTCCTTTAGTGCGCCCCCAAGGAGCTGGACGAAGAGGCGACGGCGATCAGGGTCCGAACTGCGAGACCAGTCTGTCGCATCATGGGCTTCGACGGCGGTGGTATCCATGACCTTCCCCAAGTACCCCACCGAAGGATCCTGGAAGCTGTAGATACACTTGTTGTGGAGCACCCAGGCTTGGGTGACGTAGCTTGTGGCGCCATCTCGCAACCGACCCCACGCCTGCTTCGCAGTGCCACAAGTAGTGGGGGCTACGTAGATCGTCTTGGGGTAGTCAGCCAAACGCGCCATGTTGAGGTAAAGCGTGTCCAGACGCGGCTTCGAGTCGTCCGACGCGACCGCGGAAGGCTTCGAACCAGCGCCACCCCGAACCTTCGGTTCGATCGGACGTGTCCGCAAGAACGCGCGCGTGAACGCAGCGGCACTGGCGCAGGCATACTTGGTCCATGCTTCGCTGCGCTTCAGGCCGACGAGATCGCTGATTCCCCGAATTGCGAGCATGAGACAGCGTTCTCGGGCAGCACGGTACACGCCGGCCGCCTCCATCTCGATCGCTTGGAGATGGCGAGCCGTTTCGATCCATGGGAACAGGACCTTCGGATCCTTCACGAGCCGATCACTCGATGCGATCGCCCCTGCCGCGAATACCGGGGCTCGAACCTTGGCTCGGCGTCCGAAGTGAGCCTCGAGCTTCTCCTTGAGCTCGGTCTGCCAACGCTTGGGCCCATAGAGCTGGCTCTCCTTTGACCAACTCACTTTGGGTCGGGAAGGGAGCCGGCTCGTCCACCGACCCAGGTCGCGTTCCCGGCCCGCGAGGTTTGCCACGCGGGCTTGTAGCTCCTTTGCGACGGGACCGCCCGATACGTTGTAGGTCGTCTTCTCGCGCGCCTTCCGCGCTTCCACCGTGTAGTCGTTCACGCGGGTGGCGATCACCACGTCTCCCAGCGTGATGTCGTCGGACGGCAGCCCCGCCGCGATCCCGACCACGAGGAGCATCGTTGGATCGAGATCGTCCAGCAGATCGCGAGCGGCATCTTGAGCTTCGCCATTTCCCTGCTCGATCTGTCGCAGGACGGCGAGCGTGTAGCGTCCGCCGTCCGCAGTGTCGGCGTATCGCAGCGTGTACTCCCGACGGGAGCCGCGATGCACCCCGGCGCTCTTGGGAAACACGTCGAGCAAGGCCCGGAACTCGTCGTTCCTGATCGTCAGAATCCCAATGTCGATCGAAGGAGGCGCTGCCTGCATGCGTGAGCGATGAGCATGACCGGACCACTGAGCATCCGTCAAGATACGCCGAGCGATCGGCGCGACTCAGTTGCTCGAGTCCGGTGGGCACGCCGTGATTAGTCGCCTGTGACGTCCGGAAAGTCTGGCGGGTGAGGATCCGGAAAGTCTGGCGGGTAGTC
>CAZBJI010000037.1:0-53725 GCA_964492175.1 uncultured Polyangiaceae bacterium | reverse complement strand
AGGTCGTGGAGCCGGCGCCGTAGTAGCTCGTGTTGGGGGGCTGCGCGATGAGCGTCGTCGTGAGGACCTGGTTCGGGAACGACACCTCGAAGAGGTGACCGGCCGAGGAGAACCCGTAGACGCTGCCCGCCCAGAAGGCGATCCCGTACACCGTCGAGTAGGGCAGCGGGCCCCAGTTCATGATCACGGCCCCGCTGCTCGGATCGATCTCGACGAGGCAGTCGGTCACGCCGCAGGCGTCTCCGAACACGGTCACGTAGCTCTTGCCGCCCTTCACCGAGACGACATCTCCGCTCGAGAAAAGCCCGTTCTGCCAAGGGGTCCCGACGAACGTCTTGGCGCCAGTCGTCGGGTCGATGCGGACGTACTGGTCCGCCTCGAAGCCCACGAGCGCCTCGACGTTGGGATCGAGGGTCCCGGCGGGGATGAACGAGAGCGAGTTCGGGAAGTCCCCGCTCTCGATCAGGGTGCACACGGCCGTCGCCTTGTCGATCGCGTAGAGGCCGTCGAAGGTCGTCCCGATGAGCTTCGAGTCCTTGTCGAGCGCGATGTCGATCACCACGCCGCCGCCGCACCCGACGAAGTCGCCCACCACCGTGACCGCCTTGGTGATCGGGTCCAGCCGGTAGAGCACCGTCGCGCTGTGGCCGTAGACCTCCGCGATCTCCTCTTCGACCATGCCGCCGGCGCCCCCTTGCCCGGACATGAAGCCGCCGCCGTCGCCGGTGGTCGCCTGGCCCGAGGAAGGGCCAGGCCCCACCGCGCCCCCGCCGGCGCCGCCGGCGGATCCATCCTCCGCGCCGGGGGCGCAAGCGGCCGCTCCGAGGAGCAGGCAGCTGACCGTGGCTCGCGTGGCTCGACCCATGCGTACCTCCTCCGTCCTTCAGCGCGGAACGGGGGGGGCCGACGTGGTCGACCCGGCGCCCCAGAAGCTCAGCCCCGGCGGCGTCTCGATGGGCACCGTGGTGAGCGCTCCGCCGTCGATGATCACCTCGAAGAGATCTCCTTGGGACGTGAAGCCGTAGACGCTGCCGGCCCAGAACGCAGTCCCGAAGACGCGATCGTAGCCCAAATTCGGGTAGCTCGTCTGGATGATGCCGGTCGCCGGATCGATGGCGACGAGGCAGTCCGCGCAGGTGGCTCCGCCGCCCGGGGCGTCCTTGATCGTGAGGAAGGTGGGGCCGTCCTTCACCGAGACGACGTCGCCGCTCGAGACGAACCCGTTCGACCAGGGCGCGCCGATGTTCTGGATCGAGCCCGTTTCGGGATCGATCCGGACGTACTGGTCGTCGACGAAGCCGACCAGCGCCTCGACGCTGGGATCGAGCGTGCCCTCGGGCACGAACGAGAGCGAGTTCGGGTACGATCCGTTCGCGATGAGGGTGCACTGCGCCGTCACCCGGTCGACCTGCCAGAGGGCCGTCGTGGTGGTCGCGAAGAGGTTCGAGCTCTTGTCGAGCGCGATGTCCTGCACCCCCTGACACCCGACGAAGTTGCCGACCAAGCCAACGTCCTTCGTGTCGGGGTTCAGCTTGTAGAGGGTGGTCGCCGAGTGGCCGAACACCTCGGACACGCCCGGATCCCCGCCGCCCGAGGACGAGGTCCCGAAGGCGCCTCCCACGCCCCCACCGCCCTGCGACGCGGTCGCCTCGCCGCCCGCGCCGCTCGCCGCGCCCCCGCCGCCGACCTGATCCTCGCTCCCTTCGGCGCAGGCTCCGAGCAGGACCAGGGCGGCCGCCCCGAGCGCGCGCGCGCCCGAAATCCGAGTGCTCCGAAACCGATTCGCGACAGAGTGAGACACGCGCACCTCGTTGGAAGAAAGAAAGCTAGCCCCGACGGATCTCCATCTTGCGCTGCACGGCGCCGCTCTTCATCACCATCTCGAAGGCCTCCTTCTCCAGGAGCGGGTGGACGCCGCGCGCGGCGACTCCCATCGGGTTCTTCTTCTTGGTGACGAAGCCCATCAGGTACTGGACGTTGATGCCCTTGAGCTGACGCAGCGCGTTCTTCATCTGCTTCGTGTCGTTGGCCCAGGCGAAGGCGAAGGCGCGGGAGCGGAGGAGCTGCGGCGCCAGGTCCTCGTACGCGGAGTCGGCGGGATCGATCTTCTCGAGGAGCTCCACGGCGCGCTTGGCCTGGCCGCTCCGCGCCCAGGCCTCCCCGATGATGGCCGTCAGCGTCGCGCGCGAGCGCGCGTCCTGGTGACGCGACAGATCGATGGGATCCACGAGCTGCCGGGCCTCGTCCGTCTCGCCCAGCACCAGGTGGATCATGGCTCGCTGAGCGCGCGCCTCGTCGGCGACGTGCGCCATCACCTTGGACAGGTTGATCTGCTCGAGCGTCTTGAGCGCCTTCTTCGGATCTTCCTGCATCTCGAGCTGGGCTCGCGCGAAGACCGCCGCGGCGTCGTCCTTCTTGAAGTCGCTCTCGAGCTTCTGGAGCGCGTCCTTGCGCCCCTCCGGGGTGTCGGCGTTCTTCAGGATGTCCACGACGGCGCGCGACTTCTTCGCGTAGCGCAGCGCCCAGAGCGCCACCCCGGCGATGCCCACGGTGATGACGCCCATCACGAGCTTCGCCGACCAGTGGGGGATGAAGAAGGCGATGACCCACCCGACCACCAGCGGGCCGCCCACGCGGATCGCGATCTTGCGGAGGTTCTCCCGGCTCAGCGGGTCGGGCACCGTCTGCTTCTTGCGGGCCTCCGCGAGCATCCCCTCGCGCCCCTTCGCGCCCTGCGCCTTGGGGGATGCCTTGCCGGTTCCGCTGCCGTTCGCCTTGCTGCTCACAGTTCCGCTCCGGCGGCGGAGGACGACCTCACTCCGCGGCCGCAGGGCTCATAGCACGGCCTCGGTGCGTCGGCGCCAGCCTCGTTAGCCGGCGCCCGCCGGGGGTGGCGGGGAGCTCGGACGTGGGGGTGGGATCGGCGGGGGGTGGGAGGTCGCGGTGGGGTCCTTCAGCCCGAGGGTGGTCTCGCGGAAGTGGAGGAACACAGTCTGGAGAATGGAAAAGCAGGGGACGGCGAAGAGGGCGCCCTTGATCTGGAAGAAGTGCTCGCCGACCAGCAGCGAGAAGACGACGAGGACCGGGTGGATCTTGGCGGCGTCCCCGATGATCTTCGGGTTCAGGAAGTTCGCCTCGAGCTGGTGGATGCCGACGATCCAAGCGAGCACCGCGAAGGCCGTGCCGAACGACTGGGTGAGCCCGATCGCGACGGCGGGGAACGCGGCGATGATCGAGCCGAAGATCGGGATCAGCGAGCCGATGGCCGCGATGAGCGCCATGAGGGGCCAGTACTTGAGGTCGAAGAGCCAGAAGCCGATCGCCGAGAGGACCCCGTTCACCAGGCAGATGAGGAGCTGGCCGCGGACGACCCCTGCCAGGCCGCGGTCCAGGCGGTGGAGGAGCCGGTCGAAGGCCGGCTGCGTCTCCACCCGCACGAGCTCTCGGAAGAACCCGAGGATCTTCTCGTGGGTCAGCATCATGTACCCGCCGAGCATCAGCGTCATGAAGAGGTTGAAGATGCCGCGGGACACGGCGCCGACGATCCTCTGGCCGAGCTTCAGGAGCTCCACCGTGTTCTCGCTCAGGTACTTGGAGCCGCGCGCGATCCCCTTCTGGAGCAGCGCGCGGACGCTCGGCGCGGCCTCCTTGTCGAGGTGCTCCACGCGCCACGTGTTCTCCGACGTCTGCCGGAGCTGCACCTCGGACCCGATCTTGAGCTCGTAGCCGTCGCCCTGCTTGACGACGAGGATCTTGTCCTGCGCGCCGTCCGGCTCCTCCTCGTTCGGGGTCGTCGCGGCGTCGTCGGCGTCCGGGGTGCCCGTCCACGCCTGAAGACGCTCGTCCAGCCACGGGCTCCACTTCTCTTGCGCCTCCGAGAGCTGGCCCGGCAGGTCGCGCCGGAGGGCCTGCCCCTCCGAGATGAGGCTCGGGACGATGAGCGCGACGAACCCGGCGATCGCGCCGAGCGTGACGGCGTAGACCAGGAGGATCGCGCCCCAGCGCGCCACGCCCAGGCGCTCCACGCGCAGGACGGCCGGCAAGAGGATGTACGCCACCACGACGCCGAGCACGAACGGCAGCAGGATGTCGTTCGCGACCAGGATGATGGCCGTAGCGGCGAGCGCGCTCACCCAGAGGAAGACCTTGCGGTCGCGCCTGCGCTGCGGGTCGGGCTCGGTCACCTCGGCCCCCCGTCCGTCTCGCTCTGCGGCGCGAGACCGGGCGTGAGATCCGCGAAGTGGGTGGCCAGGTGGCGGCGCGTCTCATCCAGCGCCTGCGGCACCACCCGAGCTCCCCCCACGACGGGCATGAAGTTCGTGTCACCAGCCCAGCGCGGCACGACGTGCACGTGCAGGTGCTCGGCGATCCCGGCGCCGGCCGCCGCGCCCAGGTTCATGCCCACGTTGAGGCCCTCGCAGCGTACGGCGCGCTTCAGGCGCCGCACGGAGGACCGCGTCGTGTCGTGGAGATCCCGGTGCTCCTCTTCGGTGAGGTCCTCCAGATCGCTCACGTGGCGTCGCGGCAGGACCAGGAGGTGGCCGGCGGCGAACGGGTAGCGGTTCAACATCACGACCGTGGTCGAGGTGGCGGCTACCACGAGGCGACGGCTCAGCTCCGCGTCGTCCGCGCTCGCCGCCACGCAGAACACGCACTGGTCCCTCTGCTTCGGGCCGAGCACGTACTCCATCCGCCAAGGCGCCCAGAGCGGCTCGCTCATCGGAGCCGCCAAGTTCACATGGCTCGCCATGTGAATCAAGCAGCGTTCGGCCGCTCGGCCCTCCGTCGGCGGTCGGGAGATCGAGGACGACGGGCCCGCGCGAGGAGCCGGGCCGAGGGGGCCGCCGGCGCCGGGCAGATCCGGTGCGCCGCGTGCGTTCTCTCTGCTGGCCCCTTCGGGTATCCTCCGCGGCCATGGTGAGAGTGTTCGGTGGGTGGGCGTTCGTCCTGCTTTCTTTCGCGGTCACCGCCTCGGGCTGCGACCAGCTCGGCGGGAAGCCGGGGTCGGAGGCGAAGAGCGAGGAGGCGGACGAGGACGAGGACAAGAAGAAGAAGAAGAAGAAGAAGTCGGACGACGACGATGACGGGGAGGAGTCCACGGCGAAGCCCAAGTCGAAGGAGACGTCCAAGCCGACGGCCACGGCAGCGCCCACGGAGACCGCCGCGTCGCCCACCCCCACCACCCCCCCGGACACGTCGCCCACGGCGACGGGCGTGGCTCCGCCCGAGCCCCCGAAGATCGCCGGTCGCTCGGCCGTGCCGACCCAGGAAGAGTGGGCCGGCGTCGGTGAGGTCACCGTCCTCGGATCGAGCAAGCTCGGCTGCGAGACGAAGGGCGTACGAGAGTGGATCCGCGTGTCGTGTCGCGGCGACGACCGCCAGCGCGGCACGCCCACCGGGGTGAGCCTCACCAAGGGAGGAGGGAAGGGAGACACCTTCACCTTCGCGAGCGGCGGGGTGGCGAGCCTGGTCTACCCGTTCTTCGAGGGCCAGCACATCGAGGCGACCTTCTCCTGGCAGCGCACGCGCAAGGGGTTCAAGGCGGAGTGGCCCCGCGGGGCGCCCAAGCCCACCGCGTACGGCATCTTCGAGGGTGGGGACGCCCACTTGAAGCCGAAGAAGTAGCGAGCCACCCCGCGCCGCGCGCGCACCGCGGACGCTCCGAACGAGGGAGCGTCGCGGTACGCGCCAGCGCCGAGCTACAGCGACTGGGCGCAGCGGAAGCCGACGCCGTGGTTGGCGTCCTCCGCGGGCATCGCCTCCCGCGTCGTCACCTCGAGGTTGCGCGGGTGGTAGCTCAGGAAGCCGCCGCCGCGGATGACGAGCTCGACCGAGTTCCCGCAGGCCTCGGCGGGGTACTCGCAGTAGGGGCTCTTCGTCCACTCCCAGACGTTGCCGGCCATGTCGTCGAGCCCGTCGGGCGTCTGCCCCTTCGGGAAGCTCCCGACCGGCGCCGTCGTGGGGAACCCGTCGTCGTCGTCTTGCCACATGCTCGGCCAGGCCTGCCCCCGCTCCGCGCCGAAGAGCCGGCACTCCTTGCCGCACACGTTCGCGTGGCGCCTGGTCGGCTCGCTGGTCCCCCAAGGAAACAGGCCCTCGCCGCGGGCGTACCGCGGCGGCTCCTTCGCGCCCTTGCCGGATCCGCCGGAGCCCGACCCGTGCGCGACGCGCGCTGCGCGCTCCCACTCCTTCTCGGTCGGGAGCCGCTTGCCGGCCCACGCGCAGAACGCGGTGGCGTGCGCGTGCGTGACGCAGTTCATCGGGTGGCTGTCCCGCCCGTCCAAGCCCAGGTTGCAGAACGCGCCCTTGGCCGGCTCGGTGCAGCCGCCCTGCTCCAGGCACGTCCGGTACGCCGCGGTCGTGACCTCGGTCTTGTCCAGCGCGAACGCCGCGACCTCGACGTCGTGCGCGGGGCGCTCCACCTCGAACAGGTCGTTGCCGATGGTCACGCTCGCGCGCTCGAACTGGGCCTGCGGGACTCGCTGCGCGCGGTGCGCTGCGTAGGCCCGGTACGCGAGGAGCCCTCCGCCGCCGAGCCCGGCCAGAGCGGCGGCGGCGACGCCGAGCTTCAGCAGGAGCCGCAGCGGGCTGGCGCGGCGGACCACGTCGATGCCGTCGTCGCCCACGGACGCGGGGGAGTCGTCGGTCGCCTTGCCTTGCGCGGCAACGTCGTCCCCGGTCGCGCCTCCCGACTCTCCCACGGGGGGATGAGAACGGCAGCTCGGCCCGGGAGCAACTCGAAATGAGCGAGGCCCCCCTCCCGCTCTGGGAGGAGGGCCTCACTGGCTCTGCAGGCAGCCGCTCTACTTGAGCTCGAGCTTGCCGCCGAGCTTCTCCTTGATGAGATCGCCGAGCGTGCCCGCGGCCTTCGGCTCCTCGTACTTGCGCTGCGCCTGAGCAGGACGCTCGGCGCCGATGTTGCGCATGCTGAGGAACAGGCGGCGGTCGACCGTGTCCTGGCTCGTGACCTCGCAGCGGATGGCGTCGCCGATCTTGATCTTCGACTCCGGCTCCTCCACGTCCTCCTTGGGGATCAGTCCCTCGACGCCCTCCCGCAGTCGGACGAAGACGCCGTAGTCCACCAAGCTGACGACGAGCGCGTCCTCGAACACCCGGCCGAGCGGGAACTCGGTGAGCATCGACGGCCACGGATCGTCCCAGAGCTGCTTGATGCCGAGCGAGACCTTCTTCTCGTCGTGGTTGATCGAGAGGATGATCGCCTCGACCTCGTCGCCCTTCTTGAAGAGGTCGCTCGGGTTGTTGACGCGCACCGACCAGGAGAGGTCGCTGCGGTGCACCATGCCGTCCACGCCCTCCTCGATGCCGACGAAGACGCCGTAGTCGGTGATGGATCGGACCTTGCCGGAGATCTTGTCGCCGGGGTTGTACTTGTCCGTGAAGAGCATCCACGGATCCGGCTCGAGCTGCTTGAGCCCGAGGCTGATGCGCTTGGCGCGCGAGTCGACCTCGAGCACCTGGCACTCCAGATCCTGGCCGACCTCGAGCAGCTTCGACGGGTGCTTGACCTTCTTGGTCCAGCTCATCTCGCTGACGTGGATCAGACCCTCGACCCCGGGCTCCAGCTCCACGAAGGCGCCGTAGTCCGTGATCGACATGACCTTGCCGCGGACCTTCTTGCCCGGCGGGTACGCCTCCTCGGCGTGGTTCCACGGATCCTCCTGGGTCTGCTTGAGGCCCAGGCTGACGCGCTCGGTGTCGGGGTTGTACTTGAGCACCTTGACGGTGACCTCGTCGCCGACCTGGAACACCTCGTTCGGGTGGTTCACGCGGCCCCACGACATGTCCGTGATGTGCAGGAGGCCGTCGATCCCACCGAGGTCGACGAACGCGCCGTACTCGGTGATGTTCTTGATCGTCCCCTTGACGACCATGCCCTCGGTCAGCGTCTCGAGGGTGCGCTGCTTCATTTCGTCGCGCTCCTTCTCGAGGAGCACGCGGCGGCTGAGGACGATGTTGCCGCGCTTCTTGTTGAACTTGATGACCTTGAACTTGTAGGTCTGGCCGATCAGCTTGTCCAAGTTGCGGATGGGGCGGAGATCGACCTGGGAGCCGGGGAGGAAGGCCTTCACGCCGCCGCGGATGGTCACGGAGAGACCGCCCTTCACCCGCTGGCTGATCGTGCCCTCGATGAGCTCGTCCGCCTCGCAGGCGTTCGAGATCTCATCCCAGACCTTCATCTTGTCGGCCTTCTCCTTGGAGAGGGTCACCAGGCCGTCGTCGTTCTCTCGGCTCTCGATGTAGACGTCGACGCGATCACCGACGTTCACCGGGATTACACCCGAGGCGTCGTGGAACTCCTTGACGGGGATGGCACCTTCGCTCTTGCCGCCGATATCCACCACGACGTGATCGCGGTTGATGCTGACGACGGTGCCCTGGATGATCTCCCCTTCGTTCCCGAAATCGCCTTCGCGGATGCTCTCCTCGAAGAGCGCGGCGAAGCTGTCGTCTCCGCCTCTCTCGACTCCCAGATTGGCTTGGCTCATGTGGTCTGTTCGAACTTCCTTCCGTCTCGACCCTTGCCGAGCCGAGAGCAGGCCGAGATAGTGCCACGGCCGACCCTTGTCAACGCGAGGACCGCGCCGAGGGCCGCACAGCCGTCCAGTGGTCGCCGGCCGGTCCCGGCGCCCCGACCAGCTTGGTCGACGGTCCGTAATCGGATACGCCTCCGCCATGACCCGCCACGCCGCCGCAGGAGTACTGCTCGCCGTCACCTCCAGCCTCCTCTTGCTGGGGTGTGACAAGGTAAAGGGGATCCTCGAGAAACTGCAGAGCGGCGCGAAGGAGGGGACACCTTGTAAGGCCGGCGCTGGCGAGTGCAACGGCAAGGACAAGGCGCTCATCTGCGTCGACGGGAAGTACGTGCTCCGCAAGTGTCAGGGCGCGGCGGGGTGCTCCACGACCCCCGCTGGGAAGAACACGGTGAACGTGCACTGCGCCTGGGGCGTCGACCAAGAGGGCGAGACGTGCAGCGCGGACGAGGAAGACGAGGCCAACTGCTCGGACGACAAGAAGGCCATGCTGGTCTGCCGCGACGGCAAGCTCCTCGTGGATCCGTGCCGCGGTCCGAAGGGCTGCACCCCCGTCGGTGAGAAGATCAACTGCGACGTCACGCTCGCCCGGGTAGGGGACCCCTGCAAGGGGGACGGCGCGACGTGCTCGGAGGACAAGACCGAGCGGCTCAACTGCAAGGACGGCAAGTTCGTCTCCGAGACGCCCTGTCGCGGCCCCAAGGGGTGCGTGTTCGTCGGCACCCAGGTCGAGTGCGACCGCTCCTTCGCCGCGGCGGGGGACGTGTGCACCGACGAGGGCTCCGGCGCCTGCTCGGTCGACAAGACCAAGTTCCTCTCCTGCAAGGCGGGCAAGCTCGTCGAGTCCCTCAGCTGCCGAGGGCCGAAGAAGTGCACCGCCACGGGCAACAAGCTGAACTGCGACGCCTCCGTCGCGGCGGTGGGCGACCCCTGTGATCAGGAGGGCGCGGCGGCGTGCTCCGAGGACGCCAAGCAGATGCTCAAGTGCAAGGCCGGGAAGTTCGGGGTCGCGCGACCCTGCAACTGCAAGGTCGAGGGCACGTCGATCCTCTGCCGCTGATTGTCGCGCGGGGGTGCGAGCCGGGCGCTGGTCCCGCCGGAGCGGGAGGAGAGGTCGCGTGCGCCCGCCCACGTTGAGCCGGCCGCGGGGCCGTGTCAGGCTCCCTGCATGATCCGGCTGAACCGCGAGTGGACCGAGCTCTTGGAGCGCTACAAGGCCGACCACCAGGATCCCAGGAACCAGGCGTGCCACAGCATCGGCATCCCGATGATCATGGCGAGCCTCCCCATCGGGGCTTCGATCATCGGGCTCCCGCTCGCCGCCGGCCTCTTCACCGTCGGCTGGGGGTTCCAGTTCATCGGCCACGCCTTCGAGGGAAAGAAGCCGTCGTTCGTGTCCGACAGGCGGGCGCTGGTCGTCGGCGCGCTGTGGTGGTTCGAGAAGGCCGGGATGCGCGTCGCGACGACGGAGCGATCGGCCGCGGAGGGTTAGCTCCCCGGGGCGCCGCTCAGCACCACACGCAGCGCCCGCCCGAGCGACTCCAGCGCGCCGTCGATGCCCTCGCGCGGCCACTCCGTCTCGATCATGACCGTCTCGGGGCGAGGTCTCACGCGCGCGGCGCCGAGCGCCTTCTTCTCCCCGTACGCGTCCGGCAAGAGGAGCGTCAGAGCGCGCGCCGCCCCCAGCCCGGCCTCGATGTCCCGCGCCAGCTCCTCGGATCCGACGCCGGGCTTGGGCACCACGTCCACGTACAGCTTGGCCTTGTCGAGGCGCAGGTGCCCCGTGGCGCGCTCCGTCCTGCCGAGCGCCTCGCCCGCCCCGAAGGGCGAGTTGCGGGCCGCCGCGGCGAGCGCCGGCTCCTGGACGGTGAAGCTCATCGCCCCGGAGCTCGAGAGGCCGAGCGTCTTCCACGTGTCGGACGGCTCCATCGCCGCCCGCAGGATCTCGTCGTCGGTCGCGATGATGATCGTGTCGTCGTCTGCCTGGCCCACGCGGAAGCCCGGACCCACGAGCACGTCGCCGGCCATCGCGAAGCCGCTGCGGCCCTTCTCTACGAGGACCGCGTGGAGGCCCTCGGGGAATCGGTCCTGCTCGCGCCGCGTCCGCCCGAGCCTTCCTCCGAAGAGGACCACGCCGCTCGAGCCGGTCATCGTCGCCACGACCACCTCCCGGACGTCGCTCCCGAGGTCGATGCCGGTGCGGGACTTGATGCGGTCGCGGTAGCTCTCCACGCCCGGCGCGTCCTCGAACGCGGAGAGCACGTGCTCGCGGAAAGGCCCGTAGAGGTAGAGCTCGCGCCCGTCGAAGCGCGCAGCGAACGTGGTGCCCGCGGGGATGTGCTGCGGCGCCGTGGCGCGGTACCGCCACACCAAGAAGTAGAAGGAGAGAGGCCCGGCGACGGAGGCGAAGAGGAGCGTCCCGATCAGCCAGTAGACCCAGCTCTTCGCCGGACGCGCCGGCTGCGCGGGCTCGTCCGGCGTCTCCGGCGGAGCCTCGTCGAGGTCCGGCAGCGTGTTCCGCGGCGGGAGGTCGGGCTCCGTGGTCCGGACAGGGCCGTCGTCCTCGGACGGGTCGCGGGGACCCCCTTCGGGGATCGTGTCCGGCATGCCGAGGCAGTATCGCGGTTCCCGGCCTACCGCCAGCGGATCAGGAGCTTCGCGGAGGTCGCGGTGCGCTCCGCCACGGTGCACGTCACCTCCCGACCGCCGGAGAGCGTGGCCGCGGCCCGAAAGCCCTCACACGTGGCCGCGTGGTCCAGCGCGTCGAGGAGCCCGGGCGGGTGGTAGAGCGTGAGGTCCGCGCCCTCGGGCTGCACCTGGGCGACGAGCTCCGTCCCCTGGTGGAACTTCCCCCAGCGCCCCGCCGCGGTGCGGACGATGGTCTGGGGTGACACGGCGAAGAACAGAACGCGATAGAGCGGCCCTTGGAACAGGCGGAGCTGGGCCTCGTGCGCCCACGACAAGAACGCCGCGTCGCTCTGGAAATGTCGGTCCCGTACGGCGCGGAGAAGAGCGCGAAAGTGGACCTCGGGGATCCACGACGTGTGCGCCACGCCTTCCAGCAGGGGACGGACGGCGGCGGGGAGCGCGCCGGCGACGTCCGCGAGGGGCTTCTCCCCTAGGACGGAGCGGAGGAGGCTCCCCTTCGCGAGGTGGTTCGGGTAGCCGGCGATGCCCCCGGGGAGCTTCTCGAGGTAGGCCTGCACGCCGGGCAAGGAGCGGCCGGTCATGTGTCCTTCAGCGCGGCCATCACCACCGCGGCCGGAACGCGCACCTTGAGGTGGACCACCGCGCCGAGCGGCTCGATCTCCAGCGCGGCGAGCGCGGCGCTGGCGCCCTTCGGGTCGGCGCCTTCGCGGAGCGCCTCGGCGAAGCGCGCCACGCGCTCCGCCGCGGGCCCGCTCTTGGCGGTGATCTCCACGCGCACCGCGAGCGCGTCGGCGTCGACCTCGGCCACGCCGCGGATCCGCGACACCTGCGAGACGAGGCGCGCGACGTGGGTGAAGCGACGCTCCAGATCGACCGAGAGCCGCCGGGGCCGCACGTCGAGGCTCAAGAGGCCCTCCGCCGCCGGCTGCCCGCGGTGCTCGTCGGCGCCGTCGGAGAGGACGCGCAGCAGGCTGTCGGCCTCTGCCGGGCTCGCGAACGCCACCGCTTGATCGGAGAGTCGGACGATGACCTCGGCCCCGGAGCGCCCCGCCGGGGCGGTGCGCGTGAAGATCTTCACCTGGTCGTTGGCGCTCGGACGCTCGGCGAACACGGCGCGGTCCGGCTGGTACGCCTTCAGGTCGCCCTCCACGACCAGCACGTGGTCGCCGGTCTCGAGGTCGGCGACGCGAAGCCCGAGCGTCACGGCTCGGGCTCCGCGGAGGGCGGCTTGGTGGGCCGGATCGGCGCCGAGCTTGCCCGCGAGCGTCTCCTCGGGCGAGGGGCCGAGCACCTCCTTCAGGCGCGCGAGATCCACCCGCACGACCACGTCTAGGTCCGCCGGCAACGCCTCGTTGGGCGAGATCCGCCGAGAGAGCTTCGCCTGCGCAGCGCCCGGGGCGCGGACGCCGCCGGCCGGCACCTCGGCGCCGCAGCCCAGCGCCACGGCGGCCGCCACCAGGAGCAAGGCGTCGCGGCGCTCCATCACCGGCTCGCGTGAGCGAGGGGCCGCCCGCACGCGCGTGCGGTCTCCTCGACGTGCGCGACCATGAGGTCGACGACCTCCGCGACGGTGCGCGCGCTCGAGTCCACGAGGAGCGCGTCGTGGGCCTGGCGCAGCGGCGCGATCGGCCGCTCGGTGTCCGCTCGGTCTCGCGACGTCACCTCGGAGAGGGTCTGCTCGTAGCTCGTCGGGTCGCCCTTCTGCGCGAGCTCGGCGTGGCGCCGCCGCGCCCGCGCCTCGGGCGCGGCGGTCAGGAAGAACTTCACCTCGGCGTCGGGGAAGACGACGGTGCCGATGTCTCGGCCCTCGAGCACGACGCCGCCCCGCTCTCCTGCTTGCCGCTGCATCGCGAGCAGCGCCTCGCGCACGCGCGGGATCGCCGACACCCGGCTGGCGCCGAGGCTCATCTCGGGCGTGCGGATCGCGGTGGAGACGTCCTTCCCATCCAGGAGCACGCGCACACCGCGACCGACCTCGGCGTCGAGCGAGATCGCGCGGCGGCCGGCGAGCTCGGCGGCGAGCGCGCCGACCGCCTCGTCCTCCGAGAACGCCAGCCCGGCGGCCGACGCCGCGACCGCCACCGCCCTGTAGAGCGCCCCCGTGTCGATCAACACGAAGCCGAGCCGGTCCGCGAGCGCGCGGGCGACCGTCGACTTCCCCGCGCCGGCGGGCCCGTCGATCGCCACCAAGACGCGATCTCTCGGCGCCATGGTCGTCGATCTACCACGCCTGCCGACGGGCTTACACCTCGCCGGTCAGCGCGAGGGGACCACCCGCACGTCCGCGCCGAGCGCGCGGAGCGTCCCGGCGAAGCGGGGGAAGCTGGTCGCGATCGCGTCCACGCCTCGGACGCGGCTCTCACCCGCCGCCACCAGGCCGAGCAGCGTCGCGCTCATCGCGATGCGATGATCTCCGGCGGCGTCGACGTCCGCGGCGTCGAGGGCCCCGTCGGGTCGGCCCTCGATGATCATGCCGTCGGGGCGCTCCTCGCACGAGACGCCGAACGCGCGGAGCACCGCGGCCATCGCGGCGAGCCGGTCGCTCTCCTTGACCCGCAGCTCGCCTGCGTCGCGGAGCGTGGTCACGCCGCGCGCCCGCGCGGCGAGCGCCGTGAGCACGGGGACCTCGTCGATCGATCGGACGACGGCCTCGCCGCCGGCGTCGACGCCGCGGAGGGAGCCGAACGCGGCGCGGACCTCGCCGAGCGGCTCGCCGAGCTCGTTGCCGGTGGTCCTCGCCTCGACGCGCGCCCCCATGAGCCTCACGACGTCGAGGAAGCCGCTCCGGGACGGGTTCAGGCCCACGTCCCGGGCCCCGACCTCGCTCTCCGGGACCAGGAGGCCCGCGGCGAGCAGGAACGCGGCCGCGGAGAGGTCGCCCGGCGAGGCCATGTCGAACGCCGGAAGCTCCCCGGAGAACGCGAGCCCGTCCAGCTCGACCACGCGGCCGGCGCGCTCCACGGGGACGCCCAGCGCCGAGAGCATGCGCTCGGTGTGATCCCGCGAGACGAGGGGCTCGCTGATCGTCGTCTTGCCCGCGGCCCAGAGGCCCGAGAGGAGCAGCGCGCTCTTCACCTGGGCGCTCGGGATCGGGAGGTCGAAGGCGAGCTCGGTGAGCTCGTGCGGCTCGGGCAAGGGCCCGATCTCCAGCGGCGGTCGCACGTCCGACGGCCTCTCGGGATCGAGCCGTCCCTCGATCCGTGCCCCGCGCAGGCGCAGCGGGACCACGACGCGGGCCATCGGCCTCCGCGAGAGCGACTCGTCCCCGGTGAGGACGGAGGCGAAGCGCTGCGCCGCGAGCAGGCCGGCGAGGAGGCGCATGGTCGTGCCGGAGTTGCCGCAGTCCAGGGGGCCCGCCGCCGCGGTGAGACCGTTGAGGCCCCGCCCGTGGATGACGAAGGCGCCAGCTTCGTCCGTGATCGTGACGCCGAGCGCCCGCATCGCGGCCGCGGTGGACGCGTTGTCGGCCCCCGCCGCGGCCGCCCGGATACGGCACGCGCCGGACGCGACGGACGCGAGCAGGATCGCGCGGTGGGTGATGCTCTTGTCGGCGGGGACCGGAACGAGGCCGCGGAGCGGGGTGCGCTGCTGACGTACGAGGATGTCGGCCACACCCCTCCGATAGCAGGCTCTCGGCGGGAGACGTACGGGCTCTCGTCAGGCGATCTTGGAGAGCTTGCGGGGGGCGGGGGCGAACTCGCCGGACGCCTGCCGCGCGCGCGCCGGCGCTCTGCGCCGGGGCGTGTGGAGGCGCGCGCCCGCGAGGATCGCCTCGCACAGGGCGCCGAAGTCATAGCCTGCGGCGGCGGCGATCTTCGGGAGGAGGCTCGTCTCGGTCATGCCTGGCAAGGTGTTGACCTCGAGCACGTACTCGTTCTCCCCGGGCGTCACGAGCAGGTCGACCCGGCAGGGCCCGGTCACGCCGAGGGCGCGGGCGGCGCGGTCGGCCAGGTTCAGCACGCCGCGGTAGCGGGTGGCGGGGAGACGCGCGGGCATGAAGTACTCGGTCATGCCAGGCGTGTACTTCGCCTCGTAGTCGTAGATGCCGCTCTTCGGCACGATCTCGATCGCCCCGAGCGGCCTGCCGTCCAGGATCCCGACGTTCACCTCGACGCCCACGACGAACCGCTCGACGAGCACGACGTCGTCGAGGAGGAGCGCCTGCTCGAGGGCGCGCACGAGCTCCGGGATGCTGCCGGCGCGCTTCACGCCGAGGCTCGACCCCTCCCCGCGCGGCTTCACGATCACGGGGAAGCCGAAGGAGCCGTGGAGGGTCTCGATGTCGTCGAGGTCGTCCCCAGCCGTGACGGCGTAGTACGGCGGCGTGGCCACGTTGTGGAGGCGGAAGAGCTCCTTCGCCTTCTGCTTGTCCATCGCGAGCGCGCTCGCGAGGACGCCGGAGCCCGTGTACGGGACGCCCAGCAGCTCCAGGAGGCCTTGCACGCAGCCGTCCTCGCCGTGGCGCCCGTGGAGGGCGACGAACGCGACGTCGATGTCGGCGGCCTGGATCGCCGCGCTGGCGGCGGCGGGGTCGGCGGGGAGCTCGATGGGTCTCGCGTCGTGGCCCAGGGCCTCGAGCGCCGAGAGGACGGCGGCGCCGGAGCGGAGGGACACCTCGCGCTCACCCGAGGAACCCCCCATGATCACCCCCACGCACGTCCGCCGCGACAAGGTCATCCGATGCTCTCTTTCCCGATACGCCCGAGGTGGCCGGCGTCATCCCAGCGACGCGAGACGGCAGCGGCGCGAGACGCGACGCTGACGCATGGCGCTATCAAGCCGGGCTCGTGCGGTCAACTTTTCATCCGCCGCGCGCGTGCGCGCGGAGCGTCGCGCCGTCTACGCGACCTCGACGAGGAGGCAGGTGATGTTGTCCTTGCCGCCGCGGTTGTTCGCGAGCTGGATGAACTGCTCCACGGAGCTCTCTCCGCCGATGGACGACACTGCAGGGATCTCGTCGAGCTGCAGGTATCCGTGGAGGCCGTCGCTGCAGAGGATGTATTTGTCCCCCGACGCGAGGGGGTAGATGTTCGTGTCGACCTCGACGTACTCGCGGTTGCCGACCGCGCGCGTGATGACGTTGCGGTGCGGGCTGGTCTTCGCCTCGTGCTCCGAGATGAGGCCCTGCTTCATCTGCCACGCGATCAGCGTGTGGTCCTCGGTGAGCTGGACGGCTTGGTTCTGGCGCACCCGGTAGATCCGGCTGTCTCCGACCTGCCCCGTCACGAGGGAGTCACCGATGACGAGGGCCGCGCTGATGGTGGTGCCCATCCCGCTTTTGTCCTTCTCGAACTGCGCCATCCCGAAGACCATGTACGTGGCGGCTTGGATGGCGCCCTCGAGCAGGCGGCACACCGCGCGCCCGCGGTCCTCGTCCAGCGCGGCGTGCAAGTCCCCGAGCGAGGCCGCGCCTCGCTTCACCATTCCGTAGACGGTGTCGACCGCCTCGCCGCTCGCGATCTCCCCCGCGGCGTGGCCGCCCATCCCGTCGGCGACGATGAAGAGCCGCAGCGTGTCATCGCGGAAGAACGCGTCCTCGTTGGCCTTTCGGTGCCGGCCGACGTCGGTCTTCGCGTACGAGCGCACCGTGGGGCGCCAGAGCGGGTAGTTCGCCATTTTCCGTTGGGAGCTTCCAGACTCGACCTTATCCGGCAAACGGCGGGATTGTCGAGCGCGACGCCTACCGTAGCCTCTCCGGGCCCCGGAGGGGCTTCTCTCGGAAGCCAGGCGGCGCTCGACCGCCAACCAGGTTAGGCTTCCCGGAGCGCGCCGAACGGCTGTTCACCTCCGGTCTCCGATGGCCCTCGCTGGTCCCACCTCCAACTCTCACGCCAAGACCTTCGCCGTGAGCCTGCGCGCGCTCGGCCGGCGGTCGCCCACCGGGCAGCCCGCCCCGGCGGCGGCCACGTCGACGCGGGAGCCCGCGCTCGAGGGGTTCCGGAAGGCCTTGCTGGGGACACTTCGCCAGGTCTCGCGTCCGACCACCGCCATCCTCTTCGTCGCGGGGACGCCGACGCCCGCCCCGCTCCTCGCCGAGGTCGTGGCCGACGTCGCCCGCGGGATCGACTGCCTCATCGTCCCGTCCTCGGGCATCCTGAGCGAGGGGGGAGAGGTGGAGGGGGTCGCCGCTACCTCGGGCGTCGTGTTCTCCTGCTCGAGCGCCGCGGTGGTGGTGGGGGAGTCGCCGGAAGAGGTCGCGCAGGCGCTCGGCACGGCGAAGACCGTGCTCACGTTCCACGCCGCCGACGGCTTCGAGACCCCGGACGTCGAGGTGGTCGCGCGTGGCCGCGGGGTCGTGTTCGGCGCGGGCGCGCCGGGGACGGCGGTCTGGGCGGTGCGGCGCGGGAAGATCTCGTCGGGCCGCGTCGCGGCCATGCGCCTGGACGGGAGCGCGCCCATCGTCGAGGCGACGCCCGCATGCAAGCTGGTCACCGAGCCGCTCGTCGTGACCGAGGTCGACCGAAACCTCGTCACGCGCCTCTCGGGCGAGCCCGCCCTCGACGTGCTCTCCAGCAAGGCGGGCGGCGGGCGCTACGGCGGCCTCATCCTCGTCGCCTTCCACGATCCGGGCGATCCGTCGCGCTTCTTGGTCCGCCCGCTGCGCGGCATCGACCCGGGTCGGAAGGCGATCGCGATCGCGGGCGACGTGGCGCTCGGCGACACCATCAGCTTCGCGGTGCGAGACGCGGAGGCCGCGCGCGAGGGGCTCGCGTCCGCCGGGCGTAGGGCGGAGCGACAGGTCCTCGGATCGGCGCCGACCTTCGCCCTCTACCTGAGCTGCGCGGGCCGCGGCCGCTCCCTCTACGGCGAGGCCGACGGTGACGTGCGCGTGCTGCGGAAGCGCTTCCCCCGCATCCCCATCGCGGGGATGCACTCGGCGTTCGAGATCGTGCCCTGGGCCGAAGGCGTCGCGCGCATGCAGCTCATGAGCGGCGTGCTCGCGCTGTTTCGCGCTCCGAGCTAGCTACGCGGGGAGCGAGGAGGCTGGGTTCGGCGTCTCCGAGCGAGCCCACCCGCGAGGCCGACGAGCGCGACGAGCGCGAGGCTGGAGTCGGCGACGCCGCCCGAGGCGCTGCACGACGACGAGTCCCCGTCTTCGTCCTTGCCGTCCTGCTTGCCGGGGTACCACTCGTAGTCGTCGTCCGGATCGACCTCGTCCACGTTCGACCCGGCGCCTTCGCCGCTGGCCCCCTCCCCGCTGCCGCCGGTCCCCGCGCCGACCGAGCTGGTCGCGGTCGTCGTGGTCGGGCCGGACGAGGTCGTGGGCGGGTTCGTCCCGATGTACGGCTGGATGAAGCTCGCGTAGATGGGGCCCACGCGCGCGCTGTAGCCGTACTCGTTGCAGCTCCCCGCGATGAAGGACGACACGCCCACGACGGTGCCGTTCATGATGGCGGGGCCGCCGCTGTCGCCGAAGCACACCGTGGAGTAGTGCTCGACGAGGACCTGCCCGTAGAGGTTGAGCACCTGCGTCTGCTTGTGCTTGCGGAGCGAGTTGTCGCCCGACTCCGTCTGACCGTAGCCCACGATGTCGACGACGCTCCCCTCCGAGAGGCCATCCGGCGACTGGGCGGCGGGGATGAAGTGCGGAAACCCCGTGGCCCCGCCGAAGCGGATGAGGCTGAAGTCGTACCCTTGGCCCGGATCGTTGTTGTCGTAGCTCGGGTGGTAGATCTGATCGCTTACCGCGAACACCGCCTCACACCCGGAGTTCCCGCCGCCGAGGCAGTCCTGGAAGTCGTTCGCCACGACCACGTAGTCCATGTTCGTGCAGTGGGCCGCCGTGAGGACGTACCCGGTGTCGCCGTCGATGTGGATGATGGTCCCGGTACACGCGGACCCTTGGTTCTCGTCGAAGAGCCACGCCACTGCCTTCGTCGAGGTGTCGGCCGAGCCGTTGATGATCGGCGCTTCCGAGGCGCCCACGGGCTCCTCGACCTGGCAGCTCGGGATCAGCGCGAGGAGACCCACACCCGCGAAGAGGGAGCGCATCGGCGTCAGGATACAGGCGCGGAGGGGCAGCCGCCATCGCGGCGTCTCGCCCCCCCGGCCCCCGCGCGACCGAGCCGCCGCGTCCGCGCGAGGCGAGCGGCGACCAGCGCCGCGGCGCCGAGGCCGAGCCACCCCGCCGCCGCGGAGCGCGGCTCGCCCGGGGCGGAGCAGGCGCAGCTGTCGATGACCTGGCCCTCGTCGTCCCCGTCGTCGTCGTCGTTCTTGCCGCTGCCCGAGGAGGGGGCGGCGCCTTCGCCCGTGGAGCCCCCGACGCCGCCGTTGCCCCCGGCGCCGGCAGCCCCGCCCGCGCCGGTGCCCACCGAGACGCCGGTCGTAGGCCCCGCGCCAGGGCCGGGGCCCGTGCTGGTCGAGGACGACTGGCACTCGTCGGCGCACTCCGTCGCGCAGGCCGCACACGCACAGTCGATGGTCGCTACGTAGAGGTCCGTGCCCGTCGGGTGCTGGCCGGCGCACGTGTTGTAGCAAGCTTGGGTGGAGCAGGTGTCGAAGCACGCGAGCAGGTCCAAGCAGTCCTGGTTGTTGAGGCACGCCGACCACGTGGGCCCGCAGGCGCCCGCCGGCTGGATCGCGGATTGGAAGCAGTCGTCGCAGTTCGGCATGACCGGCGCGCCGATGATCGGCGCGATCCAGTTCGTGTAGACGGCCTGCACCCGCCCGTAGCCGCCGTAGTCGGCGCAGGTCTGATCCCCGAAGGACGTCACGCCGACGACCGTCCCGTTGTAGATCATCGGCCCGCCCGAGTCTCCTTGGCAGCTCCCGGTGCCGTCGTTCTGATCGGCGAAGATGAAGTTCGAGTAGAGGTCCTCCACCGTCTCGGTCACGTGCCGGCGCTCGGAGTTGTTCTGATCCCCGAAGTAGGTCATGCCGAAGCCCGACACCTCCACCGCGGTGCCGATCGAGATGCCGTCCGGGTTGGACGCGGGCGGGATGACCGAGGCGCCCGCCGCCCCGGTCACCTGCAGGATGCGGAAGTCGAAGCCGTTGCCCGGGTCACCGTCCCAGCTCGGGTGGGGCGTGTCCATGGTGACGCTGAAGACCCCGAGGCAGCCGGGGTTGCCCATGCCGAAGCAGTCGGTGAAGTCGTTGGCCTGGATGGCGTAGTCCATCCCGTTGCAGTGGCCCGCGGTGAGCACCCACGCGATGCTCCCGTTCTTGCCGATGACCGTGCCCGAGCAGGCAGACCCGCTGCCCTCGTCGTAGAGCCAGACCACGGCCTGGTTCTGCGTGTCGAGCGTGCCGCCGATGATCGCCTCGTCGCCCTTGTCGACCCGCTCGTGGGTGCGGGGATCGTCGGGCTCGACCGCGCAGCCGTAGGAGAGGACGACTGGGACCGAGGAAGCGAGGACGAGGGCGAGCAGGGTGGGACGCATGGAACCTCCCGAGCGAGGAAAGCGGTCAAGCAGGCGCGGCGGACTTCTTTGGGAAGTCTACGCCTCTCCTGAGAGACCGAGGCGCACGTTGTACGATCGTCTTGCGCCAGCATCCCCGGAGTCTGCTGTGTTGGACGCTCCCGTGCGCTAGTGTCCGAAAGATGCCTTCGGGCTGGATTTGTCGCCATCGAACGCTCGCCGGCCCGGTGCGCCGCGCCGGCTGTCTCTACCTGCTGGTGATCGGTGTCGCCTGCGGCGAGCGGGCCAACCAGCACACGCCCGTTCCCGAGCGCAGCCCCACCCCTACGATGCCCACCTCTCGACCCCCCCCTCCACCCTCCGCCGCTCCCTCCGACGACCCCGAGGCTCGAGCGCTGCGCGAGCGCCTCGTGGCAGACATCGCGCGCCGCGGCGGGCCTTGGGACGGCGCCGAGTGGGAGCCGCGCGTCCTCGACGCGATGCGGGCGGTGCCGCGCCACCTGTTCGTGCCCGAGGCGGGCCTGGTCGCCGCGTACCGCGACAGCCCGCACCCGATCGGCCTCGGCCAGACGATCTCGCAGCCAACGGTCGTCGCGATCATGACGCAGGCGCTCGAGCTCACCGGGCGAGAGAGCGTCCTCGAGATCGGCACCGGCAGCGGCTACCAGGCCGCCGTCCTCGCGGTCCTCGCGAAGCGCGTGCTCTCGATCGAGATCCACGAGGAGCTCGCGCTGCGGTCCAAGCGGCGCCTCGCCGAGCTCGGCTACGACAACGTCACGGTGCGCGCGGGGGACGGCTACGCGGGCTGGCCCGAGGAGGCGCCGTTCGAGCGCATCGTGCTGACCGCCGCGCCCGACAGCCTGCCCGTCGCGCTCGAGCAGCAGCTCGCGGAAGGGGGCGTCCTCGTGGCGCCCGTCGGCCCCGAGGGGGCGCTGCAGCGGCTCTTCCGCTACCGCAAGGTGAAGGGGAGGCTGATCCGCGAGGACCTCGGCGGCGTGCTCTTCGTGCCGATGGTGAAGGGCGACGCGGGACCGTAGGCCCCGGGCGCGTCGACCAGAGGGCACCGCACCCTAGCAACGGCGTCGGACCGGAGTAGCATCCGGCCCCGATGCGGATCCACCACCTCAACTGCGCGACGCTGTGCCCCGTCGCGTGGAGCTCCTTCGGCCTGCGTCCGATGATCTGTCACTGCCTCCTCATCGAGACCGACGCGCACGGCCTCGTCCTCGTCGACACCGGCTTCGGGCTCGCGGATATCGAGCGCTCGGATCACCTCGGCCCGTCCTTCAACCTCCTCGTGCGGCCGAGGCTCGACGTGGCGGAGACCGCGCTCCGCCAGGTCGAGGCGCTCGGCTTCTCGGCGAAGGACGTGCAGCACATCGTCCCGACGCACCTCGACCTCGACCACGCCGGCGGCCTCCCCGACTTCCCGGACGCCACCGTCCACATCTACCGGCCCGAGCTCCACGCCGCCGAAGCGCGCGAGACGCTGCGCGAGAAGGAGCGCTACAAGGTCCGTCACTTCGCGCACGGTCCGAAGTGGAGGGCCTACGACGTGGTCGGGGAGACGTGGAACGGCTTCGAGTGCGTCCGTGGGCTGGAGGGCCTCCCGCCCGAGATCCTGATCGTGCCGACCGTGGGCCACACGCGCGGGCACGCCGCGATCGCGGTGGACGGTCCGAGCGGATGGATGCTGCACGCCGGCGACGCGTACTTCCACCACGACGAGATCGATCCCGACCGACCTCGGTGTCCGGCGCCGCTGCGCGTGTTCCAGCGGGCGGTCGCGATGGATGACGTCGCGAGGCGCCGGAATGCCGAGCGTGTCCGCCTCCTCGCGCGGGACACGAAGGTCCGCGTCTTCTCCGCCCACGATCCGGCGGAGCTCGACGCGATGCGGAGTTGAACCACGCGCGAGGTCACGAACCGCGGGGTCGTACGTACTGATGGCGAGAGACCGCGATGCACCCGAAAAACAACGGCATTCCGCCCTGTAAGCTGCGCGCGGCTCGAGCGTTCCCACCCACGGAGGATTCCATGTATCGCCTCAGCTCCACGCGGCACTTCGTCGCTCCCCTCTTCCTCGCGCTCGCCGCCGCGGCCTGCAGCTCGTCCACCACGTCCGTCCAGCCCGTGAACGGCGCGGGCGGCCAGACGTCCGTGAGCCCGGACGGCTCCACCGGCTCCGGCCTCCAGGTCGCGGGCGAAGATCCGGACGAGGACGGGCCCGGCTGGGGCATCGGCGAGGAGAAGGTGACCTACGCGGAGGTCGTCCGCCGCGTCACGGGCATGGTGAACGACTCGTCGAAGCAGCAGGCCGTCTCGAGGCGGGGCCTCGATCTGATAAACCTCACCTGGGAGGACACCGGGCGGTTCCAGGGATCCTCGGTCGGGCCGAACATCTCGGACCTCACCCTGCAGGTCCGCTTCACGGAGGACGGCCAGAAGAAGGCCGCGCTCCTGCCGGTCATCCGCTTCCCCAACTTCAGCGACCGCACGGGCGACATCAGCGCCGGCAAGTTCTTCGTCCGCATCGGCAACCAGAAGAAGGGCGGCGCGATCGAGACGGTTCCCATCGGGGACGTGCTCAAGGACATCAAGAGCTACGTCAGCGATCCGAAGAGCATCCTCGGCAACGGGAACCTGCTCGCGCCGTCGCGCGACTCGCACTTCCTGGTGAGCGCGCAGGCGGTGTTCCTGCCGATCCCCAAGAAGGGTCGCGCCGAGTTCACGCCGGTCCTCTTCAACTACCAGTCCTTCCCCGGATCGCCCGCGGTGCTCACGATGCTCGTGACGCGGCAGGGCACGAGCATCACCGTCGTCGAGAACAAGGGCGACGAGGCCTCCCCGGTCGCGAGCTGGGGCCAGGAGCTCTTCTTCAACAAGGCGGGGCAGCGAGCCCCGTTCACGGCCGAGCGCAAGAGCGACGTCGAGAAGCGCATCACGGCGCAGGGCGGGCCGCAGACGGCCGACGACAAGAGCGCCCTCGCCAAGGGGGCCGACACCCTCTTCATCATCCAGGTGCCGCTCAAGCAGCGGAACGTCCGCCCGGCGTTCGAGGCGGAGGCCGCCACCGGCGCCATGCCGTCGGCCCCGCCGTCCCCGGCGGCCAAGTCCGCGGACGCCGGCCCGAGCGGCGGCGGCAGGAGCGACGTGGAGCAGGCCGTCCTCGGCCATGGCAAGGTGGAGGGGCCCTACTTCGAAGGCAGAGGGCTGAAGCTCGAGCGCGACGAGCGCTTCCCCATCCGCATCACGGTTCAGTTCTACAAGGCGACGTCGAACGGCGTCGTCGACGACGCGGACCTCGACAAGATCGCGACGTCGATCGGCAGCGTCTACGAGCACGCGGACTTCGTCGGCTCGCTCGTGCTCCCGGAGGGGGATCCGCGCCGGCCGACCGCGTGGCAGACGATGCCCGCGAGCTGGTTCCCCTGGTGATCGCGCCGCGCTGACCCGGCCGAGTCGGGTACGCTCGCGGGGCCTTGGGCCCCGCGAGCTGCGTGTTTTGTGGGATCGTCTCCGGCGCCGCGCCCGGCGCGATCGTCGCGCGGGATGCTTCGTTCGTCGCGTTCCTCGACAAGACGCCGCTGTTCCCAGGGCACGTGCTCGTCGTGCCGCGCCTGCACGTCGAGACGCTCGCCGACCTGCCGGCCGAGGAGGTCGCGCCGCTGTTCCTGGCGGTGCGGCGCGTCGCGGAGATCTTGCCGGGGGCGCTCGGCGCGGGCGGATCCTTCGTCGCCATCAACAACCGGGTCAGCCAGAGCGTGCCGCACCTCCACGTGCACGTGGTGCCCCGCACGAAGGGCGACGGCCTCAAGGGCTTCTTCTGGCCGAGGAAGCGGTATGAGGACGCGGCCGAGATGGAAGCGATGCGCGCGAAGCTAGAGCTCGCCCTGGCGTAGGCGCTCCGCCCTCCGCGCTCGCCTCGCGCGCTCGCGCTCCGGCGACCAGAGCGTCCCGTGGAGCAGGTCGAACAGGGGCACGGTGACGTTGAAGTTCCACCGCTTCATCAGCGCCGGATCGTGGTGCCTCCGGTGGAGCTCGCGCAGGGTGGAGACCAGGCGGAGCCGCCCGACGCGCGAGCCCTCGGGCAGGTGGTACGCGAGGTGGCACCACTCGTAGGCGAGGAAGAAGAGCATGCTGCCGATGACGAAGAGGAGCGCGGCGTTGTCCGAGAGGAGCGCCCGGACGCCGAGCGCGAGCGGCACCACCATCCCGAACAGCCCTACGATCGCGTAGGCGGGCATGAGGATGAGGTACGCCTCGCGCCAGGAGCGCATCGCCATGTCTTCGTAACGGAAGATGACGTGGTGCGTGAGCTCGTGGCGCACGTAGAGGATCCCCGCGCCGGGCCGCCGCTCGTGCAGCACCGACTTGTGCATGCGCCACTCGAACCCCCACCCGAGGATCAGGGTGATCGGCAGCAGCAGGAGCTCCTGCGCCCGGACGTCCCGCGTGAGGAGCGCCGCCGCGACGCACACCCCGAGCCCGAACGCGGACGGGAGCGCGACGTGCAGCAGCGGGCTGTAGCGCCGTGGCACCTGCTCGAGGAGCTCGGCGCGGCGGCGCTCGTGGACCTCTCGCTCGTGGTCCGTCACGTCCCGGTCCATGGAGGCGATCTTGGAGCAGCGGCGCGGCCGACACAACGCGGCCAGCCTGACTCCTCCTTACCTGGGCGGCCCGCTCAGCGGTGGCCCCGGAGGAGCTTGGGCCCGCTGCCTCCGGGCCCGCTCGTCACGGGGCGGTGCAACACGAGCGCCTGTCCCGCGGCCCGGCCGTGGGCGTGGGCGTCGCTGCGTGAGCTGACCCCGTAGCGCACGGTCACGACGTGCGGGTGGCGCCTCCGGTAGTAGGCGTGCAGCTCCGCGTCGCCTGCCCACACCAGCCCCTCGCGCGCCTGCGCCCGCTTCTCCGCCTGGAGCTTGGCGTGGAAGCCCGCCATCACGCCGGCGAGGAACGTCCGCCTGTCGCGGTTCCCGCGCAGCCGGTGCGCCCGGCGGTGCTCGATCCAGAGGCGGTCAGCGGCGTGCGTCAGGAAGGAGTGGACGTAGGCCGCCATCTCGAGGTTCGCCGGGGTCCCCGAGACCTCGAGCACGCTGCCGCGCTTCCCCTCGAGCGGTCGGTACGCCGGCACCCAGATCACCTCGACGAAGAAATGGTCCCCCAGGATCGTCGCCAGGGTGCGCTCGGCCTCGATCACCCGCCCGCTCGGCGTGCCGAGCGTGCGGTACGCGAACGCGCGGTCGTCCGAGCTCGCCCGCGCCGCGGTGGCGTCCAGGTTGTACTTGAGCATCAGGCGCTGCGCCGCGTTCATCGCGGCCTCCGCCTCGTGTTGGCTCGGGCTCTCGGCGAGGGCGAGGAGCTTCGCGATGCGCCCGAGCACCCGCTCCTCCTCGGGTCCGCGCTCCTTCGCCGCCGCCGGGACGCCGGCAGCGGCCGCGTCCACGCCGAGCCGCCGGCACACGTCCCGGAAGGTGGGACCGTGGGGCGGCTCCCCCTGGACCTGGAGAACCTCGAGCACGTACTGGTGCGCCATCTCGTGCTTGAGGACCTCGAGCACCGTGCTCCAGGGGTCGCCGATCGCCATCGCCCTCGACAGCTCGAGCGTCCGGCTCGCGGGGTCGAACCGGCCCAGGCGGCCGGCGGCGTCCGAGAGCAGGAGGACGGGCGGCCGCAGCGCCCGCTTGAAGTACGACGCGTTCAGCCGGTGGAACTCACCGAGGATCTCGCGCACCAGGGCAGACTCGAGCTCCGCCGAGAGGCGCTGTCGCGCCGGGTCGGACGCGGGATGTTCGTTCGGCATGCGCCGCGCACTCTGCCTCAGACGAAGCCCCGCTGGAAACGGGTCGAGCGAGCGCGGATGTTCCTTGATCCACCCTCCGGCCCGTGGGAGTTCATGCGGCCCGCCACGTGAACCGGAGGGGCTCGCCTGCTGCGGGTGCTCCCGGTGAAGGCCCGGCGCTCGGCCGGCGGCGGGAAAACGAAGGCGTGTCAATATTGCTCTTGATTCGCTCGGGCGAGCCGAGCGAATTCATCGGAGCGCACCGATGTCCTCGTCCGCGAGCGATCCCCGAACCGTGACCCCCGCGCCGACCACGCGCGAGCCGGGGCGTGGGAGGAGCACGCCCCGGATGCGTCGGTTCGCGCGCTTCCGACGGCGGTGGGGGTACCTGGTGGGGCTCACCCCCGTCCTCGCCGTCGTCGTCATCGACATGCTCACGCGCGGCAGTCAGGTCGCCGCGTTCCCGGGGAAGTACCTCGGCAGCTACGCGGTGGCCGTCCTCGAGAGCGCCGCGCTCTGGACCACGCTCCTCTGGGCGTGCTCGGCGCCGCGCGGGATGGTCCGGTGGATTGCGTCGCTCGTGTTCGTGGTCTTCTTCACGCTCTCGGTCGGCGGGCAGCGCTACTTCTACTCGTCGTACTCCTGCTACCTGAACCTGGACGCGACGCTCTTCGGGACGTCGTTCACGGGCAGCATGCTGGGCCAGCTCGAGGCGGACGGTCCGAACTTCGTGAAGAGCATGGGCCCGCCGCTCCTGCTCGCCATCTTCTTCGTGTACGCCGGCCGCCAGCTCATCCGGCCGCGGCGCACCAGCCTCCGCGTCGCCCGCGGCCTGGCCTCCGTGATGCTCGTGGCGGTGTTCCTGATCCCGTGCTCGTACCGCCGGGTGCAGGCGTCCACGCCGGACGTCATCTACTTCCACGCGCTCGGCGGGCTCATCAAGGAGCTCACCGGCGTGCGCACCACGGCGCAGATCCGCCCGGGCCGGAGGTCGCCGCCGGCGCTGCCTCCCCTCGAGGCCCGCCCGGCCCGCCCCCGCAACGTGGTGTTCCTCCTCTCGGAGAGCCTCCGCTTCGACGTGCACTGCTCCGCCCCCGCCGCGGAGTGCCCGAACGCGCCTCAGGCGAACGCCGCGGCCCCCGACCGCCTCCCGCTCTTGCAGCTCCGGTCGAACTCGTCGACCACGGCGATCCAGCTCGCCGTGCTCTGGTCGGGGCTCGAGCCGACACGCACGCGAGAGGAGCTGCACGGGGCGCCTTCGATCTTCGACTTCGCCGCTGCCGCGGGCATGGAGACGGCCTACTGGACGAGCCACCACATGATGTTCGCGAACTCGCGGCTCTGGGTGCAGGACCTCCCGACCAAGTTCCACTGCGGCGCCACCGACATCGAGCCCATGGCGGACATCGATCTCGGCGGTGACGACGGGCTCCTCGTCGACCGCGCGCTCTCCGAGCTCCCGAAGCTGAAGGAGCCCTTCTTCGCGATGGTGCACGTCGGCAACACGCACCTGCCCTACAAGGTGGACCCCGCCGACTCGCCCTTCCAGCCCGCGTCGAGCTCGAAGGACGAGTCCGAGAACGAGGCGTACCGCAACCACTACAAGAACGCCGTCTACCTCCAGGACAAGGCCATCGGCCGCTTCCTCCGCGAGCTCCGCGCCACCGACTTCGGCGCCCGCACCGTGGTGCTGTTCACCGCCGACCACGGCGAGCAGTTTCGCGAGCACGGTCAGCTCGGCCACACGGCTTCGCTCTTCGAGGAGGAGATCCACGTGCCCGGCTGGATCGACGCGCCGAAGGGCACGCTGACGGCCGACGAGGAGCGGCACATCGCGTCCCGGCGGGAGGCGCCGATCTTCTCCACCGACATCGCGCCCACCCTGCTGGACCTCGTGGGCCTGTGGGACGCCCCGGAGCTCGACGCCTACAAGGAGAAGATGCCGGGGGAGAGCTGGCTCCGGCAGCGCGGTGAGCCCAAGCCCCTGCTCCTCACCAACTGCAGCGGCGTGTGGGGCTGCGCGTTCGAGAACTGGGGCGTGGTGCACGGCACCCGCAAGCTCATCGCGCGCGAGTGGGACGCGACGTGGCGCTGCCACGACGTGGCGACCGATCCGGGGGAGACCAAGGACCTGGGGCCCGACGCGTGCGCGGACCTCCGAGCGATCGCCGAGAAGGCCTACGGGGGGATGCCTGGAGCCAAGTAGGCGGGGTGGGCGCGCGACGTGGCGCGGTCGGCTTCGCGCGCGGCTCCGGTCGCGGCGGCGGCGGTACCTGCTCCTGTTGCTGGTGCCGACGGCGTGGATGCTCTTCGGTGAGGTGATCCGCCGCGGCGGCGCGATCGCCGAGTTCCCTGCGAAGTACGTCGGATCGTACGCCGGCGGCGTCGCCCAGAGCCTCGTGTTCTGGGGCGTGCTGCTGTACGCGGCGTCGCGCCACCGGGGCCTCGTGGGGCACGCGATGGCGGGGCTCTTCCTGGCCACGTTCGTGGTGATCATGGGCTCGGAGGCCGGCTTCCACGCGGTGTGGAACGTGTACCTGTGCATCGACGGCCAGATCCACTCGAAGAACTGGGTGCAGTCGATCGTCGGGACCCTCCCGCTCACGCGCCCGCTGGTCGCCTTCCACTTCATCGCTGCGCTCCTGGTCGGCGCGTGGACGCTCCGCGCGGCGCGGCTCCGGATCCGGCCCGGGCGCTGGTCGTGGCGCGCCTCCGTTCTGCTCGTCCCCGCCGTGGTCTACGGCTCCACGTACGTGCCCACGAGCTACCGCGGCATCCAGGCGTCGCCGCCGGACGCGCTCTACGTCCACGGGATGACCGCGCTCGTACGGGAGATCTTCGACATCACGAACGACTCCCCGGACCTCCGGGTCCAGCGGAGGCGCCCGATGGAGGTCCCGCGGCTCGTCGCGAAGCAGGCGAAGCCGCGCAACGTCCTGCTGATCCTCCAGGAGAGCCAGCGCGGGGACATCCTCTGCGCCGAGCCAGACCCGCGGTGCGACGACGCGACGCCGTGGACGAACGCGGTCGCGCCGAACCGCATGCCGCTCTTGCAGCTCCGGTCGAACGCGTCGACGACCGCGATCTCGATCTCGAACATCTGGTCCGGCGTCGTCCCGACGGAGCGGCGGGACCTGCTGCACTCCGTGCCGCTGCTCTGGGACTACGCAGCCGCCGCGGGCTTCGACTCGGCCTACTGGACGAGCCAGAACCTCATGTTCGGCAACGCCCGCCAGTACATTCAGGACCTGCCCATCTCGCGCGGGTGCGTCGCGACGCACCTCGACTCGGCGGCGGATCTGGACGCGGGCGCGAACGACGAGCTCTTGACCGAGTGGGTGAAGAAGGACTGGCCGAAGATGAAGGAGCCCTTCTTCGCCGTGGTCCATTACTCGAACGTCCACTACCCGTACGTCTACGAGGAGAAGCTCGCGCCGTTCCGGCCCAGCGAGATGGCGAAGGGGCCCGAGAAGAACCAGCACTTCTTCAACTACTACATGAACGTCGTCTACCGCTCGGACCTCGCGGTCGCCGAGCTCATGCGCTTCATTCGCTCGACCGAGAGCGGCAAGCGCACCGTCGTCGTCTACACCGCCGACCACGGCGAGTCGTTCCGCGAGCACTGGCAGATGGGCCACACGAGCTCCATCTACGACGAGGAGGTCCTCGTGAAGGGCTGGGTGGATGCGCCGCCCGGCACGCTCAGCCCCGACGAGGAGGCGACGCTGAAGGGCGCCAAGGAGGAGCTCGTCTGGCACCTCGACCTCGGGCCCACGTTCCTCGATCTGCTCGGGCTCTGGGACGCGCCTGGGATGGACCCCTTCAAGGCGCGGATGATCGGCCACCCGATCACGCGCCCGGAGCGGACGGTGGGGCCGGTCCCGATGACCAACTGCACCTGGGTCTGGGAGTGCTCCTTCCGCAACTGGGGGGTCATGCAGGGCTCGCGCAAGCTCGAGGCCCGCGAGTGGGACGGGGCGTTCCACTGCTTCGACGTCCTCGCCGATCCCGAAGAGCGGATCGATCTCGGGGAGCGCCTGTGCGCGCCGCTCCCGGACATCGCGCGCGGCTGGTACCACGCCATGCCCAACGTCACGCCCCCGGGGCGGACGCCCGTCGACTGGGGGCGGTAGCGGCGGGGCTCGCGATGACGCAGAAGGGGCCGCGACCGCGGCGGCGCTCCTCGCGCGCCTACTTGTACGCGGTGCAGTTGGCGTTCGGCTTCAGCGTCGGCGACTTCTTCTCCAGCTCGTCGAAGAGCGCGACCACCGCCGCCTTCCGGAGCTCCGCGACGTCCGCGGCGCTCTCCTTCTTGCCGCCCTCCATCGTGAGCTTCTGGTCCAGATCGAAGAGCGGACACTGCCCGTCCTTCGTCACGCCGGTCATGCCGAGCTTGACCGTGAACCCCTTGGCGTCGCCCGTGGGCGGCTCCGCGGTCAGCGTGGCCGTCACGCGCCGAGGCGCGGTGACGCCCTTCGACGTGGGGAGCGCGAGCTTCGTCGACTTCCGGATGAGCGCGAGCGCCTCCTTCTCCATGGTGGCGCGGGCCGCGTCGTCGAGGTTCTTCCCCTTCACGGTGAGCTCGATGACCAGCGGGGAGGGGTCCTTGGCGGCCTCCTTCTCGCCAGCCGCCTCGGGCGCGGCCGTCGGCGCCGACGTGGCGGCGGAGGTCGGGGCGCCCGTGGACGCGGCGCCGGGGTCGGACGTCGGGGACCCCGCTCCGGCGGCGTCGGTCGCCGCGGGCGCGGTTCCCGAGCCGGGGCCGTCGGCTTGGCCCGCAGGCTGGCTCGGGCCGCCGCACGCGAAGAGGACGACGAGGCCGAGGGCCAGCGAGGGGCGCGTCAGATCGATCATGCGCGGGATGCTACCAAAGTTACCGACCTCGGCCGGCGACTTCCTCACGGCTTCGCCAAGAACGACGCAGTCTTCCCCACGTGCAGATCGTAGCTCGCGAGCGCTTGGGACGGCGCGTGACCCGCGCAGGCCTCGCCGGCGTGTGGACCGAGGATGAAGGTGCGCCGCGGATCGATCCCGATGGCCGCGTAGGCGCAGATGTCGGTCGGCGCGTTCCCGTACGCCACGCGGAAGTCGAGGCCCGCGGCGGCGAGCTCGCGCAGGGCCTGTTGCTTGAATGCGCCGACGCCGCTGTCCAAGGGGGCCGCCGCCTCGAGAGAGGTGGTGGTGCGCACCAGACCCTCCGGGAACCCGTTGCTCCTCAGCCACGCCCGCGTCGTGGGGCCGAGCATGTAGGGCCGCCCCGTGAGGTACACGACGGCCACGCTGGCGTCGGCGTAGGAGCGGACGACCTCCTTGGCGCTCGGACGCACCGGCGGGACCTTGCCCTCGAGGACCTCCTCCACGACGGCCCGGTCGCTCGTCGTGAGCGTAGCGTCCACGTCGAAAACGACGGCGGGCGTCCCCTCGTCGACGGCGAACAGCTTGCACGCGGCGCGGCTCCCGTCGCCACGGACGACGAGCTCCGCCGCGTAGACCCCGGGGGCGTCCAGCACGCTCTCGGGCACGGCGACGTGTGCCCAGCCGTCGCCGTCGGTCAGCGCGGTCTCGACCGAGCGCCAGGTGCAGCTCCGGTCTCGCAGGAAGAGCGTGACCTCTTCTCCTTCGAGATCCTTCTGCGCCTTGCCATAGGTGAACTTGGCGCTGACGGTGCCGCGCCCGGAGGTGCGGGCCGCGGCGTCGATCGCGAAGTGGCGCGGGGAGCCCTGCGCGAGGACGAGCGGCCTGGTCCTCGTCTTCTCGAAGCTCAGCGTCGGCGTGAACGCCGGGGAGCTCTCGGGGCACCGGTCCTCGAAGGGGTTCTTCGCGGGGGGGGTCGCAGCGGTCGGCGGCGCGCTGGCGCTGGCGCTGGCGCCCGTGACCGGCGCGGCCGAGCTGGTCACGGTCGCGGTCGGCGGGGGCGCGCCGCAGGCGAGCAGGGCGCAGGCAGCGAAGGGGTGGAGCCTCACGCGCTACTCCTTCTCCGTCGCGCTCGGGCGGGCGCTCGCGTCGTCCGTCGCGCTCGCCTTGCCGTCCGCCGTCACGTCCGCGGAGCCTGGCCCGGCCGAGCCCGTCGGCTCCGCCGTCGCCGCGCTCTCCTCAGCACCCTCGCCGGAGCCTCCCTCGTTCTCCTCCTTGGCGGCGGCCTCGTTGTAGCTGCGCGGCCGGTGCTCGCGCGACACCCCGCCGTTCTTCTCACCGTTCAAGAACGTGTCGTAGACGAGCCACGCCAGCCACGACTTCTCGTGCTTGCGCTCGAGCTCCCGCAGCTCGGGCTCGTGCTCCTTGAGCTTGCCGGTGTCCCACAGGCACTGCAGGCCGAGCGAGATGAGGCTCTTGTCATTCGGACCGAGATCGAAGCCCTCCGCGTAGTGCGGCCACGCCTCGTCCGGCCTCCCCATTCGGCACAGCGTGTCGCCGGTGTACACGTGCGCCATTGCCCACTTGGGCGCGAGGCGCCGCGCGAGGTGGCTCTCGCCCAGGCGGACCTCCCACATGTGTCGGGCGCCGGCCATGACGCTGTAGTTGAGGTGCGCCTTGGCGCTGTTCGGCACGGCGTTCTTCGTCGCCTCCCAGAAGACCAGGTCGTCTCTGTAGTCCATCGCGTGGAGGTACGCCCGAACACCCTGGAAGGAGAGGAACGCCGTCGGGACGACCCACGCGAAGCGCGCGACGGTCTGCCACCTCGAGCGCGCGAGCCGCCTGTACGCGGTCACGAGCAGCGGCCCGATCACGAGCGAGGTCCCGATCACCGGGAAGTACCAGAGCCGCTCCGCTCGCACGGTGGGCAAGAGCACGTACATGTTGGAGTGGGGGAAGTAGCTCACCACCAGCCACACCATCCCGACCGCCATCATCGGCAGCAAGGGATCGTAGTAGCCGCGCTGCCGCCGGCTCCAGAGCGCCTCCGTCGCGGCGCCGAAGGCGATGCACCCGAGGGCGGTGTAGAGCAGAGCGTCCCGCAGCCAGTCGAGCGGCACGAAGATGTTGTGCTCGGGGTCGGTGTCGACGATGTCCTTGTTGATCTCGCCGGGGCCGATCCCGAGCATGCGGTAGGAGAGCCAGCACGCGAGGACGATGAAGGCGGCCTCGTAGACGCCGCGCCCCACGTGGAGGAACGCGTCGTTCCGGGTGACGCGGGCGAGCCAGCGCCACCCGAGCGCGATGCCGGGGACCTCCAGCGGCTCGGGCGTCTCGTCGGGCTGCTTGCGCTCGCGCCGCAGCCACACGATCCACAGACCGAGCGCCGCGCCGGGCGGACCCGCGAAGAGGAGCCAGCCGATCACGCTCTCGGGGAACCATTGCGTGTCCGGGATGGGCTCCTGCGGGTAGGAGTAATCTCCCGACAGGGTCCAGGGCATGATCACCTGCCAGAGGCCCCGCGCGTACACGCGGAGCGCGCCGGCGAACCGGAGGTCGACGGGCGCGTCGACGAGCGGGTTGTTCAGCGGATCCTTGGGGAGCGGCGCCTGGTGGAACCAGAGGAGGAAGTCTCGGGTCGCCTGCGCGGCCAGGTTGTAGCCGGGGGCGAGCGGCTCCGAGATCTCGCCCGGGAGCGGGGAGGGGAACCACCGCTTGCGGAGCTCCGTGTAGAGGACGAAGGCCGCGAGGCAGCCGGCGGCCGCCAGGACGCCGCGCACGAGCCGGGCGGGGCGCTCCGGGTGGAGCATGGGGGCGAAGAGGACCGCGGCCATCGGCACGAGCGGGACGCAGACGATGGCGCTCTCCTTCGAGAAGAGGCCGAGCATCACGGCCAGGAACACCGCGAAGGGCATCGCGTGGGCGCGCATCGACACCGCGAGGATCGCCAGCACGGCGCCGAGGCCTCCCAGCACGTCGGCGAGCCCGACGACGCCGGAGACCGCCTCCGTCAGGATCGCCGCGGTGACGAACGTGAGGCCGGTCACCCAGCCCGTGAGCTTCGAGCGTGACAGCCGATAGGCGAGGGCCGTGAACACCGCGCCCACCAGCGCGTGAAAGAAGAGGTTGTAGACGTGCTGGAACCAGGAGCGTCGAGCGACCTCCGTCAGCTTCGGCACCGGCTCGGGATCGTGCGCGCGCTCGAGGAGCCCCGAGAGCGTCTCGCTCCCGTCGAGCGGGCCTTGCGCCCGCTCCCCCACCTCGACGAGGCCTCGCCAGAGGAAGTTCGGGATCGGCCGGTACGAGCCGATGCTCGCGTTGGCGGGGAGGCCCCAGAAGTCTCGATAGATCGCGTCCTCGTAGGCGAAGCCGACCTGGTTCACGTACGGGTTCGCGAGCAGGGCCTCCTGCTCGTCGAAGATGTAGTTGGTCGTCGGGCAGCGCGTGTAGACGACCGAGACGAGGAGCAGGATCGGCCAGAACGCGACCCACACCGTGGGCGTGCGCTCCACGAAGTAGCCAGCGAACCACCCCGCGATCGCCGCGAAGAACCGACCGATCGGCCGCAGCACCCAGAGCACACGCTCCCAGGCCGCGCGCAGCCGCGGGCGCTTGTACGGGAGCGAGGGTGGGTTCGTCGCGTGGGCGGTCACGTCGGATCGGGGATGGGCCAGATGTCGCCCCAGAGAGGCTGCCCTCCGTCGACGCCCCAGACCTGGCCGGTCACGAAGTCGTTCGCGAAGCTGGCGAGGAACACGATGACACGGGCCACCTCTTCGGGCACACCGAGGCGCTTGAGGGGCGTCGCGCGGCGGGTCACCTCGAGCATCTCCTCGCCGTACTGGGCGGTGCCGCTCGAGCGGATGTTGTTGCCCGGAGCGACCGCGTTGACGCGGATCCCGTAGGACGCCCACTCGATGGCGAGGCTCTTCGTGAGGTTCTCCACCCCGGCGCGGGCGGCCCCCGTGTGGCTCATGCCCGGGAAGCCGCGCGCCACCATCGCGGTGACGTTCACGATCCGGCCGCGCTTCTGGGGGATCATCGCGCGGGTGGCCACCTCCCGCGTCATGTAGAAGGTGCCGTTCAGGTTGTTGCGGACCACGGCCTCCCACCCCTTCGGGCTCATGCCCTCCGCGGGGCTCGGGAACTGGCCCCCGGCGTTGTTCACGAGGACGTCGACGCTCGAGAAGCGCTCGAGGACCTCGGACACGAACGTGGTGATCTGGTCGGGATCCCGGATGTCGCAGGTCCCGCCGTGGAGCCGCGCCTCCTCCAGCCCGTCCTCCCGGAGCGAGGTGAGCGCGGCGTCGATCTTGTCCCGCTTCCGCCCGCAGATGGCCACCGTGGCGCCGAGCGCGCCGAGCTCCCGGGCCGTCACGAGGCCGATGCCGCTGCCACCGCCGGTGACGACGCACACGCGCCCCTCGAAGAGGCGCGGTCGGAAGATGGTGTCGATCGGCACGGCTGCCGTCTACAACGGGCGGGTTCGAGGGTCCACCGGCGCGGGCCGCCCTGCTCGGCGCCGGTCAGGGGGCGCGGCGCAGGACGAGCACGTGGTTGTTCGCGGGCATCGCGACGGGCGGCTCGAGGGAGAGCCCCACCGCGCGCCCGGCCGACTCGACGTCGTCGACGTCGCGCACGCCCCACACAGCGTTCCGCGCACGGAGCGACTCCGAGAAGGCGGCGTTGCTCTCGGCGAGGAACGCGCCGTGGAAGCGGTAGGGTCCGTAGAGGACCAGCGGGCCACCTGGCGGCAGCAGCAGGGCCGCGCCACGCACGAGGCCGCCGAGCGCCTCGGGCGGCGCGATGTGGATCATGTTGATGCAGACGATCGCGTCGACGGGCCCTCCTACCCGAGAGGTCCACCCCTCGACGCAGACGTCGAGCGCGAGCGGCGGCTCGAGGTTCGGCAGACCCACCCCGGCCGCGACCGCCGAGATGCTGGCCCTGGCGTCGGCGGCAGGATCGCTCGGCGCGAAGCGCAGGCGCGGCAGGTGCGTCGCGAAGTGCGCGACGTGCTGCCCGGAGCCCGAGGCTATCTCGAGCACCCTCCCCTCGACCGGCAACACGGTGCGGAGGACCTCCAGGATGGGACCCTTGTTCCGGTCGGCCGCCGCGCTGAAGAGCTCCACGGGCGTCCTTAGGGGTGGTGGTGGGCGGGCTGCCCGACCACGACGTCGGCCATCATGCCGTTCTCGGCGTGCTCCGAGATGTGGCAGTGCACCATCCAGCGCCCGGGGTTCTCGAAGTACGCCAGGATCGTGACGTCCTCGGCGCCGCGGACGTGGACGGTGTCGCGCCAGCCGGGCTCGAAGACGGGCTGACCGTCGCGCGCGACGATCTGAAAGAACTGGCCGTGCAGGTGGAACGGGTGCGCCGGGCTGACGGTGCTCGACAGCGTGATGGTGACGGGCACGTTCGGCTCGAACGTGTCGAGGATGACGTGCTCGTGCGTGTCCCCTACGAAGACGGCCTCGCCGTTGATGGTGAACTCCACCTGTCCAGCGACGACGCCGCCCGAGAGCGCCCAGTCGAGCGCGCGCGCGGGGACGACGTCGGAGGCCGGTAGGCTGACCACGGGGTAGACCGGCTCGTCCGCCAGGACCTCTCCCTCCACCGCGGCAGCCACCAGCTCGAAGGGCTCCTCGAAGACGTTGCCCTGGCTGTCCACGACGAGGATGAGCGCTTCGACCACCACCTCGGCCGCGTCGGCGTGGGGACGGACCTCGAGGTCGTAGCGCTGACCGGCGGCCACCTCGACGCGATCGAGCGTGAAGGGCTCGGGCAAGAGCCCACCGTCCGTGCCGATGACCCTCACGTCGGCGCCCGTGACGCGGAGCCCGTACGAGAGCGCGTTGTTGGCGCTGATGAAGCGCCACCGCTCGATGGCGCCGCGCGCGATGGGCGGCGCGATCGGCGCCTCCGCGCCGTTGACGAGCAAGGTGTTGCCGACCCTGCCCATGCCGATGTCCGGACCGCTCGCGTTGAACGGCGCGATCTGGTTCTCGGTGTCGAGGCGGATGTCGTCCGCGACGAAGACGCGCTCGGTGGAGAACGCCGGAAGCTCCGCCTCGTGAACCACGATCGCCCCGTAGAGACCCCGCTCGAGCTGCTCGATCTGGTGCGCGTGCGTGTGGTACCAGAACGTCCCCGCGTCGGGCACCGTGAAGTCGTACGTGAAGCTCTGCCCCGGCTCCACGGGCGCCTGGATCATGGGTGAGCCGTCCATCTGATCCGAGATGCGCAGCCCGTGCCAGTGGATGGTCGTGGGCTCGGAGAGCTCGTTCGTGAAGTGCACGATCACGCGGTCCCCGACGCGCGCCTGGAGCAGCGGCCCCGGCAGGACGTCGTTGTAGGTGAGCAGGGCGGTCTCGGCGCCCGCGAGGAGGGGGAGCGAGCGAGGCCGCGCCACCAGATCCACCTCCACGATGGTGGGATCGGGGTTCTGATCCTCCAGCGTCGGCAGGCCCTGGACGGCCGGCAACGGAGGCAGCTCGGTCGGGGCGCCGCCGGCGCCGCCCCCGCCCTCCGGAGCGCCCCCCGCCGCGCTCGGATCGTCTTGGTCGCAGCCTCCGAGCAGCGGGAGCGCTGCGAGCACGAGGGCGCCCCGTCGTCGCGTGTACATCAGGTCTCCCTTCGAATCGACCGCGCGGCGCGTCAATCGGGCGCGAGGGCCCCCGGAGAGTTTTGCTCTTGGCGGCGCGGCGCGGCCCGTGAAGGCTCTGGCCCGTGCTGCGCTCCAACGGGTGCGAGCTCGTCCTCGCGCTGGGGGTAGGTCTCACGTCGGCCTGCGGCGCGCGAAGCGGCTTGCCTGGAGACGGGGAGAGCGCGGAGGGGGCCGGTCCTCACGCCGGCGGCGGGGGCGGGGCCGCGTCCGCAGGGGGCGGCGCCGGGGGCGGCGGCGCCGCGCCCATGCCGCCGTGCCTCGACGGCTCCGTCGAGGTGTGCGGCACCGACGTGGGCGAGTGCTCGCCGGGGACGCGCACGTGCGGCGGCGGCGTGTTCGGGCCATGCGACGACGTGGGCCCGACGCCCGAGGCCTGCAACGACCTCGACGACGACTGCGACGGGGGAATCGACGAGGACTTCGCGCTCGGCTCGGCGTGTGACGGCGGCGACACGGACCTCTGCGCCGACGACGTCCTCACCTGCGGCGGCTGCACCCGAGGATCGGACAACGTCGAGGTCTGCAACGGCACCGACGACAACTGCAACGGGGAGATCGACTCGGACTGCGAGATCGGTGACTGTCAGCCCACCCTGCTCGTCACCGGGTCGACGCCGTCGAACCCGAACTGCGTCGACTTCCCCGTCGAGGCGGGCTCCACCGGCACCATCCAGTACCCGTGCGGAGGCGGCCAGGTCACGGCGACGCTCGGGTCGATCGATTTCTCGGGGACCGTCCAGCAGGGCTTCCTGTCCCTCGACGGCGTGCTCGTCGTGCCGGGACCCGATGGCTGCCAATGGCAGACGAACCACCACATCGAGGGCTTCTTGCCCGGAGGCGCGCTCACGTACTCGTACAGCGAGCAGGTCGCGGTGTCGGACGGGAGCTGCTGGCAGCCGTGCACCGAGATCGGGGACGTCGAGGTGCAATGGTGAGCGGCGCGGACGGCTATGGCGCGAACGGCCGCGCGCGCTCCACGGGCACGCACACGCCGATGTCGTCGTCGACGAGCTCCACGCGATCCCCGGAGGCGTCCTCGTCCAGCGCGCTGTCGCGGCGGCGGTTCTTCCCGAACGAGTAGACGCACGCGAGCCCTCGGGTGTCCCCCACGGACTCGTAGAGCAGCCAGTAGGGTTGATTCCACGGATCGAGGAAGTAGCCGAGGCGGTCGGTTCGCGCGGTCTCGCTCGCGCCCTCCGCCGGTGTGCGCCGCCCCTCGAGGAGCTCCGAGCGGTCGCCGAAGCGGACGTAGCCCTCGCGGGCAGCCGTGAAGAGGCGCTTGTGGACGCGCGTCTTGCGCGAGAGCTCGTCGGTGCGGTTCGCGTCGTCGGCGAGGTCGCGGCCAAGCCGATCGATCTCGGCCCTGGCGGCGGCGACGCGCTCGTCGGCGCCGCCGCCAACGGTCCAGTCGACGAGCGGCGCGAACGCGGCGGCCGCGGAGAGCGCGGCGAGCTGCGCGAGGACGGCGCGCCGCGCGCCGCGCGCCGCGTGACCGGCGGCGCAGCGGAGGCTCGCGTCCACCACGAAGATCAGCCCGAGCGACAGCTCGGCGAGCTCGCCGGCGAGGTCGAAGGGGTAGGTCACCTCGAGCACGACGACGAGCAAGGACGCCGGGGCGACCGCCCGGTTCGGCGCGAGCGGCCGAGGAAACCAAGCCTGGGGGGCGAGCAGCGGCGCGAGCACGCCGTAGCCGCCCGCGATGCTCGCGACCTGCCAGCGCGAGTCGAAGACGTTCTTCAGCAGGTTGTGGAGGTTCGCCTCCTGTTGATAGTTGCTCTCGAGGAAGAGCGTGGGGGGACGGAAGGCCAGGAGCCGCTGCCCCCACGAGATCTCCTCGCCCGCTACGAACACGCAGAACGCCGCGAGCCCGAGGAGCGCCAGCCGAGTGAGACGCGGCGACGGGTCCTCCGGCGGGGGCCGGCGCAGGCCCGCGACGGCGGCGAGCGCGGCGGCCGTCGCGAACGTGAGGACGGTCGCCCACTCGATCCAGCCGTCCTCTTGCGCCGCTACGCGGTAGTGCTCCGGCGCTCCCGTGGCGAGGGCGATGCCCGCGAGGAGGACCAGCGCGGGCGCGCCGGCCGCCGCGAGCAACCAGGGGCTGAGCGAAGGAGCTGGCCGCCCCTCGGGCTCAGGGGGCATCGTGCGAGCAGGCGCACACGAGGTTGTAGTAGTCGTCGAAGTCGCACCCCAGCGTCGACCCGTCACAGCCGTTGACGCCATTCCCGTACGCGTCGAGGCAGGTGCCTCCTCCCGCCGCGCAGACCTCGGTGCAGCTCGCGGCGTAGTTGATGATGGTCCCGAAATGACACTCCGTGGGCGTCTCCACGCACGGCGAGTACCCGTCCGACGCGCCGTACTGCTCGGCGCACGTCTGCGTAGGCCCCCCGGTGGTCGTGGCGGCGGCCGAGGAGCTCGCGGTCGAGGTCACGGCGGTCGTCGCGCTCGCCGTGACCCCGGTGCCGGTCGTCGTTCCGAGGGGCGCGCCCGCCTCCCCGACGCTCCCGCTCCCGCCCCCACCTCCTCCGTGGGGCTCGGGGCGGGTCGTCCCACCCTCGCCGAGCAAGTCGACGAAGCACGCCGCGAGCGATGGCAGCAGCAGGACACCGACCGCGGCCGTGCGCATGCCCTCGATGGTACCCGGTCCCGAGGGCGCGCCGGCGCCCTTTCACCGCCGGCAAGAGTCGGTGCGGGGGACGCAGCCAGAGCGCGGGCTACTTCGTCGGCGCCGGCTACGACTTGCTAGCATGTCACCATGACGCGCCGGCTCGCAGGCGTCCCGCCGAGCGCTGCAGGGGGCAGCGCGGGTGCGCTGTGGTGGGTCCTGCTCTGCTTGGTGCTCGGGCTGGCGGGCTGCTCCCCGGAGCGACGGCTCGAGATCACCGCGTGGACGTTGGTGACGGACACCGGGGACGAGCGCGCCGTCACGCTCCCGACGAGGCTCGACGTCGCGCCGCGCCCGCAGACCTACCGGCTGAAGGCGCGCGTGGAGCTCCCGGACGACTGGCGTGGTCAGCCGCTGACGCTGGTGCTCCCGATCCTCGAGGCCGACACGCGCCTGAGCGTGAACGACGCGTGGACGGACGATCTCGAGGCGTGGCCGGTCGTCGCGGCGCACGCGTTCCGCGTCGAGAGCGGACAGACCGCGGCGGGGTACCTCGATCTGGTGCTCGAGGTCGAGCAGCGGATGCTGCGCGGCAGCTTCCTGGGCGTGGCCCCGCGCCTCAGCCGGACCGACCGCGGTGACCGCGAGTACCTCGCCGTGCGGACGGTGAACGGCCCCGTGGTGCTGTGCGGCTTCGCGATCCTCTCGCTGATCGGGTTCACGTACCTCGGGCTCTACCTGCTCGATCGCAGCCGCGTCATGCACCTCTGGTTCGCGATCCAGGCGATGGGAGTCGCGTACTACATGTTGGAGTGGCTCGGCGCGCTGCGCTTCACGGTCGGGCCGATCCTCGCCTCCGGAGTCGGCGTGGGCGTCAGCGCCGTGGCCGGCGTGTTCTTCATCCACGCGTACTTCGGGCTCGGCCGACCGTCGCTGCTCTGGCGACTGGCGCCGCTCGCGCTCGTCCCGACGCTCTTCACCCTCGGGCCCTTCCCGCGGCACCTGTGGCTGAACAACCTCCCGGCTTACCTGGCCGCGTTGGTCGTGCCCTACCAGGTCGTCACGCTCGCGAGGCTCTGGCTCGCGGGGCGAGACCGCGTCGGAGCCGCCGCCCTGCTGGTTGCGTGGGCCCTCGTCGGGCTCGCCGCGCCGGTGGATGTCATCTTCGCTTCTGGCGGCGGGGAGATCGCAGGCGGCGCCCACACGTTCGTGTTCGGGCCGTCGATCTTCTCGGTCATCCAGTCGGCGGTGCTCGCGCGCGACCACGTCCGCTCGCTCCGCGACGCCGACGCGCTGAACGTGGAGCTGCGCGCGCGCGTCGCCTCGCTCGAGGAGAAGGATCGCGAGAACTCGGCGCTCAGCCAGGAGCTCCAGCGGCAGCTCGCCGACCGGTCTCAGCGCCTCGCCGAGGCGCTCGCTCGCATCGGCGCCGTGCCGGAGCGGCTCATCGAGCTCCAGCCGGGCGCGGAGGTCCACGGGAGGTATCGCGTCGTCCGCGCGCTCGGGCAGGGCGGGATGGGCGCGGTGTACGAGGTGGAGCGCCTTGTGGACCACAAGCGGCTGGCCCTCAAGGTGCTCACCGCGGCGACCACCGGCACTGCGCTGGCGCGGCTGGCGCGCGAGGCGCAGGTCGCCGCCCAGGTGTCCCACGAGAACCTGGTCTCGATGGTCGACGTCGACGTCTCGGACGGTGGCGCGCTCTACGTGGTCATGGAGCTGGTCCTCGGCGGGGCGCTCTCGGACCACCGTGAACGCTACGGCGACCCGGCGTGGGCCTTGCCGATCCTGCGTCAGATCGCGCGTGGCCTGGTCGCGCTGCACGCGGAAGGGATCGTGCACCGTGACCTCAAGCCAGCGAACGTGCTCCTCGCGACCGGAGGGATCGCGAAGATCGCCGACTGCGGGATCGCGAGGATCGGCGCCGGCGATCCGACGGTCGACGCGCTGGCGGCCACGGTCGGAGTAGGGGCGGCCGGCTCGGAGGGCGCCGCGGCGCCCTCGCCGGAGAAGAGCCCGGCCCTCACGGCCACCGGCGTGTTGATGGGCACGCCGCGCTACAGGGCGCCCGACCTGGCGATGCGCGCAGGCTCCGCAGAGGCGTCGGCCGACATCTTCAGCTTCGGCGCGCTGGCGCACGAGCTGCTCGCGGGCGAGCTGCCGTTCTCGACCCCGCCGATCCTCGACGCGCTGGCGGGGCGACCCTTCACGCTGCGGAAAGTCACCGGCGCGGCGGCGCTCTCCGCGCCGATATCGGCGCTGCTCCGGCGATGCCTCGACCCGAGCCCAGCGGCGCGGCCGACGGCGGCCGAGGTCCTGGACGCCCTGGACGCCGCCACGGAGGCGCGCTCCCCTCTTCCAACGGACGCCCTCACGAGCTAGTTCCATGCCATGCCGTGGGTCCGCGCCCGCCTCCGCGACCAGCTCGTGTACGCGCGCGCCGACGCGCGGGGAGAGCTCAGCTCGAGCGGAGGCCGCGTGGAGGTGCGGTACAAGCCGAACGACGGCCGCGCCTACCAGGCCGCCGCGCGGAACCTCCAGGTGGTCGACGCCTCGCCCCTTCCGGACGAGACGTGCTCGGCGGCCGAGGCGTCTCCGACCGGCACGGAAGCCGGCGGCGCCGCGCGGCCCCGCGCGCGCAAGAAGAAGCCGGCGGCGACGGCGGGAGAGGGTGAGACGTCCCTCGCTCCGGAGGTCGCCGAGGGCGGCGTCGCCGTCGCGTACACCGACGGCGCCTGCACGGGCAACCCAGGGCCCGCGGGCGTGGGCGTGGTCCTCCAGCACGAAGGCCGCTGCGACGAGCGGTCCGAGTTCCTCGGCGAGGGGACCAACAACATCGCGGAGCTCACCGCGATCCTCCGCGCGCTCGAGATGACCGATCAGCCGGTCATCATCCACACCGACAGCCAATACGCGATCGGTGTTCTCTCGAAGGGGTGGAAGGCCAAGGCCAACACCGCGCTCATCGAGCGGATCCGCGGGGTGCTCCGCGAGAGGCGGGGGGTCCGGTTCGTGTACGTGCGGGGCCACGCCGGCATTCCGCTGAACGAGCGCGCCGACGAGCTCGCGCGCGCCGCGATCGTGACCCGGCAGACCGTGACGCGCGAGCGTCGGAGCGCATGAGCGCCGGCGGACCGTCGGCGCCGGAGAGCGGCCGGGGCCCGGTCGTGGTGGTGTTCCTCGACGGCTGGGGGATGACCGACTCGGGGCCGCGCGTGGGGGCGGAGACCCCGTGCCTCTCGCGGCTCGTGCAGGAGCACCCGTGGTCGCGGCTCGCGGCGACCGGGGAGGCCGTGGGCGCGCCGCGCACCGCCGCGCGCAGCGAGCACGCGGCGTACCGCACGGCGAGCAGCGGGGCGCCCGCTCGGGTGGCGCGCGCGCGCCTCGACGCGCTGCTCGAGCAGTCGTCGATCGCGAGCCTCCCGGTCGTGGCCTCCCTCCTCGATCTGGCGGACGACGGCAAGCGCAGCGTCACGGACTTCATGACCTTCCGGGAGCAGCCCGCGTGCACCTTCCACGTGTTCGGTCTGGCGTCCGACTCGAGCAGCCACGGAGAAGCGCGGGATCTGGCCGCGGTCGCGGAGGTGCTCTCGTACTACCGCCTCCCGTTCGTGGTCCACGCCATCACGGACGGCATCGACATGCCCCCGCAGAGCGCGTGGCGCTGCCTCGAGCCGCTCGAGGAATCTCTGGACGGGGGAACGATCGCCACGCTGTCGGGGCGCGGCTTCGCGCTGGACGCGCGGGGCGACTGGGATCGCACACTCGAGGTGTTCCGCGCCGTCGTCCTCGGGGAGGACGTCCCCGTCTCGGCGTCGGTGTACGAGTCGCTGGTGAGCCACTACGACGCAGAGGTGACCGACGACGAGCTCCGACCGATCCGGATCGGGGACTACGCGGGGGTGCGAGGTGAGCTCGTGATGGAGATGCCGAGCGAGACGGGGGAGTGGGCGTGGCGTGGCCACGACGTCGCGCTCCTGGTGGGGGTGCGCGGGGAGGGCTTCTCGCAGCTCGCTGCGGCCCTGACCGGCGTCGGTGTACCCGATCACGTCGCCCCGCAGCTGCTCTGGCGCGGCCGCCGCGTCATCGCGTTCGAGCCAGGGCGCGTGGCCTCCCTCGTCGACCTCCCGTCGGCCGCCCACGTCGCCGTCGCGCTCCCCGACGAGAAGCCGGCGTTCTCTCTCTCGGCGTTCTTCGCGGACCGAGGTGATCGGCAGCTCTACGTGTCGAGCCCTGGGCGGGAGCACCACCTCGAGTGGTACTTCACGGCGGGCGCACCTCCGCACCCTTCGGTCGCGCGGGAGCGCGCGCCGTCGGATCGGGCCGCGCTCGAGCGAGCCGCGGACGACGTCGCCGCGCGTCGCTCGGCCGTCGTGGTGGTCGCGATCGGCGGGCTGGAGGCAGCGTCGCGCTCCGCCGACCCGGCCGATCTCGACCGCGCGCTCGCGGAGATGGACGGCGCGCTCGGCGCCCTCGCGTCGTCCGTCCTCGACGCGGGCGGGGTCCTGCTCCTCACATCCACGCACGGTCGCGCTGGCGATCCGCCGGACGCTCACGCCCCGCTCCTGGTGGTTCGAGGCGGCCCCGACCGCGTCGTGTTGAGGCCCGAGGGGACCTTCGCGGATCTTGCGCCCACCCTCCTCGAGCTCGCGGGCGCCACCCCACCCGAGGGGGTCCTCCGCCAGAGCCTCCTGTCGCGGCCGTCGTGAGCGAGCCGGCTCGTCTCGGCCCCTACGTCCTCGGCGCCGCGGAGAAGCGTCGAGGCCTCTTCGTGACGTACGAGGCGATCCACGAGACGCTCGGCCGACGCGTCTGGCTGGTCACCACCGCGCCGACCCTCGCGGCCGGGCCGGACCTCGCGCTCGCGCTCGAGACGCAGGCCACGCGCATCGCTCGGCTCGAGGGGGATCCCACGCTGGCTCTGCTGGAGCTGCTCCGGGATGGCGACCGCTCGGCCATCGTCCTCGAGGCTCCCTCCGGCCCGAGCCTCCGGGACCTGATGGCGGCGATGCCCGGGGCCGGTGGGTTCGATCCCGAGGAGGTGGTGGCGATCGGCGTGCTGCTCGCCGGGGCCTTGGCTCGCCTCCACGCGCAGGGCCTGGCGCACCTCGCGGTGTGCCCGGAGCACGTGCACGTGACGAGCGCGGGCGCGCTCAAGCTCGGCGGCCTCCTCGACGCGGCGCCGATCGGAGAGCCGGCCTCGGAGAAGGGCGTCCCGGAGCCCGGCCCCGAGGCCGACTACCGCGCGCCGGAGCGGGTCTCCGGGGAGCCGCCGCTCGCGCAGAGCGACGTCTTCTCCGTCGGCGTGATCGTCCACGAGATCGCCAGCTCGGCTCATCCGTTCCACGAGGCGGATCGACGGGACGCGGCCGAGGCGAGCAGCGTCGCGCGCCGCATCCGCGTCGCCGCGCCGCCCCCGCTGCCGGAGACCGCGGTCGACGGCCTCGACCACGTGGTCTCGCGGGCGCTCGAGAAGCTGCCCGCCCTCCGGCACGAGAACGCCGCGCGCCTCGCGGAGGATCTGGCGGATCTGCTCGGTCGCTCTGCGGGGGCGGAGCACGTGGTCCGAGGCGCGCTCTCCCGGGCGGGGTTCGACGCCTCCCCCGGCGCGGAGCGCGGCGCGCCGCCGCCGTCGACGCGCCCGCTGCTCCTCTCGCTCGGCGGGATCAGCGCCGCGATGGTCGCGGTGATGGCGATCTTGGGAGGCGCGGGGCCTGCGCCTCCGGTCGGGCTGCCGGCGCCCGGCCGCGTCGGCTACGTGCGCGTCCTCGCGCACCCCTGGGCGGAGGTGAGCGTCGACGGCGAGGTCGTCGACGTCACCCCGATCGGCCGCCCGATCTCCGTCGCGCCCGGCAGGCACGAGATCTTGCTCCAGCATCCGCGCGCGCCGGCGGAGCGGCGGACCGTGGACGTGTCGCTCGGGGAGACCGTGGTGGTAGACGTCGAGATGGCCGTGGAGCGCAAGGCGGACGTCGCGATCGACACGAGCCCTTGAGCGCTACTCGAACCTCGCGAAGAACGACTCGGTCTGCGATCCGGCCGCGCTGGCGCCGCCGATCGAGTAGAGGACGCCGTCCAGGATGGGGGTCTGGTGGCAGTGCCCCCGCCGGACCGAGATCTCGTGCGTCAGCGTCTCCCAGGCGCCGATGGACCCGTCGGCGCCGATCGGCGCCCGCTGCACGGTCTTCAGGAACGAGAGGCCGTCGAGCTCCAGCCCGTGCATCAAGTAGAGCTGCCCCGCGTGGGCGAAGGAGGCGTGGACGCCGAGCGTCGTCGGCAGCGTGCCGATCTCCTCCCACGCCGAGAGGCCGCCCCCCGGCTCGATCTTCGACCGCCACACCGTGTCGTAGTTCACGTCGTTGGGCGAGTCGTTGTCGATGCGGTGCAGCCCGCCCGTCACGAAGAGGTAGTCGCCCCAGGCGGCCAGGCCGTGGTGGCTCGTGGGCAGCGGGAGGTCGGGCCCGGGCGTCCACGCGCCCACGCCTCCGGCGTCGCTGAGGGTCGCGGTCTCCGTCGTCGCGAGGCTCGTGCCCGTCGGGTCGAGGCCGCCGGTCGCGTAGACGACCCCGTTCACCAGGACCGCGGCCCCGTGGAAGCGGGCGTCCAGCAGGTCCGGGCCGTCGGTCGGCCCCGCCAGGGAGCCGTCGTCTCCGATCGTGAAGAGGTTGGTCTTCCGGCTCACGCCGCTGCTCCGCACGCCTCCGGCGACGAGCACCGTCGTCCCGGTGCTCGCGACCATCGGGCCGACGGAGCCAAGCCCGCTCGGCAGCGTCTCCCACGCGCCCAGAGAGCCGTCGGGCGCCACGGTCGACCGCTCGATGCTGTAGACCGCCGCCATCATGTCGACCATGCCCCCGATGACGTAGACGAACTTGCCCCCGGGCTTGTCGGCCGTGAAGGTGACGTGGTGGTCGCGCGCGTCGGTGAGCTCGGAGGTCGCCTGGAAGGGCGAGAGCTCCGCGACGCACACGCCGGTGCCGTCGTCGTGGGAGCCGATCTCGCAGAGCGGCTCCCCCCCTCCCGCGCCGCCCGCCCCCGTCGCGCTCCCGCCGGTCGCGCCGGCGCCGTCTCCGTCGGGGCCGGAAGGGCCGGCTGCGTCGTCGCCGCAAGCGGCGAGCGCGCCGAGCGCGATCGCCCCTGCTCCGAGGAGCTTCACGTGGCCTGCCATGTGCGTCACCGCGTGCCCAGATCGCGTCGAGAGCCTCATGCGGCAGGTGTACGACACCCGCTGCTCGAGCGTCCGTCAAAGGGTCTCAACGTTCCTTCGTGGAGATCGAAGGCGGGCGAGCGCCACGTCGGGGCGGCCCGCCTTCGCGGTGAACTCGTGGCGGCAGCCGGAGCTCCCGCGCTCCAAGCTCCGGCACACGTCGGGGCGCTCCTCGTAGATGCCGCACGCCCAGCCCGCGGCGTCGGGGTCGGGCGCGAGCGCCGCGCAGTGGCCCTCGTCGAAGCGCATGAAGCCGTGCTCCCCGCTGAAGGCGACGAAGGCGCGGGCGCGCGCGCCCATGCGCCGCAGATCGACCTCGAACACCTGGACGTGGAGCGCCGTATCCGCGAAGCAGCAGCGCGCGCACGCCCGACAGTCGGCGGGAGGAAACGCGGCGCTGTCGGTGTCGGAGCTCAAGGGCAGGGGTCGTTGGCGGCGCCCGGCGTGCCGCGATCCCCCGCGCCGCCGCTGATGAAGGTGGTGGCCTCGCAGAAGTTGGTGTCGTCGTCGTTGGCGAGCGCGTCGATGAAGTTCGGGTCCAGGCTCCGGCTCGCGCCGTCGGGGTCGAGGCCGGAGGCCTGGTCCCAGATGAGGTCGTCGATGATGAGCCCGCCGGGGGCCTCGAGCCCGAGCAGATCGACGGTGTTGTTGAGGAAGATGTCGGTCGCGACGTAGTCGACCGTGACGCCGCCGTTCGTCAGCGGGTCCGAGTTGTTGCCGAGGACCGCGTAGCCCAGCGCCGGGACGACCAGCGAGGTCGCGACGAGGTGGGGCGGGTCCATGTCGTCGTGGTGGATCACGAAGCCTTGCAGGTCGATGTCCGACCCGGTCGTGTTGAAGATCTCGAACCACTCCCCGGCGGCGTCGCTGACCTCCATCGGGTTGTTCATGATCTCGGTGATCACGAGGTCGCCTGGCATCAGCGGCGTCTGGCAGGGCGCCCCGCAGAGCGTCACCGCCTCTCCGACGCAGACGTCGTCCCACGCGCCATCGAGCGCGTCGCAGCAGAATGGGTCCGCCGCGCACACCGTCGTGACGCAGGGATCGCACCCGTCCACGAGCGCGACGCCCTCGGTGCACACGTCGTGGGCGCACGGCGCGCCGCCGCCGCCCCCCCCGACCCCGCTGCTGGAGGGGCCGGCGCCGCCCATCCCCGTGGTGCTCACGGAGCTGCCGCTGCCGTTCGTGACCGTGGTCGCGGTCGCGGTCGCGGCCGTGGTCGTGCCGGTGGTGGCGGTCGCGGAGGCCTTCGTGGTCGCGGCCGTGACGTCCTCCCCGCCGCTGCCGCCGCCGCCACCCGAGCCCGAGGGATCGGCGGAGCAAGCGCAGAGGAGGAGGCCCAGGGACGTGAAGCAGGTTCGGCTCATGAGCGGCTCCCTGGCACTCGCCGTACCAAGCCCTGTGTGGGGGCTCGTGGGCGTTTTTCGGTAAACGGCGTGGGGGAAGCCGCGCCCATGGATGCTGCGCGATCCGTTACCTACTGTCGGATCTCCACGTGGGTCCGCTTCTTCAGCTCCTCGAGCCACGCGGCGCGCTCGCGCATCACGATATCGTTCTGGAGGCGCTGGATCATCTCGGGCTTGGCTGCCTCGTAGGTGGTGAAGCGCGAGGGGGCGCGCGACTGGAGGGTCATGATGACGATGGCCTCCCCGAAGCGGAACGGCTGCGTGTACGCGCCCTCCTCGAGGGAGAGGAGGCGGTCCTCGAGCTCTTTGGCGAGGACCTGCCGCTTGCCGCTCTGCGCGGCCGGGGACTTCGCTGGGGCGTGGATGCCCAGATCGCCGCCCTTGGCCTTGGTTCGGGTGTCGTCCGAGTGCGCCGCCGCCAGGTCGGCGAACTCCTCACCGGCCTCGAGCGCCTGCCAGACCTCCTTCGCCTGCGCCTCCCGCTGGGCGATCGCCTGAGGAGAGGAGCCCGGCAAGATGCGAAGCAGGATCCACGCCGGCCGGTACTCGCGGCGCTGGAGGTCCTCCCGGACCGCTCGCGCGTAGGCCTTCTTCAGATCCTCCTCGGTGATGCGGACGCGTCCTCGGATGCGTTGGCTGAGCAGCTTGCCTTCCAGGATCTGCCGGCGGATCTCGTCGCGGTAGTCCTGCTCGGTCATCCCGGTCTTCTTCTCGGTCGCGATGAAGAGCTCGTCGACGGTCATGTTCTCGGCCGCGGCCATCTGCTCGAAGGACTTGTCGAGCTCGCCAGGCTTGAGCGCGATCTTCATCCGCTCCGCCGCCTGCTTCTCGAGCTCGTCCTCCACCATCTTCTTGAGCAGATCCTTGAACATGCTCGACTCGGCCGCGGTCCGCTGGGGGCCGGGCGGGAACTGGCGCGCGATCTGGCGCAGGAACGGCATCCCCCTCGCGCGGAGGTCCGAGAGGAAGATCGCCTCGTCTCCGACGATCGCCATGATCTTCTCGACCGTCACCGCGCGCGCCGGCGCGGTGACGAGGGTCAGCGCGGCGGCCACGAGGGCGGGGACGACGAGCCGGGCAGCTCTCATGCGATGACCAGCTACCACGGATCGGCCGGAAGATCCCCCCTTCGGCGCGCGCGAGCAGGACCTCGCCGCGCTCCGGGGACCGAGGTCCGAGTTGACCTCTCTGGCTGGTCGGGCGAGAGTCCCGCCCACCATGATCAAGCTCCAGCCCAAGACCCTCGAGCGGATCCGCGATCACTTTCGCGAGGTCGGGCAGCCCGCGAGCGTGGCGTTCACCCGGGCGGCGGTTGCAGACGACCCGTTCGCGGGGGATCCGGACGCCTCGCGTCGCTTCGGCGCCCTCTTCGAGGCGATGTTCCTCATGATTTCCGCTGATGGGAACGTCTCGGACGACGAGCGTGAGGTGCTCCGTGGGGCGGTGCGCGGGCTCACCGACGGAGCGGTCCGCACTGCGCACATCGACAAGCTGATGGAGGAGTGCAAGGCGCGCGCGGGCGAGGGCGTCCCCGCCCGCCTGGCGGCGCTCGCGCCCGTGCTGCAGGAGGATCCGGCGCTCGTGGAGGCGGCGTTCTCCCTCGCAGCGGCGGTCGCCTTCGCCGACAGCGACATCACCGACGAGGAGAACGAGCTCATCAACGATCTCGCGGAGGCGCTGGGCATCGAGGGAGACCGCGCCGACGAGCTCCTCACGCTGCTGGAGAACGAGTCCGTCGAGTAGGGCTCGCACCCGCGGTAGACTGCGGGTGTGGAGGCCGAGGCCGCCCGAACGAGAACGAATGGGGTTTGGTGAGCTCCCGACGCCGAAGTGACGCCGACATGCGGGCCACGCTCGCGCCCGGGGCGCTGGGCGCCCCGAACGTGCGCCTGGTGCGGAAGATCACCGAGGGCGGCATGGGGAGCATTTGGGAGGGCGAGCACATCGGCCTGAAGACGAACGTCGCCGTGAAGTTCGTCCTCGGCGAGCTCGACGACAACGAGGAGGCGCTCACGCGCTTCGCCCGGGAGGCCACCGCGACCGCGCGAATCAAGAGCCCCCACGTGGTGCAGGTGTTCGACCACGGCAAGAACGAGGACGGCCTGCCCTACATGGTGATGGAGTTCCTCGAGGGCGAAGATCTGGAGGCGCGCCTCGAGCGCGACGGCAAGCTGCCCCCGGCGCTGGTCTTCCAGATCACGCTCCAGGCGGCCAAGGCGCTCGCCAAGGCGCACGATCTCGGGATCGTGCACAGGGACGTGAAGCCGTCGAACATCTTCCTCACGGATCTCGAGGGGGAGGTCTTCGTCAAGATCCTCGACTTTGGCATCGCCAAGCTCTCCCACGACGACCCCCTCCGCATGAGCATGACCCAGACCGGCGCCGTCATCGGCACGCCCTACTTCATGGCGCCGGAGCAGATGACGAGCGCCAAGGACGCTGGCCCGACGAGCGACATCTGGTCGCTCGGCGTCATCGCTTACCGCGCGCTCACCGGCCGCCTCCCGTACGAGTCGGACACGCTGGCTGGCCTGGCCATGGCCATCGAGCGCGGGAAGTTCCCCGCCGTCTCCCTCCTCGTGCCCGACCTCCCCGCCGGCATCAACGACTGGTTCAAGCGCGCCATCGCGAAGAACCCCTCGGAGCGGTTCGCCAACATCCGAGAGATGTCCGAGGAGCTCGGCAAGCTCGTGCGCACGCAGGCAGGTCACCAGGTCCTCACGTCGTCGTCGCCGCCGCCCTCGATGCGCGCCGGCGCCAAGGAGCCGGCCGCGGAGCTCGCCGCCCTGCCCAAGCTCCCGAGCGTCCGCCCCGAGGTGGGCGCCACGACGCAGATGAACCGGCCGCTCACGCAGATGAGCTCCACCCAAGCGCTCGCCGCGCACAAGCGCTCCTCCTCGCGCCGCCTCGTCGTGGTGGGCGTCGTGGCCAGCGTGCTCGGCAGCCTGGGTGCCCTCGGGTGGTTCCTCTACGAGTCGGCGCGGAGCCGCCAAGCGGCGGCCGACGCCGCCGCCGCCTCGGCGGTGGTGGAGCAGGGCGCCACTTCCTCGAGCTCTCGGGCGGACGATCCCGCCGCGCCCTCCTCTGCGGCGCCGGACGCCTCCGCCGTCGAGGCTCCTTCGGCCGAGCCTTCGGCGTCCGCGCCAGCGTCGGCCTCGGCGTCTGCCCCGGCGTCGGCCTCGGCTGCGCTCCCTCCCCCGGTGCGGCCTCCTCCTCCCCGACCGCTCCCGCCTCGTCCCTCCGCCGCCCCCTCGGCGACCGCGCCCCCGGCGCCGAAGCCGTCGGCATCCGCCCCTCCGCCGGCGCCCAAGCCCTCCGTCTCGGCGCCGCCGCCGAAGCCCAGCGCGGCCCCTCCCGCGCCGAAGCCGTCGGGCTCCGTGAAGTAGTCGCGAGCCTGTCCACCTCCGTCGCGCCGAGACGACTGGAGGGGTGATGGGCTCCGGGGAAATCGAAGCTGAGGTCGCGCTCGCCGCCCTCACCGACGAGCTGCGCGACACGCCCTACCGCCCTCTGGCGATCCTCGGCGGGGGCGCCCAGGGCGCCATCTACGACGTGGAGCACCGCACCCTGCGCCGGCGGCTCGTGATGAAGGTCCTGCGAGATCCGAACCGACCCGACATGGAAGAGCGCTTGCGGCTGGAGGCGCAGACGCTGGCGCAGCTCTCCCACCCGAACGTCCTGTCCGTCGTGGATTATGCGCGGACCCCGACAGGCCGGCACTACGTCGTGTCCGAGCGGCTGTACGGGCGGACGCTGAAGGAGGTCGTGGGCGCGTCCAGCGTGGTCGCGGTTCACGAGGCGGTGAGCATGGTCTCTCAGGCGCTCGCTGGGCTGTCCGCCGCGCACCGCGTGGGCGTCGTGCACCGCGACGTCAAGCTCGACAACTTGTTCCTCACGAACGGCGACGAGCTCACGCCGCCCCGCGTGGTGGTCCTCGACTTCGGCATCGTGAAGCTCGTCGCAGGCGCTGGCGGGCCCACCGTGGACGTTGCGCCGCTGGATGTGCCGACGGAGGAGGGCATGATGATCGGGACGCCGAGCTTCATGGCGCCCGAGCAGATCCTGAACCTCCGGGTCGATCACCGCGCCGACATCTACGGCGCCGGCGTGGTGCTGTATCGGCTCCTCACAGGTCGCGCGCCGTTCCTGTGCAAGGACCTGATCGAGTTCGCGGCGGCCCACGCGAGCGAGCTGCCCACGCCGCCGTCGCGCTTCGCCGAGCTGCCCGCTGGTCTGGACGCGGTCGTCATGCGCGCGCTGGAGAAGAAGCCGGCGAACCGCTTCGCCTCCGCGAAGGACATGATCGACGCGCTGGCGCCCTTCCTGAGGCCGTTCGGCCGCGCCGTGGAGCCTCGGGCGGAGCCCTCCCCCGAGAGCATGCCGACCCACCCGATGGCAGGCCGGAGCGTCCGCGCCGCGTCGGACCCGCCCGCGCAGCCACACGCCCTGACGCCCCGAGGGACGGCCCTCCTCCTCGAGTCGCCGCGTCGGCCGCAGCCTGCCGTGATCGGCGCTTCTGGCACGCAGATCCTCCTGGAGCAGCCGGCGCGATCGACGGTGGCGCTCCCCGAGCCGTCCACGCCGGGCGGCGGGCCCGCGGCGTCGCGCGCGCGATCCGAGGGCGCGCCCCGCGCCGCGCCTTCCGCC
>CAZBJI010000036.1:0-53923 GCA_964492175.1 uncultured Polyangiaceae bacterium | reverse complement strand
CCGGCGGCGGCGCCCCGAACGGCGGCGGCGCCCCGAACGGCGGCGGCGCACCGAACGACGGCGGCCTGCCGAGCGTGGACGCCGGGGCGGGCGGCTGCGCGGAGGACTGCGCGGAGAAGTCGACCTCCAGCGGCACCGACTCGACGTCGCCGCGCTCGGCGTCCTCGCCCTCGACGCTGCCCAGCTCGAGGACGAGGTCGGGCACCGCGACGTGGGTGGCGCTCGCGGCGGTGGGCACACCGCGCGTGGCCTCGGCGCGAGCCCCCCGTCCTTCGGCCGCGTCCAGGATCTCCCGTCGCGCGGTCGCGGCGTCCGCCGGTCGATCTTCGGGGGCCTTCGCGAGGAGGCGCGTGACGACCGCCTCGAGGGGCGCGAGGTCCTCGCCTCCCTCCGCCGTGAGCGGGGGAGGATCCAGGCTCAGGTGCGCGAAGATGAGCGACGCCGCGCTGTCCTGATCGAACGGCAGCCTTCCCCCGAGCATCCGGTAGAGCATGACCCCGAGCGAGTAGAGGTCGGCGCGCCCGTCCACAGCGGCACCGCGGATCTGCTCCGGAGCGATGTACGCGAACGTCCCGACCATCGCGCCCGGATCCGTTTGCGCCGTCGATCCGTCGATCCGCTTCGCCACGCCGAAGTCGAGGACCTTCACCCGAGCGGCCGCGCTCCCCTCTCCTGCGACGACGAACACGTTGGCGGGCTTCACGTCGCGGTGGACGACGCCGAGGGCGTGGGCGGCGATGAGCGCCTCGCACACGGAGGCGCAGATCGCCGCCGCGCGGCCGGGCGCCAGCCTCCGCTCCCGCTTGAGCAGCGCCTCGACCGTCTCGCCTTCGAGCAGCTCCATGACCAGGAACACGTCACCCTGGTCCTCGCCGGTGTCGAACACTTCGACCACGGCGGGGCTCCGGATCTGCGCCGTGCGGCGCACCTCGGCCAGGAAGCGATCCCGGTTCTCGGGATCGATCATGATCTTGACGGCGACGGTACGCTCGAGCGCGCGGTCTCGCGCGCGGTGAACGACCGCCATGCCCCCGCGCCCGATGATCGGACCCAGCTCGTACCGGCCCGCGAGGACGCGCGGCTCTGACGGGCGGGGCTCCTTGGAGGTCGGCGCATCCATGCGGGATCGCCCGCGATGCTACCAGCGAGCGCGTCGCGCTTGCCCAGGACCGACCCGAGGCTCCCTCATCGCGGCGGCTTGGGTGGGGCGGTCTCTGGAATCCGTCCTGCGGGAATCTGAACCGCGATCTGGTCTTGGGACTGCCGCGGAGCGGGCCGACCGGAGGCGATTCACAGGCCTGGAACGGGCTGCCATCCACCCACGGCACCGGCCACTTCGAGCTCCGCGTGCAGCTCGCCGTCACCGACGCGTGAGCCGGCCACGCTCACCCTCCCCCGGTCAACCCGAGCGTGCTCCGCAGCCACCCGCGCAGCGAAACGAGCGCCGCGCACCCGGCCACCCCGAGCGCGCCCGACACCGCAAGGAAGGCGGTCGGCGCCTCGTCGACCCACGCCGGGAGGTAGGAGAGGAGCGACCTCGCGACGAACCACCCAGCCAAGACGAGGGCGCCGCCGCGTGCGCGGAACGCCGCGCAGACGACGCCGTAGATGAGCGCCTCGACCAGCACCGCGGTCGACGCGAGCAGCCCGATCCCCGCGTGGCTCGCGCCGAGGCCGCCCACGGCGAGCAGCGCGGCTTCGAGCGCCGAGAGCCCCGGCCCCGCCATCAGGAGCGGGAGGACGACGCGCTCGCGCGTGCTCGTGAGGAGGAGGCCCAAGACGCCGATGTGCGACACCACGACGACGGCGGATCGGAGGGACGGCAGCCACGGGCTCAGTCTCCGGCAACGACGACAGCGGTCCTTGCTCGTGACGAGTCCAGGCGGTGCTAGCCTACCCACGTGGGCGCGCCGAGCTACGACGCCGAGACACTCGCGGGCTACTTCCAGCCCGTTCACGAGGCGACCTACGATGACCCTCGGATCGGCCCGCTGCTGCGACGCCTGCGAGATCAGGACCCCGACCTGATCCTTGCGGTGGCCGACGTCGACCGGTCCCAGATCCGCGACGCCCTCGACCGACCCCTTGAGGAGCGTCTCGCGGCCTGCGCTCGCTTGGCGGCCGCATACCGAGGCTTCCGAGTTGCCTCTCGATGACGACGCACAAGGCCTGCTCGTCGGTCTCATCGAGGCTGGCGTCGAGCTCATCGTCGTCGGGTTGAGCGCGGCGGTCGCTCAGGGCGTACCCGTGGTCACGTTCGACGTCGACATCGTTCATCGGAGGAGCCCGGAGAACGTCGAGCGCCTGCTCGGCTGGCTCGTCGCGCACGAAGCCTACCATCGCTTCGACTTGGCAAACCGCCGACTGCCCCCGACGCAGGAGGTCTTGAGCGGCACGGGGCACGTAAACTTGCAGACGAGACTGGGGAAGCTCGACATCTTGTGCGAGCTCTCCGAAGGCGAGGGTTACGAGCAACTCGAGGCTGATACGGTCGCGGCGCGGCTCGGTCCGGTTACGGTTCGGGTCCTCGAGTTGTCGAAGCTCATCGAGGTGAAGGCCCGCGCCAATCGCGCCAAGGACCGCGCCGTCCTGCCACTGCTCATCGCCACGCTGGACGAGATGAAGCGCCGCCGAAGGTGATCAAAGGCGACCTCGAGCGTGGCTGAGCAGGTGCCGGGGGGGTGAACGAGCGGCACCTGCCTCATCCAGGACAACGACGGTGCCGTTTTCAGCAGCGTGTCAGCGGCAGGCGGGCGACGCGAGCGCGGCCGACAAGAACCGCAGGATGGGGTGCCCGCCCGGCGCCGCCGGCGTCTCGGTCCAGTCGAGCCCATCTTCGCTGCGGAAGAACCGTTGCTCCTCGTAGGAGCCGGAGACCGCGACGAGCGTCCCAGAATCGGCGTTGTGGCCGAGGACGAGGTTCCACGTGGCGCCCGGGAGGTTCGTCGGCGTCGCCGTCCAGGTCTGCGCGTCGGGGCTCTCGTGGAGGACGCGCTGCCCGTTCGACTCGCCGATCACGACGAAGCGGCCTCCGACGAAGTCGAGGGTGCGGAAGCCGACGCCCTCGCCCACGCTCGCGACCGACCAGGTGACGCCGCCGTCGCTGGAGAGGCAGACGCCGCCGTTCACCTCCTGCATCGCGACGGTCCCGTTCCCGTACGCGAACGAGATGGCCATGCACCCGCTCGGGAGCGGAGACGCCTCCTGAAAGCTCTGGCCCGCGTCGTCCGTGAGGAACACGCGGAGGCCGTTGCCCTCCGACGTGAGCAGGTACCTGCCGTCGCCTAGGGGGAGGTGGATCGACTGACGCAGCGGGGGCGCCAAGTAGACGTCGGGCACTTCGCCCCAGCTGCCGCCCGAGTCCGTCGAGAGCCACGGCCGAGGCGCCGCGCCCATGAGGCCGGCCGGCCCCGACGCGATCGAGGCGAAGGGGAACTCGAGATCGAGGACGACGTCCCAGGTCACGCCGTCGAGCGTGCGGCGGACGCGCCCCGGGGTACCCCAGCCCGAGGACATCACGACGGCGCCGCCGCTCGCGGCGATGCCCGTGGCGCTGCCGACGTGGTGATCACAGTCGAAGCCGCCCTCACACCGAACGTCGGGGTCGTCGCTGCGATCGAGCACCCAAGACGCGCCGTCGTCGCAGGAGAGGAGGGTGCGCCCGACGTGGCCCTGGGCGATGAGCACGTGGGCCGCGCTCTCCCCGCCCGCTCCACCGCTGCCCGCCCCCGTGCTCGCCTGGGCCCCGCCGGTAGCGCTCGCTCCGGTCGCGCCCGTGCCCGACGCGCCCCCACCTTGGGCGGACGCCGCCCCGGTCCCGTCTGCTTCGGCGTCGCTCTCGACACATCCCGCGACGACCGCACCCGACGAGGCGAAGAGGAGAGCCGCGAGGTACCGCCGTGTGAGGGGCATGCGGCTGGCGCAGCAGGAACCATGCCGCCCCCGCGGCGACGCGGGGACCACGGTCCGCCGCGAGATCTCGACGCCCAGCGCGCGCTCTCTGTGGACTCGACTCGCCACCTGGCGACTGGAGTCGACGGTCGCTCGCAGCCGCTCAGTCACCCGGCGTGGCGCACGGTGGGCGCGGCGGGTGGGACTTGTCGGCGCCTTGAAGCAGCCGCCCGAGCGCCGCGTCGCCGTCCGCACCGTCCGTCGCCTCGTACAGGTGCGCCACGTGCTCCTCGTACGCGCGAGCCTGGTACTCGTGGTGGGTCTGGATGAAGGACTGCTCGTCCGAAGCTCCCGCGGTACCGCACGGGTCCGCGCGCCGCGCGATGCGGTTCTTCAGCGCCGAGAGCTCGGTGACGTACCGCGTCCACTCGCCGATGCAGCTCGACCTCGTGATGGGGCACCCGAGCGGCGCGCGCTGGGTGACCTTGGCGAGCTCGCGGTAGGTGACCTCGACGTCGACGGAGAGCTTCCGGAGGGCGCCGGCCGTGGCCTCGTCCTTCCCCGTCGTGTCGAGGTCGGTCGACGGGGCGTCGGAGTAGAGCTCCTTCCACGTCTTCCCCTGAGGTGGATCGGTCGCCGCGGCGCTGGCGGACACGGGCGCGACGGCCTGCGTGGGGCCGGACGCGGGGCCCGTGCGCGGCTCGGCGGAGCAGGCGACCGCAGAGGGGACGAAGGCCAGCAAGAGGGCGAAGGGACGCATGCGCTCCACGGGTCGCGCGTCCGGCGGTGGGCGTCAACCAGCCCCGCCGGAGCCCGAGTCGCCCGCGGCGGGCCCACGAACCGGCTCCGCTCCCCCACGCGGCAACGGTCGCGCGCACTGGTGACAGAACCGGGCGCTCTCCGCGTGACCCGCCGCGTCGCAGCCGGCGCACCGACGCACGTCGTCGGGCCCGCCGCGGGGGCTCGCCTTCACCATCTCCGCCGACACGATGCCCGTCGGCACCGCGATGATCCCGTAGCCCAGGACCATCAGCGTGGAAGCGATCATCTGCCCGAGCGGGGTCTTCGGCGTGATGTCGCCGAAGCCCACCGTCGTGAGCGTCACGATCGCCCAGTAGACGGAGACGGGGATGCTCGTGAAGCCGTGCTCGGCTCCTTCCACGAAGTACATCGCCGAGCCGATGATCATCACCACGCAGAGGACTGCGCCGAGGAACACCGTGATCTTCGGGATGCTCGCGCGGAGGGCGCTCATCAGCGTGGCTGACTCGCGGTAGTACCGCACGAGCTTGAGCACCTGGAACACGCGGAGGAGGCGCAGCACGCGCAGGACGATGAGGGACTCCGCGCCGGGCAAGAAGACGCTGGCGTACGACGGCAGGACGGCGAACAGATCGACCCAACCGAAGAACGACAGGGCCCACGTGAGGCGCCTCGGGGCGGCGTAGAGCCTCAGGACGTACTCCACCGTGAAGAGGCCCGTGAAGAACCACTCCGCCGCCCGGAGCGTCGCGCCGTGGCTCTGGCGGATCGCATCGACGCTGTCGAGCATCACCGTGAGGACGCTCAGCCCGACCGCGACGAGGAGCGCCACGTCGAACGCCTTACCGCCGAAGGTGTCGTGCTCGAAGATGACGACGTACGCCCGCCTCCGAAAGGAGCCGGGGGCGCCTGCCTCCTCCGCCGGACCTGGGCTCATCTCCGGCTGTCGAGGGCAGCGCGGAGCCCGGGGACGTGCTCGGCGCCCTTCTTTACCTGGAGGGAGCTGCCCTTCAGGTCGTCACCGATCGGCTGGTACGAGCCGCCTAGGCATTGGGCGAGGAACCCCTCGACGACGGCGTGGAGCGCGACCCGGTTGTCGACCTTCAGGGTGCCATTGCCCTCGTCCGGGAAGAGCACGTAGGTGACCGGGGCGGAGGCCGGGAGCGCCCCCACGATGCGCTCCGAGTGCTCCGGGCGAACCGTGACGTCGCGGGCCCCATGCGCGACCAGCAGCGGCTTGGTGATGGCCTTGGCCACGGTGATGGGCGACGCGAGGAGGAGGCTCTGCCGCTCTGCCGGGACGCCCGGATCCCCCAGCCGCTTCTTCACCTCTCCCGGCGGGGGGTCGTTGAAGCTCGGGAGCTGCTCGACGAACGTGGGGAGATCGCTGGGGCCGGAGAGGTCCACGCCGCACGCGAACGTCCCGGGCGTGGCGCCGAGGCCCATGAGCGCGGCATACCCGCCGTAATCGTTGCCGACGATCGCGATCCTGCCAGGGTCCGCGATCTTCTCGGCGACGGCCCATTGGGCGGCGTCCACGAGATCCGTCTGCATCGTGGTACCCCAGCCGCGATCACCGGCCGAGACGAGCTTCTTCCCGAGGCCGGTGGAGCCGCGGAAGTTGACGCTGAGCACGGCGTAGCCGCGGCTCGCCAACCATTGGTGCCGCTTGTCCATGCCCCAGAGGTCGCGCTCCCAGGGCCCGCCGTGGACCAGCAGGATCATGGGCAACGGCTGCGCGGGGCGGCCGTTGCCGCCCGCGTCCGCGCCCAGAGGTAGCGAGAGGTAGGCGACCAGATCCGTCTTGTCGCGCGCGGGGACAGTCCGCGTGTGCATGGCGGTGAGGCGCGTCGTCTCGAGCAGCCGGTCGGTGCTGAAGAGGACGGCGACCTTGCGGTCCAGGCCACGATCGTACCGGAAGAAGCGCTTCGGGCTCTCGGCGCGGGTGAAGCTGACGAGCCACGTCTTGTCGTCGAGCGTCCGGTCCTCGATCTCCACGTCGCCGAGCGAGGCCTTCGCCAGGAGATCCAGGTCCGCCTGGAGCGACGGCTCCAGGAGCTTCCAGGTCAGACGATCGTGCGCGCTCGCGACCGCCTGCGGCGTGCCGTCGCGCGGGTGCAGCAGCACCTTCGTGAGATCGGCGCGGTCGCCCTCTGCGAGGACGGTGGCCTTCTTCGTCCGGAGATCGAGGGCGCTCAGGGCGGCCTTGTCGCGGCCGCGCGAGTCGAAGAAGTGGAGCACGCCCTTGGCGTCGACGCCGATGGGCCGGCTGGCGCGCGTGTCCTCGAGGTCGAACACGGCGAGCTCCTTCCACGTGCTGGACGCGCCTTGCCCCACCTCGAGCCACCGGCGGCCTCCGGTCGGCGTCACCGCGATCCCAACGCGCACCTTCAGGTCCAGATCCGCGACGAAGCCCGCGAGGCCGTCGTTCTTGAGCGCGAGATCCTGCTTCCCGGTCCGAACGTCGACCTTGAGGACGTCCGCGTGGGCGGCGCCGCTCGGCTGCACGGTGACGAGGATCTCGTTCGGCCGGCGCGGGCTGAGCGCGAGGAGATCGGCGCGCTGGCCCGCCGGCGTGAGCTCGCGGACCTCGGCGGTCTCGACGTCGACGCTCATGACCTGCCACGTGTCGTCGCCCTTCGGGTCACGCAGGTAGAGGGCGTGGCGGCTCGTGTGCGCGAACGTGAAGTTGCGAATGCCCCGCACCTTCTCTTTGGTCACCGGCTTGCCGTCGAACTTCGCGTCGGACGGAGCGACCCACACGTTCATGATGCCGTCGGAGGGCGCCAAGTAGCCCAGGTGCTTGCCGTCGGGGCTGAGCTCCGCCGCGCGCCGGTCCGCGTTGCCGAAGAGCGCGGTGCGGGCGAGGAGCGTCCTGTCCTCGCGTGCCGCCGGAATCGGTGGCGCGGCGGCCGCGGAGGCGGTCGGCGCCACCGTGGCGACGGTCGCGGCCGGAGGTAGATCGGGGGGGGGGCTCGTTCCGCAGGCGGCGACGAGAGGGAGCGCCAGCGCGAGCAGGCGGTACCGGTGGGGGGGGCGGCGAGACCTCACGGGGGCATGAGAGCAAGGAAGCGGTCTCGCGCCTAGCGCCGCAGGACGGTTTCCGACGTGCTCGCGCCCGCGGGGCCGCCAGGACGCCGAGCTCCGCGGGACACCTCGTGCAGGACGCGGGGCGTATACTCGCCGTCGTGAAGATCCCGACCTGGGTCACCTCGCTCGCGCTGCTCGGGTGCTCGTCCGAAGCACCGCCGGGACCGTCGACGTCGGCGCCTCCCGCCTCGACGTCGGTCGCGCCCTCGCCCGTCGCTTCGGCGGTGGGGTCTGCCTCGAGCTCCCCCGCCGCCCCGAAGGCGGCGCCGGCGCGGCCGCTCTACTACGAGCAGGCGCTGACCGACGCGGACCTGAAAGGCCGCACGCTCCGCGAGCTCTCGCTCATGAGGAACACGATCTACGCGCGCGCCGGCAACACGTTCCGGAGGCCGTGGCTGAATGCCTACTTCCGAGGGCAGCCTTGGTATTCGCCCAAAGAGACGATGGATACGTCACGGATCAGCGAGATCGACAAGGCGAACGCTCGCCGCATCGGGGACTACGACGCCTCGCTGCCCAAGGAAGCGCTGGAGGCGGCGCGCGACGAGATCGTGGCCCGAAAGAAGGCGGGGCAGGCGACGCCCGACGACGCCGTGGAGCTGTCGCTCCTCTCGCAACGGCTCGGCGTGTACGTCGGGGGCGAGGGCGTGGGCGCGGACCCGTCCCCGCTCGAGGATCCCTCGCGGCTCGACGCGCTCTTGCGGGTGGAGGAGCTCAGCGCGCTCTCGCGCCGCGACCTGCGCATCCTCAGGAACACGATCTACGCCCGCCGCGGCCGTGACTTCGACTCGAAGGTGGTGAGGAGCTACTTCTCGGGGGCCGCCTGGTACAAGCCGCGCGCCGACTTCCATGAGGGGCTCTTGACGGAGATCGACCGCAAGAACGTCACCATGATCGCCGGGGTGGAGGACTCGCTCGGCGGCCCGCTCCACGAGAACCCCGACTACGTGAAGCGAAAAGACGATTGGTTCTCCGGCGCTTGATGAGCCCGGGGCTCCCGGTCGGGAGCCGAGCAACCACGGACGTCACCGCGTGGGCGTGGGCGCGAGGGGCGCCGAAGGGGCCGCCCCCGCCGAAGACGACGCGGCGGGCGCGGCGGGCCGAGCCTCGCACCGCTCGTAGCCGGTGGACTCGATGACGCAGACCTCATGGTCGTGGCAGCGCGGCGCACACGCGGTCGGAGGCGCGACGATCGGCTCGACGGGCGGCGCCGGCTCCTTCCGCTCCTTCGCCTCCGCCGTCTGCTCGCACACGCCCGTCTCGTGGTTGCACGTGGTTCCATGGTGGCAGTCCGCCCAACAGCCGCCGGTCGCCGCCCGGTGGACGGCGGTCATGCCCACCTGCGCGGCCGCGGCGACGGCCGCCGCCGGGTAGGCGGCCTCGTTGCGGGCTCCACACGCGAGGACGAGGAGCGCAACGAGCCAGGCGGTCCGGCGCATGCGAGGAGAGTAGCGCCGCCTGGGTCCCTGCTCCAGCGGCGCGCACGATCCGGCCCCGTGGCGGCGCCGACGCGGGTCGAGTCTCGCGCGACGGAATGGCCGGCATCGTTCCGCGGACCTAGCGGGGTAGATCCGGCTCGAGGCACGCCACGGCCCGCGCGCTCGAGTCGTAGGCGAAGACCCGGCGAGAGGTCGCGGCGAGCGCCGTCGGGCCGCTCGGCGCCATGGCGAGGTCGACGGCGGAGAGAGCCCACCGGCGACGGCCATCGCATCCCACGGCAGCGACGCCGCCCTCTGGAAGAGGGCAGTGGTAGACGATGTCGCGCGCGACCGCCACGCCGCCCAGCGTGTCCTCCAGGTCGGCGACCGCGGCTCCGTCGCGGCGGCTCACGACCACCAGGTGATCCCACTCGGCGTGCATGTAATAGCGCCTCTCGACGAGCACCGCGAAGCCGGGCCCGAGCGCCGCAGCGATCCTCGTTCCCCAGCCCGGCTCCGTCCACGAGACCCTGCCGCGCGCGATCGCCGTGCACCTACCGCCGCTTACCGTCAGGAGCCCGTCTGCGTCCTGCATGCGCTCGACGAGCGGCGCGGTGGGCTCGGCGCCCGCCAAGGACCCGTCGCCGGCCAAGATGGGCGACGTCCCGGCGGTCCACGCGACGCTCTCGAGAATCTCGCCGGAGCCTGCGTCCAACATGTAGGCGCGGCCGCGCGCGCCCGGCACCACCACCCGACGCCCGGCGGCCACGATCCAGAGCGGAGCGCCGCGAGGCGCCAAGTCGATCGGCCGCCTCAGGCGCGGCTCGAGGGCGGGCGCCGCACGCGACTCGCAGGTGAGATCCCGTCTCCAACGAACCCGCGCGACCGGGAGCACAGGCTCGGCGTCGACCCACGAGGTGTGCCCCGCATCCGCGCGTGCGTGCGTCCACGCGCCGCGGTCCGCCGCGCTCCGGTAGGCCACCTCCGGAGCATGGCCGCCGCGCGCGCGGTCAGCAACCCACACCGGCCCGAGCTCGGAGGCCGCTGGCCGAGCTCAGAACGACGCCCACCCCGCCGCGGTGTCGCGGCGCAGCGGGCTGGAGCCGATCGCCTCGAACAGATCGAGCAGCAGCGCCGGATCATGCGAAGGCCGCGGCGCGTCCCGCCCAAGCCCTGCGTCGATGGGGATGATCCTCGCCTCGACGTCGTCCGCCCGGACGACGACGCGGAGGACCGCGCCATCGACCTCCTTCGTGCAGTCGCAATCGAAAGCCAAGTTGCCGAGCCCCCACGCGATCACGGCGCCGCCTCGCCGCTCGACCGGCGCCACGGCGTGGTTGCCGTGGGCCGCGACGACGCGAGCCCCCACCTCGAGGGCCACGCTGGCGGCCGCGCGGAGCTCGTCGCTCGGCGCGTACCTCGAGGGGCCCGTCGTGTGGAACGTGGCGACGAGCACGTCGCCGTCGGCGCGGGCCCGCTCGAGCTCACGCCGCAGACCCTCCGGTACTCCGCCCTCGAGATCGTGCGCCGTGACGGCGACGCGGAGGCCTGGGGTGGCGAGCATGGCGTGCCCGGCGCCCGCCCCCGCGGGCTCGAGGCCCGCGCGCTCGAGCGCGCTCGCCGTCCGAGCCGGCCCGCCCTCGCCGTAGTCCAGCGCGTGGTTGTTCGCGATCCCGACGACGCGCACGCCGGCCGCCGCGAGCGACGCGAGCGCCGCCTCGTCGTTCGAGAGCAGGACGCGATCCCCCGCGCGTCGCGTCGGCGACGGATGAACCGGGCCCTCCAGGTTCACGATCCCGGCCGCGCCCGCGAGGGCGCCCGCCAGGTGGTCGAATCGCGCGGGGCTCGCGCCGAGGTGCACGTCGCCTCCGATCCACAGCTCGGCGCTCCGCGCGGGCGGGACGGCCGCGGTCGAGCCAGCCGTGGCCGTCGAGGCTCCGGCTCGGCTCGCGCCCGGCTCGTCCACCGTGTCCTCGATCGCGCGTCGTTCACACGCGGCGAGCGCGAGGATCAGGATCCATGGGGCGTGCGCCCCGGCCGCGGCCGCGCCCACCGCGTGAGCCTACCACGCCGGGCGAGGGCGGCTCCTCGACGGAACGGTTGGCGCTGGCCGAGCGATGACTCAAACTGTGGGCCGTGGGCGAGGCGAACGAGGAGCGTGGCGTGTTCGAGGGCCTGGCGAGGACCGCCAAGGCGCAAGGGAAGCTCCTCTTCGGCTTCATCGGCTCGCTCTGGATCATCCAAGTCGTCAACGCGATCGCCGGAGGGGCCCTCATCGGCCTCGGCATCCACCCCCGCGCTCTCTCGGGCCTCTGGGGCGTCCTGTTCGCGCCGTTCATTCACGTGAACTTCGGCCACCTCATCGCCAACACGGTGCCGCTGCTGGTCCTCGGGTGGCTGGTGCTCCTCCGGAGCAAGCGCGTGTTCTTGGGGGTGAGCGCGCTCGCCGCGCTCGTGGGGGGCATCGGCACGTGGCTCATCGGACCCGCCGCCTCGGTCCACGTGGGCGCGAGCATCCTCGTGTTCGGCTACCTCGGGCACCTGCTCGCTCGGGGGGTGTTCGAGCGACGCTTCTGGCCGATCGTCGCGAGCGTGATCGTGTTCTTCCTCTACGGCGGCGCGCTCTTCGGGATCCTGCCGGGACAAGCGGGCATCTCGTGGCAAGGGCACCTGTTCGGGCTCCTCGGAGGCGTCCTCGCGGCGCGCGCATTCCGAGGTCACGGCGCGCCCCAGGCGAAGCCGGTCGAGCGTCGACCCGCGACACCCAGGGCGCGGATCGCCACGCCCGTCCGGGACGACCGCGCCGCCGAAGGGGAGGCCGCCGAGATCGAGGCGGAGCTCCGGCGGAAGAAGCGCATGCAGCTCAAGTAGCTGCGGAGAGGCTCGGGCGCCGGATCCGGGACATCAGCTCCACGTCCTTGGGGCTATCCTCCGCGCGTGAACGCTACCTCGAAGAGGACGTGGATCGGCTCGGCGGCGCTCGTGCTCGCGTGCGGCGGACCGCGCGGCGGCGACGCGGAGCCGCAGGGCGCGGCGACCTCGCCTGCGCCGACGGCCGACCTCACCCCGAGCGCCCCCGTGCCTCCGCCCACGGGGGCGCCCCCGAGCACGGCGGCGCCCCTCCGCGGTCGTGACCACCAGTCCTCCGTCGCGTGCACGGCGGACGTCGAGTGCGGGTGGGACGACTCCTGCTTCCCGCAGCGATGCGTCGAGGCGCGCGCCCCATCCCCGTGCACGGAGTCGGCGCCGCCTCCCGGCACGTGCTCTTGCGTCGATGGCGCGTGCACCACGAAGCCCAAGGTGCCTCCGTCGCCGGCGGGCCCCTGCGAGCGAGGCGGGTGCGTCGTCGACCGTGCGGCCGGGCGGTGCGTGGCGGACAGCGGGGGCATCCCCGAGCACCTCCGGAGCAACCCCGGCGTGAACACGGGTCCGAGCTGCGACTGCGTCGAGCCAGACCGCGGCTGTACGTTCCGTTGGTTCGATCCGGTCCCGTGCAAGTCGGAGCGCGACTGCTGGGTGGACCACGCGCCACGCGCGCACCCGGTCCCGCGACCGGCCCACCTCCGGGGACGCGACTTCAAGCCGTGCTCCGACGGAGAGACGGGGCCCGTCTGCCGGGACGGCGCCTGCGCGCTCGGCCCCCGCTACAAGTGCTGACCGCTCGGCCGAACGATCTCGGTGAGCCGCTCACGCACCCGCGCCTCCTCCTCTTCCATCGCGCACGCGATCTCGGCGACGAGCCGCTCGAAGAACATGTCGGCGTACATGATCTCCTCCTCGTGGAGCTCTCCGTCGCGCCTGGCCTCGGCGAGCTCGCGACAGACGCGGAGCATCTCGCCCGGATCATGGCGCTTGCCGACGCCCAACAGCTCCGGCCGGCGCGCGGCCGACCACGGGCGGCGGCCGGCGGGCGTCGACCCCTTCACGCCGCGGAGGAGCTTCTCGGCGGCGTCTCGGCTCACCAGCCGGCGCAGCCCCACCTCCGGCGCGCGCCAGAACGGCAAGACGCGCTCGGCGCGATCTGCGCCGCGCAGCCGAAAGACGTAGACCTCGTGCTCGGTCCACTCCTCTTGGGGGAGCGGGGTGCCCGGGGGACCGAGCACGCGGCGCTGCGCCCGCTCGACGAGCTCGACGATGCCGTGGGCAGGCCACACCGCCAAGGCGCCCGGGACGAGCCAAGCGTGCATCCCGGCTCAGAAACCAGATGTCCCCCGAGAATGCAACCGAGTCCTGCGCCGTCTCCCGCGGCTCGCTCGGCTCGCGGGCGCGCACCGTAGCCGCCCGCCGCCAGACCGGCGATAACGAGCCATGCTCCGAGCCCTCCGCGCCGCCGCGAACCTGACCCGCCCCGCGGCCCTCCTCACCGCGGGGGCCGGCGCCCTCTCCCTCGCGCCCTCGGCCGCCCGCGCCGCGGATCTGGAGGTCGGACCGAGCAGCCCCTTCACGACGGTGCAAGCGGCGGCCGACGCCGCGGGACCCGGAGACGTGGTCCGGGTCCACGCCGGCGAGTACGCCGAGTCGCTCTCGCTCGCCCAGAGCGGCAGCCCAGGGAGCCCGATCACGATCACGGCGTTCGGGGACGGGCTGGTCACGCTGCGCGGCGCTATCGATCTCACGGGCGACCATTGGCACCTCACGGACCTCACCATCGTGGTGGACACGAGCGCCCGCGGCATCGACGTCGAGGGCAGCAACAACGTGATGCTCCGGCTCGATCTCTCCGGCGGCACCTCGAACGGGATCGACGGGAGCGGCGTCGCCAACGAGGTGCGCTCGTCGATCATCCACGACTTCGATGCGGGCGCCTCGGACGCTCACTGCATCGTGCTGAACCCGAACGCCGAGGGCTGGATCATCGCCGACAACGAGCTCTTCGACTGCAGCGGCGACGGCGTGCAGCTCTACGGGCCCTCGGGGGTCGTGTCCCGCGACATCCGCGACACCCGGATCGAGTCGAACACCATCCGCTGGACGGGCGCGATCGGCCGGATGGAGAACGCCATCGACGTGAAGAACGCGGACGGGCTCGTCATCGAGCGGAACGTGATGTCCGGGTTCGCCGACAACAAGACGGTGGTCTTCCAGAAGGGGCCCATCGACATCGAGATGCGCTGCAACGTCATGTTCGACGGCTTCACGGGCGTGGAGTTTCGAGGCGAGGACGGCGGGACGGTGGAGAACATCACCTTCGAGCGCAACCTCATGCACGACTTCACGAGCTACGCCCTCAAGCTGGACGGCGTCCTCGGCGCGCGGGTGATCTCGAACACGTTCGTGGACGCGACGAGCGACGGCCTCCGCGTCGAGGGCGCGGGCGTCGGGAGCGGGGAGGTGCGGAACAACCTGTGGCTCCGCACCGGCCCGCTGGACGGTGGCGGGTTCCAGGCGGACCACAACGCCTACTTCGACACCGGGGCCGTGGGCTTCGCGTCGGCGTCCGACGTCACCGCCGATCCGATGTTGGACGCGAGCTACGCGCCGGCCGCGACGAGCCCGCTGATCGACGCGGGCGTGGACGCCGGGCTGCCCTTCGCCGGCACGGCGCCCGACATCGGCGCCGCGGAGCTGGGCCTCGACGCGTGCGGCGACGTTGGCGGCACCGGAGGAGGAGGCAGCGGCGGCGCCGGCGCCGGGAGCGGCACGACGGGCGCCAGCACGGGGAGCGCGGCCTCTGGCAGCGGCGCCGGCGGTGACGGAGCCGGCGCGGGCGCCGCGGACGGCGCGGGCGAGGGAGGCGACGGCTGCGGCTGCGCGACGCCAGGCGAGAGAAGCTCGCGATGGCACCTGGGTGTCGCGGCCCTGGTCGGCCTGCTCGGCGGAGCGCGCCTACGACGGCGCGCTCGGGCGCGCTCCCGCTGAAGCCCGGGCGCCCAACTTCTCAGCGGGCGACGGGGAGGCGCGACGCGCTGGCCCGCGCGGTCGCGAAGGCGAGCGCCGCGCCGGCACCGACGACGAGCGCCGAGCCCGCGAGCTGGGTCCACGAGGGGCGCTCGTCCAGGAAGAGGATCGCCGCTGCGACCGCCATCACCGTGCCGAGGTAGCCCACGGCGCCGAGGCGCGCTGCCTCCGTCATCGCGTACGCGCGGGTCATCGCGAGCTGCGCGACGCCGCCCGACACCCCGGTGACGACCAGCCACCCCACGTCCGCCGGGTCCGGGACTCGGAACGACGACGCTCCCACGATCACGTGCACGACGAACGCTACGGCGCCGAAGTGAAACGCGATGGCCTCGGAGCTCTCGGGCTCCTCCCCTTCGTGCGCCGTCCTCATGCGCCGGAGGAACATCATCGCGAGGGCGGAGAAGACCGCGGCCAAGAGCGCGCTCACCGCGGGCGCCGCGGCGAAGGAGAGGCGGGGCCCCGCGACGAGCACGACGCCCGCGAACGCGACCAGGAGCACCACCCAGAGGCCCCTGTCGGGCCGCTCGCCGAGCATCCTCCGCGAGAGGAGCGCGATGAGGATGGGCGCGGTCGAGAAGAGCGTGACCGCGTCGCCGACCGAGATCGAGGGCGAAGAGATCGCGTAGAAGGTCGCAAGCATCGAGGCAGTGCCGAGGAGCGAGCGCGCCCACGAGAGCCCGCGCCGCTTCGTCCTCAGCGGGGCGCCCACCCACCGCGCGACGGCGAGCGCCACGAGCGCGCCGACGAAGGCGCGGCTGCCGCCGACCGTGGCCCAGGACGCCGAGCGCGACGCCAGGCGCGCCGACACCGACATCATCGCGAAGAGGGAGTTCGCCGCGGTCACCCAGAGGAGCCCCTGGACCGCCGGGCTCTTCATGAGCTCGCGGAGCGTGGGAGCGGGGAGCGCCACACGTTCTGGCATCGGGCCACAGCTACCACGCGGAGTGCGCGGATCCAGCTGATCGGCCCGGGCAGGAGCAGTCTGTGCAGACGGCCTTGACAAACTGACGTGTCAGTTCTATCAACTGACACGTCAGTTCTATGCGAAGCGCGGGCTACCTACCGGCCACCGAGCGAAGGCAGCAGATCCTCGACGCCGCCAAGCGCGTCTTCGCGAGCCGCGGCTACCACGACACCAACATCAGCCACATCTGCGAGGACCTCGGCATCGCGCGCGGCACGCTCTACCAGTACTTCAAGAGCAAGCACGAGGTGTTCGCCGCGATCGTGGAGGGCCTGCTCACGCGCCTGCGCGCCGCCATCGCGAGCGAGCCGCCGATCCATCTCCCGGAGGGGTACCGGCCCACGCCGGACGACGTCGTCCGGTACTCGGCGCTCTCCCTTCGGCGCGTGCTCGGCGCCGCCTTCGAGGACGAAGCCAGCCTGCGGATCTTGGTGCGGGAGGCGGTGGGGCTGGACGTACACATCGATCGGATCTTGAGCGCCATCGACGGCATCGTGATCGACCGCTTCGCGGCCGACATCGCGGTGGCGCAGAAGCTGGGCGTGATCCGCTCGGACGTGGACCCGCGCGTGGCGGCGCTCTTCGTCCTCGGCGGTGTGCAGAAGATCGCTCTTTCGGCGATCGCGAACGGGACGGCCAAGCTGGATCTGGACGAGCTGTCGCGGTCGGCCGCGGAGCTACAAATGCGGGGGCTCGTCGCGAGCGACCTCCCGGCGTCGAAGAAGAAGGAGAGGTAGCCGATGCAGTCCTTCCCCCCGTACGACCTCCTCGACCCTTGGGCGGCCCGCGCCCAGGAAGAGACCAAGAAGCTCGAGCGGCTCTACCACAACACCCGCACCTACGCGTGGGACCCGCGGGAGGTCCTGGCGGAGCTCGAGAAGAAGCACGGAGGCATAGAGCTCCGGCCCGAGCTACGCGAGTCCATGGGGCACGTCTTCACGGTGTTGCTGTGGGGCGAGCTGGCGGCGTGGAACATCGCGACCGAGCTCGCGCGGGAGCTGCCGGACCTGGACGCGCGCATGGCCGCCACGGGGCAGGCGTTCGACGAGGCGCGGCACTTCGGAGTCTTGCGCGACTACCTCGGCCGCGCGGGCGTGGTGGTGCCGCCGATGAACCCCTTCGGGCGCCGCATCCTGGTCAGGATCCTGGAGACCAACTCGATGCTGCAGAAGCTGTACGGCATGCAGCTCACCGTCGAGAACCTCGCGCTGGCCCTCTTCAAGCGGATGGCGGCGTCGCGCATCGAGCCCGTGTTGACCGATCTGCTGGAGTACATCGAGCGTGACGAGTCGCGGCACGTCGCGCTCGGGGTGCTCTACATGCCCAAGCTCCTCGCCAAGACGACCCCGCTCGAGCGCGCCCGCAACTGGGCCTTCAACATGGAGCTCTTCGGCTACACCGTCGCCGGCGGCCAGCTCCTCGATCCCCACCTCGAGAAGCTCGGCGTGGACCACAGAGAGCTCGGCCTCGCCGTGATGAAGCTGCACCAGCAGGTCATCCGCCAGATGGCGCAGGAGGCGGGCCTGTCCTCGGGGGCGGAGCTGCGCGGCGTCTACGGCCTGACGACCAAGCAGCACATGCTGCTCGTCGACTCGCTGCACCCGAAGGACAAGCGGATGTCCCCGGGACACCGCCTCGCCCTGGGCACCTTCGACAAGGTCGTGCGGACCACGGCGTCGCTGCTCTCCTGAGCGCCGCGCTCAGAACCGGCCGCGGAGCGCGAAGCCCGCTGGCCCGACGCCCGCGCTCACGTCGGCCTTCTTCTCCTCGCTCTCGCCGCCCCCGGAGGTGAGGGCGACGCCGAAGATGATGCCGGTCGTGGCGGCGCTGAGGATGGTGACCGCACCCATGACGTCGGTGGCGATGGCGAACCGCTTCGTCTCCCCCTGCGCGTCCGCGATCGCCGCGGCGTTCCCCGGGAACCTGCCGAGCTCGTCGTCGAGGCCACCTCGCGCCGAGAGCGCCAGCCCGCCCATCACGCCGGTCACGATCGCCGAGGCACCCGTCACCGAGAGCATGACCCAGGCGGCGGCCGGGATCTCGGTCTCCTTCGGCGGCGGCGGCGGCGGCGGCCGCGGATCGGGGCGGGGGTCCTCTTTCGCCTTCACCTCCACCAGCTCGAGCTTCACGGTGCGCTCGTCCTTCCCGGCGACCTCCACCGCGCGCGTCGTCGGAGTGTGCCCGGGTGCCGTCGCGGCGAACTTGCGGCGACCAGCGTTCACGAGGACGGGAGCGTCCAGCGGCGCGTGGCCGACGGGGACGTCGTCGATCAGGATCTCCGCGCCTTCCACGTTCGTCTCGATGGTCACCCTCGCGACCTTCTTCACGAGCTCTCGGACCCAGCCGTCGACCTTGGCGCGGCGCGCCGCGTCGATCTCCTTGCCGCCCTCCTCGAGGTACCGCTCGAAGGCCGAGAGCGCCGCCGCGTAGTCGTTCAGCTCCTGCGAGGTCTGCCCGAGGTTGAAGAGCACGCGGTAGTTGGGCTCGAGCTCGTACGCGCGCTTGAACTCCACGAGCGCCGCCGTGAAGTCTCCGTTCTTGTAGAACCCGACCCCGGCACGAAAATGCCCGCTCGCCTGCTCCTTCGCCGCAGCCGAGGGCTTGCTCTTGGGATCAGCGGCGACCGCGGGCGCGGCGAAGCCGAGCAAGACCCAGGCGAAGAGGAGAATCCGGGCCGCGCGAAGGATCGTCCGCCTCACTTCTTGTACGGATCCTGCTCGTCAATCTCGCGAGTCTGCTTCGGGTTCTTGCCGGGCCGGTCGCCGCCGGGCTGTGGCCGGCCGACGCCCGCGGGCCCGGCCGTCGGTGCGCCCGACGGGGCAGCGTCCGCGAGGGACAGCGAGAGCGTCACGTCGATCGTCACGTCCTTGTCGAAGCTCACCATCTGCGTCTGACGCTCGAAGCCGGGCCCCTCCACGTCGATGCGGTGCATCGAACCGTCGCGATCCACCGTCGCGACGAAGGGGCTGCCGGCGAGCGGGACGCCGTCGAGCTTGGCCGTGGCGCCCGAGGGACCGAACGTGATCGAGAGCCTGATCTTGTCCCCGGTGGCCGCGGCCGAGGGGGCCGGAGACGCAGCGGCGGACGCGACGGACGCGCCCGGCGGGGCGGCGGCGGGCGCGCCGGACTTGACGACGAAGACGAGCACGATGCCGGTGACCGAGGCGAGCGCGAGGAGCGCCAACAACGTCATGACGGCGCGTGTGCTCGACCGCGCCGGCTGGGGACGCTGGCTGATGTTCGCCGTCGCCATGGTGCCGGTCACCTGGGACGTCGTTCGGGGCGTGTGCTCGCTGGCGGAGTCGAGCTGCCCGCCGAAGCGGGCGGCCGGCGGGTCCGAGAGCGGCGCCGCTCCCTCGGGCACGGTCGGGTCGTCGCGGAACGTCCGCACGTTGTCGCGCTTGGACAGGGGGGTCGGATCCCCGCTCGTCGGGTGGGCGTCGAGCGTCGGCACGGGGAGCGAGCCGGACGTCTCGCGCATCACGCGCTTGAGCTGCTCGTCGATGACCTTCCGGATCGCCTCGCGATCTTCCGCGAAGAGGCGGCTGAGGAGCTCCCCGACCTCGCGGCTCCCCACGCGCCGGCTGAAGCGATCGAGGAAGCCCTCCAGCGCGTCGCGGAAGGCCTGGGCGCTGGGGTAGCGGTCGGCGGGTCTGTGGGCCATGGCGCGATCGCAGATCTCCGCGAGCTCGGCGTCGGCGTCCGGTACGACCTGCCGGATGCGCGGCTCGGTCCCGGCGAGCCTCCGCGCGAGGATCGTCGTCTGGCTGTCCCCGTGGGCGAACCGCGTACAAGCCATCGCCTCCCACAGCATGACGCCCACGCTGAAGAGGTCGGCCCGCGCGTCGACCGGATCCCCCGCCGCCTGCTCGGGGGCGACGTACGCCATCTTGCCCTTGAACATGCCGCTCTGGGTGGTGGTGGCCGCGCCGACCGCCTTCGCGATGCCGAAGTCGACGACCTTGACCTGGCCGTCGTAGGTCACGAACACGTTCTGCGGGCTCACGTCGCGGTGGACGACGAAGACGGGGCTGCCGTCGAAGTCGTGCAGCGTGTGCGCGTAGTGCAGGCCGGCGAGCGCGTCGGCGATGATGCGGACGTGGATGTCGAGCGGCATCTTCGCGCGGGTGGCGCGGCGGAGGATCGCGTGGAGGGGCTGGCCGTCGAGGAAGTCCATCGCGAGGAAGTGCTGCCCATCCTCGACCCCGACCTCGTACGTGTGGACCACGTTGGCGTGGTTCAGGCGCGCGGCGAGGCGCGCCTCGTTCAGGAACATGGCGAGAAAATCGGGATCTTGGGAGAGCTCCTCCTTCAGCACCTTCACCACGAGCAGCTTGTTGAAGCCGACGGGTCCCGGCACCACCGAGAGGAAGACCGTCGCCATCCCGCCCTGACCGAGCTTGGCGATGATCCGGTACTTTCCGATGCGGCCGACTTGCATGGCGGGCTACTGCGGCGTGGGAGCGATCTGGACGTAGGAGATGGTGTTGGCGACGATCTGGAAGCTCGACTCGCCCACGTAGACGCTGTCCGCCGCGCGGAAGGCGCGGGCCACGGACGGGCCGACGGGCAAGTTGAAGAAGCCGCCGAAGCCGTCACGGTCCGTGGCGGTGGCCGTGGGCGGAATGGTGGGCGCCTGGTTGATCAAGTAGAACTGCACGGTCTCCGCGTCGGCCGTCGGTGCCTCGAAGCGCACACCGGAGCCGGCGTCGCCCTTGCAGTCGACCACGAGGAGGATCGCGGTCCCGCGCGTCGGATCGACCTCGCTGAGCGCGAGGTTCGCGAGCGCGCTGTACTCACCCGGTCGGAGGAGCTGCACCTCTTTCACCTTGGGCGCAGTGACGATCGGGCGCCCGACGTAGACGCGGGAGTCGACGATCTCGGGTGAGGTGATCTGCACGTACCCGTCGAAGCCCTGCCTGACGGTGGCGGTCACGTTCCCCATCGCGTCAGGGGTGAGGCCCTTCGGGAAATCGGCGCTCATCCCGGTGCACGCGACGTCGAGCTTGTCGCAGAAGTCGATGGTCGCCACGGTGACGGGATCCCCGCCGCTCGCGAACGCGAGCCGCACCGAGAGCGCCACCGTCTGCGACGTGTCCGGCGTCGGCTCCACCACGTTGCCGAGGCACCCCCAGATGGGATCGCCGCCGCCGCCCGCGCCGCCCGTCCCGCTGGTGCAGACCCCCTCCACGCACGCGGACCCGGCGAAGCCCCGCTCCGCGCAGTCGGCCGCGAGCTCGCACTGCGCCTCGTCTGGCGTGAGCACGAAGGTGCACGCCGAGGCGGCGAGGACGAGCGGCAGGTACGGCGCGGCCACCCGCGACGGTGTGGCTCCGGAGCTGACGCCGGCGGCGCCGTTCCCGCGTGGCTCGATCGCCGCGCCTCGAGGACGCCTCATCGCGGCGCCTCACCACGCGGAGCCGTCGGTCTCAGCGGCGGGCGCCAACGCGGAGCGTCTCGAGCCAGGGGGGCCGACGCGGCCCTCCTCGGCCGCTCGGCGGCCTTCACCTGCGCCTCCGGGCCGCCGGGCCTACGGTCCTCGCGCGTGGAGACCCCTCCCCATAGCGGATCGCCAGGGCCGGCAGCGTCAGCTGGAGGGTCACAGCCACCCGGGACACCTCCTTAGGGTAGCCCGCGCCGCCGACCGATCAAAGAGAAGGGCCGCCAAAAGCGCCCCGCGGCCGGGCCGACGGCGCGGAGGGAGGCTCAGCGGGCGCGGCTCGCGAGGACGCGGCGGACCGCGTCGAAGCCGACCCCCGCGGCGCGCAACGCGACCATCACGTGGTAGACGACGTCCGCGGCCTCCTCCGCGGCGCGCGCGGCGTCACCGTCCGCGAGCGCCACGACGAGCTCGCTGGCCTCCTCGCCGATCTTCTTCAGGCGCAGGTTGCGATCCTCCAAGAGGCGGCGCGTGTAGGAGGGCGGGGCTCCCGGCGCGTCCGCGGCTGCCTCCGCTCGCGCGTCGATGGTCCTCGCGAGCTCCGCGAGCGCGTCGGCGCGGCCTTCCCCGAAGCACGTGACCGCGCCGGTGTGGCACGCAGGACCGGCGGGCTCGACGACCGCGAGCACCGCGTCGGCGTCGCAGTCGGCGAAGAGCTCCACCACCCGCATCGTGTTTCCGCTCGTCTCGCCCTTGCGCCAGAGCCCCCGGCGCCGCGAGAACAGGTGGAGGTCCCCGGTGGCGAGAGATCGCTCGAGCGCCTCCCGGTTCGCGAACGCGACCATGAGGACGGACCCGTCGCGCGCGTTCTGAGCGACCACCGCGACGAGGCCGCCGCCCTTGTCGAAGTCGATGCCGTCGAGATCGATCACGTGACCCCCGGGGAGGCAGGACCGACCGCGTCGACCGGGATGCCCAGGGTCTGGCGCGCAGCCCGCGCGAGCCGTCGGTTGGTGGCCACCATGCCACGCCCGAACGCGGTGCGGCGCCCGTCCCAGTCGGTCACCACGCCGCCTGCCTCCTCGATGATCGGCAGCATGCAGGCGCCGTCCCAGGGCGAGAGGCGCGCGTCCACCATGACCTCGGCGCGCCCCGTCGCGACGAGCCAGTACCCGAAGCAGTCTCCCCAGGTCCGCGAGACCCGCGCCTTCGCCGCGAGGGCTCGCCACGGCGCCTCGCACTCCGGGGCGAACGGCGCGAGGTGGTCGTCGGTGATGACGACGAGCGACTCGGCGAGCTCGGCGATCTCCGAGACGCCGGCGCGTCCGCCCTCGATGACGCACCCGCTGCCGGGCGCCGCGGCGATCGCCTCCGCGGTGGCCGGGAAACGCGCGGCGCCCGCGAGGACGTCCTCCCCCTCCAGGACGGCGACCAGCGAGCCCCAGAGGGGCACCCCCGCGAGGAACGACTTGGTCCCGTCGATCGGATCGATGCACCACCAGCGGCGCGCCTCGGGACGCGTGCGCCCGTGCTCCTCGCCGAGGACGCCGTCCTCCGGGAAGTGGCGCTCGAGGAACGCACGCGCCGCCTCCTCCGCCGCCCGATCGGCGATCGACACCGGGGAGCCGTCCTCCTTCACCTCGACGCGCAGGCGGCTCCGCTCGCCCCGGTGGTGGGCGTTGTAGTGCGCGAGCGCCACGTCCCCAGCGAGGCGCGCGACCTCGATGACCGCCTCGATCAGGTTCGTGCTCATGCCGCTCTCTCCGTGTCTCTCACGTGGACCCCCGCCCGCATCGCCTCCGCCTTCAGCTCCCTCACGGTGGTGTGCCCGTCGTGCAAGATCCCGGCGACGAGCGCAGCGTCCGCGCACGTTTGGCCGAGCACCGCGGCCACGTGGGCCGGCGAGCCTGCGCCGCCCGACGCCACCACCGGCACGGTCACGGCCCGCGCGACCGCATCCGTCAGCTCGTGCTCGTACCCGGACCGCGCGCCGTCACGGTCGATGCTGGTGAGGAGGATCTCCCCCGCGCCGAGGGAGGCGCCGCGCGCCGCCCAGGCCACCGCGTCCAGATCCGTGGGGCGCCGGCCCCCGTACGTCACGACGCGGTACCCGGACGGGATGAGCGCCGAGGGCTCCTCGCGCCGCGCGTCGATGCTGAGCACGACGCACTGCGCCCCGAACCGCGCCGCGGCGCGCCCGAGCAGATCCGGGTCGGCGACCGCCGACGAGTTCACGGCGACCTTGTCCGCCCCCGCGCGGAGGACCCTCGCCACGTCCTCCACGCTCTTGACCCCGCCGCCGACCGTGAGCGGAATGAACAGCACCTCGGCCGTGCGCTGCACGGCCTCGAGCATCGTGCCGCGGCCCTCGACGCTCGCCGAGACGTCGAGCAGCACGATCTCGTCCGCGCCCTCCGCCTCGTAGCGCGCGGCGAGCGCCGCCGGATCACCGACGTCGCGGAGCCCCTCGAAGCGGACGCCCTTGACGACGCGCCCGCGGTCGACGTCGAGGCACACGACGATGCGGCGCAAGGTGGCGCTCACGCGTCCACCTCCGTGAGCTCCACGGCGCCCTTCGTGCTGAAGACGCCGCCGCCTGCGTCGCTCATCGCCTGCCGGAGCGCGAGCCCCGTGGCCTTGTAGGCGGCCTCGATGACGTGGTGGCGGTTCGTCCCGCGGAGCACCCGCACGTGGAGCGTGGCGCCCAGCGCGTCGGCGAACGAGCGGAGCGCGTGCGTGTACATGCGCCCCGGGAGGTCTCCGTCGAAGTAGAACCGCCCGCCCACGTCGATGGCGACGTGGACGAGGGCGTCGTCCATCGGGAGCGTCCGCTCCCCGTAGCGGGCTGCGCTCTCGGGGGTGATGCTCCGGACGGCCCGGCCGAGCGCCAGGGCGACGTCCTCCATCACGTGGTGCCGGAGATCCCCGGTGGCCAGGAGCGTGAGCTCCAGCCCCGCGTACCGCGCGAGCGTCGTGAGCATGTGATCGTAGAACGGCACCGTGGTCGAGACCGTGACCGCGCTCGGCAGCCCTGGGCCCGCGGGGCGGCCGATCGAGATCTCGACGTCGGTCTCCTTCGTCTTGCGCTTGATCTTCTTCTTCATCGGTACTCCGAGGCGACGCGCCCGCCATCCAGGGCGCCTGTGTAGAGAGCCATCCCGATCACCGCCGCGGCGCAGCCGGCCCGGGCGAGCGCGGCGAGATCGAGCTCGCCCCCGATGCCGCCGGACGCGATGACCGGCGTCGTCGTGGCGCCCCGGAGCGCCTCGTAGAGGCCGACGTCGGGGCCGCCGAGGGTCCCCTCGACGTGCACGGCGGTCACGAGCAGCGCGGCCAGGGGCAGGGCGGCCACCTCGGCGGCGAGGCGGAGGACGTCGCGCCCGCTGCCCTCCGCCCAGCCCCGCGTCGCCACCTCGCGCCCGCGCACGTCCAGGGCGAGCACGACGCGCCCCTCGTGCGCGTGCGCGATTTCGGCGAGGAAGGCGGGGTCCTCCACGGCGCGCGTCCCGACGACGACGCGCTCCGCGCCGAGGCCGAGGAGCTCCGCCACGCGCTCCGACGTGCGGACGCCCCCGCCCACCTGCACGCGGAGCCCGGCGCCGCGGATCAAGGCCTCCACCACCCCGCCGTTGTCGCCCCGCCCCGTGGCGGCGTCGAGATCCACGACGTGCAGCCACGAGAAGCCCATGTCCCGGAACCGCCCCGCCTGTCCCACCACGTCCGTGACGCGGACGCGCTCCGCGTCGTAGTCCCCGCCGACGAGCTGGACGCACGCTCCCTCGCGGAGATCGATCGCCGGGATGGCGATCACGGTCCGATCTCCCGAAGGATCGACGCGAGGAGGGCGACGCCTTCGCGCGAGCTCTTCTCGGGGTGGAACTGGCACCCCACGACCCGATCGCGTCGGACCACGGCGACCACGCGGTCCTCCACGAGATCGGTCGTCGCGAGCACCACGTCGCCGCGCGCCGGCCGGCAGGCGAAGGAGTGCGCGTAGTACACGGCCGGCGGCCAGGCCCAGGCGGGCGCGCCTCCGGAGGGGGCCAGGGGGCTCCAGCCCATGTGGGGCGAGCGCGTCGTCCCGAGGCGCGTCACGCGCCCCTCGAAGACGCCGAGTCCCTCGCCTTCGCCCTCCTCGCTGGACTCGAAGAGCAGCTGCATGCCGAGGCAGATGCCGACGCACGCGCCGCCCGCGAGGAGCGCGCGCTGGACCTCCGCGCGCGCCGGACGGAGGCGCTCCGCGGCGGCGGGGAAGGCCCCGACGCCGGGAAGCACGAGCACGTCGGCGCGCAGGCCCGCCCGCGCCTCCGACTCGACCGTCACCTCGGCGCCCGGCGACGCCGCCGCGACCGCCTTCGCGAGCGAGTGGAGGTTCCCGACGCCGAGATCGAGGAGCGCGACCCTCACGTGAGCACCTCCTCGAGGGCCGGGAGGGCGCGCTCCATCACGTCCCAAGGGCCTATCGAGATCCGGAGGGCGTCACCCAAGCCCGCGAGCGCGGGGAACGCGCGCACCGCGACGCCCCGCGCGCGCAGCGCTCGGGCCTTGTCCGCGGGGGCCATGGCGGGGACGAGCACGAAGTTCGCGGCCGTCGGGAGGGGCGCGAGCCCGCGCGCCCCCAGCCACGCGACGAAGCGGTCCCGCGCCACCAGCACCTCCCGCACCCCCTCGGCGACCCACGCCCGGTCCTCGTCGAGCGCCGCGACCGCCATCCTCTCGGCCAGCGCGGTGATCTTGTACGGCCCCCGTGACTTCTCCACCTCTCGGACGAGCTCGGGGGCCCCGACCGCGTAGCCGACGCGGGCGCCGGCGAGCCCGAACGCCTTCGAGAGCGTGCGCACCACGAGCAGCCGCTCCTCGGCGCGCGCGCGCGCCGCGAGGGACCGCCCTCCGTAGTCGACGTAGGCCTCGTCCACGATCACCAGGCCCGCGGCGTCGCGGAGCACGCGATCGACGGCCTCGTCCGAGGCGAGCGTGCCCGTCGGGTTGTTGGGGGAGCACAGGTAGGTGATCTTCGCGCGCTGGGCGAGCAACCCGTCCGCGTCCACGTCGAAGCCCCGGCTCGCCGGGAGCAGCGGCACGGGCCGCGGCGTGAGGCCGTTCATGTGGGCGAAGTACGGCACCATCGCGAACGTGGGCTCGGGGTACGCGAGCGCTTCGCCGGGGACGGCGAACGCGCGCACCGCCGAGTCGAGCACGTCGTCGCTCCCGCACCCGGTGACGATCTGGTCGGCGCCGACGCCGACGAGGTCCGCGATCGCGCGCTTGAGCTCGTCCGCGTAGTGGCTCGGGTACCGCGAGAGCGCTGCGGAGCCGGACGCCGAGAGGACGCGCAGGGCCGACGGCGGCGCCCCGCGCTGGTTGGTGTTGTCGGAGAGATCGATCTCGGTCGGCACGCGAGGGGACGCGTAGAGCTCCATGCGCGCGTAGGACACGTTGACGAGATCGGCGGACTTCGGTCGCGTCATCGCGCCGCCTCCGCCGCGAGCACCGAGCCCGCCGCCTCGGCCGCCGCGGCGTGCGCGGGCAGCCCCTCCCGCCGGGCGAGGAGCGCCGTGTCGCGCGCGAGGCCGGCCGCCCCGCTCGGCGAGAGCCGCTGGTAGGTGGTGAACCGCACGAAATCGGCGGTCGAGAGCCCCGAGAAGCTCCGCGCCGCGCCCGCCGTCGGCAAGACGTGGTTCGCCCCGGTCAGGTAGTCGCCGAACGCGGCAGAGGCGCCCTCGCCGAGGAACACCGTGCCGGCGTGTCTGCACCGAGCGAGCGCCGCCTCTGGATCCCGGACGGCGAGCAGCACGTGCTCGGCCGCGTAGGCCTCCGCGAACGGCCACGCCTCCTCGAGGTCCGCGACCGAGAGGACCGCGCCGCGCGAGCCGAGCGCCGCGTCGACGATCGCGGCGCGCTCCGGCGACACCCGCGCGAGCTCGGCGAGGACCCGCCGGGCGAGGTCGTCGCCGACGACCAGCGCGACGCAGCTCGCGTCCGGGTCGTGCTCCGCCTGGGCGAAAAGCTCCCGCGCGACCCGCGCCGGATCCGCCGACTCGTCGGCGACGACGAGGATCTCGCTCGGGCCGGCGGGAGAGTCGATGCCCACGGAGCCGGCGAGCTGCCGCTTCGCCTCCGCCACGTACGCGTTGCCCGGCCCCACGATGCGGTCGACGCGCGGGACGGACTCCGTCCCGAAGGCGAGCGCCGCGATCGCCTGCGCGCCGCCGAGCGCGAACACCCGCGTCGCGCCGGCGAGCGACGCGGCGGCGAGGACCAGGGCGCTTGGCAGGCCGCTCGGGCCCGGGGGCGAGCAGACGACGATCTCCGGTACGCCGGCGACGACCGCGGGCACGACGCCCATGAGGACGCTGCTCGGGTACGCCGCGCGGCCGCCCGGCGCGTAGACGCCGACCGCCGCGAGCGGGTCCGGGCGGCGGCCGACGACGACGCCGGGCTCGCTCTCCACCTCGACGGCGACGGGATGGAACGCGCGGTGGACGACCTCGAGGTTCCGCTTGGCGCGGACGAGCGCCCGCTCCACCTCGGCGTCGAGGGACGCGCGCGCCTGCTCCAGCGCGGCGCGGGGCACCTCGAGCGCCTCGAGCCGCGCGCCGTCGAGCTCCTCGGTGAGGGCGAACAGCGCGGCGTCGCGCTCCGCCCGCACGCGGGCGAGGATACCGCGGACGGCCGCGGCGACGCCCGCCTCCGCGTCACCGCCGGACCGGTCCAAGAGGGCCCGCCGCCCGTCCACGGACAGCGCCGCCAAGGCGCCCGTGAAGGCCACGCGGCTCACGGCAGGAGCCTCTCGATGCGGGTCACCAAGATGCCTTCGCACCCGATGGCCTTCAGACGCGCCACCGTCCGGTAGACCTGCGCCTGCGGTACGACCGCGTGCACGGCCACGAGATCGCTCGCCGCGCCGTGCACGTCGACGACGGTCGGGCCCGAGATCCCAGGCAACACCTCGCGCACCGCCTCGAGCGCGCCCCGCGGCGCGTTCGCCATGAGGTACCGCTGGCCGCGCGCGCGGACCACGCTCTCGATCGCCATCGCGAGCTCGCGGAGCTCGCGCGCGACCTCGGCCGGGAGCTTCTCGAGCGGGCGAGCGACCAGGCGCGCCGACGACTCGACCACCGTCGCCACCTCCGTGAGGCCGTTGACCCGCAGGGTGCTGCCGGTGGAGACCAGGTCCACGATGACGTCCGCGATGCCGAGGTGCGGCGCGACCTCCGCCGCCCCGCTCACGGGGACGATCTGCACCTCGCGGCCGAGGTCGCGGAAGAAGGTCGACGCGAGCCGCGGGAACGAGGTCGCGACGCGCGCGCCGGGCGTGACGTCGTCCAAGCAGACCTCCCGCGAGACCTGCGAGCGCGCCGCCACGACGAGGCGACACCGGCCGAGGCCGAGGTCGGAGAGAGGCACGAGCTCCCGCCCGGACTCGAGGACGCAGTCCCAGCCCGTGATGCCCGCGTGCGCGGCGCCGTCGGAGACGAACTCGGGGATGTCTTGGGCGCGTACGAACAGGGCGGAGAGCTCCCCGCCGAGCGAGGCGACGAGGGCGCGCTCGCTCGAGGCGCGGATCTCGAGCCCTGCGTCGGCGAGCACGCTGCGGACGTCCTCGACGAGGCGTCCTTTGTTGGGGAGGGCGATCTTCAGCACGGCGAACCTCGGGGTGTCATGGTCCCACGATCTCGGGTCCAGGCGCCGCGCGGCGTGGCGCGATCCCTGGAGACGAGTCCCGGCGCGGGCCCAGACATTCGCGTCCGGAAGGATAGCGGCCCGCCCCGTCTCCGCCGCAGCGCGCCGACTCGTCCTACGCGAGCGCGCCGCGGCACCGATGGTGGCGGTGCAGCTGGGAGGCGCGCGGGAGCGGGGACGACATGCGAGGGCGCATTATGGGGGCCGGCACGTCACCGGTCAACCCGCCCGCGCCCTACGAGCAGCGCGAGGTGGACGCCCCCGAAACGAACACGGCGGGAGCGAGCGGGCGCTCCCGACGGGGTACATAGGGAACCCATCGGAAGACCCACCCGATCGCGAAGCCGTCGGAGGAGCTCCGTCGCCGCCGCTCGAAGAGGCCAAGCGCGGCGGCCCTCGCCGTCGTCGCTGCCCATGTCGCGCCCGTCCGTCTTCGAGTAGAGGTCGGGCCCTGGGCTCGGGCCCGACCGGAGGTCGCCATGAAGGCAGTGGTCGTCATGTACAAGGTCGACAGCGCGTTCGCCGAGACGAACGCCGCGAACATCCTGCGCGTGATGGAGGAGCTGCGCGCGCTCGCGGACGACGGGATCCGCTACGAGGTGTTCCGCCAGGAGGACGGCGTCTCCTTCGTGCACTTCGGGCGCTACGCGGACGAGGCCGCGGTCGAGCGCGCCACCTCGCTCGCGTCCTTCAAGGAGTTCCAGGCGCAGCTGAAGGCGAGCAAGCCGGTGGAGCCTCCTCGCTCGCAGTGGCTCGCGCTCGTCGGCGAGTCTCGCGCGCTCTTCTGAGGGCGGCGCGTCAGACCGTCAGGTGAACGCGCCCCACTCGTCCTCGAGCAGCTTGATGGCGTCGATGAGATCCACGGCGGCGCCCTGCGGGAGCCACTCGTCCGCCTGCCGTCCGGCCGCGATCGCCGTGAACGTCGGGGGCGCGAGCCGGGCGGCGAGCTGCGTCAGCACCTTGCCGGCGCGCTGCAGGCGCCCCACCCACTCCGACTCCTTGTACGCGCCCTCGCTCTGAACCAGGATCGTCTTGCCGAGGCTCACGAAGCGCGCGCGGAGCACGTCCGTGGGCTCGTCGCGCTGGCTGACGGACCGGCGCAGATCCGAGAGGCCGCGCAGCACCATCCCGACGGGCGTCCCCGGCGTCACCGGCGACGCGCCGAGAGCGGGACGAACGACGCGCAGCCCGAGGTAGTGCTCGCCGTGGATCGTCTCCACCGCCTTCACGAACTCCGCGCCCGAGCCCTCCGCCGCGCGCAGCGCTAGCTCGCGCGCGGTCTCCCTGTCGACGACGAGCGAGTCGCCCATCTCCTCGAGCCGCGCGATGCCCGCGCCGGCGAGCACCGGGTCGGCCCACGCCATGACGAGCACGCCCACCTGTGACTGCGAGCCGCTGGAACCGGCGCCGTTGGATCCCGAGGCGACGGTCCCCGCGCCTCCCGCCCGGGCGGCGCCAGCCCCGGCGCCGCCAGACCCGGCGCCAGACCCGGACCCGACGGACCACGAGCCGATGACCTGCGCGCGCGCCTCCGCGACCACGACCTGCGCGGTGTCGAGCCACACGACGCGGCCCTCCTTCAGCTCGAAGCGAAGCTCCAAGCCGATCGCGCCGTGCTCGATCAGGCGCGCCTCCAGCTGACGCTCCGCGAGCTGCCAGTGCATGAGCGGGGAGACGGGCTCTCGCCCGTCCTCCCAGTCGACGTTCTCCACGCTGACGACAGGCACCTCGAGGTTCGGTCGAGGCGTCATCGCGGTCACCACCGGCAGCACGCTGGGCGTCTCGTCGACCTTGCGAGTGCGCCTGAGCCGCGCGGCGCTGGCGCGCGCCTGCTGCTTCCGTTTCAGCTTCGTACCGCCGCGCATCGGTTTTCCCATGCTAGTTCAGCGGGGCGGTGGCCCCCGCTCCCTTCCGACCCGGGCCGCGCTCGCACGCGAGCGCCCCGGCGTGCTCCACGACCAACCCGAGCAGCGCTTCGCCACGCCAGACGTCGTTGTGCGCCGCGTCCTCCAAGATCTCGAGGCGCGCGCCCGCGATCCGCTGCGCGACCTGCCGACCCATGTCGGCCGGGATGAGCTTGTCCTTGCCTCCGTGCACCACGAGCGTAGGGACCTCGACGTTCGACGCCTTGGCGAGCGTCTCGTAGCGATCGCGCACCACGAAGCCGACGGGCAAGAAAGGCACGTACCTGCGCACCACGTCGGCCATCGACGTGTACGGAGAGATCAACACGAGCCGCGCCCCGCGCGCGCGTGCCGCCATCTCCACCGCGACGCCCGTCCCGAGGCTCTGACCGAGGAGCACCACGTCGCCGGCGCCGTAGCCTTGCTCGTCGAGCTCGCGCAGGGCGCGCTCCGCGGCGTCGTAGATCGCGTGCTCCGTCGTCTGCTGACCCGCGGCGAGCCCGTATCCGGGGTACTCCACGAAGAGCACGCCGAAGCCCCGGTCGATGAGCGCGCGAGCGAGCGGCGCGAGATCCACGAGCTCCTCCCCGTTGCCGTGGAAGCCGACGATGACGGGCTTCGCCCCGCTGGGAGGCGCGAACAGCGCGATCACGTCCCCTCGCTCGGCGGGGAGACGCCAGAGCGTGGCGCCTCCCACCTGCGGCTCGAGGCCCGACTTGGGCGCAGGATACAAGAACGACCGGTACGTCAGGCTGAACAGCCCGAAGACGGCCGCGTAGCAGACCGCGACGCCGAGGCCGAGCCGGAGCGGCAGCGATCGTGGGAGCGCGAGGCCGAGGGAGCGCAGGCGAGACACGAGACGCAAAGGATCGGAGAAGTTCCCTCATGTGTCGAGCCCCGAGATGGAGCTATCCTCTCGACATGGCTCGGACGTGGTCCATCGCGCTCCTCGGTGTTCCTTTGTGGGTGGCGTGCGGTGACGACGGCGCCGGCTCGGGCGGTAGCACGAGCAGTGCCAGCGTGACGTCCTCCACGTCCACGGGCGCGGGCCCCGCGACGACCGCGACCGGCGGCACCGGCGGCGGGGGCATCGTGGAGGACTTCGTCGCGGGCGGCGCGCGGCCGGTCACGGTGAAGCTCCCCGAGAGCTACGATCCGAGCGTCCCGAGCCCGCTGCTGATCCTGCTGCACGGCTACACCGCGACCGGCGCGATTCAGAACGCCTACTTCGGCATGGAGCCGGTCGCCGACGCGAACGGCCTCATCTACGCCTACCCGGACGGGACCGTCGACGCCCAGGACGCGCAGTTCTGGAACGCCACCGACGCCTGCTGTGACTTCTTCGGGACGGGCGTGGACGACGTCGGCTACCTCCTCGGGCTGGTGGACGAGATCGAGAGCAAGGTCAACGTGGACCCGAAGCGGATCTACTTCGTCGGGCACTCCAACGGCGGCTTCATGTCGTTCCGCCTCGCGTGCGAGGCCTCGGATCGCATCGCCGCGATCGCGAGCCTCGCCGGGGCCACCTTCGACGATCCCACCGACTGCTCGACCACGTCGCCGCTCAGCGTCCTGCAGATCCACGGAGACCTCGACGACACGATCCTCTACGGCGGCGGCTCGAACGGGACCGTCTCGTACCCGAGCGCCGCGGCGAGCGTCGCGCACTTCGCCGGGCTCGCCGGCTGCGACCCGGGCCTGTCGTTGACCGCGACCACCTACGACCTGGAAACGCGGGTGGCCGGCGCGGAGACCACCGTCGAGGAGCACGTCGGCTGCGCGGCGGGCTACGGGGCGGAGCTCTGGACCATCGTGGGCGGCGGGCACGTCCCGTCGCTGACGCCCGACTTCAGCGAGGAGATCGTCGCGTTCTTCCTCGCCCACCCGAAGCCCTAGAGCGCCGAACCGGAGAAGTCACGCGGCAGCCTGCCCTCCGGTCCTCGGCACGCCGTAGAAGTAGTAGCCCTCGCCACCGAACGCGTAGCGGTAGCGCCCGTACGTGAAGGTGTACGCGGGCGCGTCACCCACCATCTCGCGCAGCTCGGCCTCGGTGTAGACGCGCAGCGTGCTCACCACGCCGTCCCACGTGCTGGCGAGCAGCGCGATGGGGGTCAGCCAGGTGAGGCACGCCCGCGCGACGCGGCGGTCGCGCGACAAGAAAGGCGAGAGCGCGAGCGCCGGGATCCCGACGGGCGCGAACGGGAGGAACTGGTAGGGCTTTCGCTCGAACCCCTCGGCGACGAAGAGGGCGGCCCGGTCGTCCACGGCGGAGCGGAGCACGGCCCTCGCCAGGTTCGGCGGGAAGTGATGGAGCACGTTCAAGATCACGCGCGCCCTTCCGCGCGAGAGATGCGCGGGGATGTTCGTGGCGTCGACCGGCTCATGGACGATGGAGAGGGCGTTCGGGCGCGTCGCGCGGAGGTCTTCCCAGAGCTCCGGGCGGGGGAAGAGATCGGTCAGGTGGAAGCGCACCGACCTGCCGCGCGCCGCGAGCGCGTCCGACAAGATCGCGGCGGGGCCGCCCGCACCCGATCCGAGATCGAGCACCTCGCTCGCCCCGGCGAGATCGAGGAACCGCTGGAACGGGTCCACGAGCCCCTCGAGGATCTTTCCCCACCGCAGCGTGCGCGACAGCGTCTCGACGATCGTGTCGCGGAGGACGGCCGGGACCCAAGGCTGATCGTTGAGCTCGACGGCGTGAACGCGAGGAATCGGCAGCGGCACATCCGGAGTATAGTCCGGGCCCGTCGATGGTTCGGACCCTCGTGCTCACCGGCCTGTTGGCCCTCCTCGCGGTCGCGGGCGCGGCGGGCGATGGGCGCGCACAGGACGGGCCCAAGCCCGAAGCGCCGAAGGCCGACGCGCCCAAGCCCGAAGCGCCGAAGAAGACGGCGAGCCTCGGCTGGACGCGCCTCGCCGGCGCCGAGGGGTGTGTGGCCACGCGCGAGCTCGCCGAGGGCGTCGAGGGGATCTTGCGCCGTCCCGTCTTCGTCTCGCCGGCGCTGGCGGACCTGGCGATCGAGGGCCGCGCCGAGAAGGCCCCCGGCGGCGGCTTCCTCGCGGTGATCACGGTGGCGGACTCCGCCGGCAAGCAGCTCGGGACGCGCGAGCTCAAGACGGCGTCCGCCGACTGCCGCGCGCTCGACGACGAGGTGGAGCTCGCGATCGCCCTCCTGGTGGACCCGGAGGCGACGCTCGCTCCCCCGCCGCCGCCCCCGCCACCTCCTCCGCCACCTCCTCCGCCGCCGCCACCCCCCGCGCCGAAGGTCATCGTGAAGAAGGTGCCGGTGCCGGTGCCCGCGCCGCCCGTCGAGGTGTGGAGAGGGGACGTGTTCGCTGGGTTCTCGCTCGGGTTCGGCTGGCTGCCGGGGGTGGCCCCGGGCGTACACGTGGGCGCGAGCGTCGAGCCTCCTTGGCTGTTCCCCGTCGAGGTCACGCTGAAGTTCTTCGCACCTCAAACCCTGGAGGCCCCGCGCGGCGCCGAGGTGCTCTTCTATTCCTTTCAGGGCGCGCTGCTCGGCTGCCCGCTCCGCCACGGCGGCGCCATCGGTGAGATCCGGGCCTGCGGGGGGCTCGAGGGGGGCTTCCTCGTCGGAGAGGGCGACGGCTTCGACGTCGAGCCGTCGGACGCGAGCCCGGTGCGCGGTCAGCTCGGCGCGGCCCTCAAGGGACGCGCCGACATCAAGATCGCCGGCCCCTTCCGGATGGGCCTCGCGACGGGCATCACGGTCCCGTTCTTCCGCGACGAGTTCGTCTACCGCGAGCGCGGCGGCCGAGAGGTCCTGCTGTTCCAGCAGGCGCCGGTCGCGGGGACCATCGACGCGTTCGCCATGTTGGCCTTCCCGTGACCGAGGGATCAGAAAGCCGAGGCGCGGCTCCCAATGCCCTGGGTGTGGCCCTCCCCTCCTCCGAGCCGGCAGCCGAGCAGCCGCGGTTCGACGAGGTGTTCCGCGCACACGCGCCGTTCGTGTGGCGGTGTCTGCGCAGGCTGGGGGTCAGCCCCGGAGACGCGGACGACGTGGTCCAAGAGGTGTTCCTCGTCGTCCACCGCCGGCTCGGCGACTACGACGGGCGGGCCTCGATGCGCGCGTGGATCTACGGCATCGCCGTTCGCAAGGCGTCCGACCACCGGAGGCTCGCCCACAAGCAGCGCGAGCGCCCCACCAGCGACGTCCCCGAGCAGATCGCCGAAGGCGCGAGCCCCGAGGCCGACGTGGAGGGCCGCCGCGCGCTCGCCCGGCTGGACGCCGCGCTCGCCGAGCTCGACGAGGACAAGCGGGTGGCCTTCGTCCTCTACGAGGTGGAGGGGCTCGGGGTCGCCGAGCTCGCGGAGGCCGTGGGGGTGCCGCTCCAGACCGCGTACTCGCGGCTCGCCGCGGCGCGCAAGCACATCGAGCGGGCGATCCGTCCGCGCGCGGAGGACGCATGAGCCAGGAAGATCCGCCCCGTCTCCTGCTCCAGGACACAGGCGCCCCGCCCGAGCTGCGGCGCGCGCTGGATCTCGCGATCCGGGACGTGCCGACGCCGGAGCATGTCGAGGTGCTCCTCGCGCGGATGCCGCCGCTGCCGCCGGGCGGGGGCGGCGGCGACGGAGCCCCGGGGGATGCGGGTGGGGACGGAGGTCCGTCCGACGGTGCGCTCCCCGACGGTGCGCTCCCCGACGGTGGGCTCCCCGACGGCGGCGCCCTGCCCGGCGCGCCCGATCTCGGATCCATCGCGCCGGCCGCCGCGGCGACGTCGGGCTGGGCCAAGCTGATCGGGGTGGGCGCCGTAGGCGCCGCGCTGCTCGCGGGCACGTACGTCGCGACGCGCGACGCGCCACGGCCTTCGACGGTGGCCAGCGCGACGGCGCGGCCAAGCGCGGCCGCGCCGGCCACGGTCGCGCCCATCCCCCCGCCCGCGGCGAGCGCGGCGACCGCGGCCCCTACCGCGAGCGCGCTCGCGACCGCCGCGCCCCACGGGGTGGCGCCACCTCCGTCCGGCTCCGCGACCGCGCGGCCCGAGATCGAGATCCTCCGAGAGGCCCAGGCCGCGCTCGCTGGGAGCCCAGCGCGAGCGCTCGCCCTCGCCGAGGAGCACGCGCGCTCGCACCCACGCGGAAACCTCGGTCAAGAGCGCGAGATGGTGCGGATCCAGGCGCTCGTCGCCCTCGGCAAGAAGGAGGAGGCGCGCGCCGCGGCCCGCGCGTTCAAGGAGCGGCACCCCGGATCGGCGTACACGCAGCGCATCGACGATGTCGTGAAGTGAGGTGTGGCTCTGAGCCGACGCTGGCCGAACCGCGCGGATCGCGTCGTCGGGCCACGTGGCTGGTCCGGGAATTTGGCCCGCCTCGCCTGCGCGCGGTAGCGGGAGGGCATGCACCGCCTCACGCTGCACTCAGCCCTCGCGCTCCTCTCCGCCCTGGCCCTCGCCTGCGCGGCGACGACGACCGCGCCAAAGTCGACCGAGTCATCGGACGAGGGGCACGACGATGCCCACGAGGTCGATCAGGCGGCGGAGGAGGTCGCCTCCCACACCGCGGCCGGGACGGACGCGACCGGGGACACGCGGGCCGTCGGCGACTACGTGACGTTCACGTTCAGCGGCAGCTACCGCAAGACACCGCTCCTGCTCACGCAGCGCGTCGTCGACAAGGACGCCGCCTCACTGACCGTCGACTTCGTGTTCTCGGACCAGAAGAGCAAGGAGACGCTCCGCGTCACCACCTCCCACGCGGGCGAGATCCTCGCGGTGTCGCGGGTCGGCGCTGGGGGCGAGACGCAGCCGGCGGATCGGGCGGCCTTCGAGGCGCGCATCGCCGAGACCGTGGCCTTCGCGGACGAGAACGAGGCGCTCGTGGGCGAAGAGCCAGCGACGCTGAGCGTCGGCGGACGCGACATCGAGGCCACGCGCTCGACCTACAGGGTCCGGGTCGGCAAGAAGGCCGCGACCTTGCAGACGATCGCCAGCGCCTCGTTCGCGTGGGGAGACTTGGGTGGGCAGATCGTGACCGCGGACGGCAAGGTCTTCTACAAGGCCGAGCTCGTCGACGCGGGCGGCGCGGGCGCCTCGACGGCGTCCCTCACCCCCTGACGGCAGCACCGAAGAGTCCGGCTACGCTCTCGGGAGAGGGCGGGCTGGCGGGGAAGGCCGCTCTCGACGGGCGGCCTTTCGTTTTTCTCGAGGCGACGAGATCCTGCCCGGCTCGCGAGGCCTCAGAAACGCCGACACCTACGCCCAAGGACGGGGCACGATGACCACCCCGCACATGAGGCACCCCCTCTCGCTCCTCCTCTTCCTCTCTGGCTCGCTCGCGGGCTGCAGCAGCACCGTCCCCGTCGGGGAGTACGAAGGCGGAGGCGGCGAGGGCGGCGGCGCCCAGGGCGGCGGCGGCGGCGCAACGGCGCAGGGCACCGGCGGCGGGACCACCACTGGCTCGGGAGGCGGCGCGAACGTCGAGATCCACCTCCGATCCTCGACGGCCCCCTTCGCGCACATGGACGGTCTCGCGGGGCAGACCCCGATCGCGCACTCGAGCGGTATCCGCTCCCTCACGCTCTACCGGATGGCGGGCGATCCGGATCCCGTGGAGGTGTTCGATTTCGGTCAGGAGTCGGTCGAGGCGTCCTACGCCGATGGGGCCGACACGCTCGTCTACACGGCGAAGGCCGCCGACCTCCCCCTGGCGACGTTCACGATCGCGCGCGTGGTCCACAGCTACGTCCGCTACCGCGTCGCCGCGACGCTGCACTACTCGGGCTTCATCATCCCGGGAGAGTTCGACAACCTCCAGGTCCTCTCGGACCAGAGCCTGGTCGACGGACAGCTCCGCGACGCCGGCTACTACGAGTACGTCTACACGGGCGGGATGCAGTCCTTCCCCACGAGCGGGAGCGACGCGCCGATTCCCGAGTGGGAGAGCACCGGCGGCTTCTCCGTGGTCTTCGAGAACGGCGAGTGGGCGTACTACTTCCCGGTGAACCTGCCCGTGAACCCCACGCTCCCCACGGACGTGTCGGTGGTGCTCGGCGTCAACATGCACGAGAGCTTCCGCTGGCAGGACCAGGCGATGCCGAACTACGCCGAAGGGATCTTCGACGTCACGCCCGTCTCGTACGAGCCCGTGATGAAGTTCGGGGCGAACGGCTTCACGGTCACCGTGGAGTGAGAGAGCGCTTGCGTCTCTCTGCGAAGAGAGAAACGCTGCCTCTCCGTCGATGCGCCGCCTGCTCCCGATCCTCGCGCTCGTAGCCGCCTGCTCCTCTCCGGAGATCGGCGCGCCGCCCGCCGGGGACGCGCGGCCGCTCCGCTCCGCGGCGGCGGATCCCGAGCGCCGGGTGATCTCGATCATCGGCACGAACGATCTCCACGGACGCGTGGCAGCCCTGCCCCTCCTCGCCGGGTACGTCCAGAACCTGCGCGACGTCCGGGCGCGCGACGGGGGTCTCGTCCTGCTGGACGCGGGGGACATGTTCCAGGGGACGCTGGAGTCGAACCTCGCCGAGGGCCTGCCGGTCGTCAGCGCGTACGCCGCCATGGGCTACCACGCGGTGACGATCGGCAACCACGAGTTCGACTTCGGCCCGGTCGGTCCGAAAGCCACGCCCACGTCGCCCTCGGATGATCCGCAGGGCGCGCTGAAGGCCGCGGCGAAGGCGGCGGCGTTTCCTTTCTTGTCGTCCAACCTCCTGGTGCAGGACCGGAGCGCGCGCATCGACTGGCCGAACGTCGAGCCGAGCGTCCTCATCGAGGTCGCGGGGACGAAGATCGGGCTGGTCGGGGCGACGACGCGGGAGACGCTCGAGAGCACCATCTCGGCCAACGTGAAGAACCTCGCGATGGCGGCGATCCCCCAGGCGGCCGGCGCCGAGGCGAAGAAGCTGCGCGATCGGGGCGCGGCGGTGGTGGTGCTCCTCGCGCACGCGGGCGGGAAGTGCAAGACGTTCACGGGGAACGCCGACGCCGATCTGTGCGAAGCGACGTCGGAGATCTTCGAGGTCGCCCGCGCGCTGCCGCCGGGGAGCGTCGACGTGATCGTAGCGGGACACTCCCACGCCGGCGTGGCGCACGAGGTGGCCGGGGTGGCGATCATCGAGTCGTTCTCGTATGGCCGGGCGTTCGGGCGCGTCGACCTGGTGGTGGAGGGCGGGCGCGTCGCCTCGAAGAAGGTGTTCGCGCCGCAAGACCTCTGCCCCGGGGACGAGAAGCCGGACTTCGCCGTGTGCCAGCCGGTGACCTACGAGGGCCGCGCGGTCACCCGGGACGCGCGCGTCGAGCGCGAGATCGCCCCGGCCGTCGACGGCGCCAAGCAGAAGCGCGAGGAGCTCGTCGGGGTCGAGCTGCCCGACGGGATCGGGCGCGCCTACGATCGCGAGTCTGCGCTCGGCAACCTGTTCGCCGACCTGCTCCGGGCGGCACACCCGGGCGCCCACGTGGGGCTCGTGAATGGTGGGGGCCTCCGGGCGGACTTGCCGAAGGGGCAGCTCCGCTATGGCGCGCTCTACGAGGCGTTTCCCTTCGACAACCGGCTCGCGGTGGTGGAGCTCTCGGGGAGAGACCTGCGACGCGTCGTTCGGGGCCACCTGACCCGCGGCGGCGGGATCCTGAGCTTCTCGGGGCTTCGCGTGGTCGCGAGCTGCCGCGGAGACGATCTGCGCGTCGAGCTGGAGCGCGAGGGCAAGGCGGGCCCGGTGCGAGACGAGGAGGCGCTGACGGTCGTCGCCAGCGACTTCATGTTCACCGGCGGCGACGGCTTCTGGGGCGACGTCCAGGCCCCGAAGGTCCTCGTCAAGGACGACCTGATGCGGGACGCCCTCGAGATCGGGCTCGGGAAGCTCGGCAAGGTCCGGGCCGCCGACGTCTTCGACGCGAAGCGGCCGCGCGTCACGCTCCCGGGCCGCCGCCCCGTGGTGTGCAAGGAGTGAGCATGGCCACCGGACGCGACCTCGTGCGTGGACCCGACGGGCGAAGGCGCTGCTTCTGGTGCGGATCCGCGGACGACTACCTCGCGTACCACGACAGAGAGTGGGGGTTTCCGGTCAAGAGCGACAAGCGCCTCTTCGAGAAGCTCTGCCTCGAGGGCTTTCAGTCCGGCCTCTCGTGGCTCACGATCTTGCGAAAGCGGGAGAGCTTTCGGCGCGCGTTCTCGGACTTCGACATGGAGAAGGTCGCCCGCTACGGCCCGAAGAAGGTGGAGGAGCTGCTCGGGGACGCGAGCATCGTCCGTCACCGCGGCAAGATCGAGGCGACCATTACGAACGCCCGCGCCGCCTGCGCGGTCGCCGACGAGGCCGGGTCGCTCGCGGCCTACGTCTGGCGCTACGAAGCCACGCCCGGCTCGCGCCCACGGCGGATCACCCGGGAGGTCCTCTCGACCATGACCACCTCTCCCGAGGCCACGGCCCTCGCGAAGGATCTGAAGAAGCGCGGCTTCTCGTTCGTCGGGCCGACCACGGTCTACGCCTTCATGCAAGCGATGGGGCTCGTGAACGACCACCTGGAGGGTTGCTTCGTGCGAAGAGAAGGGGAGCAACGGAGACGCGCGTTCGACGTACCGAGGGGGAGGGCGTGACGCGCTGGGTGGCCATGGCCTCGCTGGTGGTTGGCCTCGGGTGCGCCCCTGCGGGGGAAGCGCCGAGCACCTCTGCCGCGGCGTCGGCCGGCATGGCTGGCGCGAGCGGCAGCGGCTCGCCGAGCGCGCCCCCTCGGGCCTCGGCGGCGCCCCCCGGTCCGCTCGCCACCCCCGAGGCGATCGCCGCGGCGAAGGCGGGCATCGTGGAGTCGGACGCGGCGCTCCTGCGCAAGCTCGGAGGCACGTACCTCTGCGACCAGCGGATCTACCCGCACCCGCCGGCCGCGCACATCTCGGCGTGGGAGTGGGCATTCCCGGAGGAGCCCGAGGCGCTCGCGGCCAAGCTCGCCGCGGAGCTGGCCGGCGCGGAGCGGGAGGCCTCGACGTTCCGCTACGCGGAGGGGGGGCGCGTGCAGATCAGCGTCACGGTCCACGCCGAGAGCCCCTCGAAGCTCGGGTGCACGGCGATCCCCCCGGGCACCAAGAGCCTGGTCGTGGCCTCGCGGATGTGAGCGGCGTGCCCGGGTCGGCTCGGCGGTTCGCGGCATTCCAAGCGGCGCGCCGGCTCGCGGGATAGGATCCACGCGTGGCTCGCATCCGTGCGCTCTTTACGACGGCGCCGCTGCTCGGCGTCGTGGGCGCGTGCACCGCCATCGCCGGGCTCGACGACCTCGTCGTGTCCTACACGGGGGGCGGCGGATCGGGGGGCGCGCCCTCGGCCACGAGCACGAAGAGCGCCGGCGCGGGGTGCGGGCCGGCGGTGCAGGACGGCTGCGCGGAGTACGCGAGCGCCGTCTGCAATCGCCGCGCATCGTGCGAACCGTTCCAGATGACCATCGAGGTCGGCGACTCCCTCGCGTGCCAGGAGGCGGTCAAGCTGCAGTGTACGCGCTGGATCGAGACGCCCGACGGAGGCGTCGACGCCACCATGCTCGGCGCCTGCGCGGCGGAGCTCGCGACGCTGGATTGCGCGCGGTACGTGGAGCGAGACTGGCCTCCGAGCTGCTTCTCGGCGGGCACGCGCGCGGAGGGCGACACGTGTGGCACCCCGGGCCAGTGCGCGCCCGGGCTGCGTTGCTCCGCCCCCGTGCTGCAGAGCTGCGGCAACTGCCAGCCGGCTCCACCCGTGGGCGCCCCGTGCACCTCCGCGTGCGCCCCGGGCGGGAGCTGCATCGGCAGCGTGTGCGTCGCCTCCGGCCAGGTGGGGGCGGCGTGCGGGGGCGCCGGAATGGCGCCGTGCGCCGCGACGCTGTTCTGCCTCGCGGGGAGCTGCGAGCCCACGCTGAAGCTCAACCAGCCGTGTGACCCGGGGGTGGGCGGCTGCGACGGCCAGCTCGGTCTCTTCTGCGCCGCCGGCGGCACGTGCCAGCAGCTCCCCACGGCGCCCGCGGGCGCGAGCTGCGTGCCGTCGGGCATGACGCCGCCGCCGTTCTGCCTCGACTCGATCTGCCTGGGCGGGACATGCATCTCGACCGTGGACCTCTGCGAGGCTTGCTCGGACGCCGGCCCTTTCTGTCGTCCGCCCGGCGCGTGCGTCGAGGGCGTCTGCAGCCTCCCCATTCCCGCGACGTGCCGGACATGACTACCTGGGCGCGCTCGCTGATCCTCACGCTCGGACTCGGGGCCGGGCTCGGGTCGTCGTTCCCCGGGGCGGCGCACGCGGACGCGCGCGACGAGGCGCGCGCCCTCGCGACGGCCGGCGTGGAGCACTTCCGCAGCGGCAGACACGCCGAGGCGATCGAGAGCCTGCGCCGCGCCGAGGCCCTGTTCCACGCCCCCACCCACCAGCTCTACATCGCCCGCGCCGAGCGCGCGCGGGGTCGGCCGGTCGAGGCGCACGCGGTCTACGTCGGGATCCTCCTCGAGAAGCTGCCGGACTACGCGCCGGACGCCTTCAAGAACGCGCAGCGCGAAGCGGGGCTGGAGGAGGCCGCGCTGCGATCCGAGATCGCCACCATCACCGTGGAGCGCGCGGAGGGTGTCCGCATCGTGGCCGCGACCTTGGACGGGCGCGACCTGCCGGTGGCGCGCCTCGCGCTCCCCGTCGGCGTGACGGAGGGCGACCACGTGCTCGAGATCACGCGGGACCCGGGCGGGCCGAGCGTGTTCGAGCTGAGCGTCGATGCTGGCCAGTCCCGCGTAGCGCGGGTCACTGCGCCTCTCGCGGAGGCGCAGCCGCCGCCGCGCCAAGGATCGGGTGACACGTCTCGCCCCCTCCTGATCGGCGGCTTCATCGGGTTGGGGCTCGGGGGCGCGGCGCTCCTCACGGGAACCGTGACGGGCGCCGTCACGCTGGTGAAGGCGGGCGACGTCCGAGACCGATGCCAGGGCGACACCTGCCCGCCGGCGGTCGAGGACGACCTCTCGGAGGCGCGCGCCCTGGGCCACGCGTCCACGGCGCTCGTCGTGGTGGGCGGCGCCCTGGCCGCGACAGGCGTCGCGCTGATCGTCGTCGACCTGGTCGCCGCCGGGAGCGCGGACGGAAGGGTGAGCGCGCGCCTCTCCCCGCTGGGCGGGACGGTCCGATGGGCGTTCTAGCGCGTGTGATACGCTCTCCGTGCGCTGATGGAGGACGATCTCGAGGGCCAGGTCGTCGCCGGAAAGTACCGGCTGATACGGCGCCTCTCGGGCGGCGGGATGGGCGCGGTCTGGCTCGGTCATCACCTCGGGCTCGACGCCCCGATCGCGTTGAAGTTCATGCACCCCACCCTCGCGACGGACGCTGGCCTGCGGGCGCGCTTCGAGCGCGAGGCGAAGGCCGCCGCACAGATCCGCAGCCCCCACGTCGTCCACGTCTACGATCACGGCGTCGAGGACGATCGCCCATTCCTCGTCATGGAGCTGTTGGAGGGGCGGGACCTCGCCTCGAGGCTCGCCGGAGGCAAGACGCTCGCCCCCGCCGAGGCGGCGCGCATCTGTGACGAGATGTGCAAGGGCCTGGCGCGCGCGCACGCGCTGGGCATCATCCACAGAGACCTCAAGCCGGGGAACGTCTTCCTTTCGGCGCCGGACGACGACATGGTGAAGCTCCTCGACTTCGGCATCGCCAAGGAGACGGCCTCGCGTCGCGTCGTCGAAGGGGAGACGACCACGGGGCAGCTCCTGGGCTCCCCCCAGTACCTCAGCCCCGAGCAGGCGCGGGGGATGCCGGTGGATGCGCGCAGCGATCTCTGGTCGGTGGGCGTCGTGCTCTACCGCGCCCTCCTCGGCGCGAGACCCTTCGAGGCCGGCGACGTCGGGGATCTCATCGTCCGCATCTGCACCGAGGAGCCCCGCCGGCCGACGTCGCTCCGGCCCGACCTTCCGCCGAGCGTGGACGACTTCTTCCGACGGGCGCTCGACCGGGACCCCGCGGGGCGCTTCGCCTCGGCCAAAGATCTGGCCGCGGCGTTCCGGGAGGCGCTGGAGCTCGCGCCCGTCACCGGCTCGCGGGGTGGTAGCGCCCCGACGGCCGGGGCGACGGCCCAGGCGGCCCTTGGCAGCTTCACGCCCTCCGCGCCCTCCGACCCAGGCGATCTCGGCGCGCGGCCAGGCGGGACGATCCGCGACGACACCTTCAGCGCGATGTCGATCAAGGCCAGGGGCCGCACCCGGGTGCTCGCAGGCGCGGTCGGGCTGACCATCGCGGCCGTCGCGGCCGTGGCGATCTGGGCCAGGGCGCCGGACCCGGGCGCTCCGCGCGCGGCGGCGTCGGGCGATCTCCCCGTCGCCGGCAAGGGCGTGAGCCCCGAGGTCACGCGCGAGCTCCCGGACGTCGCACCTTCCGCCCCCGACGTGGCGTCCGTCGCGGCCCCAGAGGCGCGCGCGACTTCGAACGTCTCCGCATCGGCGCGACGAGCCCCGGCCCGCCCACCGCCGCGCCCGGTCGGATCGAGACCTGGGGGGGCCGCCCCGCCCGACCTCGGGTATTGACTCGACCCACGCCTCGGCAGCCCGTGCCCCGACGGCGCGCCGCGGCCTCGAGCCGGAGTTGACGAGCCGGCGCGCCGCGCGTCCACTGTGCGCCGTGATCCACTTCGGCCTGACCATCGAGGCCTACGCCGAGGGCATGGCGTCGTTCGCTCGATGGCCCGAGCAACGCCAGGCGGTGTTGGCGAGGCTCGCGATCTCCGAGGCGCGGTGGGAGCAAGCGGCGGCCGCGTTCCGCGACGCCATGGTCGGCGAGGCCGACCAGGGTCGCGACGATCTCGCGGCTCGCTTTCGGGCGGCGTTCGAGGCGGCCCGCGCCCGCCTCGAGCGCGAGCAGCCCGACGTCGGAGCCCTCGCGCCACTGCGCCTCGTCGACCCCGAGCCGCGCGCCCCCCTGGCCCCGTCCACGGCCACCCGGGAGGTCGACGACGCCTCCGTCCGTGAGGCGCTGCGCAAGGCGGCGCCGCTCGGGCATCCCCTCCCCGCTTCTGCGGGATCGGCGAAGCGCGCCCCCGAGCCCGCCGCGACGGGCACGGTGGAGCTGCGCCCCGCCGGTCCATTCGTTCCCGGCGCGCTGCCCTTCGCCGAGGTGACCGACGAGGATATCGAGGGCTACGCCCTGCTCACCTCCGATCTCGAGGCGTTCCCCGATCGGCGCGCCGACGTGTTGGTGAAGCACCACGTCGGCGCCCCGGGCACGCTCGAGGCGGTAACTTCTCGTTGGACCGCGCGCTTCGACAAGGACGTGCGCACCCGACAGCACTGGGAGGCGCTGCACCAGAGCTTCCTCGGATTCATAACCCGCCAAAGAAATCGAGGCCGCGAGCCATGCCTGTAATCGTCGACCCCTTCGTCGAGGTCGCGGGAGACGCGCCGGCCGCGCCGGGCATGCAGCTGTGGGCGCGGCTCGAGTGGGAGTCGGACGCCGGGTGGATCGCGGAGGTCGTCCTCTCATTCACGGGCCACGAGGAGATCAGCCGCCCATTCTCGTTCGAGGTGTCGCTCGAGCTCCGCGGGCCCCCCGCGGGTCCGCCGCCCGCCGCGGAGGATCTCGTCGGGCGGCGGGCCTCCCTCAGCTGGGGGTACGAAGAGACCGATATCCCCGCGCGCCACGTCACGGGGGAGATCACGGGCGCGTGGCACGTCCACGCCGCCCACGCGGCGCCCCACCTCGTGGTCGAGCTCGGCCCCCCGCTGCTCTCCGCCGCGCTCAGCCGGCGCTCCCGGCCCTTCGCCGACATGGATCCCATAGCGGCGGCGAAGGAGGCGCTCCGCGAGCACCTAGCGGCCTCTCCGTGCTTGACGGTGGCCGACCTCCGGCTGCGAACCGACGTCCCTGTCCGCCCGCTCCTCGTGCAATGGGAGGAGAGCGATCTCGCGTTTGCGGAGCGGAGGCTGTCGGAGGCGGGGGTCACGTTCCACTTCGAGCACGAAGCGCGCACCGCGAGGCTCGTCCTTCACGACGCGGACGAGGGCCGCGAGCGGGAGGCGCAGGGCGCGCTCCAGCAGTTCGGGTGGTACCACGCCGACTGGCCGGGCTTCGACACGATCCGCTTCGGGCTCCGCGCCGGACCGCGGCGGGTCGGCGCTCGCGCGCTCGCTCGGCGGGGGAGCGAGGTGGTCGAGCGCGTCTGGGAGCGGAACCGTCCACCGATGAACCAAGGAGGCGCCTGCGCGACGTGGGAGCACCTCCACGTCCTGGATCCGGCGCTGGGCATCCATCAGCAGCTGCACGACGCGGCCGAAGTGGAGGGGCAGCGCTCGGACGGCCATCGCGCCGTGGGCTCGAGCCGGTTTCCGAACCTGCGCCCGGGCGTGGTGCTCCCGCTCGGCGCCGACCACCTGGTGGTCCGCGTGGAGCACGACGCGTCGCTCAGCCGACCCACGCCCTATCAGGCCCAGGCAGTGCTCTGGCCGCTCTGCGCCGCCCACCAGACCACGCGCGGCTATCGCGCCCCCCCCTCCGCGCCGAGGCGCACCGTCCCCGGCGTCGCCCGAGCCGTCGTGACGAGCGTGACGCCGACCGAGTACGAGTCCGACCGAGGGAACCTCGTCGAGGTCCTGATCACGGGGATGGATCGGCCCTGCCTGGCTCGCCTGGCGCACCCCACCGCGGGCCGAGACCATTTCGCCTTCTTCTCGCCTCAGGAGAGGGACACGGTGCTCGTCGCGTTCACGGGCGGCGATCCGGACCAACCGGTGATCGTCGGGAGCGTCCTGCCTCGAGGAGAGAGGGTCCCCGGACCGCCCGCCTGCGACGGGAGCCTGGTCCACGGAGACGCGCGCGTGGGGCTCTACTCCGGGGGCCACGGGCTCTCCTTCCAGAACGAGGTGCCGGGGCGCGTCCGCCTCCAATCCGCCGGCGAGCTGCACATCGAGACGCCGGACTTCTCCCAAGAGGTGACGGCGACCGAGCTGGCGGTCACGGCGAGCGGCCGCGTGAGGCTCGAGGCTGGCGCGGAGGTCAGGGTCTGCGCGAGCAAGGTCGTGATCGAGGCGGGGCGCGTCGTCCTGGACACCGGCCTGGTCCAAGTCTCGGGGGCCATCCGGTGCGACGCGCTCATCGCGACCTCCGTGATCGCGACCACCTACACCCCCGGGGCCGGCAACATCTGGTGACCCTCGCGCAGGGCGAGAAGGTGGCGGGCCGCTTCGAGGTCGACGCCTGGGCGGGCTCGGGCGCGCACGGCGCCGTCTACCGCGCCAGGGACCTCCGGACGGGCGAGCAGGTCGCGCTCAAGCTGCTCACCGCGGGCGCGGACGGGGGGGCGCGCTTCGCGCGTGAGGTGCGGGCGCTCGCGTCGCTGGACCACCCAGGCATCGTCCGCCACGTGGACCACGGGGTGGCTTCGGGGCTTCCGTTCGTCGCGATGGAGTGGATCGAGGGCGGAGACCTCGCGACGCGGCTGCGCCACCACCCGATACCGTGGAGCGAGGCCCTCGCGATGGCGCGTGGCGTAGCGGAGGCGCTCGGCGCGGCGCACGCGCGCGGGATCCTGCACCGCGACGTGAAGCCGCAGAACATCCTGCTGCGAGGCGGCGATCCGGCCGCGCCGGTCCTCGCTGATTTCGGCACGGCGCGGCTGAGCCACGCGACCGAGCTCACGGCGGAGGGGACGATCATCGGCACCGCGGCGTACATGGCGCCCGAGCAGGCGAGGGCGCTGCCGACCCTCGACGCCCGAGCGGACGTGTTCGCGCTCGGCGCGGTGCTCTTTCACGCCGTCGCGGGTCGCGTGCCGTTCGAGGGCGACGAGCTGCTCGCCGTCCTCGTCAAGGTGTTGTTCCACGAGCCGCCCGCGCTCAGCGAGCTCGTGGCCGACGTCCCGACCGAGCTCTCGGAGGCGTGCCGAGCCTTGATGGCCAAGGAGCCCGCCCGGCGACCCGCGGACGGTGCGCAGGCGGCGAGGCTCCTCGCGGCGGTCACGGCGGCGGGGGTCCAAGCGCAGCACGTTCGGTCCTGGGGGGAGCGGCGCCTCGCCGTGATCGTCGTGGCGCTGCGACCCCAAGCCGGCGGCGACGACGCGCCGCTCTCACGGCGCCCCGTCCCTCCGCCGACCTCCGGCGCGGTCTCCTCCGCGCTCGAGGCCTTCGGCGCCCGGGTCCTGCCCCTCGCCGACGGCTCGTTCGCTGCGATGCTCCAGGACGGAGCGGCGACGGACCTCGCGCTCGCCGGCGTTCGCGCCGCTCAGACGCTGCGCGCCCTGCTCCCCGACGCGCGCCTCTCGGTGGCGACCGGGCTCGACGAGCTCGATCCTCAGCGACCGGGGGGAGCGACGATCGATCGCGCGGTGCTCCTGGCCCGCGGGGTCCACGACGGTGTCGCGGTCGATCAGGCGACCGCCGCCCTCGTCGGAGGTCGCTTCGCCATCCTCGGGCCGCCGGAGGCGCTCCGGGTGGGGCCCGAGGTCGATCGGCTGACGGGGGGCGAGCTGCTCGGGCGCCCGACCCCGTTCGTGGGTCGAGACCGCGACGTCGCGACCTTGAAGGGCCTCAGCGACGAGAGCGCGAGCGAGTCGGTCGCGCGGGCCGCGCTGGTGCTCGGCGCGGCTGGCAACGGCAAGACGCGGCTCCTCTCGGAGCTCCTCCGGGCGCTGCGCGCGTCGAGCCCGTGCCCCTCTCTCTGGATCGCGAGCGGCGACCCGGAGCACCGGGGCTCGCCCCTGCGCGCCGTCGCGGATCTCGTGCTCTCGGCCTGCGGCGCGTCCGCGACCCACGACCCGGCGGAGCGGCGGGCGCGCCTCCGGGCTCGGGTCGACGCGGTCGTCGAGGCCGACGCGGGGGACCGCGTGTTCGAGTTCTTGTCGGAGCTGACGGGGCTCGGCGCCGCGATGGACACCGCGCGGCTCTTCGCCGCGCGGCTCGACCCGCGCCTCATGTCCGCGCAGGCGACGCTGGCGGTGGAGCAGTTCCTCGGCGGCGAGCTGGCGCACGGAGCAGTGGTCCTCGTCCTCGACGACGCCCACGACCTCGACGACGCGAGCGTCGCGCTGCTCGACGCGCTCCTGCGCCGCTTCGAGGCCTCCCCTCTATGCCTCATCGTCGCCGCGCGACCGGAGCTATCGGAGCGCCACCCCGACTTTCTGGCGGCTCGCGACCCGCTCGCTCTTCGCCTGGGCGCGCTCCCCCCTCGAGCCTGCGAGCGAATCGTTCGCGCGTCTCTCGGCGACGCCGCCACCCCCGAGGTGATCGCGGCGCTGGTGACCCGGAGCAACGGCCACCCCTTCAGCCTGGAGGAGCTCATCCGAGCCATCCATGAGGGGCGCGACGGGGCGCTCCCCGACTCGCTCATCGCGCTCACCCACGGCCGGCTCGATCTGCTGCCGCCCGAAGGGCGCGCCGTGCTGCGCGCGCTCTCCACGTTCGGCGAGGTGGGCTGGGTCGGCGGGGTCCGGGCCGTCCTCCGTCACCTCGGTGAGGAGGCGATCGGCGCCTGGATCACGTCGCTCGTCGATCGAGAGTTCCTCGAGCGCAGGCCCACCAGCCGCTTCCCTGGGGAGCTCGAGGTGCGCTTTCGCCAGTCCCTCGTGCGGGAGACGGCGTACTCCACATGGACGGTCCGGGACCTGGCCGTGGCGCACGGGATCGTCGGGCGGTGGCTCGAGGAGCGCGGCGAGCCCGACGCCGCGGCCCTCGGCCTCCACTACGAGCGGGCGGGCGACCAGGCGCGCGCCAGGTCGTGCTTCCACCGCGCGGCGGCCCACGCCCAGGGCTCGAACGACCTCTCGGCGGCGATCGGCTGGGCGGAGCGTGCTCGGCGCGCCGGCGCGGAGGGGCGAGAGCTGGCCGAGCTCTACGTGCTGGAGGCGCAGGCGCACCATTGGATCGGTCGACGCGAGCCCGCCGAGCGGCTGTCGCGGGAGGCGCTGGCCCTGGCCGAGCCTGGCAGCCGCGCGTTCTTCGACGCCGGGTCCATGGCGATCGATCTCCTCATGTCGGATCGAGACCTCTCCCGCGTCATGCCGGTCGCCGAGGTCCTGGCGGCCACGGCCTTGCTCGATCCGGAGGACGCCGCGAACCAGCGGGCCCGCTTCTTCGCGCTCAGCCGCGTCGTGACCTGGGCGCTCTACGCGGGGAAGTCGGCGCTGGCGGAGGCGACGCTCGCCACGCTCGTCCGAGACCACAAGGAGGGCCGCGACCACGCGCTCTCGGCGCGGGTCACGCGGGCCCGAGCGGCGATGGCGCAGTTCGCCGGGCGGCTCGACGAATACTGCCGACTGACCGAGCAGAGCCTCCGCCACGTCGAGGTCATCGGAGACTTCCGGATGATGGTCATCGAGCGGCTCACGCTCGGCTACGCCAAGGTCACGCTCGGTCGTTACGACGAGGCCGAGCGCCTGCTCCTCGAGGGCCGGGCGCTCGCGGAGAAGCTGCACTTCCCCCCGCTCGTCGCCAACGCGCTGCAGAACCTCTCCGTGGTGCAGGCACGCACCGGCCGCCTGGAGGAGGCGGTAGAGAGCGCGCACGCGTCCCAGCGTTTCTATGCGGAGCAAGGCGACGCCTTCCTCGAGGCGGCGAGCCGCCGCTACCTCGCGGACGCGCTGCTCGCGCTCGGTCGGGTCGAAGAGGCCATCGTCGAGGCGCAGGCCGCCGCGCTCGCGCAGCAGGCGATGCCGCCCGCGGCGGCCTCGTCGGTGGCGATGATGGCCCGCGGGTGGGCTGCCGCGGGGGACGCGGAGGCTGCGCTCGCCGCGGCGCGGAACGCGATGGATACGCTGCTACGACCCGCGGGGGTCGACGAGGGCGAGGCGACGATACGGCTCGCGTGGGTGGAGTCCCTCCTGGCGGCGGGCCGACACGGGGAGGCCCGCGACGCCGCCCGCGCGGCGGTGGCCCGGATCGAGGAGCTGAAGCAGAGGCTCGACGACCCTGTCTCGAAGGAGGCCTTCGAGGCGATCGCAGAGCACGAGACGCTGCGCGCGCTCGCGGGGCCTCGGCCATGAGCTGCGCGCAGCAGTCCTCCGCCGACCGGCCGGCTCACTCCACGGCGAGCGCGCCCGTGCACGCAGGCTCGCTCTCGTTGCCCGAGGCATCCACCAGGACCACGCAGAACGCGCCCGGCGGCGCCCCGGCCGACCTGCAGACCGAGGACCGCGTGGGGACGGCGACCGCGCCGACGTCGGAGAGCACCACGGTGAGCTCGCCCTCCATGACGATGCCCGCGTCCACGCCCGGCTCGCTGGCGATCGGCGGCACGTCCAGCTCGGTCACCAGCGTCGCGGCCCGGCAGTCGTGGACTCGGAGGAGACCGCCGCCGAGGTCGCCGTCCGGATCCGAGTAACGGACGCGCAGCGTCAGGTCGTCCCTGGCGTCGTCGGAGGTCACGAGGGACTCCGGCGTCGCCGAGACGATCTCGGCGAAGGGCTCCGAGGTGGCGCACGAGGCCGCCCAAGCGGCGAGGAGCACGAGGGGCGCGGCGCCCCGCGTGACGGCGGTGATGGTTCGCTTCATTTCTCTACCCTCAGCCCCTCGAGGTCGAAGTTCAGCGCGAGCACGTAGTCGGCGCCGTCCTCTGGGATGTAGACGCCGATGACGATGAACGTCTGGCCCTCCGTGGGGACGCCCGGGAAGTAGTTCCCGTCCGCGTCGTACAGATCCACCTCCTCGGGGACGGACCACGTGAAGACGCGGTTGAACACCTCGCCCCCCCCCGCCGGCGGTCCCGCGGTGTCGAGGACGGCGTACCCCGAGGTCGGATCGTTCGTGCCAGGGTTGAGCACCACGAACTCGTTGTCGATCGTCTGGAGGATGAAGGCCGCGTACGAGATCTCCTCGTCGGGCGTCTCGAAGTCGTGGGTGGTCATCCGCATCATGACGGTCTCGCCCGGGGAGACCGTGGCGGCCCCCCCGAGGTCGATGCGCTCGCCGTCTGGGTCGAAGATCGCGAGGGCCGGCTCCTCCGGCGGGTTGTCGATGGGCGCCACGGGCTCTGCGTCGTCGAAGCGTCTCGCCCCAGCGGTGATCCAGGCCTCGATGGCGGCGATATCGTCGTCGGCGAGCGCCCGAGCGCCGAGGGGCATCACGCTGATGACGTCCCGGTTCAGGAGCTTGTCCATCAGGAGGCTCTGGCTGGGATCCCCGGGGACGACCCTCAGCTTGTCGCTCTTCTCCAGCCCCGGACGCTCCACGAGGTTGTAGTAGGCGAGGGCGGGCGTGGAGAGGTTCGGCTCGAACTGCCCCGAGTGACAGAGCCCTGGCTGGCCAGCGCAGCTCGGCAGCAGCACCTTGCGGTAGAGGTCGTCCAGGCTGCCCGGCGAGACCTCCGCGGGGACCGCGAGCAACGGGTCGAGCTCGAGGGCCTCCTCGGCGGGCTCCCCGCCCGGATCGATCGGCGCGTGGCACGCGGCGATCGCCGCGACGGCGCAGAGCGCCGCGAGCGAGGCGGCGGCTCCCGGCGCGCGGGGAATGGGCGACGGCGAGCGGCGGTTCATCGGAGGATCCCTTCCATGACGAGGCCAGGCCGGGCGCCGATCCCCGTGAGCGTGCTGGCCATGAGGTCGGCGTGCCCCAGCATGGCCGCGGCCGTGGTCACGACGTCGATGGTCTCGTAGCGGCCGGACGATCGGCCGGCCTGCTCGATCTGCGTCGGCGCGTAGACTCCGGGCGCGAAATCCGGCCCCAGCGCGAGCGCCCACACGTCGCGGTCCCCGTCGTCGCCGCCTCCGTGGTCCAGCCCCGAGCGCCCCAGGCTGTCGGCGTTCTGACCATTGAACTCGAGCTGCCGACCGTGCTCCGGGAGCACGAAGAGGGCCGTCTCGTCCTTCAACCCCTCGGTCGATTGGATGAAGTCCCAGAGGTGCGCGACGAGAGCGTCGGCGACGCGCTGCGAGAGGAGGTAGCCATTGAAGTCGTCGTGGCAGACGTCGATGTCGATGAGCGACACGACCATGACGCTGGGCCTCAGCTCGGAGAGGATCCGCTCCGCGTGGTAGATGCAGAGGCCGTCGCCCGTCGCGTCCAGCCCGCCATTCGGGCTCACGGTCCCGATCCCGACGGCGTCGGGGAAGAATGCCTGATACGTCGGGTCTCCGTAGATGCGCGCGAGGTAGTCCTCGACCGCGGCGCTCTCCTCGGGGGCGCGCGTGAGGACGTCCGGACCATAGGACGGCGTGTTCCCGTCGACCACCGCGCGAAGCCTCCGCGCCGCGCGGTTCGATTCGGGGGTGTCGTTCACGATGGGCAGCTGCGTGGCTGCCCCGTCGATCACGACGCGCCTCACGCCGCGCGAGACGAGCGGGACGATCGCGTTCATCGTGGAGGGGGGGGATATCCACGATCCCGCGAACCGCTGGCCGAACTCCGGGTGCGCCCCGTGCTGCAGCGCCCGGTAGAAGCCGGCGGCGTTGGAGAGGTACCAGGTGTCGAGCGCGGACGCGTTGGTCTGCCGCCTGTGGATCTCGAAGAGCGTCGGGGCGGCCAGGCGAGCGTCCTCGCGATTGTCGAGGTCGTTGTAGAGGCCCGTCGTGAGGCAGCCGGCGCCCTGGAGGTGGCCGGGGGTGCCCTCGGCGTACCGGAGGTTGGTGATGAGCGCGCCCTCCGTGAAGAGCGGGGCCCGCCTCGGGGGCGGGAGGACCAGCTCGGGGGCGAGGTACTCGGGGGCGATGCGGGCGTCTCCCGCGTCGAGGTGCCCGCGGCCGGGCTGGATGGGGACGCGGCCGAACAGGTTCGGCATCGTGGCGCCCTCGGCCATGCCGAGCGCCTCGGAGGTCCGCAGACCTCCCCCGATGCTCACGATGACGCTCCGCTTGGCGGTGAACGCGCCGAGCCCGTGGGCCTTTCGCGATCGGAAGACGGGGCCCAGTGCGGCGCCCGCGGCGGCGGCGCCGGCGGCTCGAAGCAGACTGCGACGGCTGATGCTGGACATCGGGCTCTCCTTCACTGGCTCTGGTATTCGCGGGAGGTGACGATCGCGCGGACGACGACGCGCGCGTCGACGTAGGGGTCGGTCTCCCACGCGTGCACGAACGACGC
>CAZBJI010000035.1:0-55054 GCA_964492175.1 uncultured Polyangiaceae bacterium | reverse complement strand
GCCGTTCGGGGCGCCGCCGCCGTTCGGGGCGCCGCCGCCGCTCGGTGCGCCGCCGCCGTTCGGGGCGCCGCCGCCGTTCGGGGCGCCGCCGCCGGCCTCGAGCCCGCGCTCCACGTACCCGAGGAGCGCCGAGCCGCTCGCCCCGGCGCCCGAGGTGCCCGCCGCGCTGGCCGTGATCGCCGCGATTCCCCCGGCCATCTCCAAGCGGGTTGCAGGCTATGCGGCGCTCGCGCTCGTCGTCGCGTGGGGGTTCTTCGGCGCGTCGCCCGCCGTGCTCATGGGATTGGGCGTGACCGCCGTCCTCGGGCTGCTCGCGTACCTCGCGTCGCCCCACCGGTAAACGCGCGGGGCGTCGCGTCGGGGAGGCGGTCACCGCAGGCCGTGGCGCTTCATCAGCGAGATCAGGTAGGGGCGGTCCATCCGGGCGCGCCGCGCCGCCTCGGAGACGTTCTGCCCAGTGCTCTCGAGGAGCTTCGTGAGGTAGGCGCGGTCGAACGCCGCGATCGCCGCCGCCTTGGCGTCGCGATAGCGCGGGGAGGCGCCGTCCTCGGGCTCGACGGTCGGGGCGGCCCGGCCCTCCCTCGACGCCTCGACCCCCACCTCCGCGGGGCCGAACGCGATCACCCGCTCGACCGCGCCGCGCAGCTCGCGGACGTTCCCGGGCCAGCTCGCCCGCGAGAGCGCCGCGATCACGGCGTCGTCGAGCGATTCAGCGCCGCCCGTCAGCTCCCGCGTGAAGTGCTCGGCGAGCGCCGGGATCTCCTCGGGACGCTCGGCGAGAGGCGGCACCGAGATGCGCCCCACGGCCAGGCGGTAGTAGAGGTCGGCGCGGAACGTCCCGCGGTTCACCTCCTGGCGGAGATCTCGGTTCGTCGCCGCGAGCACCCGCGCAGTCGTCGCGATCTCTCGCTCACCGCCGACCCGGCGGAAGCTCCGGCGCTCGAGCACGCCGAGGAGCGCCGCCTGCGCGACCACGGGGAGCTCGCCGATCTCATCGAGGAACACCGAGCCGCCCTCGGCGCGCTCGAACGCCCCGCGCCGGGCGCGATCGGCGCCGGTGAACGCGCCCTTCTCGTGGCCGAACAGCTCCGCCTCCATCAGGGCCGCAGGCAACGCCCCGCAGTCGACCACCACGAAGGGCCCCTCGTGCGAGGCGCCGAGGTCGTGGATCGCCTTGGTGACGAGCTCCTTCCCGGTGCCCGTCTCGCCCTGCACGAGCACCGGGGAGGCGAGCGCGGCGACGGTCCGGACGCGCCGGGCGACGTCTCGCATCGCGTCGCTGGCGATCACCATCCCTGGCAGATCGTCGAGCGCGGGCGGTCCGTCCGCCACCCCGGCGGCGGCGTCGACGACGATGACGGTGTCGCCGAGGCGGAGCTGCGCGCCGCGCGGCACGACCGCGCGCTCGATCCGAACGGAGCCTACGAAGGTACCGTTGGTGCTCCCGAGGTCCACGACGCGGACGCCGTCTCGCGCGGGCGAGAGCTCGAGGTGGTAGCGGCTGACGGTCTGGTCGCGAAGGCGGACGTCGCTGTCGTCGGCCGTCCCTACGCTCGCTGAAGCCCCGGTCGCGCACTCGACGTAGCGCCCTGCGTCCGGCCCCCGCGCGACCGCGATGGAGAGGCGCGCGACCGGCTCGATCGGGCGACGCGCGCCGCCGACGCGTGTCGACTCGTCCATTCGCCGAGCGTACTACGGCGCGGCTTCCGTCCCCTACGGTTGAGGTGGCTCGGTGACCGGTACGCCGTGGCGCGCCAGCGCCTGCCCGAGGAGGATGCCTCGGGCGTCGATCCCGACCATCACCTCGTCGTCGATGACGAACGTGGGGACGGACTTGGCGTCGTTCAGCGACTCGAGCTGGGTGAACGCGGCCGGATCCGTGTCGATGCGGCGCTCCACGTAGCGCACGCCGCGCGCGTCCAGGTAGGCGCGTGCGAGGTTGCACGCCCCGCAGCCGGTCATCGTGAAGACGACCACGTCGGCTCCGCTCTTCGCCGTGATCGCCGCGGCGGTCTTGCGCTCCTCCGCGGCCGCGTGCCGCGACCACACGAAGCCGAGCACGACGGCCGCCACGAGCGCGAGGGCGGCGCCGACCAGCGCGACCCGGAGCCGCGTGCGCGCGCGCTCGTCGGCGCGGACCTTCTCCTCCTGGCACCGCGCGCAGTCACCGTACGCGTCGAGCGGGAGCCCGTCGCGGTGACAGCGCCGGTAGATCTGGACGGCCGCGACGGGCGCGGGCGCGCCGACAGGCGCGGGGGCGACGGGGACCCGCCCGTCGACCTCGAAGGGGAGCGGGGCGCCGATGTCTGCGGGGTCGATGGTCCTCATGTCGAGCGTCTTTGCAACCAGTGGACCACGGTTCGTGGCGCCGAGTAGGCTCGAATCCGGCGATCCCGAGCGGCGCGCCCGAGGCCGCGGCCCACGCTGTTGGCCGGCCCCAACAGGCCGCCGCCCACAGTCGCCGGAGAGAGGGCGCCGCGGGGGCGCCCCTCTGCCTCGGCGCGCTGGCGCGGGGGAGGGTTTCCGGGTAGGCCACTCGGCATGACTCGCCGGTCACTCGCGTGGCTCCTCGCGCTGCTCGCCCTCTCGTGCGGCTCGCCTGCGCCCCAACCACCCAGGGAGCCTGTCCACGGCGAGGCCCCCGTCTCGGTGGACGAGCTCGACCGCCCGCTGCCGCTCGACGCTCGCATCAAGAAGGGCAAGCTGCCAAACGGCCTCACCTACTACGTGCTCCCGCACAGGAAGCCGGAGCATCGCGCCCAGGTGTGGCTCGCGGTCAACGCGGGGTCCGTCCAGGAGGACGACGACCAGCGGGGCCTCGCGCACTTCGTGGAGCACATGGGGTTCAACGGGACGAAGCGCTTCCCGAAGCAGGAGCTCGTGGTCTTCCTGGAGAAGAGCGGCGTGCGTTTTGGCGCCGACCTCAACGCGTACACGTCCTTCGACGAGACGGTCTACAAGCTGCAGGTCCCGACGGATCGACCCGAGCTCGTCGGGCGGGCGGTCAGCGTCCTCCGAGACTGGGCGGACGCCGTGTCCTTCGACGCGGACGAGGTCGAGAAGGAGCGCGGCGTCGTCCTGGAGGAGTGGCGGCTCGGGCGCGGGGCGCGGATGCGCCTGTTCGACAAGCAGGTGCCCGTGGTCTTCCACGGCTCCAAGTACGCGGAGCGGATCACGATCGGCAAGCCGGAGATCATCCGCGGCGCGCCCCGCGACGCGCTCGTCCGCTACTACAAGGACTGGTACCGGGCCGACCTCATGGCGGTGATCGCCGTCGGCGATTTCGACGCGGCCGACATGGAGAGGCGCATCAAGGCGGAGTTCGAGTCGCTCCCTGCCGCGTCCGGTCCGCGCCCCCGCCCCGCGCTGGAGCTGCCGTCTCACGCCGAGCCACGCGTCAGCATCGAGACGGATCGAGAGATGCCGACGACGAGCGTGACGATTACGACGAAGCTCCCGCGCCGGCCGGAGAGCAGCGCGCGGGACTACCGGCGCGCGATAGGGGAGCAGCTCTTCGGGAGCATGCTCAATGCTCGGCTCGACGAGCTGCGGCGCGACCCGAGCGCGCCCTTCCTCTCGGCTTCGGCGTCGGCCACCGGTCTCGTGCGCGTCGCCGACGCCTTCCGTTTGTCGGCGCTCGTCCGGGAGGACGGCGTCGAGCGGGGCTTCGGGGCCCTGCTGGAGGAGCTCCACCGCGTGGAGCGGCACGGCTTCACGGCAAGCGAGCTGGAGCGCGCCAAGGCCCGCGCCTTGCGACAGTTCCAGCAGGGCGCGAAGGAGCGGGACAAGGCGGACGCCGGGGAGCTCGCGGCCGAGATCGTCCGCAACTTCCTGGAGGACGAGGCGATGCCCGGGCGCGAGGCGGAGCTCGCGCTCGCCGAGCGCTTCCTCCCGACCTTCGCCCTCGAGGAGGTGAACGGCCTCGCGAGGTCGCTGGCCGCCGGCAGCCGCGTCATCACCGTCGCTGGCCCCGCGACGATGGTGGCGCCGTCTCCCGCCGCCGTGCTCGCGCTGGAGAAAGGCGCCCGGGCGCGCGACGTCGAGCCCTACGTCGACGCGGCCCCGACCGAGCCGCTCATGAAGAGCCCCCCGACGCCGGGCAAGGTGGCCTCGACCGTCATGAGGTCCGAGGTAGGCGTGACCGAGTGGGTGCTCGGGAACGGCGCGCGCGTCGTCGTGAAGCCGACGGATTTCGCCAACGACGAGATCCGGCTGGTCGCCTTCTCACCCGGCGGCACCTCCGTGGTCCCCGACGCCGACTTCGTCTCGGCTCAGTTCGCCGATGAGGTCGTCAGCCAGGGCGGCGTGGGCCCCTTCGACGCGGTGAAGCTCCGCAAGGCGCTCTCGGGCAAGGTGGCGTGGGTCCGGGCCCGCGTGAGCGAGCTCGAGGAAGGGCTCAGCGGTACCGCGTCCGCCGCCGACCTCGAGACGCTGCTGCAGCTCGTGCACCTCTCGTTCACCGCGCCGCGCGAGGACCCGAGCGCGTTCGCGTCCTGGCGCGCCCGAGAGACCGAGGGGGTCAAGCACCGACGGCTCTCGCCCGAGCGCGCGTTCGCCGAGGACATGCTCGTGTTCAGCACCCAAGGGCACGCGCGGCGCCGCCCGACCACTCCAGAGATCCTCCAGCAGATCGATCTCGGACGCGCGACCGCCGTCTACAAGGACCGGTTCGCGGACGCGGGCGACTTCACCTTCGTGATCGTCGGGAACGTGGACCTGGCTCGTCTCGAGGGCCTGGTCGCGACGTACCTCGGAAGCCTCCCTACCCAGAAGCGCAGCGAGACCTGGCGCGACGTCGGCGTGCGGCTTCCGGCGGGCGTCCAGACCAAGACCGTGCAGCGGGGCTCCGAGCCGAAGAGCCGGGTCGAGCTCACGTTCCATGGCGGCGAGGCATGGTCTCGGGACGCCGACAACGACCTGCGCACCCTCGTCGAGGTGCTGCGCCACCGGCTGCGCCAGACCTTGCGTGAGGATCTCGGAGGCGTCTACGGCGTCCAGGTCGGCGGATCGCTCGCCCGCAGGCCGCGCAAGGAGCACCGGATCACCGTGAGCTTCGGCTGCGCCCCCGACAGCGTCGAGAAGCTCAAGGAGGCAGTGTTCACCGAGATCAGAGCGATCCAGGCGGGAGGCGCCCCGGAGGACCTCCTCACGAAGATCAAGGAGTCTCGGCGCCGAGCGCACGAGACGGATCTGAAGGACAACGGCTTCTGGATCCGAGAGCTGGAGCGGGCCTACACCTACGGCGACGATCCGAAGCTCATCCTGGACGTCGCCTCGTTGATCGAGAAGGTCGAGTCGAAGCGCGTGCAAGCGGCGGCGAAGCGCTACGTGCGCCTCGACCAATACGTGCTCGGAGTGCTCCGTCCCGAGGTCGGGGCGCCATAGCGGGCGTCCGGCCGGACTCAGGCATCGCCGGCCGGTCCGAGGAAGCGCGCCGCGATCGTCGCCTCGACGACCTCCGACCCTCGGCGCTCGACCCGGTACGCAGCGGCCCCGGGCCGCGACGACACCACCTCGGACAAGGCCTCGCCCTCGAAGTGGAGCGCCGCGCCGTCGTCGGCTGCGTACCCCGGCGCGAGCCCCTCCGCGACGAGCCGGTGGTAGGTCGGGCGCCGCTGGGGCTCTCCGTCGAAGTGAGGGCACGCGCTGCCTTCGAGGAACCCGAGCCCGTCGTTCAGGCCCGCGAGCGGCCCGAAGGAGTCGGTCACCGAGGCTTCGAACCAGCAGTTCATGCCGGCGCTCACGCCGGCGAGCACGGCCCCCGAGCTCCACGCCTCGCGCAGGAGCCGGTCGAGGCCGTGTGCTCGCCAGAGAGCGAGCAGGTTCGCGGTGCTGCCTCCGCCGACGTAGAAGACGTCCTGCGCGGCGACGAACGCGGCGAGGTCCACGTCCCCGGGTGGGTTGCGCGGAAACGCCGACGAGGAGAAGAGCGTGAGGTCGGTCGGCACGCACCTCCCGCTCATCGCGCGGTAGAACCTGGCGACGTTCGCCGGGGCGTCGCCGCTGGCGGTCGGGACGAAGCAGACGCGCGCCGGCGTCCGGCGCGCCAGCGAGAGGACGAAGTCGTCGAGGAGCGGGTTCTCGGGCTCCATCAGGAACCCGCCTCCGCCCATCACCACGAGGTGACGCGTCACCGGTGCGGACACGGGGCGATTGGGACACCTCGCGGTGGAGGTGTCAACGGATCGCGCCCGCCGCGTCCGCTGGCGCGCGGCGCCGGCGGCGCGTCACGGCGCCGCCTCCACGCCGCGCTCGAGCTCCTCGAGCACCTTCGCGGCGACGCCGCGCGCGCCCTCGAGGTCGAAGTGGACGCCGTCGGGACGGATGTCCACCCCCTCGCGCTCACGCGGGCACGTCCCGCCGGGGCACACGAGCGCGGCCAGGTCGAGCACGCGGACGCCGGGGTGGCGGGCGACGATCTTGCGAATGGATGCGTTGATGCAGTCGACCTCCGCCCGGTACGCCTCCGTGTCGTAGCGCCCGAGCGGGTAGGGAACGGTGGTGACCCACAGGCGCCTCGCCTCCGCGCCGGCGCTCGCGATCCACGGATCGAGCTTCGCCTCGAAGCGGCGATCCCACTCGGGGTGGCAGGCCTTGGTGAAGCGGCCCTCCACGTGGATCCCGTAGAGGAACGCGCCGCTCAGCATGAGCACGCGCGCGTCGGCAGAGCGCGGCGGCCACGGGGGCACGTCGTGGCCGAGGACGTTGAAGCCGTCGTCGCCCTCCATCAAGATGGTCAGCCCTGGATCCCGCAGACCGCGGAGGGCCCACCCCAGGGTGTTCGCGGTGGAGTCGCCGTGGACGGAGATCCGGATGCGATCGACGTGGGGCCCTTGGACCCTCTGCACGGGGAGCAGCTCCTCCTTGGAGCGCGTAGGCCGCGGCGCGGTCCCCAGGAGCACGGTCGCGGTCGCGACCGCGAAGCCCCCGGCGAGGACCCACCCCGGCCGGCGAAACGTGAGGCGGCGATCACGGATCGGCTGCTCGAAGAACCGGTGCGACGCGCTCGCGATGCTCATGGTCACCGCGAAGCGGAGGGCCTCCAGCCAGAGGCCCTTCAGGCCCACGCGCTCGGGCGTGAGGGTGAGCCCCACGGGCCAATGCCAGAGATAGGCGCCATAGCTGATCGTGCCAGCGAAGCGGAGCGGCGCGAGCGCGAGGACGCGCGCGACGACGCCGGGCCGCGCCGCGAGGGCGCACGCGATCAGCACCAGGGCGCAGGCCTCCGTCACCCAGAACCCGCCGCGGTACAGCCAGGGGTGGGCGCCGTCGAGGCGCCACCACGCCCAGGCGATCACCGCGGCGGCGATCGCCCCCGTCAGATCGAGCGCGCCGCGGAGCGGCGCCGAGGGCTCGCGCAACATCCGCGCGCCGGCCGGAGAGCTGGCCACGGCCATCGCGAGGACCGCGCCGGAGAGGATGCTCGTCGCGCGGGTGTCGGTGCCGAAGTACGCCCGCGCGGAGTCGTCGGGCCGCGCGAGGGCGAACATCGCCGCGGCCGACGCGAGGGCGGCGACGATCGTGAGCGCGAGGAGGCCACGCCGCCCGGCGACGCGCAGCAGGCCGACGACGATCAGCGGCCAGACGAGGTAGAACTGCTCCTCGATCGCGAGGCTCCACGTGTGCTGGAGCGGGGACGGCGCCGCGAACAGGTCCCAGTAGCTCTTCTCCGCGTAGATGGACCGCCAGTTCGCGACGTAGAGGAGGGTCGCGAGGGAGTCCCAGCGGATGTCGGCGAGGTCGCTCGGCCTCGCGGCGAGCCGTGCGTAGAGGGCGATCGCCGGCATCATGAGGAGGAGGGCCGGCAGGAGGCGGCGCGCGCGCCGGGCCCAGAAGGCCGCGAGATCGATCCGCCTCGTCCGATCGAGCTCCGCGAGGAGGAGGCGCGTGATGAGGAAGCCGGAGAGGACGAAGAAGAGGTCGACGCCCAGGTAGCCGCCCGGCAGCGCGCCCTCGGCGTGGAACGCGAGGACGCCCAGCAACGCGAGCCCGCGGAGCCCGTCCAGCGCTGGGAGGTGCGCGGCCGTCGCGTGGGCGCCGGGCGGCGCGGCGACGTCGGCCGCGAGGGTCTGCGGCGCGGAGTCTCGGTCGGGCGTGGCCACGCCGGCGGGAGCGTCGGGGACCTTCAGGATGGGCAGAGCTTACAGGAGGTCGCCGCGGGCGCGCCGCTCCCCCCTCACTGCGGGGGCATGGGCTCGCAGACGCAGGGGCCGAACGCGACGCCTCCGCAGGTGCTGACCCCCGTCGAGCCGTCGGCGCACGTGCAGACGACCTCCTCGCCGGGCTCACACGTCGCCGCCGCGAGACAGAGCTCGAGGCAGCCGAGCGCCGCCTCGATCAGACCCTCGTTCGTGCACAGGCTCGCCGCGCCGCCGGTGAGGCAGGCCGCGCAGCGGTTCTGTTCGTAGTTGCACGTGTTCGGGACCTGGCACACGTCCGCCGGGATCCCCTGGCAAGAGACCACCTCGACGCAGAGGTCGACGCAGCCGTTCGCGACGTTGACGAGCACCGGCTGGTCCAGACACTCCGCGAGGTCCTCCTGCTCGTCGTCGCACGCGCTCGTGTCGGCCGCGTCGCCGTCGCACTCGGTCTTCTCGTCCAGGCACGACACGTAGGCGTCGTACTCGGCGCCGCACTCCTCGCTGGACGCGTCCTCCTCCGCGTCCTCGAGCCCGTCGACGCACCCCTCCTCCTCCTCGTTGCTGCAGCTCCCGCAGTCACAGATCCGCTTGCAGAGCGTCTCGGGCGACGGGCGGCAGCCGCCGAGCGCCAGGGCGGCGGTTGCGAGGAGGGCGGCCATGGCCACGGGGAGGTTTCGCATGGGGCCATCGTGCCCCAGGATGCTCGTCGCGCGCCAGAGGTCGGCAGCAATTTCACGCGGCCCGCAGAGGTGTATCGGAGGAGGAAGCGCGCGGCCCGGCGCGTCGCGCGTCGGAGCCTCTGCGACGCGCGAGAGCGGCGCGGTACGCCACGTGAGGGATGGATGCTCCCGCTCGGTCGGGCGAGCCGTGGGGAGCTCGCCTCCGCTCGCCGGCGCGAATCAGCTGACCCGGCGGAGCGCCATGGGGAGCGCGCCCCTCGGCCGGAGCGTGACGGACGCGTCGAGCTCCAGCGCCTGGCCGGCTCGGAGCTCGAGCCCGTAGCGCTGGACGATCATCGGCAAGATCACCTGCATCTCGGTGAGCGCGAACGTGTTGCCGATGCAGGTCCGTGGCCCGCCCCCGAACGGGAGGTACGCGAGCTTCGGCCGGCTCGGGTCCGGCGTGAGGAAGCGCGTGGGATCGAAGCCCTCCGGGTTCGGCCAGTACGCCGGGTTGCGGTGCATCGTGTAGGGGCTGACGCCGACGATGGCGCCCTTGGGGATGCGGAAGCCGGCGATCTCGTCGTCCTCCAGCGCGACGCGCTCGAACATCCAAGCCGGCGGGTAGAGGCGCAGCGACTCCTCGATCACCGCGCGCGTGAACGGCATGCGCGGGAGATCCTCGAGCCGCGGCGCCCTGCCCCCGAGCACCGCGGCCGCCTCGGCGCGCAGGTCCCGCAGGACGTCGGGGTGCTTGGAGAGGAGGTAGAACGTGAAGGCGAGGCCGTTCGCGGTCGTCTCGTGGCCTGCGAGCGTGAGCGTCAGGAGCTCTTGGAGGAGCTGCCGGTCCGTCATCGCCTCTCCCGTCGCCTCGTCGCGCGAGCCCATGTACATGCTCAAGAGGTCCGCGCGGTCCTCCCCGGACGCGCGCCGCTCTTCGACGACCTTCAGCACGACGCCCTCGATGAAGCGCTGCGCTGCGCGGAACCGGACGTTGCTCGGCGTGGGGACCCATGGTGGGATCCGGACCACGGACTCCACGAAGTCGTTCGCCCACTTGATCGCCACGTTCAGCGCGTCCCCGAACTGCTTGGCGTCGGCCTCGAGATCGGCGCTCAGGAGCGTCTTGCCGACGATCCGGAGCGTGAGGCGCATCATCTCGCCGTGTGCGTCGACCTCCGCGCCGGCGGGCAGCGCGTCCCACCGCGCGAGCATGTCCGACGTGGACTCCGCCATCGAGCTCACGAACGAGGCGATCTTCTCCCGATGGAACGCCGGCTGCGCGAGCCGCCGCTGGCGGCGCCAGTGGTCGCCCTCGCTCGTGAGGAGGCCGTCCCCGAGCAGCGTCTTGATACCCTGGTAGTTCGGGCTCTTGTGGTAGGCCTTCGGGTTCTCCACGAGGACGCGGTGCGCGGCGGGCGCGCTGCTCAGCAGGTAGTAGTCCAGCCACGCGAACCGAAAGCGGACTACGCCCCCGTGCTGCCGCGCGCCGGTGGCCATGAGCTCGAGCGGATCGGCCCACATCTCGAGCAGGCTCCCGAGGAGGAAGCGGCCTCGGGGGCCGGGCACGCGCGCCGCGCCCGGGATGGTCATCGTGGTCGTCGTCATGGGCCCTCCGCCGTGCGGCGCAGAATGTGAGGCTATCCTCAGATTTGTCAAGGGACCCGGCTACGGATACAGACGGACGGCATGGCGCCCCGGAAGAGCTCGCGGGCTCGGGTCAAGCCGCCGAGCGGTCGCCGGCGCAGCGCCGAGCCTCCCGCGGTGGCGGGGACGGCCGGAGCCGCGGCGGAGCAGCGGCGGCGCGTGCCCACGCAGGAGCGAAGCAAGGCGCGGTACGAGCGCATCCTGGACGCGGCCGACGCCGTCTTCGCGCGCGTGGGCTACGAGGCCGCGACCACGGAGGAGATCGCCGAGCGCGCCGAGACCTCGATCGGCAGCGTCTACCAGTTCTTCCCGCACAAGCGGGCGCTCTTCGGCGCCCTGCGGGAGCGCTACCTCGACCGGGCGCGCGAACTCTTCGACGAGCTCCTGACACCCGAGGCCATCCTTCGACCCTGGCCCCTCCTGCTCGACGACGTCGTCGACGCGTTCTGGCGGTTCCACTGCGCCGCGCCTGGGTTCCGCGCGGTGTGGATCCACCAGAGCATCACCGCGGAGATGCTCGCGGCGGGTGACGCCATGAACCGCCTCCTCGCGGCGCGCGCGGCGGACGTCATGGGGACGCTCGCGCCGCAGCTCTCGGCGGAGAGGCGCGGCTTCGTCGCGACGTCCCTGGTCGAGATGATCTCGGCGCTCTTGTTCGTCGCCGTGCGGCGAGACGAGCCGGAGGCCGAGGCGCTCGTCGCCGAGACCAAGGTGATGGCGCGCGCCTACCTGGAGGCGGTCCTCACGGGAACAAGGTGACGAGGAAGCTCTTCGCGCTCTCTCGGACCTGGCCGGGGTCGAACGGCTCGTCGCGGCGGCCCTCGCCCTCGTTCAGTCCCACGATGACGAGGCCACGCGCGCCCGTCAGATCGCGGAGCGTCTTCTCGATGCGGGTCTGACCCAGCACGGGAACGACGTTCATCGTCGACGTGGCGGCGCCCGTGGCGTCCACCTTCACGAGCGCCCACCGGAACGCCACCGGTTCCTCCCACTCCGCGATGAAGGTGAGCTCGCTCTTGTCCGTGGCGCCCTCCAGGTCCAGCCACAGATAGGCTGCGCCGAGCGGCTCCACCGGCCGCGTCGGGGCGAGGCGCCGCGGCAAGGACGCGAGCGGCACCGACCACTCGAACCGGACGCGGCCGAGCGCACCGTGCTTGGCGACGTCCGGCAAGAACGTGCCGTCGCTCCGCGACCCGACGAAGGCGCGCGCGACCATGAACTCGAGCAGGGTGTCCCCGAGCGAGCTGCCGTTGGCTTGCTGCGTCACGCGCAGCGCGTCGAAGGGGTCTGGCTCGTCCACGAGGCGTGCGGCGCCGGAGAATTGGCCGCTGATCGAGGCGAGGGCGAACGTGAGCTTGCCCGGCTCCCCGGTGCCGTACTTGTCCTCGAGGAACGCGGGGAACAAGAAGCTGCCGGGATCGCCCTCCCCGAGCGGACCGACGAAGGTGCGCTCGGGTGCGCGCTGCGCGGTGTCCACCGCCTCCAGCTCCGAGGTCCCGCACGGCTCGAGCACCGTCCCCGTGTAGCCACCGAGCATGGTCAGGGCGCCAGGCTCGAGGGCAGCGTCCAGGCCGAAGAGCGCGACCTCCGCGACCGCGGTCGCGAGGCGCTGAGCCCCCGCGCAGCCGGCGAGCTGCGCCGGAGCGACGACGAACCCGCTGCTCCGCTCGAAGCGCGGGCCGGCCATGCCCGGATCCCCGTGCGCCGCCGCCGCAGGGGAGCCCGAGAGGTACACGTCGAGCCTGCCGTCTCCGCCACGGGGCGCGTCATGGAGCGGCGCGGGGAGGCGAAGCGCGGCGAGCCCCTCCAGCGATCGCTCCGCGACGAGCAGCGCGGCGGTCAGGTCGAGCTCGGACGTGCCGGAGGCGCCGTGCACGCAGACCGGCTGATGCAGAGAGCACCGCTTGACGAAGTCCCCCGCCGGACGCACCCGGAGGTTGGCGAGGGACGCCTCGGTCGGCCTGCGAGAAGGCGCGCTCGGCTCCGGCGCAGCCAGCTGCGCTCCCGCGCCGCCCGCCGCGAGGAGGGCGACGACGGCCGAGGTCCATCCGGCCCAGCAGCGAGCGCGCACCACCGGCGTCGGCGCGCGGGGCACATTTTCCACGTCCTCGGCGCGTGCGCAGGGCCACGCGAGCCCGGCGGGACCGGCAGACCGAGTCGGATGGGAAGTTTTGGTTCGGGCCACCAGGTTTTTCCCATACCCTCCAGCGAGACCGGCATCGATGCAAGCGAAGTTCGATCCTTCCGGCAGCGTCGCGTTCGATCTCAGCATCGGGCGCATCGAGCTATCGGACGGTGATCCCTACCTCCTGGTTCCCGCGTCGGCGATCGCGGCGATCGCGGCTGGCCAGACGGACACGCGGGGGCTCGGCAGGGCGATGGGCGTCAAGGTGGCCGCGCGCGTGGCGAGGAGGCTCGCCGTCCCGTCGGGTCGCTCCGGCACGATGCCCCCCAGCGCGACGTTGCGGGACGCGCTCCGGCAGGCGCCGGTGGAGGCCGTGGCCGAGCTCCTCGGCGGCGAGCTCGCCCTCCTCGGCCTCGGCAGCCTGCGGCTCGAGCGGTGGGGCCAGTCCCTGGTGTTCGCGTTCGATCCCTGCGCGCTCGATCCGCGCGCCGACGCGCTGCTCCTCGGCGTCCTCGAGGGGGCCCTGTCCACCGTGACGGACAGAGACGTCGCGACCACCGTCCTCGAGCGCGTGGGCCGGGCGCTCCGCGTGTTCGTCGGCAACCCGAGGGCCGCGGCGGTCGTGTCGCAGCACGTGGAGGAGGGCGCCTCGTTCACGGAGGCGTTGCGCGCGCTCCATGAAGGGGAGGCGCCACGTGACCCCTGACGAGCGGCGCGAGGTGCTCGAGGCGCTCCTCCTCCGGGTCCAGCGCAACGTCGCCGAGCGCGGGCTCGACATGCACGCGGATCAGCGGCCGGCTCCGCTGCGCCTCGGCACGCCCGAGCTGGACGTCGTCACGCAACCGCACGCGTACGCCGAGCCCGACGGGCCGAGCTCGGGCGAGCCGCTCCACGCACCGCTCCTCGCCACCACGCCCATGACGGAGCCGGGCGTCCCGCCGCCACGGGCCAGCCGCCCCCTCATCCGGTTCGAGTTCGAGGATGAAGTGACCGCGACCGGCGACCCCGCAGAGATCGAGGCGCTCGCGCTGGCGGAGCTCGCCGCCGCCGGTGCGGGACCCGACGAGCCCGCGTTGGCCGGACCTTCCACCATCCCACCCCCGATGGAGGCCGCGGACTCCGCGCCCGTGCCGTTCGAGGCGCCCACGACCGCCGAGGGTCGCTCGGGCGGGCTCGAGCTCGACCTCGACTCGCTGGGCGGGCCGGCGTCACCGGGGCCGACCGCGCCACCCGCCTATGTCCCGATCGGAGCGCCGCCCGTCTCCGGGATCCCCTCGTACGCGACGCCGGCGCCCGCGCCGCCGGCGTACGTCGCCTCGGAGCCGGCGCCCGCGCCCCCGGCGTACGTGGCTCCCGGGTACGCGGCTCCGGGGTACGTCGCCCCGGAGCCCGCGCCCGCGCCGCCGGCGTACGTCGCCCCGGCGCCCGCGGCGCCGGCGTACGTCGCCCCGGAGCCCGCGCCGCCGGCGTACGTGGCTCCCGGGTACACGGCTCCCGGGTACGAAGACCGCGGGTACGCGGCTCCGGAGTACGCGGCTCCGGAGCCCCCGCCTGCACCGGACGCGTACGCAGCTCCCGCGTACGTGGCGTCCTCGCCCCCCTACGCCGTCGCGCAGCCGACCGCGCCGGGAGACGACGGGCACTTCGATGAGGACGCGATCATCGAGCTCGACGAGGCGGACATCGCATCGATGCCGCCGGAGCCGCTCCACGCCGACGACCGCGCGCACCCGGGCGACGAGGAGGCGCCGGCGACGGATCTGCACGGCTACGTAGATCGCACGAGCCTGGCGGATATCGAGACGGATGCCTCGTCTCGCGAGCCGCACGAACCTGCGGCGCCGTCGTCGCCCTCCTCCTACCCCGGCCGACCGACGCTGTTCGAGGCAGGCCACCCAGGCGCGACCGAAGCAGGTGAGGAGATCCCGGAGTCGCAACGCCAGCCGCGCGTCGCGGATCGTCCCATCGACGACGCCCTCCCGGGTGTGGACGCCGACGAGGAGCTGCCGCCCGAGTCCGGCGAGGTCGAGAGCCAGCGCTATCCGGCGGCCGCCGCGGCGCCGATGATCGCGGATGAGCCCTCGGGCGTGTCGGAGCGCTCCTCGTCGTACCCCGAGGACGACGCCGACGACGCGCCGACCCCGCCGCCCCGGGCCGCCGCGGAGCCGGTCCGTGCCGACGACGGCGCGCCGGACCCTCGAGACGGAGCGGCACAGGCGCCCGGGCTGGAGCTTCAGCGGTACGAGCGCCCGGTGCCCCAGAACGGCGCTCCGGTCGCCAGGATCTCGGGCGCCCGACCTCAGGTCGCCGCGACGTTCGGGGAGCTCTTGGACTCCGCGCTCACCCTCGGGGAGTGAGCGGCTCACCCCTCGCGCAGCGCTGCCAGGATCAGCCCGAGGAACGTACCCGCGTCGGGGGAGCGGAACCGCCACCCGAGGTGCGCGCCACACGCGATGCATGCGACGCAGCGCCACGCGTGGCGCGGAAACCAAGGAAATTCGTTGCTCCACGCGCCGACCTCGCGGCAGCCGTCCGCTTGGCGGAAGCAACCGATCCGGAACGGGACGCCCGCTGGGTTCACGCGATCGTGGGCGTGCGCCCCGAACAGCGCGACGCGATCTGCCTCCCGCGCGATCGAGGCGCCGCACGCGGCGCACAGCAGGACGACCTCGCGCGAGGTCGTGTCCTCCTCGGAGCGCTCGGGTGCGCCGTCCTCCGCGCCCGGACGATCGCGCCGCTTCTGCTGGAGCTGCACGGTCCGAGGGTACCGTCGCTTGCAGGCGACGGGTCGCCTCTCGGCGACATGGCGGGGGCGGAGGTGATGAAGAAAGCCCGGAAGAAGTGGTGCTGCCTACCTCGGCACCACGGTTGCAATGCTCCTCGCCATGCGCCGCCGAGCCGGACTCTTGCTCACCCTCGCCGCCCTCTGCACAGCCGCGTGTGACGAGGAGACGACCTCCCCGGATCCGAAGCCCGCCCCCGAGGACGCGGCCCCCGTCTCGCTCTCCCCGACGCAGCACCTCGTCCGCGCGTCGATGGCCCTCCGCGGCAAGCGACCCTCGGTCGACGAGCTCCTCGCGGTCGACGCCGATCCCGCCGCCCTCGACGCCATCGTGGACGGCTACCTCGCGAGCCCCGAGTTCGGCGTGACGATCCGCGACCTGCACAACGAGGCGCTGCTCCTGCGCCCCGACTGGCTCTACTACCCGGCGGGCTTCCCCCGCCTCGCGCCGCTCTCGGACCTGGACACGAGCTCGATCAACCTGTCCGTGCAGGAGGCTCCCCTCAAGCTCATCGAGCACGTCGTGATGAACGACCTACCCTACACGGAGATCGTGACGGCGGACTACACCCTCGCGGACCGCGCGGTCGCGGCGGTCTGGGACCTCCCGTACGATCCTGCGGGACCGACGTGGCAGAAGACCTCCTGGGAGGACGGCCGCGGCAACGCCGGCATCCTCACCGACTCCTGGCTCTACGTCCGGTGGCAGAGCACCCCGTCGAACGCGAACCGCGGCCGCGCGAACGCGCTCTCTCGCGGGCTGCTCTGCTACGACTTCCTCTCCCGGGACGTCGATCTCGACACCGCGGTGAACGTCGCCGACCCCAACGCCGTCCAGAGCGCCGTCGTCGCGAACCCGGCCTGCGCGAGCTGCCACCAAGCGCTCGACCCGCTCGCCAGCTTCATGAAGGACGTCTTCCCGCTGGTCGTCCCGAGCGAGCTCACGAGCTACCCGGCGGAGAGCATGTGGCTGCCCGGCGTCTTCGAGACGTACCTCCAGATCGACATGCGGCCGGCAGCGTTCTTCGGTCGACCGGGTGAGACGCTCGCGGACCTGGGTCAGTTCATCGCCGAGGACCCGCGGTTCTCCCTGTGCGCCGCGAAGCGCTTCCACGCGTACCTGAACCACACCGACGTGGACTCGGTCCCGCTCGAGGTCGCGTCCGATCTCCAGGAGGTGTTCCTCGCGTCGGGCATGGACGCGAAGGCCCTGGCGCGGGCGGTGGTGCTCTCGGACGACTTCCGCGTCTCCCACGCCGAAACGGAGGAGGTCGCCGAGGAGCTCGTGGGCCTTCGCCGCGCCCGCCCGGAGGAGCTCGCCGCCATGATCGAGGATCTCACGGGCTTCGTGTGGGAGACCGATCTCACCGCGTTCACCGACGGCGAGATCGGGGTCGTGGAGCTGCCGCGGGACAGCATCCTCGGCTACCGCGTGATCGGGGGGGGCATCGACTCGGCGTACGTCACCCAGTCGGGCTTCACCGACAACGCCGCGACGAGCCTCTTCCTTCGAGGCTTCGCCGAGGAGGCCGCCGCGTGGGTGGTGGAGAAGGACGCGCTGGAGGCGGACCCCTCGATGCGGAAGCTGTTCACCGAGAGCGACGTCACGAGCACCGACGACGGCGCCCTGCGGGCGCAGATCCAGCGGCTCCACGCGCGCATCTTCGGAGAGATCGTGGAGGCCGACTCCGAGGAGGTCGCGGAGAGCCTCGCCCTCTGGCAGTCCGCGTTCGCCCTCTCGGGGGATCCGAAGCGCGCGTACAAGACGCTCCTGGTCGCGATGCTCCAAGACCTTCGTGTCGCCTACTACTGACCGTCCTTCGGAGGAACCCATGGGACTCTCTCGACGCAAGATGATGATGGGCGGCCTCGGGGCGCTCGGTGCCGGCTTGTGGGGCCAGGCACGTCCGGCTCGGGCCGACGGCGGGACCGCCAAGAACCTCCTCGTCGTCCTGGTCTATGGTGGCTGGGACGTGACCTATGCCTTGGACCCCAAGCCGGGCCTCACGACGGTGGACGTCCCCGCCGGGTCCATTCAAACCCTGGGCGGAGTCCCCGTCTTCTCGCACGCCTCCCGCCCGAACACCCGGGCGTTCTTCGAGGCCTATGGCGCGAACAGCACGATCGTCAATGGCATCCAGGTGCAATCGATCAACCACCCCGACTGCACGAAGCGCATCCTCACCGGGACGGCCTCGGAGTCGAGCCCCGACGTGGGCGCGATCACGGCGTTCGAGCTCGCGCCCGAGCTACCCGCCCCGTACCTGGTGCTCGGGCCGACCGCCTACACGGGCCCGCTCGCCTCGATCGCCGCCAGGACCGGGACGCTCAGCCAGGTGAAGGGCCTCATGGACCCGAGCCTCGCGCTCCCCCGCGCCGACCCGAGCGTGGACCGGTTCCTCCCCGACGTGAACGAGGCGGCGCTCGTGAAGGAGTACGTCAAGGCCCGCGCCGAGCGGGAGCGGGCCGTGCGCGGCGCCGCCGGCTACAACGCCCGCCGGATCGACGACTTCGTCCGGTCCTTGGACCGCGGCGAGTCTCTCAAGGGCTTCTCCGGCGCGTTCGGGAGCGACTTCTCGTTCACGCTCGATCTCCGCGTCCAGATCGACATCGCGCTCCGCGCGCTCCAGGAGGGCCTGAGCCAGAGCGTCCACCTCGAGCAGACCTTCGCGCCCTGGGACACGCACGCCGGCAACGACCTTCAGGGCACCTTGCTCGAGGACCTGATGGACGCGCTGACCCTGCTCGCGGACGAGCTCGCGGCGCGCCCGGGGAAGGCCGCCGGGTCGCGGATGCTGGACGAGACGGTGGTGGCCGTCGTCTCGGAGATGAGCAGGACGCCCAAGCTGAACGCCGAGATGGGCAAGGACCACTGGCCCGTCACGAGCGCGCTCGTGTTCGGCGGAGGCCTGCCGGGCGGGCGCTCGCTCGGCGCCACGGGCGAGAGCCTGGAGTCGCTGCCCATCGATCTCGCGACCGGCGCGCGCCGAGACGACGGGACGATCTTGCAATACTCGAACTTGGTCGCTGGCCTGCTCGACGCCGTGGGCGTCGACGCCTCGAGCTACCTCCCCAACACGGAGCCCTTCCATGCGCTCTCCGGCGCGTAGCCTCCTCGCGGCGCTCACCCTCGTCGTGTCGGCGGCGTGCGTGGACGAGCCGTCCGACACCGGCGAAGAGGGCGGCGCGCCCCCCGGGCCCGCGGCCACGTTCGAGTCTCTGGACGAGCGCCCGTGCCCGGAGGAGAGCTTCGTCGGCTACGAGGACTTCGGCGGGCCCTTCATCATCACGTGGTGCAATGGCTGCCACGCCTCCGCCCTGCCCGAGGCCGAGCGCCAGGGGGCCCCGTTGGGCATCGACTTCGACTCGATCGAGCGGATCCGCGAGCAAGCCGGCCGAATCTGGGCCCGGTCCGCCGACCACAACGTGACGATGCCGCCGGTCGGGGGCCCCGAGGAGGAGGAGCGGGTGCTCCTCGGAGACTGGCTGGCCTGCGGGGCGCCGCTGATCCACGAGATGAACGAGGACTGAGCCGCCTCCCTCGCGCCCGCGGTCCCGGTCACATGCCGTTCGCGCCGACGCGAGCGTGAGCGTCGATGCCGAACGAGTCCAGCGTGGCCCAAGGGTACGGAGCGATCGTCGCGTTGCTCCAGTAGTCGCGATCGGTCACCGCGGCGCCTCCGCAGGCCATCACGCAGCTCGAGCCGACCGCCGGCAGCTCGACCGCGACGAACAGGTGCTCGCCCGCGCTCAGCGTAATCGGCGCGGGCAACGGGGCGCTCACCACGCGGACACCCGCGTTGCTGCCGGCCGCGGGGATGTCGAGCACGACCGTGCCCGCGGGGGTGCCGGCCGGCGCCGAGGCGGTGTCGACGAACACCTCCACGCGGTGCGCCGGCGTCGCGTCGCACGTGTCGCCGTCGTCGCCGAGCTCGTAGACGATCTCGTCCACGGTGAACGGGTAGCTCCCGGGCGTGAGCCGGACGGCGTAGAGGTGCCCCGCCTCACCGGCCGCCGGCGCGACGACCATCCACGTCGAGCAGTCGGGATCGTTCTGGAGGCTCGGGACCGGCCCGGCCCACCCGCTGGGCCCGCCGCCGCCCATCCCGCCCGTCCCGGTCGTGGTGGTCGCCGCCGCCGTCACCGTCGCCGACGTGGCGATGGTCACGGTGTTCGCGGTGACCGTCGCGCCGCCGGTCGAAGAGGTCGTCGAGCCGGCGCCCCCCGTCCCCGCGGAGGTCGAGCCGGCGTCGTCCCCGCACGCGAGCGGCGCGAGCGCGACGAGGAGGGCTGCGGAGACGGCGAGGTGCCGCGCGGCTGGGATCGAGGCTGCGACGTGGGCGTTCATCGCGCGACCGTCGCGCCGCGCCTCGCGGCGCGCAAGGGGGAGCCGCTTCTCCGCGGGGCTCGACTGGGGTTGAGCCCCCGCGCGGTTCGCCGTCGAGCTACCCCCCGATCCTCGCGCGGCGCACGCGGCGACGCGACACCCAGGCGACGAGGAGCGGGAGCGGGAGCCAATCCATCGGCGTACCCCTCGGCGCATCGACGCCCGGCGCGGCTCGGCACGAGCAGCCGTCCTCCGCGTCAGGGTCGACGTCCGCCCCCGAGCCTCCGCCGCTCGCGGTCCCCGAGCCCGTCGGTCCAGCGGCGGACGCGCCCGCGCCTGCTCCGGATCCGGTCCCGCCCGCGCCGCCGCCCCCGCTCGGCTCCACGATGGGCGCGTCGCCGCACCCCTCGCAGCTCCAGCCGACGCAAGGCGCGATCGCGCACGCGCCGATGGGGCCTCCCGCTTCGCTGAGGGTCGCGCAAGCACCGCGCTCGATCGTCAGATCGAAGGTGTCATCGTCCTCGCTCTCGGGCGCGTCCACGAACGCGCAAGGGCCGGAGGGCGCCGCGATCGAGGCGTCGTCGTAGTCGGTCGCGGCCTGCCACTCGGCCAGCGTCGCGGCGTACGGCGCCTCGTAGATCTCGGTGACCCACAGGGAGCTCGCGTCGTACGCGTTGCGATCGGCGAAGTGAGGGACGCCGTCGGCCGGGGTCGGGAGCGCGAGGTTGACGAGGTCTGCGTTGCCGGGGTCGAGGAAGCCGAGGACGTTGTGGGTGACCGTGGCCGGGGCGTGCGGGCTCAGGTAGAGACCCGCGCTCGTGAAGAGGCACGTGTTGTGGGCGACGAGGTCCGAATAGCCGTCGCCGGGGTCCTCCGACACCAGCTCTACGCACCCGCCGCCCCCGATGACCACGTTGCCGTAGACGGATTGGTTCCCGGTGCGGTTCATGCGGATGGACGTGTTGGGACCTGCGTTGCGAAACAGGTTGAAGCGCGCGATCGAGTCCACCGACGAGCGATGTAGGTCGTAGCCCCAGTGGGCCGTGTTCACGACGGTGTTGAGCTCCCATATGGTGCGCACCCCGTTGAACTCCTTGAAGCCCGCCTCACGCGGGGGGTTGGGCGAGCTCGCGCAGTGGCCGGTGGTGTCGACGACGTCGCGGACGAGGTTGTGGTGGGCGACGCAGTCGTTGCAGTACTCGAGGCGGATGCAGGACCAGTTGCCGTCGCACACCTCCCAGCCGTGGCTGCAGACGACGTTCTGCACGCGCGTGAAATCCCCGTGGATCCAGAGCAGCCCCCGAATCTCCAGGTGGTCCACGACGACGTGGGCGATGGGCTCCTCGGCGCCTCCCAGCGCGGGGTGGGAGAGGGCGTTGTCGGTGGGATCGGTCGGGTCCCACGAGTGGAGGACGGGGCGCTGGGAGGGATCCGCCGCGGTGATGACGATGGGGGCGCTCGCCGTGCCGACGCCCTGGATGCGAAAGGCGTCACCCGGCCGGAAGTAGTCGCCCGGGTGGACGTACAGGGTGTCGCCCGCGGCGAGCGTGTCGAGCGCCGCCTGCAGATCGTTGAACCGACCCGGCTGGCCGGGGCCGCTCGCGCATCCGTCCGAGAGGCCGTCGCCGGGGTGCTGGCAGCTCCCGTCGACGTACTTGGCCTGCTGGCCGACCAGATCCGCGACGTCGCAGGAGCCGCACTCGTCGGGGCAGGTGTTGCACGTCTCGGGGAAGGCGCACGAGCCGTCCTCGTTGCAGATCGTCACCTGGGCGGCCGCGGGGAGGGCGAGGGTCCAGGAGCTCAGGAAGGCGAGGATCGGGCCGAGTCGCATGGCGGGGGCGAGAGCAGCATGTGTGCCACGGGCGAACCATCGTCTCGCGGCGGAGGACGTTCGCACGACCCATGCAAGCGCTTGCACGGGGTGCAGCTCGCTGCGCGCGTCGCCGACGAGCGCGCCTGCTACACTCCTCCGGTGCGTCTCGCCCAGCGGCTCAGGTTCCGTCCGCTCCGCCCCGTCGACGAGGCGTTCGTCACGGCGCTCGGGCGGCGTGCGTTCTCCCGCTGGTCGCGGGACGCCGGGAGGTCCGTCGCCGCGATGATCGCCGCGCCCGGCGCTCGAGCCGAGATCGTGGAGCAGGACGGTGAGCCCGTCGGCTTCGCGATCGTCTCCTTCGAGCGGCTCGGGCGCCCGTTCGGGCCGTGGCCCAGTCCCTCGGTCGCGCGGCTGGACGCCGTCGCGGTCGCCTCCGGGGCGCAGCACAAGGGGGTCGGCCGCGCGCTCACGCGACGGGCGGAGGCGATCGCGCGGGAGGGCGGCGCTGTCGTCATGACGCTGATGACCGCCGAGGGCAACTTGCGCGCGCGGCGCATGTTCGGGCGCGGCGGCTTCCTCCCGGTCGTCAAGCTCGAGGGCAGCTACGCGAACGGCGAGTCCTCGATCGAGATGTTCAAGCCGCTCGCCACCGTCGACTGACAGGGGTTGTAAGGTGCGCACGCTTGCTCCACCGCCCGAGCGGTGTAGAGCGATCTCATGCATCCGACGCCTTGGCAGTACGGTCCCGCGGGGCCGAGCGCCACCGAGTGGGACACGTTCGTGGGGTCGGGCGGCCGGTCGGGCGGAGGGCTCATGCACCAGGCGGGCGTCGTCGTCCTCCGCCCTCGGCGCCTCGCGTTCATCGGGGTCGCCGAGGCAACGACGTTCGCCAAGTTCGCGGGGCAGCTCGCCTTGGGCGTGGCGGGCTTCGTCCGCCTGAGAGGGCGCGACTTGGGGCGAGAGCTCACGCGGCTGAGCCGGCACCTCGCCGCGCTCCACCCGACGGCGGTCGACGCCGAGACGCCTCGCTGGGTGGACCACTACGGCGGGGTCTACCTCGATCCATCGAACGCTCGCGTCGTCCATCAGAAGCTCCCGCTCGGGCAGCGACTCGCCTTCGTCGCGGACCACTGCCGCGTCGACGTGGGGCACGCCTCGCGCGCCCTTCAGAGCCCTGCGCTCGTCCGGCTCGTCCGCGCGTGGTGGTGACCGGCCTGGCGCTCAGAAGCGGCCGGAGATCGCGGCGCCGACCGTCGTGGGGCCCGCGAACGGCAGAACCGCGAGGTCGGGGCTAGGCGACTCGTCGACCGGCCCGGGCTTGCGGGTGGGCGCGCGCTTCGTCGGGACGGCGCTCGGCTCCGGCTCGTCCAAGACGTAGAGGAGCGCAGCGGTGAGCCCGAGCGCGGCCCCGGCGGCCACGCCGACCAAGGACGACGCGCGCAGCACGTTGCGGCGCTCGAGCGCGTCCTCCTGCTCCGCGCGCTCTGCCTCCGTGATGTTCCGCTTCGCCGCCGCGTCCTCGATCTCTCTCGCGCGGCTCTGCTCGGAGAACGCGAGCCCGCCGACCACCGCGCCGCCGACCGTCACCAGCCCTGCGAGCCCCAGCACGACGTAGGCGCCGACCCGCTGGGACGAGACGGCGAGCTCGGCGCGCACCGGTCTGGACTCGCCTGGACCGAGCTCGACGTGGAGCCCGATCGGGTCGTGGCCTCTCCGGATCAGCGCGAGATCGTAGCCTCCGGGCGCGATCTCGAGCGGCTTCGGCAGCGGGGTGGTCGCCGCCTCCCGGCCGTCGACGAACACGCGCACACCGTCGCCCACGTCGAAGCGGAGCAGCGCGGGTCGCTCCACGAGGCGCACGTCGATCGGGAAGGACTCGCCCGCCGCGACCTCGACCTCTCGGCGCTCGGGGAGGTACCCCTCGGCCTCGATCAGCACCGTGTGCTTGCCAGGCGTGACCTCGATGCGGCTCGGCAGCTCGAGCGGGGCGCCCCCGTCGACGCGCGCGGTCGCGTTCCTCACCGAGGGCGCGACGAGGATGCGCGCCGGCCGGGGGCCCTCCGGCGCCGGTGGGGCCGGGGCTGCGCCCCCTCGCTCGAGCCCGAGCCGGAGCGCCACCGGCTCCAGGTCCCCGAGCGCCGCCGACGCCTCGCCCGCGCGCTTCCCCTTCGCATCGTCCTCGAGGTAGCGCCGGTAGTAGCTGATGGCCTGAAGGAGGTCGCGATCCAGCTTCTCTAGGAAGTACTGCCGTTTGTAGGCCTGCGCGATCGAGAACAGGATCGCGGGGCGGGGCGCGAGCCTGTACGACTCCTCGAAGGCGTCGATCGCCATCCGGAACTTGCGCTCCTCGTAGGCCCGCGCGCCGATCGAGAAGTGGGACTTCGCCTGCGCGAGATCGTCCGCCCGGGCGACGGAGGTCGCCCCGACCGCGATCGCGAGGGTGACGGCCCCGAGGAGCGCCCTCACTCGTTCCCCGCGACGCTCTTGAAGAAGGTGATGGCGCGGTCGTCGCCGAAGGCGAGATCGACGACGCCGTCCAGGTCGAAGTCCGCTGCCGCCACCGAAGCCTGGCGGCGGGGCGAGCCCGCGACGATGGGCACCGCGGCGCCGAGCGCGCGGCCCGAGACCTGGACCACGCTGCCGCCGGCGTCGTCCGCGAGGACGATCTCGAGCTCCGCGTCCCGGTCGAGCTGCACGGCCACGAGCCCGTGTGCGAACGCAGCGAGGTCGACCCGCGACGCGCCGGCGACGTCGAACACGCCCCCGCCGAGGTTCCAGTACACGACCAGCGTGGTCCCTCCGAGGAACGGACCCTGCGCTATCGCGGCGACGTCGGGCAGGTCATCCCCGTCCAGATCCTCTACGACCATGGGCATCGACACGTCGCCCACGGACCGGGGGGTCTCGCCGAACGGATCGACCGCGTGCGCCAGCTGCGCCGACGCGAAGGTGTCGGGCGTGGGGTGGTGCGTCACCACGAAGCGAGGGGCGTCGAGCACCATCTGGACGTCGGCGATCGCGAACCCGGTCGCGCCCAGGTAGACGAGCTCGTCCGCGGCGTCCTCGTCGATGTTCGCGCTGAGGAGCTCGGCGGTGAAGCTGTCCCACTCCGTGCCGAGCTCGAGCGGCGCGCTCTCCCACGCGCGCAGCACGGAGAGCTCCGCCTCCCCCTCCGCGGCCAGCAGCCAGAGCCGGGGGGGCTCCTCCAGCTCGCCTGCCTCGTTCAGCCGCATCGCAGCGACCGCGATGTCGAGGTGCGGGGCCGCCGCCCCCGCGCCCGGAGAGACGCCGTACACGCCGGGCCCCGAGGGCTCGGCGAACTGACCGATGGCGATCTGCACCGGCACGAAGAGCGCTCCCTCCACGGCGCCGCCCGAGTACAGCGTGAACGGCGCCTGGAGCTGCCGCGCCGTGTCCCCGTAGAGCGTGGCGAAGCTCAGCTGCTGGACGCTCTTCGTGTCGCCGAAGAGGATCCCGAGGTCGGTCGCCGAGTCCACGCCGCTCCAGAAGGGTGAGGTGACGTCGAGCGCGAGCACCTGGCGGGCGCGGCCGGTGCGGCCGAGGTTGCGGGGCTCCTCCGGCCCTCCGCCGTGCCGCCCGAACGACACCGCGAGCGAGTCGCCTGGGGTCGTAGCCGTGCAGGCCGCCGGCTCGCAGGCGCGGTCCGCGTAGGCGATGTCCTCGATGCCGTCTCCGTCGAAGTCCCCGGTCGCCAGGTGGTCGGGCGCACCGTCCGCGTCGAGCACGAAGGCGGCGTACGTACCGTTCGCGACCCCGAGGTGCGCGAGGACCCGGCCCGACGCGCCGTCCGTCACCACGACGTCGCGGACTCCGTCTCCGTTGACGTCGCCGGACGCGGCCGAGATGAACGCGCCCGACACCAGGTCGACGTCGACGGGCGTCACGTCGCAATGCTCGATCCCGTCGTGCGGATCCCCTGGTCGAGCGGGGAAGCCCAGGGGACAAGGAACCGGGGAGCCGAGGAAGATCCCGGAGGACGTGACGAGGTCCAGCACGTCGTCGTCGTCGAGCCGCTCGACCAGGAGCGCCCGCTCGTCGGGCGTCGCCGAGCGGAGCGCCGGCGCGGGCGCGGCTGGGTGGGGCGGGAGATCCCCGTCGGTCGCCGCGAAGGCGAACGGGCCGCGCGCCACACACCAGGCGCCCGAGGGGGCGTCCGCCCTGTCCTGCGCGCCGCTCCTCGGGACGCCGCGGCGGCTCATCACCACGTCGACCTGCCCGTCCCCGTCCTCGTCCGCGACGAAGGCGCGATCCACCTCGAACGAGCCCGCGGCGTCACAGCCCGACAGATCGACGTCGATCATGGGGATCGGGGTCGGCTGCACGGTCGCGGGATCATCCGGCTCGAACGACGCCCCGTTGAGCTCCCCGTTCGGCTGGCAGGGCGTCCCCACGATCACGCGGTTCGCGTTCCGGAATGCGAGGACGAACTCGTCGCAGGGCGTGGCCGGATCCAGATCCGCGGCGGGGATGGCGTCGATGTGGCGCTCACCTCCCTCGATGATGAGGGGCAGCGTGAGCAGCCTCGAGAGGAGGAACTGCTCGCTCGTGGCAATCGAGGCGCTCGTCACCAGGGTCACGATCGTGATCGGGAAGGGGACGTCGATCGCCGCGCCGGGGAGCTGCAGCAGGGCGACGGGCTCGACCCCCGCGAGGGCCCGGTCGGCGTCGAGGCCGAAGACGACGGTGTCGTCGACCTGGGGCAAGGAGAAGCTCGGGTACGCGGTGCCGAGCAGCTCTCGGCCGGTCTCGCCGCGCAAGACGCCGACGCCGGTGTAGCTGAGGAAGGCGAGGTCAAGCGGCTCTGCCCCCGTGAGCTCGCCGAACGCGGCGCCGAACGACGACCGAAGCGCCACCAAGTCCCGATCTTCGTCGAGGTCGAAGTCCTCGCCGAGGTAGAGCACCACCGGGCCCCCCGAGGTCTGCGCGTACAGGTCGGGGACCCCGTCGGCGTCGAAGTCACGAGCGAAGAGCCACGCCGCGTCCTCGTCGATCCCGCCGGGCCGCTGCTCCAGCGCCCCCGAGGGCGCGCGACAGATCGCGTCGATCCCGCACCCGTACCCGGGCGGGCAGGGCGCGCCGGCGGAGCAGTCGAACCGGCAGGCCCCTTCGATCCCCGGACCTCGACAGACGACCGTGATCTCGTCGCCGTCCCCGAACGTGAGGTCGAAGCCGTCGCAGTCTTCCCCGACGTCGATGACGGCGTTCCCGCACGTGGCGCCGGGGATGGCCTCCAGGTTCGCGCAGCTCCCCTGCGCGAGCGCGCCCGTGACCGCGAGGAGCGCCGCCGCGGCGGCGCGCCGAGCCGTCGCCCCCCTCACCGGAACGGATCCTCGACTTCCCTGCGCAGACCGGAGGCCCCGAGGGGGACGAGCGGCGGGGCCGGGACGTCCTGCGCGCGGTCCGGCGTCACCTCCAGCGGGGCGGGGCGAAAGCCGGCCGCGGCGAGCGTGAGCTTGAGCGGCTTTCGGCCGAACGGGAGGGTCAACGGGGTCGACGCGGAGCCGAGGACCTTGGTGCCGTCCAGGACCTGCGCGCCCTTCGGCGCGCCGGTGACCCGGATCTCCACCTTGTCCGGATCGGGCGCTGGCGTCGCGGAGGCTGGCGGCGCCCCGGGGGCCTGGGCGGACGAGGCCGCGGACGCGGAGGGAGGTGGGAGCGCGCTCGGCCCGGGCGGCAGCGGAGGCTGCACCACGACCCCGGCGCCGCTCGGCACGCTCGGCTCGCCCCGGAGCCCGAGCCCGAGCAGCACACCGACGCCTCCGATGGCCACGGCGCCAGCGACGCCGAGCGCCACCCAGGGGCGGCGGCCGCCGCGCGCCGCGCCGCCGACGTCGCGCTCCGATCCGACGAGCGTGCGCACCGGCTGCGGCGCGCTGTCGGCGATCGTCTTGGCGTCCACGAAGGTGGGCGACGCGAGCTTGCCGTCCGTGATGACGCGGACGCCGGGGTTGCTCGAGGGCTGCGGGGGCGGGCCCGGCCGCTCTCGCGAGGAGGGCTCGCCCGGCATCGTGATCGTCGGCGGGACCCCCAGCGCCGAGAGGACCGCCTCGAGCGCGGCCTCGACGCTCGCCGGCCGGTTCGCCGGGTCTTTGGCGAGCATCGCGAGCAACGGCGCGTCCACCGCGGCGGGCAGGTCCGGGCAGAGCTCGGAGGGCTTCGGCGGCGTTTCGTGGATGTGCTTGAACATGAGGTCGAGGGCGGTCTGGGCGTCGAAGGGCATCCGCCCGGTGAGGGCGCGGAAGATCAGGATGCCGAACGAGTAGACGTCCGTGCGGTGATCGATCGCGAGGCCCCGGCACTGCTCCGGCGACATGTACGCGGGCGTGCCGATGGGCGCGCCGGTGCGCGTTTTGTGGCCCGACACGTCCTCCCCCATGAGCTTCGCGATCCCGAAGTCGAGGAGCTTCGGGATCAGCTCGCCGTCGTCCCTCGCCAGGAAGACGTTGTCCGGCTTCAGGTCTCGGTGGGCGATCCCGGCCGCGTGCGCCGCCGTGAGCGCTCGCGCCACGGCGCGCAGCATGGGCGCCGCGGCGGCGGGCGCGAGGCGCTCCTCCCGGCGGAGCAGCCCCTCGAGGCTCTCGCCTTCGAGGAGCTCCATCACGAAGTAGTGCCGTCCGTCGGCGATCACACCGAAGGCGAAGATGTCGATGATGTTCTTGTGGCGGATCTGGTTGACCGAGCGGGCCTCGGCGATGAAGCGCGACACGATCTGGGGGCTCGACGAGTAGGCGCGGTGCAGGACCTTGATCGCGGCGATCTTGCCGATCAGCGTGTGCACGCCCCGGTACACGCTCCCGAAGCCGCCCTCCCCGAGCTTGGCCTCGAGGCGGTATTCGCCCGCGACCTCTCCCTCCTTGAGGTCGGCGTCGGCGCTGGTGAACGCCTCGTCGGGCAGGAGGTTGTCACCGTCGACGGTGCACACCTTGGTGCCGTCGGGGTGATGCAGCCGGCAGGTCGGACACGTGGCCACGTGACCCGAGGGTATTCGTCTCGCTCGGCGTGGACACGCGAAAAACGCGACGCGAAGCTGCCGGCCGGCGAGGCGACGCGGTCATGACCGCGGCCGCTGAGAGCGCCGGCCCGCGCGTCGCGCCGGCCGCTCGGTGCCCGTGGGCTGCGCCGGGGCGGCGAGCTCCCGCAGCATGGGCAGGAGCAGCTTCCGCCGGAGCAGCACGACGAGGCGCTCGCTCAGCAGCGCCGCGCTGTCCACGATGGCCCCGAGGTCTCGCCCGGCGCGCGGCACGATGCCCGTTCGCAGCAGCTCGAGCTCCACGCGAACGAGCTCCGCGATCGCCTTCACGTAGGAGACGAGGATCGTGTGGGGCAGCATCGCGGGGGAGATCCCCGCGCGCCGCGCGGCGGCCAGCGTGCGCAGCAGGACCAGGTCGTCGCCGGCGAACACGTCAGCGCCTCCCTCTCGGAGCGGGGTGACCGCGCCGAGCGACACGAAGAAGTCGAGCTCCTCCGCGGGCATGCCGGAGGCGAGCAGCTCCGCGCGCGAGCGGCGCACGTCGGGCTCCCGCGCCTTCAGGTTTCGCTCGATCGCGAGCAGCGCATCGTCCAACGGCGCGTCGAGCGGCGTGTCGCCCTGCAAGGCGTCGCGGATGACGCTGAGCGGGAGGTACCGCGAGCGCTGCGCCTCCTTGATCGCGCGGATCCGCGGGACGAGCGCCGTGTCGTAGTAGGCCATGTTGCGGCTGGTGCGGAGGGGAGGTGCGGGCAGGAGCCCCTCCCGGATGTAGTGCTTGATGGTCGGCGCCGGCACGCCGCTCTGCCGTGCGAGCTCGCTCATCTTGACGAGGCCCGGGGCGCGCGGCGCCGGCGCGACCGCGCGGGGAGCGCGCCCGGGGCGAGCGCGCTCCGCAGGGCGCGCGCGATCGGCCGGTCCGGTCAGGGACGGAGCTGGGGCGCGGGGCACGCGTCATAGATAGATGTTGAAAGTGGAACTTTCAACATCTATCTATCTACGCCCTCGGGGCGGAAGCCACCGAGGGATCGGAGGCTCCATGGATGCGAGAGGTCGGCTTCGAGTCGTGGGCGTCACCCTGGTGGCGGTGAGCGTCGCGGCCTGTGGTGAGGACGGCGCGAGCGGCAGCGGAGGCAGCGGCGGCTCGGGCCCGAGCGGAGTCGTGAGCGGGGTGTCCTCGAGCGGCGCCGAGGGCGCGGGCCTACCCGCCACGGGACCGTCGACGTCGTCGACCGCCGGGGCTGGCGGCGGCGGCGTGGTCGACGATCCGGACGTGGACGGCCCGTTCGCGATCGCCGAGCTCGACGGCGTGGCCGCGTCCAGCTCGGGCAACGACGTCCCGGTGCACGTCGCGTACCCGACCGCCGGCCCCGACGCCGGCCCGTTCCCGGTCGTCGTGGTGGCGCACGGGTTTCAGCTCCCCGCGTCGCAGTATACCTCGTACGTCCGGCGGCTCGCGACGCACGGCTTCGTCGCGCTGACGGCGGACTACCCAGCGAGCTTCGTCGGCGTGAACAACGTCGAGAACGCGGAGGACCTCTCGGCCGCGCTGGACTGGGCCGGCGCCGCGCCCGAGCTCGCGGGCGTGGCGGACGCCAGCGTCGCAGGCATGACCGGGCATTCCATGGGGGGCAAGCTCGCCTTGCTCGCGGCCACGCTCGATCGGCGCGTCCACGCGACCCTCACGTTGGATCCGGTCGACGGCTCGATGGGCTGCTCTCCGGCGGACTGCCCCGACGTCTCGAGCCTGATGCCGCTCCCCATCCCCACCGGCTTCGTGGGGGAGACCACGGACGCGATGGGCGGCTTCATGTCGTGTGCGCCGGCGGCGGACAACTTCACCACCTTCTACGCCGGCACGACCTCGCCCAGTCTCAGCGTGACGGTGCACGGAGCCAACCACATGAGCTTCCTCGACGACGTCTCCACCTGCGGCTTCCCCTGCAGCGTCTGCAACCCCGCCCAGCTCGACAACGGCACCGTGAACGGCCTCGCCAGGGCGTTCACCGTCGCGTTCTATCGCCGGCACCTCAAGGGCCAGATCGCCTACGACGCGTACCTCACCGGCGCCGAGGCGCAGGCGCGCTACGTCGAGACAGGGCTCGCGACCATCGCCTCCAAGTGACGCGGGACGCTCGCTGATCGGAGATCACGAACAATGACCTTCCGATCATCCGAATGATCAGGCGCGCTCCGCCGGGCATTGCCTGCCGAAGACTTCGTCGGCCATGTCGGTCGACGAGAGCGCGGCTTGCCCGCACGGAGACGAACGTGACCGCGACCTCCCCCTGCCTTCCTTCGGACCCCACCCTCCCCATCGTCCCGCCCTCGCACCCGCCTCGCGCCCTCCGGCGCTGGGTCTGGGTGCTCGCGGGGCTCGCCGCGTGCGGCGACAGCGCCTCGGGCGAGGGCGGCGGAGGGTCCGGCGGCGACACCACCTCGGCCCAGACGACCTCCGCCACCGCCACCTCGGGGACCACGACGCCCGCCACGGGCGCGGTCACGACCGCGACGAGCGGGGGCACCGCCTCGAGCACGACCGGATCGGGTGGCGCTCCGGGTCACTGCGCCGACGCCGTCCATTGCGGATCGGTGCAGGGGTACTTCTGCCACGAGATCTCCGGACCCGACGCGGCGTTCGAGCAGGCGTGCGCCGACGAGCTGTTCGGCCAGTTCGCGCCGGGCCCGTGCGGTCCCCGCTATGGGGAGGGAGCGTGCGTCTTCGACTGCGTGGAGCCCTCCGTGTACGCGAGCGTCATGGCGATCGATCCGACCGAGTGCGAGATGAGCGGGGGGACGTACGTCGCCGACCCGTGACGACGCGGGCCGAGGCGGTCACGCGGGCGCGACCCAGGTGATCGGCTCGTCTCGGAGCCACGTCCGCTGCCTCCGCGCGAAGACCCGGGTCGCGCGGAGGATGGCCAGCTCCAGATCCTCGCGCCGCAGCGCGCCGCGCACGAACGCGTGGACCTGCTTGTAGCCGACGGAGCCCATCGCGCGCGCGCCCTCCAGCCCGTCCGCGAGGAGGGCCTCCACCTCCTCGATCCAGCCCGCCCCCAAGAACCCGCGGACGCGCGCCTCGATCCGCTCGTCCAAATCGCTGCGTTCCCGTGCGACGCCGACGAGGCGCGCGGCGTACCGGGTCGAGGCGAAGCCGTGCGCGTCGTGCCACGCCGAGAGGGGTCTGCCGGTCAGCTCGTGGACCTCCAGCGCCCGGCTCACCCTGACGAGGTCGTTGGGCGCGAGGCGCGCGGCGCTCGCCGGGTCGACCTCCCGGAGCCGCTGGTGGAGCGACGCGCGTCCCTGCGCCTCGGCCTCCGCGGCGTGCCGCGCGCGGATCGCTCCGTCCCGAGGCGCGGCCTCTGCGAGCCCTCGGGTGAGCGCCTTGATCCAGAGGAAGGTGCCCCCGCAGACGATGGGCACCTTCCCCTTGGCGCGCACGGACGCGATGGCCTCGTCGGCGAGGGACGCGAAGCGCGCAGCGTCGACGTGGTCGAGCGGGCCGAGCGCGCCGACGAGGTGGTGCGGGGCGCGCGCGAGCTCCTCGGGGGAGGGCTTGCCCGAGCCACGGTCGAAGTCGCGGTAGATCTGGACGCTGTCGGCGCTGACGATCTCTCCGCCGAAGCGCTCGGCGAGGCGGACGGCCAGCGCCGTCTTGCCCGACGCTGTCGGCCCGACGACGACGAGGAGCTCCTCCGACGTCGGGGCGCCGAGCTCCGCCGCCGGGATCGCCGCCGTCACCGACGCCCCACCCTGTGCTCGAGCTCTCGGTACGTGAGGCGCATCACGACGGGCCGCCCGTGCGGGCAGTACCCGCCGTGGTCGATCCGAGCGAGGGCCGCGAGGAGCTCCCGAGCCTGATCCGGGCCGACATGATCGCCGGCGCGGATCGAGCCGTGGCACGCCATGGTCGCGAGCGCCAGATCGACCGCGCCCGAGTAGCCTCGAGCGCCGGTGCGCGCGAGCTCCCCGAGGATGGACGTGACGAGCTCCTCCGGGGAGACGCGCGCGAGGATCTGCGGCACCGCGTGGACGGCGACGCGGGCGCCGCCTGCCGGTCGGAGATCGACGCCCATCGACGTGAGGACGTCGTGCGCCTCCTCGACGAGCGCAACGCTCGTGGCGTCGACCTCGACCAGCTCCGGGACGAGCAGGCCCTGCATCGCGACAGCGCGGCGCCCGAAGTCCCGCTTGAGCCGATCGAACGTGACGCGCTCGGCGGCGGCGTGTTGGTCCACGATGAGGAGCGCGTCCTCGCTCTCGCAGAGCAAGAACGTGCCTCGCACCTGGGCGATGAACCGAGCGTCCACGGGGAGCGGCGCGTCGGTCGCGGCGGGAGCCGCGTCCTCGCGAACCGGATACGGCGTCGCGGGCAGCGCGCCGCCTCCGCCCGTCCACGTGACCTCGGGCGGGGACGCGGGAGACGTCCACGCCGGCCTCCCGCCGAGGCCACGCGCGGGCGCCCCGCCGTCGAGGCTCGCGCGGCCCGAGAGCAGCGGTCCCATCGCCGCCTCGACGATCCGATAGACCGCGTCCTGAACGGCGCGCCCGTCCGAGAAGCGTACCTCGGCCTTCTGTGGGTGGACGTTGACGTCGATCACGTCGGGCGGGAGCTCGAGGTAGACGACGCCCACCGGGTAGCGGCCGGGCTCGAGCACGCTGCCGTACCCGAACGCCACGGCCCGAGCGATGGCGCGATCCCGCACGGGCCGCCCGTTCACGAAGAGCCGCAGGCCGGCGGCCCCCGCGCGCGCCTTCTCTGGTCGGGAGAGGTACGCCTCCAGCGTGAGGGGCCCGCGAGCGCCGCGGCATCCGACGAGCTCCGCCCCGCCGAAGACCCCCCTCACGCGCTCCTCCCGGCTGGCGGCGCGGAGGTGCTCGCGGACCCGCCTGCCGTCGCGCTCGAGCGCGATCGTCAGCGCGGGCTCGGCGAGCGCCGTCGCCTCCACCACCTCGGTCACGTGCGCCGACTCGGTCGCCAAGGCGCGCAGGAACTTCCGCCGTGCCGGGACGTTGAAGAAGAGGTCGCGCACCTCCACGCGAGTCCCCGGTGGGACCCCGCAGGGCTCGAGCACGGCGGGGCCGCCCCCCTCCACCGTCAGTCGCACCCCCTCCGCTGCGCCGCGGCGCCGCGTCTCGATCCGAAAGCGACTCACCGACGCGATGCTCGGGAGGGCCTCGCCCCGGAACCCGAAGCTGCGGATCGCGGCCAGGTCCTCGAGCTCGGCGATCTTGCTCGTCGCGTGCCGCTGGAGGCTGGCGACCGCGTCGTCCGGGGTCATGCCCCACCCGTCGTCGGTCACCCGGCAGAGCCCGACTCCTCCGCCCTCGATCTCCACGACGACGCGGGAGGCGCCGGCGTCCATGGCGTTCTCGCACAGCTCCTTCACGATGCTGGCCGGCCGCTCCACGACCTCGCCTGCGGCGATCTGGTTCGCGAGGCTGTCCGGCAAGACCCGGACGGGCCCGGGCCCGGCTCGGTCCGTCACGGCTCGTCTTCGCGCTCGCGTCCCTGCTCCGCTCGGTGAGCGGCCTCCAGGAACGCACGTGTCCGCTTGGACACCAGCGTGATGGACGCGACCGCCGGCACGCCGAGCTCGAACACGGCGAGCTCCATCCGGCTCATCCAGTACCAGAACTGCGGCGCCCGAGGGTCGACCCACCCGAGCTCGGGCCGAGCCACCCCGAGGTTCGCGTTGGCGAGCGCGCCGATCCATTGGTCCCGCATGTCCTGCGTGAGCACGTAGTTCGCGACGCTGAAGAGCGCGTTCGCGCCGAGGGCCTGGAGCGCGAGGGAGCGCGCGCCGGGCCGCCCCGACAGCACCATGGCGCTGGCCATCACGAGCAGCAAGGACAAGAGCCCCCGCGCGACGCCGAGCGGGAGCGTGCGGTCGCGGTGCTCGGCGAGCGCGCGAAGCCGCACCGCGCTCACGTACTCCATGACCTTCTCGGGATCCTCGGGGCTCTGGCGCGCGACCTCGAGGGGCGCCGCGTCGTCCGGCATGTTGCCGTCGCGGAGGTAGAGGACGTTCGTGCAGCCGGTGGTCACACCCTGGACCCCGATGAGCCACGTGAAGATCATGGCCGCGACGAGGAACCACGGTCGGAGGCTCCGCGCACGCTCGGTGGGAGAGGGACCGCTCGCGCTCACTCGGGCTCGGCGTAGCATGAAACCAGGCGTGCGCATGCCCCCGCAGGCCGGCGCTCCGCACCCTCTACCCGTCTGGCTCACAATCTGACATAGAGGGGAGGCGTGCCCAAGAAGAAGCCAGGATCTGCCACGCCAGCGCCCGCGCAAGGGGGACCGCGCAAGCGACGACCCGCCGCGAAGGGCAAGGGAGCGGACCGCGCGTCGGGCTCGGAGCGCGCGGAGGAGGCGCCGGAGTCTGCGGACGGATCGGAGTCCCCCGACGACGGCGACGGCGACGCTGACGTCGAGATCGTGGACGGCGGCCCCGACGCGGAGCTGATCGAGGTCAGGGGCGAGGTCATCGACGACGAGCCGAGCGGCGACGTGCCGGCCGAGAGCACGCCGCCGTCGGTGGACGGCGCGGCGCTCTCGCGGCGGGACCCGCTCCAGGCCTACCTCCGAGAGATCCAGCGCCACCCCCTGCTCACGCCGGAAGAGGAGCAGCGCCTCACGCGGAACTACGTCGAGAACCAGGACGTCGCCACGGCCGCGCGCCTCGTCACGGCCAACCTTCGCCTGGTCGTCAAGCTCGCCTACGAGTATCGGCGCGCCTACAAGAACATCATGGACCTCATCCAGGAGGGCAACATCGGCCTGATGCAGGCCGTGAAGCGGTACGATCCGTACCGCGGCGTGAAGCTCTCCTCGTACGCCGCGTGGTGGATTCGCGCGTACATCTTGAGGTTCATCCTCAACAACTGGCGCCTGGTGAAGCTCGGCACCACGCAGGCCCAGCGCACGCTCTTCTACAACCTCACCAAGGAGAAGGCCAAGCTCGCCGCCCTGGGGATCGACGCCACCTCCGAGATCATCGCCGAGCGGCTCGGCGTGGAGGAGCGTGAGGTGACCGAGATGGACCGGCGCCTCTCGAGCGCCGAGGCCAGCCTCGACGCCCCGGTGGGCGACGCAGAAGGCCGGAGCGTCTCGCGCGTCGACCTCCTGCCCTCGGCGAACATCGGACCCGAGAACCTGCTCGAGCGGCACGAGGTGGACCAGCTCGTCCAGCTCCGCCTCAAGGAGTTTCGCGAGACGCTCAAGGGCAAGGACGTCACGATCTTCGACAAGCGCATGGCGGCGGAGGATCCGCTCACGCTCCAGGAGCTCGGCGACGAGTTCGGCATCTCTCGGGAGCGCGTCCGGCAGCTCGAGGCGCGGCTCACCTCCCGCCTTCGGGATTTCCTGAAGGCTGAGCTCGGCGATGCCGTCGGCTCCGGCTGACGAGCCTCCGCCGGCCGACCACGGGGAGCCGCGCCGAGGCTCGCTCCTCGTCGTAGCGACCCCCATCGGGAACCTCTCCGACCTCAGCGCGCGCGCGGAGAAGGCGCTGAGGGACTCCGACGTGATCGCCGCCGAAGACACCCGGCGGACGCGGTCGCTCCTCGCGCACCTGGGGGCGACCGACAAGGAGCTCGTGCGCCTCGACGCGAACGCCACACCGCACGACGTCGACCGGTTGGCGGATCGGGTCCTCGCCGGCGCCGCCGTCGCGCTGGTGTCCGACGCCGGGACTCCGGTGGTGAGCGATCCCGGGAGCGCGCTCGTGCGCGCCGTGCGCGCGCGCGGCGGTCGGATAGCGCCCGTGCCGGGGCCGTCCGCGGTGACGGCGGCGTTGAGCGTGGCGGGCTTCTCCGGCGTGGGCTTCCGCTTCGCCGGCTTCCTGCCGAGGAGCGGCCGCGAGCGGCGTGAGGCGGTGGCGCGGGTCGCGGCGGATCCGGGCGTCGTGATCCTGTTCGAGGCGCCCCACCGGATGAGCGAGACGCTCGCGGACCTGGCCCGGTCGACTCCGGAGCGGTCGGCGCTCGTCGCCCGGGAGCTCACCAAGATCCACGAGGAGCTGCTCTCGGGCACGCTCGAGCGGCTGGCGGCCGATCACGCCGCGAGGGAGTGGCTCGGCGAGATTACGATCGTCCTCGGGCCCCACACCCGGGCCGAGGGCGTGGACGAGGAGGCCGTCGATCGCCGCATCGCCGAGCTCTTGGCGGAGGGGCGGCGGGCTCGCGAGGTGGCCGAGATCGCGAGCCTGGAGCTCGGGATCTCCAAGCGCGACGCGTACGAGCGCGCGAACCGCAAGAAGCGGTAAGCTCCGAGCGTGCTCCCCCGCGCCGCGCACCGAACCCTCCGAGCCGCCCTCCTCCTCGGCTTGCTCGCGCCGGTCCTCGCGACCTGCGGCTCCGGCTTCCCGAAGACCGTGGTCACCTCCAAGGGGGCGTGGAACTCGGTCTGCCCCCGCGCCTTCGAGGACGTGGACGCGGGCGCGTTCTGCGCGGACGCCGGAGCGTTCGACGCGGCACCGGAGACTCGACCCATCTGTGACTACGCGGAGGGGTACTGCGGGTGTGAGCAGGAGGGAGGCTCCTTCGTCTGGCGGTGCCGCCCCGACCCGAGCGCCGCGGTCTGCCCGTACGGGCGGCGCGAGACCCCGATCAAGGCCGGAGATCCGTGCGACCAGCTCGGAAAAATCTGTTCGTACGACGCGGGGGAGGGATGCTTCCAGTCGTTCACGTGCAGCGGGGGCCGCTGGGCCTCTGCAGGGGCCGCGTGCCACGGCTCCTCGGCGCCCATGTAGGCGCGCCGCGTGGATCGCGTTTTCTCGGCGCGCCACCGACGTTACCGAGGGAGCCCCGTCGCACTCTGCGCTACCATGTGGGCTCCGCGGGAGAGGTCAGATGCATCTTCGGAACTCAAGCCTCGGGGCGCTCCTCGGGGTCTTCACCGCTTCGGCTTGCGTCGGCGACATCGGCGTCAACGACAAGAACAAGAAAGACGGGGACGGGGAGCTTCCGGCCTTCGCGCCTGCCGAGGCCACGATCCACCGCCTGACGGCGCCGCAGGTGCAGAACACGTACGTCGCGCTCCTCGGCGAGCCGCTCGTCGTGCCCACCGAGCTGCCGAACGACGACGTCCTCTACGGGTTCACGTCGATCTCGGCGGCCGGCTCGACCATCTCGTCGCTCGACGCCGAGAAGTACGAGAACGCGGCCTACGACGTGCTCGATCAGGTGTGGGCCGACGCCCCGCGCCGGGCGAGCCTCGTGGGGTGTGAGCCGGCGGCCGCGGAGGATCCGTGCGTGCGCGACTTCTTCGAGCAGTTCATGATGCGCGCCTGGCGGCGCCCGATCGACGCGCCGGAGGTCGACGGCGTCCTCGGCGTCGTGACCGACGTCGCCGCGGATCTCGGCGATCCGAACCTCGGCATCAAGTACGGGGTAGCCGCAGTGCTGCAGTCGCCGAGCTTCCTCTTCCGCGTCGAGATCGGGGAGCCCGATCCGGAGCGCACCGAGCTCTTGCGGTTCACGAGCTGGGAGATGGCGAGCCGCCTCTCGTACCTCTTGACGGACGGGCCCCCCGACGACGACCTCACGCTCCTCGCCGCCACGGGCGCGCTCGTGAACCCGGACACCGTCGCGGCGCAGGCGGCCCGCCTCGTCGATGATCCGCGCGCGCGCCCTGCGCTGCTCCGGTTCTTCGGCGACTTCATGAACCTGACGAAGCTCGACACGCTCGACAAGGACCCCGACAAGTTCCCCGCCTTTAGCGCGGCGCTCGGCCCGGCCATGCGCACCGAGATCGAGCGGATGTTCGAGCTGGTGGTCTTCGAGAAGCAGGGCGACTTCCGCCAGCTCTTCACGACGCGGGACACCTACATCAACGAGGAGCTCGCGAAGGTGTACGGCATCGGGGGCGTGACGGGCCCCGAGTTCCGGCCGTACACCCTCCCGGAGGGGGAGCGCGCCGGGGTCCTGACGACGCCCGGGTTCCTGGCGCTGAACGCCCACAAGACACAGACGTCGCCCACCCACCGCGGGCGCTTCATCCGGCTGAACCTCCTCTGTCAGGAGGTGCCGCCGCCGCCGCCCGGGGTCGACACCTCGCTCCCCGACACGCCCGGGCAGACACTGACGCTGCGTCAGCGCCTGGAGGTCCACCGCGAGAACGACCAGTGCCGGTCTTGCCACGCCATGATGGATCCGATGGGCTTCGCCCTGGAGAACTTCGACGCGGTGGGGACGTTCCGCACGGTGGACGAGAACGGGCTGCCCATCGACGCGGTCAGCGAGGTCGACGGCTCCTACGTGGGCGGCCCCAACGAGCTCGGCCCCGTCGTGGCGCAGCTCCCCCAGGTGGGCGCCTGCGTGGCGCGCCGCTTCTACGAGCACGCCGGGGGGCACGTCGCGGTCGGGAGCGAGGAGGTGGCGATCGAGGCCCTCGTGGAGGGCTTCGTTACCACCAACTACGACTTCAAGCAGCTCGTCGTCGCGCTCGTGACGAACGAGGGGTTCCGCTACACCACGTCCCCGGCGGCGGAGTGAGGACGGCCATGCACGACATCCGCAAGTACATGAACCTCCCCGCCCGCAAGCGCGCGAAGACGCCTCGGCGGCTGTTCCTGCGCGGCGCGCTGGGCGTCACGCTCGGCCTGCCCCTGTTCGACTTCCTGCTGAACGACCACGGCGACGCCTTCGCCGGCGGCGAAGAGCTGCCCACCCGCTTCGGGCTCTGGTACTTCGGCAACGGCGTCCACCCCGACTACTGGGTCCCGAGCGAGGGCGCGAACTGGCAGCCGCCGCCCGACGGGGATCTCGGCGCGCTCGTGCCGCTCCGTGACTACGTCAGCGTCGTGAGCGGCCTGAACGTCCTCACGCCCCGGCACGCGCACCACTCGGGCGCCGCGACCGTCGTCAGCGGAGGGCCCCACCTGAAGATCGCCGACGTACGCGACACCATCGTGTCCACCTACAAGTACCCGTCCATCGACCAGATCGCGGCGGCCCACTTCATGGACGTCTCGCCCACGCCGTACCGCTCCCTGGAGGCCGCCGTGACGCGCTTCCGCGGGACCGACGAGGGGACCACGTTCCAGTACCTCTCCCACAACGGCAGCGTCGCCGGAGAGACGAACGTGAACCCGTCGGAGGAGTCGCCGCAGGCGTTCTGGGACCGGCTGTTCAACCAAGGGACGGTGGAGCCGCTGCTCCGCAAGGCCCGCGCGCGCGTGCTCGATCAGGTCGGCGAGCAGATCAAGTCGCTCGAGAGCCGGCTCGGCGTGAAGGATCGCCAGCGCCTGGACCAGCACCTCACCAGCGTGAACGAGCTCGAGGCGCGCCTGAACGCGCCGCTCGCCGACTGCACCAAGCCGGACGACCCGGGGCTGTTCCCCGACATCGACTCGAACGAGCAGATGGCCGAGAAGAACGTGGCGATGAGCGACCTCATGGCGCTCGCCCTGGCGTGCGGCCTCACGCGATCCTTCTCGATCATGTACTCCACGTGCGGCTCGGGCGTCGTCTACCACATGGTGCCGGGCGCCACGGACGGCCAGCACTACATGAACCACACAGAGGCTGCGCCGTGGACCAAGCAGCACCTCGCGATGAAGGTCACCATGGATCACCTCGCGTATTTCCTCAACCGGCTGAAGGACACGCCGGAGGGCGCGAACGATCTGCTCTACAACTCCTCGATCTTCGTCTGCACGGAGCACCGCGACGGGATGTCGCACTCGCAGGACGACATGCCGATGTTGATCTGCGGGCGCGGGAGCGGCCGACTGAAGGGCAACTATCACTACCGCCAAGCCGGCGGGAACACGACGCGCGCGCTCCTCACCGCGCTGCGCGGCGCGGGCCTGCCGCTGAACGAGTTCGGCTACGAGGGCGGCTACACCAACAGCCCGATCGCCGAGCTCGAGTCGGTGTAGCGCCGGCGCCCGTCCGCGTCACTCCGCGAGCGGGTCGCGGCAGCAGCGCGCTCCGGTCGAGTAGTCGGAGTAGCGGGTCGGGTGCGCGCTCACGCGGGCGAGGCACCCCGCCCGGGTCCCGCGGGCGTAGAAGCCCCCGACGAAGACCCCGCCCGCGTCGGCGGTCCACTCGTCGAGGTTGCCAACGAGGTCGTAGATGGCGTCGTCCCCCCACCTGCTCGCGCAGCGCGGAGAGGCGCCCGTCTCGAGGAGGAGCGGCCGCCCCGCCACGACGACGAGCCCGTTCCGAGGGTCGTCGTGGAACCGCGCGGGGTTGCCGTGCAGGAGCGCCGAAGGGTGGCCCTCACGGAAGACGTTGCACGCGCCCGCCTCGTACGCTTCCCCGTAGGGGAAGTCGCGGCGCGCCTCGCCGCGGCACGCCGTCAGCCACTCGGCCTCGGTGCACAGGCGCTTCTCGGCCGCCTCGCACGCGGTGCGCGCCTGGTCGGCGCTGAGGTAGCCCTGCGGGATCACGCCGGCTCGCGAGGTCGCGCGCGGGGCGATCGAGAAGGTCGGCGGGCTCGGCAGCGGCATGAGGGCAGCGGGCGAGGTCGGCGCGGCGCGGGCCCGGTGCGCCTCGTAGAACGAGGCGACCTCGGTCGCGCGGCCGAGGTCCGGGGTGAAGAGCGGCGACCACGGTCGCGACGTCGCCGCGTCGACCAGCGTCATCTCCCACCGGTCGACGCACACGCGGCCCGCGACCGCGACCATCTCCGGCGGACACGCGATCCGTCGGCTCGAGGGGGACAGCGCCGAGGGGCGAGGCGCGCTGGCGGAGCTCGGCCGCGCGGGCCGCGGGCCCCGCTTGGCGCTCGCGGCGCGGCGGGGCTTCACGCGCTTCTGGGCCTTCGCCTTGCCGTCGGCGCTCGCCGACACCTTCGAGGCTCGAGGGCGGCCGGCCGCGTCCTCGGTCGCCGTGGCGCCGGCCGCGATCAGCACGGAGACGAGCAGGAGCGAGACGGCGCGACGCACCACGCCACGCTTGGCACGCGCCGCGCGCGGGCTCCAGTTTTCGGCAGTCGCGCCGCCGCGTCGCGGCCAGCGTCCGCTCCAGGGCTACGCCCGTCAGAACTCGCGCGAGTAGCGGCCGCCGGTCTCCTCGTGGTGGTGGCCGTTGTGGTGGGTGTCGCTCTGGCGGCGCTCGTACTCGCGCTCGATGTCGGGGATCGTCTTGGCGAGCCGAGTCCGGACGATCTGCGTGACGATGTTCCAGAGGGCCTCTTTGTCGTCGCACTCCGCGAGCACGCCGAGCGGGATCTGGAAGCCGCCCTTGTCCGCGCGGCCGCCGCCGTAGGGCTTGCCGTTCCGGTCTTTGCCGAAGACCGTGTGCAGGAAGTTCGCGGGCTCCACGGAGGGGCTGTCCGTCCGCAGGGAGCCGTCGATGCGATCTTCGACGATGCCGTAGACGAGGACCGTGTCGATGTCCTCGCGCTGCATGATGAAGTCCGCGGTCGTCGCGATGGAGTCGCGGTCGCCTTGCGGCACGTGGCCGACGCCGGCCAGCGCGAAGTCACGCACCACGAGCAGGTCGGCCAGGGCGCGGCCGAGGACGCCCATGGCGGAGGCAGACACCACGCTGCGGCCCACGCGCTTCAGCACGTCGCTGTCCACGAACCGCCGCACGTACCCGGCGGCGGCGAAGTCCGCAGCCGTCGCGAGCTGGAAGTGGTCGGTGTCCGTCTGGATCCCGAAGAGCAACGCGGTGGCCACCCGCGCGGCGCCCATCCCGTTCTCGAGCGGCGCGAGGCCCTGGGACAGGTACTCGGCGTAGATCGCGCTCGATGCCCCCATGTGCGGCCGGATGTCGACGAACGGCGCGTCCACCTCGGCCATCTTGTGGTGGTCCACCACGGAGAGGAGCTTCAGGTCCGCCGGGAGGTCGAGCGTCGGCTCGGGCGTCGAGGTGTCGACCAGCGACAGGTACTTGAACGCGGCGAGGTCCTCGGGCTTGGTCGCCTGGAGCATGTCGATGTTCAGGAGCTTCACCATCGCCCGGTTCTGCCGGTGCGACACCGGGAGGACGTGGGCGATGGTGCAGGGCACCCCGTACTCCTGGCAGATGCGCTGGTGGGCGAGCGCGCTGCCGAGCGCGTCCGGGTCCGGATGGCCGGTGATGAGGACCACGACCGGCGCCCCCGCGACGCTGCGGAGGACGGCCTCGAGGGAGTCCCGCGCCGCGGACAACGGCAACGTCACGGACTGCCGCGATGGCGCCTCGGTGGCGTTGACCGTGGCAGCGCTCGGAATAGGTGGGGGAGCGGCGCCGAGCGCGCCTGGCGATGTTCCCATGAACCAGATTGACCATACCACGCCCGGACGCTGCGTAGGGGGAGGAGGTTTTCTAGGCCTTACGCTTGTTCAGTACTCGCCGCGGCTCGCGCGGTCGGGCCGCCTCGGGCCATTCGAGCCCGCGCTGGAGTCTCGGGCGGCGTTGCGGCCTCTTCCGATCGGCGATCGGGAAGTCGTTTGCGTGGAAACCCCGTTTCCGTGGGACTAGGGTCGCCCGCGAGTTGCGGGACCGAGGAACCATCCACACGGCCGTGTCCCGTCCCGGGCCGGTGGAGAGCAGGATCCTCGAGAGCCTCGCCCTCGTGGCTCTCGTCCGCCCGCGCGTCGGAGCCGGCGTCGCGCTGCGAACCCTCGAGACGCGCGTGACCCCGGAGGGCGGGCCGACGATCGTCCTGCTCCACGGTCGGGGTCACTCGGCGACCACCTGGGCGCGTTGGCTCCCGGGCCTGTCTCCGAGAGCCCGCGTCGTTGCGCTCGATCTGCCAGGCTTTGGGCACTCGGGCGCCCGCGCGCTGCGTGACCGCTCTCAGGAGGGAGCGCTCGCATGGTTCGTCGACCCCGTGGAGGAGGTCCTCTCGGAGGAGGAGCCCGTCGTCCTCGTCGGCCACTCGCTCGGCGGGCTCGTGGCGCTCGAGGTGGCGCTGCGCAGGCGGGTGCGGGTCCTTGCGCTCGTCTTGATCGGCGCGATGGGCCTGGGGCCCGTCATGCTGCCAGGCGCGCGGCTCTATTTGCGCCTCGGGCCCGAGCGGCTCGCGCGCTGGTCGCGGTCGCTCGGCCGGAGCGGCGCGGGGCTCTCCGAGCCGACGGGGGACGCGGACCTGGCCGCGCTGCGCGCCGAGCTCTACTCGGTCCGCGGCGGCCGGCCCCTGCCCAAGCAGGCCTTCGACATCCTCGCCCCGCTCCTCGGGCCCGTCTTCCACCGCGGGGACCGCCTCGGAGAGATCGCGGTCCCTACGTTGCTCCTCTGGGGCGAGCGGGACGAGGCCTTCCCGCTCCCCGTGGCGCTCGCGGCGGCGCCCCGGATCCCGGGCGCCCGCCTCGAGGTGCTCCCCGCGGGCCACTCCCCGCATCTGGAGCGACCGGAGCGCTGCCTGGAGCTCGTCGGCGATTTCTTGCGGCGGTCCTCGGTCTGATCGGCGCGTCGACATCCCGTGCTTCCCCCTCGGGCGAGCGAGCTGTATGCGGGGCAGAGTGGCTCGCCCCCAGCTCCTCTCCATCCCCGAGCGCCTCGACGCCTACGCAGACGTGACCGGCGAGGGCGTCGTGATGGCCTTCGTCGACGTCGGGTTCTATCCGCACCCCGACCTCATGCGCCCCAAGCGCCGCATCAAGGCGTACGCCGACGCGACCGTGGACGTGCCGGACGGGCGCGAGTTCTTCTCGCCCCAGGTCTCGAGCTGGCACGGCACCATGACCGCGTGCTCCGCGGCGGGGAACGGCTATCGAGCCGGCGGCGCCTACCGCGGGCTGGCGAGCGAGGCCGAGGTGGTGCTCGTCAAGGCGGGTGTCGACGGCGGGCGGGTCCACGGAAAGCACGTCGCGCACGCGATCCGGCTCCCGCTCCGGTACCCGGAGCTGGGGGTGCGGATCGTCAACGTCTCGCTCGGGGTGAGCGCGAACGATCCCGCCTTCGACGACGTCGAGCGCGCGGTGGAGGAGGTGGTCGCGGCGGGCATCGCCGTCTTCGCCGCCGCGGGCAACGTCCCGGGCCGCAAGGTCGGGCCCCCGGGGTCCGCGCCCTCCGCCATCACCGTGGGGGGCCAGCACGACCGCTTCTCGCCCGGCGCCAAGGGCAACCAGGTCTGGCCCTCGAGCCACGGGACCCACCACGCCGGGCAGAAGCCGGACTGCCTGGCGCCCGCGATCTGGGTGCCCGCGCCGATGCTCCCGGGCACGCTCACGGCCCGTGAGGCGGGCCCGCTGTTCCACACCCTCTCCGTCCTGGAGGAGCTGAGCGCCGAACATGGCTTCTCGGAGCGACACTCCCTCTCAACCCCCGAGGAGCGCGCCGAGATCGGGGAGCTCATGCGTGCGGTCGAGCGGCGCATCGCGAAGCAGAAGTACATCTCCCCGGACTACCAGCACGTGGACGGGACCTCGTTCGCCGCCCCCATCGCGGCGAGCCTGGGCGCCCAGATGCTGGAGGTGAATCCGAAGCTCACGCCCGCGGATCTCAAGCGAGGCATCTGCGAGACGGCGGAGAAGCTGCCCGACGTGCCCGACGCGATCCAGGGCGCGGGGATCCTGCAGCCGCGCGCGGCGCTCGATTGGGCCCGCGCTCGCGCCGGGTCCGCCAAGCCGCAGGGTGGAGCCGCCCCGGCGCGCTAGCGACGAGCCGGCTCGGCCGCGAGGTCCCTGGTACCGCGACCCATCCGTTCTCGATGGGTCGCGGTGCCCAAGGAAATCGAGGAGGGAGCACGGAGAGGCGGCATCAGGAGGTTCCTCCCATCCCCGTCGCCTCGTCGCGGGGGGGTAGGAGGAACCGATCGAGATCCCGGGGCGAGGTCCTAGGGGCGGCCCGAGTGCCTCGAGGAGGATGGCTCGAAGGGACTAGCGCGCGCGGCTGCCCTTGCCCTTGGCGGCGGCCTTCGCCGCGCGAGCCTGCGGAGAGCGCGCGGCGCGCTTCACCTTGCGGACCGTGTTGCTCGTGGGCTTGCCGCGGTTGGCCGACTTGCGGGTCGACTTGCGCGACGGCGTCCCGGTGGCGCTGTCCTCGAGGGCGACGACGGCCTTCTTCCCTGCTCGCTTCGAGACGTTTCGGGTGGCGGTGCCGGTCGGCTCGTTCGTGCGCCGCTCCGCCTTCTCTTCCGGAGGCGTGTCCTTCGTCACCTTGCGGACCGGCTTCGCCTTCTTCTTGGGGCCGGACCGCTCGACTTCGCTCTTGAACCGCTCTGCTTTGGTCGCCATCGGGGGCCCAACGTATCACGGTCGAGCGGCTAGATCCGCCAGGGACCCACCGGTACCCTGTCGGGGTGCAGCGTCGTTCGGTCGGTGTGGGGCGCTCCGTGGCCGCGGCGTGGGCGGTGGCCGCGGCGGTCGCGGTCGCCTCGTGCGAGGGCGCCGAGCGCGAGCGCACGGGGGACGCGGCCGCGGCCATCGACGCGCCGCTGCCGGCCGCGTTCTGCGACATCCAGATCGAGGGAGGGCCCCTCGTCAGCGCGGAGCTCGACTACCTCCCGAACCTCCTGCAGTGCGAGCATGGCGGCGCCGGGCTCGAGACGCTCAAGGCCCAGGCGATCGCGGCCAGGTCGGTCGCGTACTGGTACATGGCGACCTACGGCGAGATCTGCGACTCGCAGAGCTGCCAGGTGTACTCGTGCGGCAAGACCCCCGACCCCATCCACCAGCAGGCGGTCGACGAGACGAGCGGCGTCTACCTCGCCTTCAACGGGAACCTCACGTACGCCTCGTACCTCGCGGGGGATCCGGGCACCGCGCCGCCCGACTGCGTCGGGCAGAACGAGACCTACGTCACCTACAACGAGGGCAAGACGGGGACGGACGTGGAGCAGACCGCGCTCCTGTTCCAGCACGACCCTTCCGACGCCGCCTACGGCCAGAACCGCGGCTGCATGTCGCAGAACGGCGCGAGCTGCCTGGAGGACACCGGCTACACGTGGCTGGAGATCCTCCGCTTCTACTACGGCTCCGACATCGAGGTGCTGCAGGCGCCCGGGCCCTGCGTGCTGCCGCTGCCCGCGGAGGGCGGGGGGGGCGCGGGCGGCGCGCCCGGGGCGACCGGTTCGAGCACCGGGGCGTCCCAGGTGGGCTCGTCGACCGCGTCCGGCGCGAGCGACGACGGCGCCGGGGGCGGCGTCGGGCTGGACGGCGGCGACGACGACGAGGGGTGCGGCTGCGCGGTCCCCGGCGCGGGGGGCGCCCCGCGCGAGATCGCGGCGCTCTCGCTCGTCCTCAGCCTGCTTGCACTTCTCCGGAGACGGGCGTCGTCTCGTTGAGGCCCTCGAAGCGACCGAAGAACTCCAGCATCGCGGCGCGCTGCGCTTCGGGCATGAACTCGAAGTTGCGCCCGCGGTCGATGATCTCCCAGAAGTCCTTCGACTCCACCTGCACGAGCTCGTCTCGGATCGCGCGGAGCCGCTCGCGCGACTCGCTCGCCATGTCCGCGAGGATCACGCTCACGCGATCCTCCGCCTTCACCGAGACGTAGTAGCTCGCGAGCTTGACCTGCGCCTTGCGGACGCCCTTCAGCGCGACCTCGTGCGCGTGCTCCAGCCCGGGGCGATCGATCTCGAGGAACAGCGCGAGGATGTCGCTCTCCGCCGAGCACCCGAGGTCGTGGGCGAGCTGGCACAGGGCGCCGACGTCGTAGGCGACGGTCTCGGTCACGAACGAGAGCTTCATGTCGTAGCTCACGAGCGCGTAGTACTTCATGTACTTCACCGCGGAGATGGCGTCCGACGCTCGCCCCTTCCGGATGAGCGTCTCGACGAGCAGGCGGTACTGGTTCAGGACGTTGTACGCCGTGCGGACGTCCTTGGCGTTGAGCGTGGCCCGCAGGTAGCTGTTCATGAAGCGGAAGACGAGCGCCACGAGCTCCTCGTCGCCGACCTCCGCCGCCTTCTCCCCGATGTACCGCGTGTCGATCGCCACGAGGTAGTTGATGTCCCGCATGGGGCCGAGCGCCTCGTTGTAGATGCCGAGGTACTGTCGCATGATCTTCCACTCGAACCACGTCCGACGCGCGGTCAGGTCCGCGAGCGACTCCGGGTCCATCGCCACGAAGTCCGGGTTGTCACGGATGCTCGGCCCGATCTCGAACCACGCGGGTCGGGCGCGCTCCTTCGTGTCCAGGTACCGGATCGCGAGATCCTTCAGCGCGTCGACCGCGCGGCTGGCGATGATCTTGTCCTTGCCCGAGATGGAGTTCGACGTGATGTCGCTGAGCTCCTCCATCGCGGCGAGGGTGCCGGCCTGCGCGGCGGCGCAGCCCGCCCCCTCTGCCCGCGCCCCGAGCTCGGCGGTGCTCGCGGCCTCGGTCTGGATGCGGTGGATGATGTTGGCGGGCTCGAGGAACCGGAACACGTACCCGAAGTACGGCGCCATGAGGACCAGCCCGGCCACGGTGAGGCCGAGCATGCCGAGCAGGGTGAGGCGGGGCACGAAGCCCGCCTTCAGGGACAGGCTGACCCACACGCCGCACACGCACGCGACGACGTAGAACGCCATCACGAGGAGGTTCGTCCGGTCGCGCATGAACATCGCCGTCACGCCCGTGTAGCGCTCGGCGGAGAGCTGCACGACGATGCTCACCACCGTGACGACGATGCCCAAGACCGCGAGGATCATCGCGCCGAGGCCGGAGACCGCGTCCGTGATGTGGTCCGAGTCGAAGAGGAAGTAGCCCGTGACTCCGCCCGCGTCGCCCGAGGGGCCGCCGGTGACGAACACGTCGACGAGATACAAGAAGGCGAAGATCAGCGCGGCGGTCGAGGCCAGCGTGACCATCGGCCAGAGCCACAAGCGTCGGAACGAGGCGCGCCTGTCCACCGGGGCGAGAGCCTACCAGGTCGGTGTGGCGCGCAGCCGCTAGTTCGCCAGCGCGATGCGGTAGTACCGAGACCACGCCTCGCGGCAGCTCTTGCACACCAGGCGGGCGACGCGCAGCCGGGCGCCCTGGTGCTCCGTGACCTCGTGCTCGAGCACGCGGGCCTCTCCGCCGCACGCGGGGCAGCGGCTGCCCGCCGCCTCGCCCTCCACGACCGACGCGGACGGGATCGGGAGGGGACGGTCGGGCGCGCCCCCGATCTCGAGCGCGGCGACCTTCCTGGCGAGGGCGCGGTGCTTCTCGGCCTGGCGGTCCGCTTCGCGTCGCGCGGCGCGTGGCCGGGCTTGGGGGGCCGGACGCTTGGGTCTCTTGGCCATGGCGCCGCGCGGCGACCGGGAGCCGACGGCTCCCGAGTCGCGCTCAGTTGATCTTCGGCTCGACGCCCATCTCCTTGAGGAGGGCGTCGGCGCCGCTCACCGCGTCCATGACCCAGAGCATGTACCGAAGGTCCACGTGGATGGAGCGGGTGACGTTCGGCATGAACAGCCAGTCGCTCGCCATGGACTCGTAGTTCCCGTCGAACGCGAGCCCCACGAGCTCGCCTCGTGCGTTCAGGGTGGCTGAGCCCGAGTTTCCTCCCGTGATGTCGAGGTCGGACAAGAAGTCGACGGGCACGTCCCCGAGGTTCTCGTCCACGTAGGGGCCGAGCTTCTTGGCCGCGGCCGCGTCGAGCAGCGCCTTCGGAGCGTCGAAGTCGCCCGAGCCCGTGTGCTTCTTGACGAGCTCCGAGAGGGACGTGAACGGGTAGTGCAGCGGCTGCCCGGGCTTGGGCGCGTAGCCCCGCACCGACCCGTAGGTGACGCGCAGGGTCCGGTTCGCGTCGGGGGCGAGGAGGCCGCCGCGCTGCTCGCGCAGCGCCTCCACGAACGCGGGCCGCACGAGGCTCATCGCGCCGTCGAGCCGCTTGGCCCGCTCCTCGTACGCCTTCGTCTTCGGGCGGAGCGCCAGCATCAGCTTCACGATCGGGTCCGGGCTCGCCTTGAGCTCCTGGAGGGTGCCCTTCGTGAGGAGCTTCAGGCGCGTCGCCTCGTCCCCGAGCGTCGTCTTGTCGTAGAGCGCGGCGATCGCCTTCTCGATGTCGGCGGCCGCGTACGGCTCCGCGGCCTTCGGATCCTTCGGCTTGCCCAGGATCGCCAGGGCGATCCCTGCGCGCTTGTCCTCGGGCAGCTTGAGCTCGCGCTGCACGACCAGCCGGAGGATGGCCTTGTCGATGACGGGGCTGTAGCTCTTGGAGAGCTGGGCGAGGCTCTGCTCCAGGCGCTTCTGGTTGCGCTCTTGGTAGTCGGGATCGCGCTGTGCGTCGGGCTTCGCGCGCTCCTCGAGGTTTCGCACGATCGTGTGCGCGGCGCTCATCAGGCGCACCGTGCGCAGCAGCTCCCGCACGGAGGCGTCCGCCTCGCGGGACCTCCGGCTGTCGGCGAAGGTCTTCGACACGCGCGAGACGGCGCCGTCGTACTTGGCCTTCCGCTCTGGCGACGCGGCGATCCACGCCTCGAGCGCGGCCTCCTCCTCCTGCTTTCGCTTGAGGAGCCCGTCCTTCACCAGCCCCTCGAGCTGGCCCTTGTTGTTCGTCGCCCAGTTGGCGAGACCGCGGATGAACGTCTCCGCCTTGATCGCGAGATCCTTGTCGGTCTTCGCGATGCGCTCGAACTCGGCGAGGTAGGTCTGGCAGTAGTCGATCGTGTAGGGGAGCTCCCACTCGACCGCCTCCTTCACCTCCGCGGCCGTGGTGAGGCGGTTCGTGCGCGCGGGGTACCCGGCCACGAGCACCGCGTCGCCCGGGCGGAGCGGCGCCTTCGCGAGCTTGAGCACGTGGGGCGGCCGGTAGGGGACGTTCTGATCGGAGAAGTCTGCGGGCTTGCCGTCCTTGCCCACGTAAGCCCGGTAGAAGGCGAAGTCGCCGCCGTGCCGCGGCCAGCGCCAGTTGTCCGTCTCCCCGCCGTAGTTGCCGATGCCCTCGGGGGGCGCGTACACGACGCGCACGTCCCGGATCTCCAGCTGGTCGATGAGCGTGAACTGCGCCGCTCCGAAGTACGACACGACGGAGCAGCGGGTCCCCTCCTTGCCGCGCTCGCACTCCGCGACGAGCTTCTTCTGGCGATCCTCGATGGCCTGGTAGCGGACGAGGTCGTCCTTCATGGCGTCCAGCCCGTCGCGGATCTCCTTCGTCACGTCCTTGAACGACTGCGTGACGAACACGCGGGACGTGGGCCCGGCCGGCCGCTCGTCCGCGCGGGTCTTCGCGAGGTAGCCGTCCTTCAGCAGGTTCTGATCCGGCTTGGAGTTGTACTGGAGCGCCCCGGTCACGCAGTGGTGGTTGGTGGCGATGAGGCCGTCCGGCGAGACGAAGCTGGCCGAGCACCCGCCGAGGAAGATGATCGCGCCGAGCGGGAACTCCGTCGGCTTGGTGAGCGCGGACGGATCGATCGTGAAGCCCACCTTCTTCAGGAGGTCCGCCTGCTGCGCGAGCTGCGCGGGCATCCACATCCCGCCGGGGTTCTCGAACACCGGCGGGGGCGGATCGGGGCGGCGCTTCTCCGCGGTCGCGGACGCGACCGGATCCATCCGCTTGGGCTCGGGGAGCTCCTGGTTCGTGGCGGCCGGGGCGCAGGCGGCGAGGACCAGCGCGAGCGCGGGCAAGCGGCTATCACTCATGCCCCGGCTCGTAGGTGAGCGAGGTCGCGGGCGCAAGCCGCGCGCGTGACGGGCGCGGGCGACGAGGCCTGCATCGAGTGAACGCGAACGGGACGCGACGACGGGGCCCGGGAGCCGGCGGGGCGGGCCGGTGGACGAGCGCGCTGCGGAGCGTTCCTCGTCGGCCGTCGGGTGCGCGGCCGCGAAGCTCGACGGCGGCGCGCTCGTCAGCCGAGCGGCGCGAGCTCGGCGTTGCTGGGGCTCATGTCGACCTGGAGTCGGGTTCGCCCGACCAGGAGCTCGTCGCCGTGGCCGACGCGGTGCTTGCCGGCGACCCGGACGAAGACGCCGCTCCCGCGCCCGTGGGTGCTGTTCACGCCGAGGTCGGTGAGGATGAACGCCTCGGCCTGCTCCTCGATGATGCAGTGGTAGGGCGCTACGAGCGGATCCGCCCGCACCACCATGTCGTTGGCGTAGTCGAGCGCCGCGCCGATCTGCAGCGTCGTGCCGCGCGCCATGGACACCGCGCCCGTGGCTCCGCCCTCGAAGATCTGAGAGACGCGGAACGCGCTGGGCCACTTCAGCGAGGAGCGGAAATACGTGGGCCCCTTGGCGGGGCCGTCGTTGGCGTCCGGGTTGCGCTCCAGGCGCATGAGCTGGTCGCCGATGACGAACTCGTCGTTGACGGCGATCTCCACGCGGCGCTGGATGCGCAGGAAGATCCCGTTGCCGCCCTCGAGATCCTGGATGATCAGGCCTGCGCCGTCGAAGGAGATCACCGCCTCCTTCGGGTGACAGAAGCGCTCCCCCTGCAGCGTGACGGCGCCCTGCGAGCCGAACACGATCTCGTCCCCGCGGATCTCGTAGTGGTCCGGCCCGCCGTGCAGGGACCTCGTGACGTGGAGCTTCGCCCGCAGCGGCGCTGGCCCCGTCGGCTGCTTGCGCGTGACGAGCGGGACCTCCTTCATGATGGGCGTGGCGGCCGGCGCCTTCTCGCCGCCCGGGAGCCGCGGGGAGCTCGGGCGCGCGGCGGGGGCGCCGGGGTCGGCCTTCTTCGAGCCGATCCGATCCAGGTCCACCTGCGGCGGCTGCTCGAGGACCTCGATGCCCCCGTGGGCCTTGCCGGAGATGATGTCGTCGAAGCGCCCCTCGCGGAGCATGAGGAGCATCTCCATGTGCTGCCCCTTCATCAGCGCCCTGACGAAGGGCGTGAGGTCGGTGCGGGTCACCTCCGTGGCGTAGGAGCGCTTGTGGCTCTTGATGATGCGCCCGCCGTCGGCGAAGAGGTGCGTGATGATGTGGGGCTTGTCGACGCCGGAGTCCTCGGTCTGGACGTGGTACTCCGCCCCTTTGTACTTGACGTTGTTGTTGAAGCCGACCTGGGCGCGCAGGAAGGCGCCTGGCCGGAGCGACCGCTCCAGCTTGGCGAGCTCGACGAGCGGATACCGGGCGATCGCCGCCTCGAGATCCGCGTGCGCGCCCGCCACACCCTCCATCCGCTCGAAGGCCATCTTCGCGAGCGGCGCGTTCGGGTCGAACCGAAGTACCTCCGCCAGCAAGCCCTGACCCTCGGCGTCGTTCGCGAAGGCCGCGGCGCCGGCGCATAAGATGGCGATGGCCTCGTCGTTGCGACCGCGCTCTCGGAGGATCTTCGCGACCCGGAGGGCGACGGCTCTCGTCTCGGATGCGCCGGCCGGCATGAGGTCTAAGATTCTCCTTTCGCGTCTGGCTCTGCAAGATCTGCCTTGCCCGGGGGGGGCGCCTCTCCGGGCTGCGGCGCCTCGCCGCGGGGGGCCTCCGCTGTCGGGCCGGCGCACCGAGGTAGCACGATCTCGAAGGCGGTTCCGGCGGTCCCGGCGGGCGCCTCGTCGATGGGGCTCTCCACCCTGACGTCGCCCCCGTGGCTCTCAGCGAGGTGGCGAACGAGGGACAAGCCTATGCCGCTCCCGCGGGCGCGGGTCGTGTCGGCGGCCCGGCCCCGGTAGAAGCGCTCGAAGATCCGCTTGTGCTCGTCCTCCGCGATGCCGGGGCCGAAGTCGATGACGCGGAGGCGAACCATGCGGTCGTCCGAGCGGACGCGGACGATGACCTTCCCGCCGCCCCTCGCGTACTTGAGGGCGTTGTCGATGAGGTTCATGACGGCGAGCTCGAGCGCCCGCGCGTCGATGCTCGCGATGGGCGGTGGCCCCGCGATGTCGAGCTCGAGCGTGACGCCGTCGCGCTCCGCGCGGTGCTTGTAGACCTCGACCGCGCGGCGCGCTGCGTCCGCCACGTCGCCGGGCGCCGTGTCGTAGGCGGCCTTCCCGCGCTCCACCCGCGCGAAGTCGAGGACGTTCTCGATGAGGGCGGTGAGGCGTTCGCTCTCGCCCACGATGATCGAGAGGTACTGCTTGCGCTTCTCCTCGGACGACGCCCGCTCGAGCAGGAGCAGCTCGCCGAACATCCGGATCAAGGAGAGGGGCGTCTTCAGCTCGTGCGAGACGTTGGCGACGAAGTCGCTCTTGAGCTCGGAGAGGCGCCGCTCCTCCGCGGACCCGCGCGCGATGATGAGGAGGCTCGCCAGGGTGACGATGCCGGCGACCAGGACCATCGCCAGCTCGATGTAGCGCCGGCGCTCCACCTGCCGGCCGACCTCCTCGGCCGAGGTGAGCGCGACCTGGAGGCGCCAGTTGTAGAGGGTGGTCGGGAAAGGCAGGCCCACGGTGACCTTGCCGACCTTGATGGGGGGGCCGAACACGATGCGACCCTTCTCGTCGACCACGTTCATGCGGGCGTCGCCGCGGTCGGGGTCGCGATAGAGGGACGGCATGACCTCGCGCACGAGCCGATCGACGTCGTGCCAAGCGACCACGAGGTAGCGGCGGCCGACCAGCGTCCGCTGCCAGTAGCTCAAGAGGTACTGCCGGTCGTCGACCACCTCGTGCAGGTGCCGCAGCTCCTCGGTCGGCGGGCCGAGGTTCAGCTGCTTGGAGAGGCGACCGAGCAGCAGGCGGCGGAAGACGTCGTCATCCCGCGAAGGGACCCGCGACGCGAACGCGAGCACCTCCCGCGCCGACGACGACATGTCCACGATGAGGATCGCGCGGACGCTCGGCGTCTCGCGCGCGGCCGTCGCGAGCCAGCGCCGCCCGAGCTGCGTCGGGTCGGCGACGTTCGCGTGGGCCGCGACGACGTTGTCCTGCGCGATGATGTGGTTGTCGAGGATGGCGGCACGCTCGGCCGCGAGCGTCGCGGTGACGTCGACGACGGCCTGCGTGCGCGCGCGATCCGCCTGGAGCGTCGTCCTGAGCGCGAGGCTGCCGAGCACGAGCACGGCGAGGAGCACCGCCGGGATCAGCGCGAAGTAGAGCAGCCGCTGTCCCCACGCCCTTCGCCGCGTCAGGAGGCTGCGTTCCGCCACGGGTCCTCGTCAGGCGCGGCGTGCTTGTTGGGCCAGCCGCGGGCGCTTCACGCGATCGGGGGAGACGTCGATCTCCCGCTGCGCCAGGAACTCCCCGAACTGCTCGCCGATGTAGGTGAGCGCGTGGCTGTCTCCTTCTCCGAAGGGGACGCCGTCCAGCGGGTCGGCCACCTCGAGCAGGCCGAGGTAACGGCCACCGGACACGACCGCGGTGGAGATGGCGCTGCGAGGGCAGACGCCGAGGGCGCGCCACCGCCCATCTTCGGCGAGCACGTCCGCGTCGGTCCCCTGAACGACCACGCTGCGGCCCGATCGCATCGTCCGCGCGATGAGCGGCGTGAACTCCGAGGCCCTCACGCACAGGACGTTCGGGAGATCCACGAATCCCGGCGTGACCGCCTGCCTGACGACGACGAGCTCTCGCGTGTTGATGTCGTAGAAGGAGCACAGCGCGACGGCGCTCGGGATGCTGTCGAGCACCAGCCCGAGGACGAAGTCCGCCGCCTCGAGCGTGTCGCTCATGAACCCCAGATCGCTGCACGCCTCGAAGAGGTCCGTGATGAGGTCGTCGCCGCCCTTGCGCGGCCCGGTCGGCGTCCGCACGAGCAGCGGGGGGCCCGTCATCGCCGCGGGGAGCTGCGACGCGGGCGCCCGAGACACCGGTGGCGCCGAGACGTGCTGGGGCGGCGGCGCGGAGACGTGCTGAGGCGGCGGCGCCGAGAGGTGCTGGGGCGGCGGCGCCGAGACGTGCTGGGG
>CAZBJI010000034.1:0-55096 GCA_964492175.1 uncultured Polyangiaceae bacterium | reverse complement strand
GCCGGCGTCGAAGGGGGGCGGGGTGCAGGCGATGCTCGCGATGCTGCGCTCGTCCAAGGCCCCCGCGCCGTTCGCGCCGCCGATCCTTCGCGCGGGCGCGGTCGTCCTCTCGCAGACCACGCTCATCCTCGCGTGGCTCGCGCCGCGGCTCGGGCTCGTGCCGAAGTCGGAGCAGAAGCAGCTCGCCGCGCGCCAGCTCTCGCTCACGATCGCGGATCTCGTCACGGAGGTGCACGACACGCACCACCCGCTCGGTCCCACGCTCTACTACGAGGACCAGAAGCCCGAGGCGCGGCGGAGGACCGCGGCGTTCCTCGAGGCGCGCGTCCCCAAGTTCCTCGGCTACTTCGAGGCGCAGCTCGCCGCGAGCGGCGGGAAATGGATCCTGGGGCGCGCGCCCTCGTACGTGGACCTGTCGCTCTTCCAGATCGTCCGCGGCCTCTCGTACGCCTTCCCGCGCAGGATGGCGGAGCTCCGGGAGGCGACGCGCGGCCTCGAGGCCCTCGCGGCGCGGGTGGAGGACCGACCGGGCATCGCCGCGTACCTGGCCTCGCCGCGGCGCCTCGCCTTCAACGAGGAAGACCTGTTCCGCCGCTACCCCGAGCTCGACCGACCCGCGTCAGCCGCGCGCTAGCTGGCCCGTCGGACCCGCATGGCACGAGAGACCCTCTACCAGGACCGGGCGGCCCTCTACGACCGCATCTACCACTGGAAGGACTACGCGACCGAGTCCGAGAAGCTGCGCGGGGTGCTCGCCGCCGAGGGCGTGCCGGAGGGCGCGAGGATCCTCGAGGCGGCGTGCGGGACGGGGTCCCACCTCGCGCACCTGCGGACGTCCTACGACGTGGCGGGCTTCGACAAGAGCGAGGCGATGGTCGCGATCGCGCGGGAGAAGCTCCCCGAGGTCTCGCTCGGCGTGGCGGACATGACGAGCTTCGAGCTCGCCCGCCCCGTCCGCGCGATCCTCTGCCTGTTCTCGTCGATCGCGTACCTCCTCACCGACGCGGAGCTCGCGGCCGCGGCGCGGCGCTTCGCCGCGGCGCTCGAGCCGGGCGGGGTGCTCGTGGTGGAGCCCTGGCTCGCGCCGGAGGACTGTGTGCCCGGGCACGCGTCCATGCACACCTACGACGCGCCAGAGCTCAAGCTCGCGCGGTCCTGTGTGGTCGAGGTCGAGGGAGATCTCACGATCCTCGACATGCACTGGCTCGTCACGGAGCGGGATCGCGGTGTCACCTACTTCGTGGAGCGACACGAGCTCCGCCTCATGCCGCGCGCGCGGCTCGTCGAGGTCTTCGCCCGGGCGGGCTTCGACGCCCGGTTCGAGCCCGACGGGCTCATGCCGAAGCGCGGCCTCCTCATCGCGCGGCGCCGCTGACGGGGCTCGGCGCGCTCCCTGCTCAGGGGAGCGCGTCGGCGCCGTACGGCGTCACCGTGGTGTTCGCCAGGATGCGCGCCTCGCCGGTGTCGGGATCGAAGGTGCCGATTTTGCCGTCGCAGTTCACGAGGTAGAGGACGCCGGCGACGGTCGCGAGGCCGTAGACGCAGCCGAGACCGTCGCCGCCGAGGACGAAGCTCGCGCCGGTCGCGACGTCGACCTCGACCAGCGCGCCGCCGCACCCCGAGTCGGTCGAGACGAACATGCGGTCGCCGACGAACGCGATGTCCCCGCTCGAGTTGTGCCCAGGCGGCAGGAGCGCCACGATCTCGACGGCCGACGTGTCCGGGTGGACGCGGTAGACGGTGGTGTTCGCCATGTAGAGCATCCCGTCGGGGCCGGCGGCCAGCGAGTTGGGTCCCCCCGTGAGGAGCGTCTGGAGCACCTGGTTCGTCCCCGGCACGAGCTCCTGGAGCGCGAAGTCGGCGACGAACCAGCGCGTGCCGAGGATCGCGATGTCGAGGTGCGTCGTGCCGGCGGTCGGAGCGATGAGGGTCTGCGTGGGCGTCCCGAAGGGCGCCACGTCCCAGAGGCTTCCGGTCGAGTCGGTGACCAGGATGTGGACGTCGGGCGGAGAGCAGCCGGCCGGGAAGACGTGAGCGCAGACCTCGGCGCCCTCGTTGCACGTGCTCGCGGCGCACGCGGTGTCGGTCACGCACGCTTGGGGACCGCCGACGCAGCCGAACGCGGCGTCACAGCGCTCGACGCCGTTGCAGAAATCGAGGTCGTCGCAGAGCCCGTCGCACGGCTCGGTCACGCACTGGTCGAGCAGCGCGTCGCACGTGTCGATGGTGCACGCCAGGCCGTCGTCGCACGGGTCGTTCGACGGGTCGTTCACGCAGCCGGTGAAGCCATCGCAGGCATCGATGGTGCACAGCAGGCCGTCGTCACACGCCGCGTCGATAGGCGTCGAGACGCACCCGATGGGCTGACACAGGTCCTCCGTACAGTCGACGCCGTCGTCACACTCGTCGTCGTCGGTGCAGAGCGGGCCGGTGGTGACGCTCGCGACGGTCGCGCTCGCCGTGGAGCCGACCACGGAGACGGCGCTCGCGCCGGTCGTCTCGGCCGCGGAGGACGCGGGGGTGGAGGTGGTCTGCACGCTCGTCGACCCCGCGCTCGTGACGGGCGCGCCGCCGCCCGCGCCGCCGTCGCCGTCGAGGCCGAGGCTCGTGCGCGCGCCGCACGCCGCCGAGGCGAGACAGAGGACCCACGAGGCCCGAGGCATGCGGCGCACGGGCCGAGGAGAGCACACCTCGACGCCCGCGCGAACGAGGCTATGCTCCCCTTCTGCTCCCGCGGCTCCGCCTCTCCGTCTTGCTGCTGCTGCTCGTCGGAACTCCGGCCTGCGGCTCGTGCGACGACTCGTCCCAGAAGGGGGACGAGGGACGGCGCAAGCCGCTCGACGACGACGCGACCCCGCTCGAGCCGCCCGAGGTGGGCAAGCTCGTCTACCTGGTGAGCAAGGATCACAAGCTCTACTCGTTCGATCCGCGGCGCCCGGGCATGAGCGCCTATGACCTCATCGGGCCCATGGACTGCGAGCGAGGCCACAACCCGCAGTCGATGGCCGTCGACCGCAACGGCTCGGCCTGGGTGTTCTACGACTCGCGCCGGCTCTACCGCGTGAGCCTCGCGGACGCGTCGTGCAAGCCGACCTCGTACGTTCACCCCACGCATCACTTCATCCTGGGGATGGGCTTCACGGCGACCGAGCCGGGAGGCGCGGCCGAGCAGCTCTTCATCATGAGCCCGGCGTTCGGTCTGGCCACCGTCGACATGCCGAGCCTCGCCGTGCGCACGTCGGGGTCTCTCGCCATGAGCGCGGAGCTCACCGGCGGAGCGGACGCCAGACTGTTCGCGTTCGAGGGGCCGCGGGGCGTGCTCTACGAGGTGGATCGCAGGACGCGCGACGCCCGGCACCTCTACACCCTCCGCGGGGTCGGCGAGGTCGACGCCTGGGCGTTCGGGCGCTACGCGGGGCGCTTCTACTTCTTCACCGCCGACATCCCCAACGACTCGCGGTGCATCGAGGTGGATCTCGAGCGAAAGACCCAGCGGGTGCGGGACGAGGATCTCGGGTTCATCGTCGTCGGGGCCGGGCAGTCCACGCTCGTGCCGCCGCGTGACACGAACGAGAGCCTGAAGGGTGAGTGGAAGGAGCCGGAGGAGGAGCGCCCGTAGCCGCGATCCCGCGGGTCTTTCGGCCTGCGCTCGGCGCGGGCGGAGGTAGGTGCTCAAAGTTTGGCCCACCGGGCGCGCATCGGGCACGTGTCGGGTATGCGTGTGTCCCACACCGCCGTCCTCGCCGTCGCCGCCGTCCTCGGCGCGCTGACGGGCTGCAAGGCCAAGGGGGAGGAGAGCGCGTCGGGCGGGATCCTCGGTGACGCCCCGGCGCTCTCCAAGCAGGCGTCGGAGGGCCCCGTGCTCCCGACCGAGCCCGAGACGATGCCGCGACCGGATGGCCCGCGGCTCGGCGCGGTCTCCTACGTGGCGCCCATCTTCGATCATCCCGATCGCCGCTCGGAGAAGATCGGGTACTTGCGCGCCGGCGGGACCGTGCCTCGCGCGGAGAAGCCGGTGAAGACCGACGACTGCCAAGGCGGGTGGTTCCGCGTGCTTCCGCTCGGCTTCGTGTGCGCGACCGACGAGGCCACGACCGACCTCGAGCACCCGATCATCCGCGCGCTCACCCTGCGCCCCGACCGATCCAAGCCGCTGCCGTACCCGTACGCGTTCGTCCGCGCGATCGCCCCGAACTACTTTCGCGTTCCCACGAAGGAGGAGCAGTTCCAGTACGAGATGGCGCTCGACCGGCACCTCCGCGGGTACGCCCGCCTGAAGAAGAAGTGGGACGCGATCTCGGTCGGCGCCAACGATCTCGTGCTCGACGCCGAGGGCAACGCCGTGGGCGTCGAGCCTGACGAGCCGCCCGAGCTCTCCTACAACGCGCTCTTCGGCGGGAACGGCAGCGACGACATCCCCTGGTACTTCGACGGCGGGCGGAAGCTCCCCAACATCGCGTCGTTCAAGGTGCCGGAGTACGCGGTCATCACGAACCGCGTCCCGCGCAAGGGCATGCTCGCGCTCATCGGGACGTTCGTCGGACCGAACGATCGCCGCTTCGCGATGACGACCGACGCGCGCCTCGTCCCGACCTCCAAGCTCAAGCCCGATCGCGGGTCGACGTTCCACGGCGTCAACCTGAAGAGCGGATGGCGCCTGCCGGTCGCGTTCGTCAAGCGGGAGGGTGTCTGGACCTACGACGTCTCCACGAAGTCGTTCGAGAAGCGAGAGCGCGTCGCGCGTCTGGACTCGGTCCAGCTCACCGGGCGTTCGAACCGGGTCTCGGGGGACCGGGTCGTAGAGACGCTGGACGGGACCTGGCTGCGCGAGCACGACGTCGCGATCGCGGCCAAGCCCTCGAAGCTTCCCTCCTGGGCCAAGGGCGACAAGCGGTGGGTGGACATCTCGATCCAATCCCAGACGATGGTCCTCTACGAGGGCGTGCGCCCCGTGTACGCGACCGCTGTCTCCACCGGGCGCGATGGCCTCGGCGATCCGAAGAAGACCCTCTCGACCCCCGTCGGCACGTTCCTCGTCCGCGAGAAGCACGTGACGACCACGATGGACGCGAACGAGGTCGACAACAAGTTCGAGCTCCGCGACGTGCCGTGGGTCCAGTACTTCAAGGGAGGCTACGCGCTCCACGCGGCGCCGTGGCACGACGAGTACGGCAAGCCGCGAAGCCACGGGTGCATCAACCTCTCCCCCATCGACGCGCGGCGGCTCTTCCTCTTCACGTCCCCCGACGTGCCCGTCGAGTGGCACGGCACGAACGCGGCGAAGAGCACGGGCGAAGGCACGCTGATCCACATCCACCCCTGAGCGAGTCGGGGCCTCCGGGGCTACGGCTCGACGAGCCACCCGAGGAGGGAGCCCACCGCGATCACGACGCCCGCGTGGAGGGCGGCGACGCCCGCGCCGATCACCAGCGCGAGCGCCCCCGCCTTGGCGCCCCGCCGTGCGCGCGTCACCCACGCGAACGGGATCATCGAGAGGACGCCCAGGTGCAAGATGGCCGTGGCCCACGAGAGGTCGTTCCACGCCTGCGCGCGCCGCTCCGGGGTCATCCGGGCGAGCCACGCGCGCTGCGTCACGTAGCAGAGCCCGTACTCGAAGATCGCGTGCAGCAGCAGCGCCCAAAAGGCCGGGGTGACGAGGCCTTGGGCCACGAGTCGCACGAACTCGGCCGCGCTTGCCACGGCCGGAGCCTACCAGTGGTATGAGCCCCGGCGTGACCCGGTTCACCACCTCCGCCGCCGCCCTGACGCTCGCCGCGCTCGCCGCGGTCTTGGCGCCCGCCTGTGGCGGGACCACGGTCGTCGACGCGCCCGATCCGGACGCGTGCGCGTCCGGCCACGGCTGCCCCATGGTGGGCTGCGCGTGCACGGACGGATCCGTGGTGCTCGACACCACCTGCGAGCGCGGCGAGTGCCTGCCTCCCGAGGAGCTTTGCCGGGAGCGGTGCGATCTCTACGGAGGTCCCGCGCGTGCGGTCGTGACGCCCTCGGACGAGGTGCCGGTGCCCGGCTGCGACACGTTCTGCTCTCGGCTCCAGGTGAATGGGTGCGAGCTCGGCTGCGATACCCTGTTCACCACGTGCCTCACGCCGTCGAGCTGCTCGGAGGCGGCCGCGGCGTTCTGGCGCTGCGCCGTCAACGAGGCGGTGATCACGTGCGAGGACAACTCGGTCCACGTCCAGGGCTGCGACGCCTCTCTCCTCGACGTCTGCGCCCCTTGAGCGCGCGTGCCGCCGCTCAGGCGGGGCGCGGTCCTCGCGCGGCGGCCTCGAGCAGGTGCCTGACCAGGAGGTCGGGGCACTCGAGGTGCGGGCTGTGGCCGAGGCGGTCCGGCTCGAGGAACATGGTCCCGGGCGGCATGGCGCGACGGAAGAACTCGAGACCGGTCTTCGGGAGGACGCGATCGCTCTTTCCCCAGATCACGGTCGCTGGCGGCGCGAGCGAGGCGACGCGCTCCTCCGTGTAGAAGTCTTCCAGCTTCACGGCGGAGAGGAAGCCCTGCACCGTGGGCTGCTGGAGCTGATCGATGAGGCCCTTCTCCAGCAGGCGCATGTAGAACGGAGGCCGATGGATGAGCGCCGCGAAGAAGCGCCGCGCGTCCTCGCGCGTGCGCAGATCGAAGCGCGCCCGCAGCTCCGCGAGCTCCTGCTCCGAGGGAGGCGCGCCACCCGGCGAAGCGAGGACGAGCGCGCGGACGCGCTCGGGCCGGTCCAGCGCGTAGCCCAGCGCGGCGGCCCCTCCGAGGGAGCACCCGAGCACGGTCGCGCGCTCCTCGGGCTGCAGGAGCTGATCGAGGGCCTCTCGCAGGCTCGCGCCGAGGGCGCCCACGCTGAGCTGTCCGCGCGCCGCGCCGCTCCGCCCGTGCCCCGGCAGATCCGGCATGAGGACGCGCGCGGCGCGCTTTCGCAGCAGGCCGAAGACTTGGGTGTACGCGGTCGCGGACGCCCCCAGGCCGTGGAGCAAGACGAACGTCCCGGCCCCGCGCCCCGCTCCGTCGTAGGCGTGGACGTCTCCCTCGGACGTGCTCACGACGCGGCTCCTCGCCCCCAAGGAGCGCAGGATGCCGTGGGAGAGCTGATCGATCATCCGCAGCACGATCCACAGCTAGCACGTCGTCGGGCGTGTCTCTCGCAGGAAGTCGGAGCGTGCTTCACGCCTTCGCCAAGAGCCCGCCGGGGGGCAGGTCTCGGGCGTAGAAGCGCTCGTACGAAGGGGGAGGGCCGACCCGCAGGGTCTCGCGCACCTCCGTCAGCGGGCGGGGTAGGAGCTCCTCGAACGAGACGCCGGGGAGCCAGGCGGCCCGCATGCCGCGCGCGAACCCGTCCGCGAGCAGCCGCCTCGCGTCGGGATCCGAAGCCACGAGCAAGCCGGCCGAGATCAAGACGCCGACCCCCGCGTTCCAGGTCTGTGCGAACGTGAACGCGAGGAGGGCGCCCTCCCCGAGCAGATCCCCGTCGTACCCGGTCACGACGTGCCAGAGATCGTGCGTGTCGCGGAGCCGACGCTCGATGTAGGCCTCGTCGCAGTCCTCCGTGGGAGGGATGACCGCCTCGCTCGCCCCGACCAGCCAGTCCGCGGTGAGGCCGTCCCGCTCCATGAACGCGAGGTAGGCGCGGCCGAGGCTCCCCTCGGGCATCGAGGCGAGCGCGGCCCGGTCGCGGAGCACGCTCAGGATGTCCGGCTTGGTCTCGAGCAACCGGGCCCCTGCGCGCGACGCGACGAAGGAGGCGACGAACCGCGGGCTCTCCCCCCCCGCCACCGCGTCGAAGAGCCGAAACACCTCCGTGGTGTCGTCCGGATCTTTCAGCACCGCCCGGAGCGCCTGCGCGCCGGTCACCGCCCGACCGAACAGGCCCCGCCTCACCGTCCTCGCGCCCGCCGCCGTCCCCATTCTCGTCGTCTCCATCATGAACAAGAATGTATGTAGCCGCAGACAGACTTGTCAATAGTGTGCTGACACAATTGTCTGTAGCTGGTGTGGGGCCGTGGTAGAGGGTGTGGCTTGAGCGCGCCTCGCCGCCGGAAGAAGAGGGTTCGCCGATCTGCGGAGCAGGCGCGGGAGCTCATCCTGGACGCCGCGGAGAAGCGGCTCGCGGTCGGGGGGCCTGCCGGCATCCGCCTCCAGGAGGTGGCCGCCGACGCCGGGATCTCCCACCCCACGATCTTGCACCACTTCGGAAGCCGCGAGGGCCTCGTCGAGGCCGTGTGCCAGCGGGCGCTCGACACGATGCAGCGCGACGCGGCCGCGGCGTTCGTGGCGGAGCAGTTCGAGGAGGCGGACGCGAAGCTCCTGCTTCGCAAGATCCTCGCGTTGCTGGCCGACAAGGGCCACGCGAGGCTCCTCGCTTGGCTGGCGCTCGAGGGGCGAACCCAGGAGGATCCCGCCTACATCCTGCGCGAGCTGGCGCAGCTCATGCACGCGAGGCGCCTCGCGGAGACCGGGCGCGACGCACCGCAGGAGGACACCCTCTTCGTGATCGTCCTCGCCTCCCTCGCGCTCCTCGGAGAGGGGATCCTGGGGACGGCGACCTGGAACAGCGCGGGGCTCGCCGAGGACCCGCGGGCGCCGGATCGGTTCCACGCGTGGCTCGTCGACCTCCTCGGGGCTCACCTCCGCCGGTGAGCCGAGGCGCACCCTCGCGCTCGCTCGAAGCGCGGCCTCCCGAGCGCGAGAGCACGCGACGGCCGGCGTCGTCCCCGGAGGCTTACGCCCTCGTCAGCGCCGCAGCCTGGCGCGGATCGTCGCCGCCGCAGACTCGAGCTCGCCGTGCTTGAGGAAGCAGCACGGGCTCGAGCTCGGCACGCAGGCGGGCGCGAGGATCGCGGTGATGAGCACGAGGGTGCGGTCGTCGCCCTCTTGCGCCGCGCGGCCCGCGAGGAACCCACGCGTCGCGCAGGTGGCCTTTCGGAAGTCGTGCGCCATCCGCATGGCGACCGAGCCCTTCGCGACGATGGCCGGCTGAGCCAGCAGCGCGCGCGCCCGCGTCGCGGCCTTGCCCGTCTCCGGCCCACCCGCCAGCTCGTAGAGCACGTCGAGCCCCGGCTCCCCGAGCTTCTGCGCGAGGTGCTCGAAGATCTCTTCCGTCTCGGGCAAGTCGGCCTCGGCCGTCTTTTCGGCCGCCGAGGCGGCGGCGGCCTGGAGCGCGGGAGCCTTGAAGGCCTCGGGCTTGTCCCGCATGAGGGCGACGAGTGTGCTCGCAGCCTTGGCCGGACCGGCGTTCATCGCGTCCCGGAGCGCCTTCGCGTCGGCCTCGCCGGTGTTCGCGCTGGCGGTGGGCTCCGCCGTGGGGACCGCGGACGGCGCGACGGTGGCGACGGCCACCGCGGTCGGGGCGCTGGCGGTCGCCGACGCGGCCGCCGTCGGCGCGGCGTCGGCGGTGGCAGCGGCGGTCGTGGTGGTCGTCGCGCTCGTGGCGACAGGGGCGCCCGAGCGCGCGAGCGCGAGCGCGAGCACGACGACGCCGACCACGGCGAGCGCGCCCACGACCGCCGCGATCCAGGGGAGCGGGCCGCTCCCGAGCCCGCGGCGCACCGCGGGCTTGGTGATGAAGGTGGGGCTCGACGCGGCGGACGGCATGGGCGTGTACTCACCGCCCGACGGCGGACGAACGGAGCCGTGCGGCACCACGATGCCTGCCTCGTGCGCGACCTTCATCTTGAAGGCGTCGAGCGCCGCGACGAGGGCGTCGCAGTCCGGGTACCGGTCGGCGGGGTCCTTCTCGAGCAGGCGCATCACGATCGCCTCGAGCGCCGGCGGCACGTTGATCTTCGGGTTCCGCTCCTTGAGCGGCGGCGGCTTGAGCGCGCACTGCGCGGCGAAGAGCTTCTGCGGCTCGACCGCGTCGAACATGTGCTTGGACGTGAGCATCTCGTACATGATGACGCCGAGCGAGTAGAGGTCGGCGCGCGCCTGGACGGCCCGCATCCCGAGCGCCGTCTCGGGCGCCATGTACGCGACGGTCCCCATCACGACACCTGCGTTCGTGAGATCCCGGCTGTCCGCGTCCGGGTCCCGCGCCGCCGTGGACAGCTTGTCGACGGGCACCTTGGCGAGGCCGAAGTCGATGAGCTTGACGATCTCCTCCTCGCCCCGCGTGCTCGTGTCGTGGATGCTCGGCTCGCAGATCATCACGTTCTTCGGCTTCACGTCGCGGTGGACGATCTCGCGCTGGTGCGCGGCGCCGAGGGCGAGCGCGAGCTGCCGAGCGATGCGGGCCACGCGGAGCGGATCGACCGGCCCCTGCTTGATGATGTCGGAGAGCGTCGTGCCCTCGATGAACTCGAGGACCAGGAAGAACGAGCCGCCCTCGAACTTCCCGAAGTCGCTGGCGGAGGCGACGTTGGGGTGGTTGACGTGAGCGCCGGCGATCGCCTCGCGCTCGAACCGGGCCACGAGCTCGGGGAAGTTCTCGGTCTCCGGGTGGAGGACCTTGATCGCCACCGCCTTGCGCATGAGGAGGTGCTCGGCCTTGTAGATGGCCCCCATGCCCCCCATCGCCAAGAGCTCCACGATCCGGTAGCGGTCCGAGATCATGCGCCCCACCATCGACGCCGCCCGCTCCCTCGCGGAGGCCGATTGGGTCGGATCTACACCGGCGAGAGGCTTCGCCACGCGTACATCTTACCGGAGAACCGGGCCAGGCTCGAAATCCGTGTGGTGGACGGCCGGGACGACCCGGCGCGGGTCGTCGGTCATGATCCCGTCGGCGCCCGAGGCGGCGAGCGAGCGCGCCTCCGCCGGATCGTTCACGACCCAGAAATCCACCGCGTATCCGAGAGACTGCAGTCGCGACACCACGGCGTGGCGGTCCAGCCGCAGCCGACCGGCCCGGGTCGGGATCTGCACACGCGTGCCGTTCGGGAGGAGCCAGCGGGGCGTCCCCCGTGGAGCGGCGAGGACGCGCAGCACCTCGCCGCGCGCGAGGCCCGTCGGTCCCCGGTAGGTCCGCCGGATCCGGCGGAGGACGTCGTCGTAGAAGCTCGTGAGCAGGACGCGCTCTTCGGCGCCGTGGCGCCGCACCACCTCGAGCACGCGCTCCGCGGCGCGGCTCGCGCGGGGTTTCACGTCCACGTTGATGCGGGTGGTGGGGAACGCCTCGAGCAGCTCACTGAGCGTGGGAACGCGGAAGGTCCCGTTGACCAGGCCCTCCCCGCTGGGCAGCCGAAACCCGAAGCCCAGGTTCCAGCGCCGAACCTCCGCCAGCGTGAGGTCGACGATGCTCTGCCGCACGCTCGCCGTCCGGTCCCCCGTCGCGTCGTGGTGCACCACCACCTCGTCGTCACGGGTCACGTGCACGTCGGTCTCGAGCGCGTCGGCCCCGAGCTCGATCGCGAGCGCGAACGCCTCGAGGGAGTTCTCTGGGAGCTCGACGCTCGCGCCCCGGTGCGCGTAGACGATCATGGCTCAGTTGCAGGGCGGGAACGTGAGGCCCGCGATCCACTCGCTGACGAGGGCCACGCCCTCGTCGTGCACTTGCAGCCCGATGGGCGGCATCCGAACGTCGTTGTTGGCGACCCCCGCGGCGGACATCCGGCACACCATGATCGATTGGGCCGGATCGCCCGGGACCACGTCGAAGGTGTGGGGCGGGCACGAGCCGCTCGTCGGCGCGACGCACACGCCTACGTTCGCGGGCTGGGTCGGCCCCGGCGCGGTCCCCGCGAGATCGAGCCGGAGGCTGCTCGTGTCCGCGACGCCGCCGGCCGAGTGGCAGTGCGCGCAGTTGGCGTCGAAGTACGAGCGCACCCGGTACTCCACGTCCGGGTTCGCGGCGTCGAAAGGCTCCGCCAGCCGTACGCGCTGTCCAGGCGGCGCGGGCGCCTGGTCCAGGAAGCCGATCGAGAGCCAATGATCGAGCTGGTTCACTGGCCCGGCGCCGTAGTCGAGGTCGCGGTCGAGCTGCCGCGTGCTCGGGCCCAGGTGCCGAGGCACGTCGTCCTTCGTGTGGCACTCGAGGCACTGGACCGGGTTCGGGACGTAGTAGCTGGTGATCGGCGCCTGCCCGCTCGTCACGGCGTCCACGGTGAGGATCCCTCCGGAGAGGCTCAGCGTCGCGTCGGCGTCACCTGCCTCGTAGATGTAGACGTGCGCCTTCCAGCCGTCGGCCTCCCGGACGAGGAGCCGCGTCTCGAGCAGGTCCTGAGGGCCGGTCGGGGCCGCGGGATCCTGCGGATACGCGAAGGTCTTCACGAGGATGGCCCCGACGGGGAACGACCACTCCTCCGTGTCGGAGTACGCCACCGTCGCGCCCTCGGGCAGGTAGGCGAACCGGAACTTGGACGTGTAGTCGGAGAAGAGCGGGGAGATCAGATCGTAGGGGACGACCCGCGCGTTCGGGGTCCGCGCGGCGATGTCGGTGAAGAGGTTCCACTCGCCGAGGGTCGGCCAAGGCTGGCCCGGGGGCGCAGGCGTCACCGGCTGGTGCGCAGCGCCACCCGCGCCGCCCGCGCCGGAGGTGGTCGCGCCCGCCGCGCCCGACCCGCCGCCGCCGTCGGCGCCTCCGTCACACGAGGCCGCGGCGGCGGCGACGGCGGCCGCGGAGACGAACGTCAGGAGGAGGGTGCGGTTCACTGCGGCCTCATGGTGCAAGCTACCTCGGAACGCGGAGGCCGTCCTCCGGGACGGGGAGACCGCTCGGGACCTCCTCGGGGCGATCCGGATCGCGCGTCACGTCGGTGAGGGCCTTGTTGATGAACTTCGCCACCAGCGTGACCTCGTCTTCGGTGAGCGCCCTGCTCTCTCCGCGCGACACCGCGACGTCGACCTCGACCGCCACGGCCTCCTCCAGCGTCAGCACCGAGCCGTCGTGAAAGTACGGCTCCGAGTCTCGCGCGTTGCGGAGCGAGGGGACGCGGAACGCTCCGTGATCCGCGGCGAGCCCCGTGATGGCCGCGCGCCCCGGGTCGACCGCGGGGAGGCGCGCGGCGTACGTGGTCGACTCGAACAGGGGCGGGACATGGCAGGAGGCGCAGCCCGCTTCGGCAAACAGGAACATCCCCTCCTGGACGTCCGGGCGCAGCGCGCCCTCGTCGCCGAGGACGTACTGATCGTAGAGCGTCCGGTCGGCGATCAGGGTCCGCTGGAAAGTGGAGAGGGCGCGCGCGAGGTTCGTGGTGGAGACGGGGTCCGCGTCCGCGGGGAACGCCGCGGCGAAGCGCTCGACGTAGCCGGGCACCGCGCGGAGGCGCTGCACCGCCACGTCCGGCGGCAGGCCGAGCTCGATGGCCGCCTCGAGCGGACCGAGCGCCTGGTCCTCCAGCCCGCTCGCGCGGCCGTCCCAGAAGAGCTCGGTCCGGAACGCGGCGTTCCACAGCGTCTGCGCGTTGCGCGTCGTCTTGTTGGGCCCGTCGCGGCCCGGCCCGGTGGGTCCCTCCCCGAAGACCCCGACCGAGACCGGGAGCCCGTCGGACATCCCCCAGATCTCGCTGTGGCACGTGGCGCACGCCGTACGGTCGTCGCCGCTCAGGATGGGATCGTAGAAGAGCAGGCGCCCGAGCTCGACCTTCTCCGGCGACGTGGGGTTCTCCGCCGGGTGGGTGAGCGGAGGAAAGGGCGCGTAGGCCCACGGGATCGGTGGCCCGTCGTACGGGGCGGGGCCCGTCTCGGGCGGCGTCCCGTCGTCGCACGCGACCAGGACCAGCGCGACGGCGATCGCCCCCTCCCGCTTCACTCGAGCGTCACCGGCGGTTGCTGCGGGTGGTCGCACAGGAAGGGGGTGGGGTCGGTCGAGTAGTTGGCCGGCATGCCCAGGTTCATCGCGCCGTTCAGCGTCGTGAAGCGCGCCGGCGGCGTCATGCCCAGGCAGAACTGCCCGCTCCCCGGCGTGTCCTCCTGGCCGTCCCAGATGACGTCGGGGAGCGGCTCCGGGAGCAGCAGGCCGTTCAAGATGAGCTCCGGGTCCGTGCCGTTGTCCGCGAAGGTGTTGTCGTAGATGTACGTGACCTCGGGCTCTCCGTCGGTCTCCGGATCGTCGTCCATGAAGTCCGCGCTGAGCTGCGAGAACGTGTCGTAGCTGACGACCGCGATGCCGAGGCTCCCGTTGCCGTGGATGTCGTTGCCGTGCACCTCGGTCGCGTCCCCGGCGAAGATCAGCACGCCGATGCCCTTCGGGACGTCGGCCACGATCCCGATGGACGCGAAGTTCTCCCGGTTGTTGTCGTAGATCTCGTTGTCGTGGACGTTGCACGTGATGCCGTCCTTCTTGGTCAGACGCGGCAGGACGAAGACCAGGATGCCCGCGGTGTTGTCGTACGCGCGGTTGCCGTACACCTCCGCGAGCGTCGAGTTCTCGATCTCGATGCCGGCGACGTTGCCGTGGACGTCGTTGTTGCGGACGATGATCTGCGTCGACTGGCCGACGTAGACGCCCGCGTCGGAGGCGCCGACGATCTCGCAGTCCTCGATCAGGACCCTCGTGCAGCCGATGGGGTAGACGGCGTACGCGCCGTTCTCCGCCACCGAGCCCGCGTCCCACGACACCTTGATGTCGCGAAACGTGACGTCCTCGGCGTCCCGCACCACGACGCCGTCCCCGGGGCTGTTCTTGATCGAGAGCGACTCGATGGTGAAGCCGTCCGCCGTGGTGACGAGGCCCTCGTCGCCCACGACTTGGTCGGCGAAGTCGATGACGACGTCGTCGCGCGTCGCGCCGATGCCGCGGATGGTGACCCCGGTCGCGTTCAGGCTCAGCTCCGCGTTCGGTCTGTACGTGCCGGGGCCGAGGCAGATGACGTCGTTCGACATCGCGGCGGTGAGCGCCGTCTGCAGGCTCATCGCGTCGTTCGCGGTGGGCTTGAGCACCACCGTGCAATCCGCGGGCACCCCGCCGCCGGCCCCGCCAGCACCCCCCGCGCCGCCGGAGCCGCCGCCACCCGGCACCCCGATGTCGGGGACCTCGCCGCCGCACGCGGCCACGCTTGCGAGGGCACCGAGGTACGTCGACACGGCCAGGAAGGAGGATCGGGGGTGGCGCATGGGAGGCGGAAGTCTACCATGCTCGGCCGGAAGGCCTGGAAGCGGGAGCGTCATGGCGAAGATCCTCATCTTGGGCGCGGGCATGATGGGCTCGGCGCTCGCCGTGCCCTTGGTGGATCGAGGCCACGACGTTCGCCTCGTGGGCACGCACCTCGATCGAGACATCGTCACGAGCCTCAAGCGATCGGCGGTCCACCCCAAGCTGAAGCTGCCCCTCCCCGGCGTGACGGCGTTCTACGACGACGAGCTCGCCGTCGCGGCCCGAGGGGTGGAGCTCTGGGCGCTCGGCGTGAGCTCCGCGGGCATCCCCTGGGCCACGGAGCGAACGGCGCCCTTCGCGCGCGCGGACCTGCCCGTCTTCATGATCACGAAGGGGCTCGTGCTCGACGCGGGCCGCCTGGTGACGCTGCCCGACGTCGTGCGCGCGGGGCTCCCCGCGGCGGCGCGCGACGCGGTACACCCCGCCGCGATCGCGGGGCCCTGCATCGCAGGCGAGCTCGCGCGGAAGGTCCCCACGTGCGTCGTCGTCGCGGGGCGCGACGGCCCGACCCTCGACCGCATCGCGGAGGCGATCCGCGGACCGTATTACCACCCGTTCCCGACCACGGACGTCGTCGGGGCGGAGGTGAGCGCCGCCCTCAAGAACGCCTACGCGATGGGGATCGGCTTCGCCGCGGGTCTGCACGAGAAGCTCGGCGGCGCCCCAGGGAGCGTCGCCATGCACAACCTCGAGAGCGCGACGATGGCGCAGGCGGTCGTCGAGATGCGTCGCGTGGTGCGGCAGCTCGGGGGCGACGCCGACACGGTCTCGGGCCTCGCCGGCGTCGGGGATCTCGACGTCACGACGAACGGCGGCCGCACGGGCCGCTTCGGGCGGCTGCTCGGGCTCGGCATGACGCGCGCCGAGGCAGTGGAGGCGATGGAGGGCGCCACGCTCGAGTGCCTCGAGATCCTCGCCGTGATGCGATCCGCGCTCGCCGCCGGCGCGCTCGGAGCCCTCGGCGCCGCCGAGCTCCCCCTGCTGCACCACCTCGCGGCCGTCGGGCTGGACGGGGCGCCCGTCGACCTGCCGCTCGCGTCCTTCTTTCGGGCGGAGCACGCGTGACCGAGCCGCTCTTCCTCGGCGTCGACGCGAGCACGACGGCGTGCAAGGCGCTCGTCGTCGACGCCGCGGGCCGCGTCCGCGCGGAGGGGCGCGCCGTGTACCCGCTCCAGAATCCGGAGCCCGACGCGTGGGAGCAGCGCGCGGAGGACTGGCGGCGCGCGGCCATCGAGGCCCTCGGCCAGGCGGCGGCGAAGCTCGCGCCCTCGGAGCGCGCCGCCGTCGAGGCGCTCGCGATCGCGAACCAGCGCGAGACGTTCGTCGTGACCGACGAGCGCGGGCAGAGCCTGGCGCCGGCGATCGTCTGGATGGATGCTCGCGCGCGCCCGGAGGTCGTGGCGGCCGCCTCGGAGCTCGACCCCGCCCGTGTCCACGCGATCTCCGGCAAGCCGGCGTGCGTGACGCCCTCGCTCTACAAGATCCGCGCGCTCTTCGAGCGGCTCCGCCCCGACCTCGGTCCCCGCGCGCGCCTCGTCCTCGACGTCCACGCCTACTTGGTCCTCCACCTGACCGGCGAGCGCGCGACGTCGCTCGCCGCGGCGGATCCGCTGGGCATGGTCGACATGGAGCGGCGCGCCTGGTCGAGCGAGCTCGCCGCCCTCGCGCGCGTCGACGAGCGCACGCTGCCGCCCCTCTTCGCGCCGGGCGAGGTCCTCGGCGCGCTCCTGCCCGAGGTCGCGAGCGCCACCGGGCTCCGGCCCGGGTTGCCCGTCGTGGCGGGCGCCGGAGACGGTCAGGCCGCGGGGCTCGGCGCCGGGGTGCTCTCGGAGCGTTCGGCGTACCTGAACCTCGGCACGGCCGTCGTCAGCGGCAAGCCCTCCGAGCGGTACCGAACGAGCCGCGCGTACCGGACGCTCTTCGCCGCGGGGCCCGAGGGGTACCTCCTCGAGACGGACTTGAAGGGCGGCACCTTCACCCTCGACTGGCTCGCGGATCGGGTGCTCGGGGCCCACGCCGCGAGCGCCTCGCGCAGCGCGCGGCTCGCCGAGCTCGAGGCCCTGGCGGAGGGGATCGCGCCCGGCTCCGACGGGCTGATCGCGCTGCCCTACTGGGCGGGCGTCATGAACCCGTATTGGGACGACGACGCGACGGGCGCGCTCGTGGGTCTCCGCGGTGATCACGGACCGGAGCACGTCTACCGCGCCATCCTCGAGGGGATCGCCCTCGAGCAGCGCCTCCACTTCTCTCGCGTGGAGGAGGACGCGGGGCCCATCGACGACGTCGTCGCGGTCGGCGGCGGCGCCGGCCGCGGGCTGTTCGCCTCCGTCGTCGCGGACGTGCTCGGGCGCCCGCTGCAGCGCCCCGCGGCGGCCGAGACGACCGCGCTCGGCGCCGCGATCCTGGCCGCGCTCGGCGCGGGCGCGTTCCCGAGCGTGCGCGAGGCCGCGCGCGCCATGACCCGCGTCGATCGGGCCGCGGCCGTCACGCCCGGCCCGCACCGCGCGTTCTACGACGAGCTCTACGGAGGGATCTACGTGAAGCTCTACCCTGCGCTCGCCGAGACGCTCGCGGCCCTCGCGGCGCAGCGGGGCGCGGGGCCGCGCGGTTGAGCCCAGCGCTCGGCGACATCGGCGCTTGTACGACCCGCCCGGCGCTGTCACTCTTGTCGCTGCGTTGACGACGAGCGACGACGAGAAGAGGGGGTCCCCCACCGGGCGGACGATGCCGGCGCGGCGCTCGACGCAGCCGATGCTCGCAGCGGTGCGACGGGACGACCCGCTCGTCCTGCGCGGCGCGGAGAACGTCGTCAAGCGGCTCCTCGCGGTCCGGCCGGGCGAGCGCGTGCACCTGCTCACGTTCCACGCTGGGCCTATCTACTCCATCCTGGCCCAGGCCGTGACCGAGGCCGGCGGGGTCCCGGTGCGGGTCGAGCTCGACTTCGTGGAGAAGAAGGGGGGAACCGTGGCCGAGCACCTCGCCGCGGTCGAGCCGCTCGTCCAGGGCGCGACGGCCACGGTCCTGCTCGCGCCGACCCGGCCGGAGCCCACGCTCTCCGTCGCGATCGCCAAGGCGACCGAGGCCGTGCGCGCGCGGCACCTGCACCTCTTGCAAGTGGACGAGCGGCTACTCGCCCAGAGCGTGGGCGCCGATCCGGATCTCCTCGACGTCGTGAATACGCGTCTGATCGAGGCGATGCGCCCTCCGAGCGTGGTCCGCGTCACGAGCGACGCCGGCACCGACCTCGAGATCGAGCTGCACCCGCGCCACCCCGTCCTGAGCTCCGCCGGACGCCCCGCGCCCGGAACGAGCGAGAACCTCCCCGCCGGTCACGTCTACGTCCATCCGTACCGCGTCTCCGGCACGCTCGTCGTGGATCGGGCGATCTTCGGACCGAAGGTCGATCTCGACCGTGCCCTCGTGCGGCGGAGCCCGGTCCGGGTGACCTTCGCCGCGGGGCGGATCTCGGCGTACGAGGAGGGAGACGCCGCCGTGCGCGACGCCCTCGAGTCCTACCTCGCGAGCCACGCGAACGCTGGCCGCGTCGGGCTCGCCGTGTTCCCGACGAACTACCTCGTCCGCTCCGAGATCGGCGTCGACCGGCAGGACATGCTCCTCCCCGGCGTGAGCGTCTCCCTCGGGTACGCGAGCGCCGACGTGACGCGCGCCCCCTACGACGCCCCCGTGCAGCTCGTCCTCCTCGGGCGCAAGCAGTCGATCGTGGTCGGCGATCAGACGCTCGTCGTCGCTGGGCGCTTCGATCAGCGTGTCGTCGACGGGATCGACCCGTTCCGCTGAGCGGTCGGGTACCATCCGCCGGATGGAGCTCGAGTTCGTAGGCGCCGCGCAGACCGTGACCGGTTCGATGCACCTCGTGCGGACGAAGCACGGCACCATCCTGCTCGACTGCGGGCTCTTCCAGGGCACGCGGAGCGAGTCGATCGAGCGCAACCAGCGGCTCCGTCTGCCCGTCCGGGAGCTCAAGGCCGTGGTCCTCTCGCACGCGCACATCGATCACTCGGGCGCGCTGCCGCTCCTCTACAAGCAAGGGTACAAGGGCGCGGTGTACGGGACGCCCGCCACGCGCTCCCTCTGCACCGTGATGCTGCGCGACGCCGCCTCCATCCAGGCCTCCGACGCGCGCTACCTGAACAAGCAGAGCGCGAAGCACGGCTCGGGCGAGCTCGTGGAGCCTCTCTACGACGACGAGGACGTCGTCCGCGTGATCGAGCGCATGATCTCGGTGCCCTACCACACCACGGTGCCGATCGCCCCAGGGGTCGACCTCACGTTCTACGAGGCAGGGCACGTGCTCGGGAGCGCGGTCGTCGCGCTCGATATCGAGGAGGGGAAGAAGAAGAAGCGCGTGGTCTTCACCGGGGACCTCGGCCGCCACGGGCGCCCGATCATCCGCGATCCCGAGATCCCGGAGGAGACCGACGTGCTCGTCACCGAGAGCACCTACGGCAACCGCCTCCACGACAGCGTCGAGAAGATGGAGGAGGACCTGGCGCGGGTCGTCACGACCACCGTGAAGCGAGGCGGCAAGCTCGTGGTGCCGTCGTTCGCGCTCGAGCGCGCCCAAGAGATCGTGTTCGCCCTCAAGAAGCTCCGGAGGGCCGGCGCCATCCCGCGGGTGCCGGTGTTCGTGGACTCGCCGCTGACGGTCCGGATCACCGACGTCTTCAAGCTGCATCCGGAGTGCTACGACGCGGAGGCGCGCGCGCTGCTGCGCGGCAACGACTCCCCGTTCGACTTCGAGGACCTCACGTACATCGAGGAGAAGGAGCGGTCCAAGGCGCTCTCGTCGTCGTCGGAGCCCGCCATCATCATCTCGGCGAGCGGCATGTGCGAGGCGGGTCGCATCCTCCATCACCTGCGGTCCATCGTGGAGGACGACAAGAGCACCGTCCTCATCGTCGGCTTTCAGGCGGTCCACACGCTCGGCCGGCGCCTCGTCGAGAAGCGATCGAAGGTGAAGATCTTCGGCGTGGAGCGGGACCGCCGGTGTGACGTCGTGGTGCTGAACGGCTTCTCCGCGCACGCCGATCAGAAGGATCTGCTCGCGTTCGCGGCGGGCTGTCGGAAGAAGGGCAAGGTGGAGCAGGTCGCGCTGGTTCACGGGGACCTTCAGCCGCAGAAGGTGCTGAAGGACAAGCTCGGGGACGCCGGCTTCGAGCACGTGGCCATCCCCGCCGCGGGAGACAAGCTGGCCTTCTGACGCCGGGCGCTCACCGCGGCCAGCTCGAGCCCGTCGACCGAGAGGACGACCGGCCCCGTCCCCTCCGTTGCGCCGGCGGTCCGAACGCAACTGGGGCGACGGCGCGTGTTAGGGTGGAACATGTCCGCTCGCTTGGTGCACCTCGCGCGCCTCGTCGCGGCCGGCGCGCCCTACGAGTGGACCGAGATCGCGGGACGGACCGCCATGCGGGTGACGTACGAGGGCGCGTCTCCCATCAGCGTGCTGACCGAGGATGAGGCGCGCGAGCTCACGCAGGTGATCGCCAACACCATCGAGGTCGATGTCGATGTCGACAGGTTCATTTGCTACTTCGACGATGGCGACTGGTTCTGGGGTCATTCGATCATCGTCAAAGTGCTCGACGATGGAACCACCGACGCCGAGTTCGCCGGATAGCCGTAGCCGTACCCAGCTACACGGCTCGGCCACGGCCGCACCGAGGGCTTCGACCTGAGGAGCAATGCTCGTGAAAAGAAGAGCTCACCGTCATGGCAGCGTTCGCAACTGCAGACTGCGACTCCTGAACGCGTGTGCTCGCCGGTGGAGCGCTCGTACGCATGTGAAGAAGCCTAGACGATCAGAACGACCCGCGGAGCCCGAGCCCCTCGGGCGCAAGGCCGAGCTCGATCGTCGGGCGTGGCTGCGCAGCTCCAGGATAGGGGACCATGGTGGTCCTCGGCTGACCCCCGAGGACCACCATGGCGAGTCCTCCTCCGATCGCTCCCGTCCCAGCCAAGCCGAGCAAGACGTGAAACAAGATCAGCGAATCGCCGCAGAACAACTCCTGGGAGCCGCACGGGCCGTAGCCGTTCCGGTTGTCCTCGTGCGCGATCCACGCGGCGTTCGCGACCCAGATGCCGGCGCCAGCGAGGAGGACGGCTACGCCGCCGCCAACGAGGCCCGGCCGACCCGGCACGCGTGTCTCCGGCAGGTACCACGGCGAGGAGGCCTGGGCGAGCCCGGCGGGTGACACGCAGCGCTGCTGCTCCTTGTCGAGCAAACAGTGTCCCCCCAGCGCGCAGCCGTTCGAGGCGCGGCAGTCGGCCTCGGACCGCGCGACGCAGTGGTGCTTCCCGGAGAAGCACGCTCCCGCCCGAGCGCAAGCGCTCTGCGCGCGGCAAGGGTCCTCAGTCTTGGCCGAGCCGCCGGGCTCTGGCTCGTCGGCCATTGCGGGTTGCGCGAGCAGGACCAGCGCAGCACTGATGAGCCTGGACATCCGCCCCATTGCCCGAGGCTACGTGCGGCCTCCGGATGGAACCATAGTCTTCTTTCTTGCGCGTTGAGCTCACCGGCTCGACGGAGCATGTCGCTCGAAACGACCACACGCGAACGACGGTGCTGAAGGTCAGGCGCGTACGAGCGGGACGCCGTACGCCGCGAGCACGTCGTCGTGCCTGATCCTCAGACGGCGAACGTTCGTTCGAACGTTTAGGGAATCGGGCCTGGACCGCTTGCCTCGATCGAAGTGGAGTCAGGGCGAAGGGCCGCAGAGGACCCGCGCCGTGTTCTTGGCGCGACCGTCGAACCCTGGCGAGAAGCACTCGAACGGCTCCTCGGTGAAGACTGCTTGGCATCCGGCTGGTAGCACGATGCCCGCGCAAGCGTCGATGGTTGCGTAGTCGAAGCAGTCCGAGGCCTCGAAGAGGTCCTCGGGATCGCAGGTGTCGCAGACACTGGTGCGGCAGTACTCGAGCTGGACGGCCTCGATGCAGGAAGTGAGGCCGAGCGCAAAGGCGATGCACGCGTGGTACTGGATCCAGATCTGCACCGACCCGGGCGGCTGGAGCCAAACCGGGACTGCGACTTGGTTCTCGCCAAACAAGCAGTCGAAGCAATCCTCTGCCGCTGGGTCGGTGTACAGCGGGCAGCCGTTGAACCAGTTGCCAGCGTCCCAGCAAGCGAAGACCTCGTTGAGTTGCGCCTCGGAGCAGCGGTTCTGATAGCCCAGAATCTGGTGCCCGCCGCCATAGAAATTGACTCGATCCGCGTCGTAGCACTTCGGCGCGAGCAGGCCGCTCGACGTGCTCGAAACCGAAGACGACGACATCGTGATGCCGCCGCCGCCGGCGCCCGAGATCGTGCTCGAGCCGTTGCCAGCCGCCGCCCCGCTGCTCGACGTGCCGTCGATCTCGTAGTTGTCGGTCCCCAGGATCTGCTCGCACCCGGCGAGGCCAGCGACCACCAGCCCGACGATGACCGACGCCCTTTTCATGGTACCGACACCCCCACCGTCAGGCCCGGGCCGGGCGCCAGGCCTACGCGCGCGACCACTTTGTCGTCGAGCGTGAACCCGAGCGCGAGCAGCGCGGCGCCGCCGGCCGTGAAGACGCCGCCCACGATGAGGAGACCGGTCGACGCCTTGGCGAACGTTTGCATGTCCGCGATGGTGCCAGCGGCCTCGGCCGGGCAGCGCTTCGGCTCGCCCGGCTCGCATCGTTCGTCGAGGGACGAGGCGCGCGAAGAGGCCAGCCCTCCGGCGATGCCTCCGAGCGCGAGGCCGAGCGAGCCCACGCCCCCAATCACGCCACCCGAGACGAGCCACGGCGTGCGGTCGGGCTTGGGGAGCTGTTGCGGCGGTTGCGGCGCCGGCAGGTACCGCACGATCGGCTCGGGCGGCGGCCCCGCCGGCCTGACCGCAGCCGGCGGAGGCTCCGGGAGGGGCGCGAGGGCAGGGATGTCGAGCGTGAGCTGCGCGCCCTCGACCGAGACCCTCACCATGCTCATCCACGCCGCGCGGCCAGGGGCCCTGGCTTCGATGGTGTAGTCACCCGCGTCGAGGGGCATCGCCATGCCCCACGCCGCGCGCGGCACCGCGACCGCATTGCGGGTGATCGCGAGATCGGGCACCTCGCTCTCGGGCGCCACGCGGATCGTCAAGCGCATCAGCCGCGGCTGGAGCTTGGCGGCGCGGTCGGTCGCGAGCTTTTCTCGGTCGGCGCGCTTGTCGCGCTGCGCGATCGCGGCGGCCTCTTCGAACTCGGACCACGCCGTCGCCAGCTTGCCCAGACCTTCGTGGCAGATGGCCACGTTCAGGAGCGTACCGCCGCCCGGATCGAGGCGCTGGCTCTCTTCGAGCTTGGGGCAGGCGTCGGCGAACTTCTTCTCGTTCATCAGCGCGCGGCCCTCTTTGAAGAGCTCGGTCGCGAGGGCGCGCTGGGCATCGGTCGGCTGGGCGCTCGCGAGAGGTGTCCAAACGACCGCTGCCGCTACGACGGCGCCCGACAAGGAGAAACGAGTGAGAGGCACCATGGTCACTTCTGGTGCGAGAGCGGATCGGGCTGTTTCGCGATCTTGGCTGGACGCGGAGCGCCGGTCGCCGGCGCCGTCGGTGCAGCGGAGGCCGAGGGGGAGGCCGCGGTCCGCTCCGCCGTCGCGGGCGTCACGGCCGCGCTCTCGCGTGCGTTGGCACCGGTCGCCGTCTTGGCTGTGTCTGCCGCGGGCCGGCTCGTGCGGGCGGGCTCGGCGGTCGCCGCCGCATCGCCGGGCGAAGCGGTCGCGTGCGTGAAAGCGTAGATGCCGAAGGCCGCCGCGCCCGCGAAGGCCAGCGCCCCCAGGGCCCAGACCGCCGTGGATGTCCGGCGCCCGGCCGCCGGCTGCAGGATCGCGAGGTCGTCGGCCAGCGCGCGCGCGTGGGGGTACCGATCGTCCGGGTCCGGCTCGAGGCAGCGGGCGATGACGCGGGCGAGCCTGCCCGAGAGCGCTGAGGTGGCCCGCGGATCGAGCGAGCCGTCACGCCGCTTGGGCCTCGCGCCCATCACCATCTCGTAGAGGATGAGGCCGAGGGCGTAGACGTCGGTGCGCGCGTCGACCGGCCGTCCCTCGGCCTGCTCGGGCGCCATGTAGGCCGGGGTGCCGGCGACCTGGCCGACGCGCGAGGTGAAGTCGTCGCCGGCCGCGGCCTCGTCCCCCTCGGCCGGCGGCTCGGAGCTGCGGACCGGCTTGGCGAGCCCGAAGTCGAGGATCTTCACCACCTCGTCGGGCGTGATGATGACGTTCTCGGGCTTCACGTCGCGGTGGACGATGCCCGAGTCGTGCGCGCGCGCGAGGCCGCGCGCCAGCTGCAGCCCGACCGCGACCGCCCGCGGCGTGTCAAACGGGCCGCCCTCCGCATCCAGCGCCGCGCGCAGCGTGCTGCCCTCCACGTACTCCATCGCGATGTAGACGGTGTCGTCACTCTCCCCGATATCGAACACCGTCGCTACGTTGGCGTGCTGCACGGCCGACGCCGACCGTGCCTCGCGTAGGAACCGCTGCCGCCGATCGTGGCTGGCCATGAAGGCCGCGGGCAAGAGCTTGAGCGCCACCTTGCGGCGCAAGCGAACGTCTTCGGCCGCGTACACGATGCCCATGCCACCCTGGCCGAGCTTGGAGCGAATGGCGTAGTGCGAGATCTGCTCGCCGGTGCGATCGACGTCACCGCGCGTACGAGGTCGCGGCACGCTGGCGCCGTTCGCCTCGGTGGCGAGCCATGCGTCGTTCGAGTCCGCGTCGTCGACCCGCAGGATCAGGCCCTGCTCCGCGTCGGGCTCGCTGCCGGCGACGGCCGCGAGGATGCCGGCGACCTCGTCCATGTCGCGCGGTCGCTCCTCGCGCTCACGCCTCAGCATGCGATCGACCAGGATCGCCAGATCGCGCGGCGCATCGGGCATTTCCGCGCGCAGCTTGGGGATCGCCGTCGAGAGCAGGATTTTCAGCACCTGGCCGAAGCTGTCGGCTTGCGTCGGCAGCACGCCGCTAGCGTACTCGTAGAGCACGAGCCCGAGCGACCAGATGTCGGTGCGGTGATCGATGTCCTTTTCTGCGAAGGCTTGCTCGGGCGACATATACTGCGGCGTGCCGACGATCGTGCCGGTCTGGGTGCCGAGCGAGCGCGCGGTCTGCTCGTCGATCGTGAGCTCTTTGGCGATGCCGAAGTCGATGATCTTCACCTCACCGGAGTCGGTAACGAAGATGTTCTCGGGCTTCACGTCGCGGTGGATCACACCCGCTCGGTGCGCGGCGGCTAGACCCTCTGCGACCGGCCGAAGCAGCCCAGCCAGCTCGCGCGCCTCCGTCGGCTTGGGAAACGCCGACAGCGGCTTGCCACTGAGGAGCTCCATCACCAGCGCCGGGCCGCCGTCATCCGACTCGAGGACGTCTTCGACCGGCACCACTGCGGGGTGCTGAATGGCCCGCGAAGCGCGCGCCTCTTTCATGAGCCGGCGTCGCGTCTCGGGGGTGAGCACGTCCTTGCGCACGAACTTCAGCGCGACGGCGCGATCCGTCTCTCCGTGACGGCCCGCCCACACCTGGCCCATCCCGCCCACGCCGAGCAGGCGATCGAGCCTGTAGGGGCCCACCATCTTGCCCGACTCCAGGCTCAGCTGCACGTACGGACCCTACCAAGGCCGATCCGCCGTCTCAACGGCCTGGGCGCGCGGATCGGGGGTGCCGCATGGGTAGGGCAGGCGTCGAGCCCGTAGGGCCTCGAGACGTGACGCGGAGGGCGGCCGGCCGTTGCGACGACACCCGAACGTGTGCCAGCACGGATCACCCTCGGGTGCGCCTCGCTTCCGTGCCCGCGTGCAAGCTCAGCCGGCGCGGGCGCCAAATCGAGGGAGACCGAGCCGGAGGACGGCGATGTCCGAGAGCCGCCGGAGACGATCTTCTCAAAAACGAGAGGCTCTCCGCCGCCTAGGACCGCGACCCATCGATTTCGATGGGTCGCTGAGCCCAAGGGAAGTCGAGGATGGAGCAGGGAGAGGCGGCATCAGTCCTCCCGCTCCCCCGCCTCGTCGCGGGGGTGGGAGGAACCGATCGAGATCTGTGGGGCGAGGTACTAGGGCGCACCCGCGAGGTACTGGCCGGCAGCGCGCTGGCAGTAGTCCAGATAGGCACGGACGACTCGCGAGGGCTGCTGCTGCCGTTGGTACAGCAGACTCACCTGTTGTTCGGGGAACGGATGATCCGCCAGCAGCGCCACGAGGCGCCCATCGCGCAGCGCTTCAGCCGCGAGGAATGGCGGAAGCTCGGTGACCACGTCTCCTCGAATCGCCCGCTCGCGCAGGTGCAAGTAGTCGTTGACGGCCAGGATTGGCGTTGGGCTGATCTCTCGCTCGCCGAGGCGCCACGGCCGATGGGCGTTCGCGTCGCGCACCCAAATTCCGGCGGGTAGCGCGAACAAGGCGTCGGGAGTCGTCGGCATGCCGAGTCGTTCGACCAGCGCGGGGCTTGCGACGAGCACGTGGCGGTACCGCAAGAGGCGCTTCGCCACGAGGCTCTCGTGAACGACGGGCCCGATTCGGAGCGCGATGTCGATTCCCTCCATGCTGAGGTCGACGGCGCGCTCGGTGGTGTAGACGACCACCTGGATGTCGGGATGGTCGCGCTGAAACGCGGCGAGCAGCTCCCACCACGGCTCGAACGATGGCGGTATCGACAACCGCAGCCGTCCCTTGAGGACGTGCCCGTGGCTGGTCACCGCAAGCTCGCCCTCGTGTAGAGCGTCGATTCCGCGGCCGGCGTGCTCGTACAGCTGCATGCCCGCGTCCGTCAGCTTCGTCCCACGGGCGGTTCGCTCGAGCAGTTGGACGCCGAGCTCTCCCTCCAACTGGCGGACGTTCCGGCTGAGGGTCGCTAGGGGCACATGCGTCTTTGCAGCCGCTGCCGAGAGGCTCCCGGCGCGAACTACGGCGACGAACATCTGTGCGGCCTTCAGGTCCATGGATCCCTTCCGTTCTTGGAAGGGATGGTGCCAATCATCGCCATGGCGCGTCAACTACGGGAGGCTTATCTCCTGTTGGCAGGCGGATAGTACCGCCACCCCAAGAGGAGAACGACCGATGCTCATCAGGGAAGTGCTCAAGACCTACGAGAGCGCGCTCAACGCGAACGACGTCGAGAAGATTCTCGCGCTGTACGGGAGCGAACCCGTGTTCATGCCGCAGCACGCGCCGGCGCTCGTCGGTCGCGGCGCCGTGCGCGCCGGGTACGAGCAGGTGTTCGCCACCATCAAGCTCGACATCCGCTTCGAGGTTCACGAGATCGAGGAGGCGGGAGACTGGGCGTGGGCACGCACCAGCTCTGCCGGCCGCACGCGGATTCTCGCCGCGGGTGCGGAGGTCACCGAGGGCAACAACGAGCTCTTCATCTTCCGGCGCGAAGGCGGGGAGTGGCGCATTCACCGCTACCTGTTCTCGACCAACCAGCCGCGCGCCTGAGGAGGCCACGATGAATCCCTACTTGCAGAGCTACGTTCGGGGCGCCATCGCTGCCTCCTGGTTGACCCTGTGTGCGGCGACGTCGGGGTGCGCCACGGGAACTGGAACCGCCCAAGCATCGGTCCCTGATGCTTCCGCAGCCGAGCGGTCCGACGAGCAGGCCGTCTCGGCGATCCGCGACGCGATACACAGGTATGAAACCGCACTCAACGCGAACGCCCTCGAGGAGATCCTAGGGCTGTACGGCAGCGAGCCTGTGTTCATGCCGCAGCATGCGCCAGCGCTGATCGGTCGAGACGCCGTTCGTGCCGGGTACCAGCAGGTCTTCCAGACCATCAAGCTCGACATCCGCTTCGAGATTCACGAGGTCCAGCATGCGGGCGAGTGGGCCTGGGCTCGCACGAGCTCGGCGGGTCGGACGCGCATCCTCGCTGCAGGGACCGAGGTCGCCGAAGGCAACAACGAGCTGTTCGTGTTCCGGCGCGAGAACGGCGCATGGAAGATTCACCGCTACCTCTTCTCGACCGACCGTCCACGCGGCTGACCAAGCGAATACACGGGAGAAACGACCATGAAATCGTACATCATCGAACGCGCTGGCGGCCCAGAGGTGCTGACGCTCGCCGACGTCCCGGCCCCAGAAGCCAAGGCGGACGAGGTCACGATTCGCGTGCGCGCCTTCGGGCTCAATCGCGCAGAGGTGTATCGCCGCACGGGCAAGATGGGCCCGATCACGGGTCCCGTGGTGCCGGGCATCGAAGCGGTCGGCGAGATCATTTCGGACGCCTCAGGAACCTTCCGCACGGGCCAGCGGGTCGCAACCGCGATGGGCGGAATGCAGTTCTCTCGGCCTGGAAGCTACGCCGAGCAGGTCGCGGTCTTGCGTAGCAACGTGATCGACCTCCACGACACGACGTTGTCTTGGGAGGAGCTCGCTGCGCTCCCCGAGTCGTATCTGACTGCTTGGGGCGCGCTGGGGCGGAGTCTCGGCCTCGCCAAGGGGCAAACCCTGCTCGTTCGCGGGGCGACATCTTCGCTCGGATTGGCGGCAACTGCGTACGCGAAGAGTCTCGGCGCGAACGTCGTCGCGACGACGCGCTCGGAGGGAAACATCGGGCGGCTGCGCGAGGTCGGCGCCGACCTCGTCATCGTGGACGGAGGACGAGTCGAGGACGACGTGCGGCGCGCGCGACCCGAAGGGGTCGATGCCGCCCTCGAGGTTGTCGGCGCAACGACGCTGCGGGACACGATCAAGACCCTCAAGCCGTTCGGAGCGGTCGCGGTCGTCGGACTGCTCGGCGGCCCGCCAGTGCTGGAGAGCTTCCATCTGATGCAGGACCTGCCCAACGCGACGCGCCTCAGCTTCTTCCCGAGCGGCCTGCTCGGCACGCCGGCTCTTCCGCTCACGGACGCGCCGCTGAGGGCGATCGCAGAAGGAATCTCTGCGGGGCGCATTCCGTCGCTGCGCACGCGCACCTTCGACTTCGGCGAGGTGCGGCAAGCGCACGCGCTGATGGAGAGCGATCGCGCGCTTGGAAAGCTGGTCGTGCGCGTGTGACTCCATGCGCGCCGTGCGACGTCCGTCCTGAACGCGTGCCGGGCGGACGGGGCGGAAGGCCAGGACGCGGAGTGGGCGGGCACCTCGCCCTTGAAGGGAGCGCGATCGCCCCCCACGTACTCCTCGTGTTGAAGCGCTCTCCGCCGTGCTCGCCGATGCCGGAAGGTGGCCGGCTGGAGCAACAGCTCGAGCCCGTCGACCGAGAGGACGACCGGCCCCGTCCCCTCCGTTGCGCCCCCAGTGCCTTCGTACGGTGCCTCGCTCATGCCGTGCCTCCCTGCCTCCTCCGAGCGTCGATCTGCGCCCGGGCGGCGCGTCGGGCAAGGAGCTTACGCAGCTCCTCGACCCACAACACCAGGCTCGCGACGACGCCTATCGCCACGACCTCGCCCACGCTGAACGGCACGGTGTGAAAGACCTCCCCGAGCGGGCGAAAGAAGACGACGGCCGCTTGGAGGACGTTGCCGAGGACGAGCCCGCCGATGAGCCACGGGTTCTTGAAGATGCTGAGGTTCAGCGCGGAGCGGTGGTCCGAGCGGCAGTTGAGGACGTTGAACCACTGGCACACCGCCAGGACCGTGAAGGTCTCCGTCTGCACTTGCGGAAAGGGCACCCCGCTGTCGAGGCGATAGAGGAACCAGCCGAGGGTGGAGGCGGCGATGGACGGCGTCATGAAGGCCATCCGCGAGAGGAGGATCCGCGTGACGAGCGGCTCGTTCGGCGAGATGGGCTTCTGCTTCATTTCGTCGCCCTCGGCCGGCTCCATGATGAGGTTGACCGTCACGGTCCCTTCGGTGACCAGGTTGATCCACAGGATCTGGACGGCCGCGAGCGGTGGGGGATACCCCAGGGCCAGCGCGCCCAGCAGCACGACGACCTCGGCCATCGACGTCGAGAACAGGTAGAGGACGACCTTCTTGATGTTCCGGTAGACGACGCGGCCCTCCTCCACGGCCGCGACGATGGTCGCGAAGTTGTCGTCTCCGATGACGATCTTCGCCGCCTCCTTCGCCACCTCGGTCCCGGTGAGCCCCATCGCGACGCCGACGTCGGCCTTCACGAGCGCGGGCGCGTCGTTGACGCCGTCGCCCGTCATGGCCACGACCTCCCCCCGGTTCTGGTACGCCCCGACGATGCGGAGCTTCTGCGCGGGGCGAACGCGCGCGAAGACGGAGATGCCATCGATCCGCTTCGAGAGATCTTCGTCGGACATCTGCTCGAGCTCGCGACCATCCACGGCCTGATCGCCGTCGCGCGCGATCCCGAGCTCCTTGGCGATGGCGTGCCCCGTGGCCTTGTGGTCGCCCGTCACCATCACGGGCTTGATGCCGGCGGCGCGACAGCGCTCGACCGCGTCCTTGACCTCCGCGCGCGGCGGGTCGATCTGTCCCAGGAGCCCGAGCAGCGTGGCGCGGCCGCGGAGCGCGGAGAGCCCGCCCCCGTCGTCGAGGTCCGCCCCGTCCACCACGGCCACGGCGAGCACGCGGAGGGCCTGCGCGGCCATCCGCTCCGCGACAGCGCGGATCTCGCTCCGGCCATCCTCGCCCAGCGGGACGTCGCCGTCGCTCCCTCGGCGGGCTTGGCAGAGCTCGAGGACCTCCTCCGGTGCTCCCTTGACGATGACCCGGGCGCCGCCGGCGTCATGCTGGGTGGCCATGAGCTTCGCCGCCGGGTCGAAGGGGATCTCGGCTCGACGTGGGTGGCGCGCTCGGAGGTCCGCTGGGGCGACGCCGCCCTTGATCGCGAGGGCGAGGAGCGCCACCTCGGTGGGGTCGCCGATGGCCGTCCACCGCGGCTCCACGTCCCCGGGCCCCTGGAGCTGCGCGTCGTTGCAGAGGACCAACGACTCGAGCAGCTCGCGGAGCCTGGGATCCCTGGCGGGATCGATCTCGGCGCCACCCTCCACGAACGCGCCGGTCGGATCGTATCCGACGCCGGTGACGCCGACCGCGCGCCCGCTGGGGAGGTGGACGGTGGTCACGGTCATCTCGTTCCTGGTGAGCGTCCCGGTCTTGTCGCTGCAGATGACGGTGGTCGAGCCGAGCGTCTCGACTGCGGCGAGGCGGCGCACGACGGCATGGCGGCGCGACATCCGCTGGACCCCGACGGCGAGGGCGATCGTCATGGCGACCGGGAGCCCCTCCGGGATCAGCCCGACCACCTGGCTGATGCCCACCATGAGGATCTCGCCCATCGGGACGCCGCGCACGAGCCCGATGGCGATCACGAGGATGAACATCACCGGCGCCGCCAGCATGATGTATCGCCCGAACTGCGCGATGCGCCGCTCGAGCGGCGTCTCGGGCTCCTCGGCGGCCTCCGCGAGCGCCGCGATGTGGCCAATCTCGGTCGCGAGCCCGGTGGCAACGACCACCCCGCGCGCCCTGCCCGCCGTGATGTGCGTGCCCGCGTAGACCATGTTCTGCCGGTCGGCGAGCGGCGTGGTCGGCGGCAGCGGGTCGACGGCCTTCGCGGTGGGCACCGACTCGCCCGTCAGCGCGGCCTCGGCGACCTGGAGCGCGGCCCCCTCCAGCAGCCGCGCGTCCGCGGCCACTGCGTCGCCTGCCTCGAGGACGATGACGTCCCCTGGCACCACCTCGCGCGCCTCGACGAGGACCCCGCGGCCTCCCCGCACCAGGCGCGCCTTGTGGGTCGCGAGCCTGCGCAGCGCCTCCAGCGAGCGCTCCGCTCGCCCCTCCTGCAGCGCGCCGATGATCGCGTTGAGCAGGACGACGATGAAGATGACGACGGCGTCCTTCGTGTGGCCCAGGACGAGCGCGATCCCAGCCGCCAAGAACAAGAGGTAGATGAGCGGGCTCTTGAACTGTCCGAGGAAGACGGACAGCAAGGAGCGGCGCTCGTGCTCGCGGAGCGCGTTCGGCCCGAAGCGTGCGAGCCGGCGGCGGACCTCGTCGGAGGACAGCCCCGAGGTCGCGTCGGACTCGACCGCGGCGACGGCCTCCGCCGCGTGCAGCGCGTGCCACCTACGCGCCTCCTCGCCGCGCGCCCCTTCGGGTGAGCCCTCCCCGGCGCGCTTCATGCGATCGCCCCGTCCCCCGCTCCGCCCGGCGGGGCGACCGCGACGCCGACCTCCTCGGCGACGCGCGCGCGGACGAGGACCTGGGGATCGATGGCGGGGCTCACGTGGGCTGTTGACCTCGGTCGCCCGCGACACGCACGGGCAGCGCTCCGCGCAGCACCCCTCGTGCCAACCGTGCGCTCGCGCTCGCGTCCGGTTTTCGGGCGCCTCGCTGCCGAACGCCCGCCGGCCGCATGGCGCGGAGACCTCGCCATCGGCGTCGGCGCACCCTTTGCGCGCGACCTCTCAGGCCGACGCAGGAGCTGCGCCGCGCCGGTCTCGGTCAGTCCGGGGCTCTGCACCGACCCACCCACGCCCGCTCGTTCGGGGCGCGGGTTCGCTCTTCGCCTTCCCTACGCGCCTGCACCCGGGACGCAAGCTGAGCTAGAAGTGTCCGGATGCTCCGAGCTCTGGGTGTCCGCATGGGCCTCGTCACTCTGCTCTCCACGGCTGCCTGCGGCGACGCAGTCGATGGCGATGGCGGTGGCGGACACGGCGGCGACGGCGACGGTGGTTACGGCGTCGGCGGAGCCGCGTCGCCGGACGACCCGCGGCCCGAAGGCGTGGCGCTCTGCTACTCGGATCTGTCGCGCGGGCACGCGGCCACCGCGGCCTTCTACGCAGCGCTCTCCGGCGGTCACGCCGAGGACCGGCTGCCGGCGATCTCGGCCCTGGAGGCGGCGCGCGCGGAGCACCCGACGGAGGAGCAGTTCGCCTTGCTCGTCGGCCTGGCCTACCTGTGGCGCATCGCGGAGCCGCTCCCCGAAGAGGCCGGCGACCTCGGCGTCATCGCCACCTCCGCGACCAAGTCGCGCGAGGCGCTCGAGGCCGCCTACGTGCTCTGCCCGACCGACCACCGCATCCCGGCCTGGCTCGGCCCCATCCTGGTCAACATGGGGCGCGCCCTCGGCGACCAGATGACCGTGGACGAGGGCATGACGGTCCTCCAAGAGGGCATCGACCACTACCCGTCGTTCGTCCTCTTCTCGAAGCTGCTCGTCTACGCCGACCTGCCGGCTACGGACCCAGAGTTCCAGATGGCGCTCGCCGCCGTCGAAGACAACATCGACTACTGCGCCAGCGGCAGCCCCGACGACCCGGCGTGCCTGAACACGCCGGCCTCATGGCACAACGTCGAGGGCGCGTCGGTGTTCATGGGCGACGTCTTCGCCAAGGCGGGCCGGAAAGCGGACGCGCTCGGCTTCTACGAGCAAGCCAGGACGTCGACGACGTACGCCGACTGGGACTACCAGTCGCTCCTCGACGAGCGCATCGACACCATCGACGCCCGCATCGCCTCGTTCGCCGACATGGATGCGATGAACGACGCGCTGTCGTCGTGGAACGCCGACAACCAGTGCTCGATCTGCCACCGCCAGTGAGCACGTGCTCGCGGCTGCGGCGCCCCGCGCGTGCGGGAGGGGAGCTGCGGCGCCGTCTCCGCTTGCGGCCGCTCGGGACCCGCGTCACGGCGTGAGCCCGAACACGACCAGCTCGGCGAGCGCGCGCGCGTCGGCGACGGCGCGCTCGCGGCTGAGGAGGAAGAGCGCCGGTGGGGTCAGCGCGGCGAACGCGACCTCCAACGTGCTGACGACGGCGTGCGGCTCCCAGGCGGCGCGGAGCTCACCATGCCCCCGTAGCGCCCCGAGCTCCTCGACCAGCAGCGCGCGCACGTCGCCGCCGAACGAGGGGACGACGCTCTGCTGCTCGCACCGCACCAGGTCGCAGCCGTGTTGTCCGGCGGCGGCCAGGTCGAACAGCGCCGCGACGCGCGCCTCGAGCATCTGCACCACGCGATGGGGCCGCGAGGCGCTGGTCGCGGCGGAGCGCATCTCGTCGGCGACCGCCTGCACCTTCCGTGACGAGAGCGCCGAGAGGATCGCCTCCTTCGAGGGGAAGTCGAGGTAGACCGAGCCGACCCCGATGCCGCACGCCTTGGCGATGTCTGCCACCGTGGTCTTGGCGGGCCCGTAGTGCGAGAAGAGCCGCTCTGCCACCCCCAAGATCCGCTCCTTGCGCTTCGACTGGGTCATGGCAGCGTGTGAAGAACGTTATAACCGTGCAGCAGGGTCGACCGGAAGGGTTGACTGAGCGGTGAACAAACTTAGCTTCCGTTCATCGGAGGCCTCATGTCCCTGTTCTCTCCCGAAAACTCGCTCCCCGTTCTCCCGCTGCGGTCGGGGGTCCTCCTGCCGGAGAGCTCCCTGACCCTCACGGTGGGGAGGGAGCGCTCGCTCGCGCTCGTGAAGAGCCTCAAGCCGGGGGACGTCTTCGTGCTGGTCACCCAGCGGGATCCGAAGGTCGAGGATCCGGTCGTGGCGGACTTCCACTCCGTGGGCGTCCTCGCCAGGCTCGCCGGCGTCCAGCGGCAGGCTCGGTCCGAGGGGCTCAGGGTCACGGTGGACGGCGTCGCCCGCTTTGCGATCGAGCGGGGCACCACGTACGAGCCGTTCCTGCGCGTGGAGGGTCGCGTGCTCGATGGCGTTCGCGGCGAAGCGCCCGAGGCCCGGATCCTCGCCGAGGAGCTCGCCGCGGTCCTCCGGGACGTCGGCGGCAAGTCGGGCCAGTTCGAGGACGTGCTGAAGCTCGACGCGCGGCCCGGGGCCTTCGCCGACAAGGTGGCGAGCCTGCTCGGGCTGGAGACCGTGCAGTCGCTCGAGGTGCTCGAGACGCTGGACGTGCCGGAGCGGCTCCGGAAGGTGCTCGGGTACGCGGCAGAGCAGCGCGAGCTCTCCGCTCTCCGCCAGAAGATCGGAGAGGACGTGCGCCGCGAGATCGGGAAAAACCAGCGCGAGCACCTGCTCCGCGAGCAGCTCAAGGCCATCCAGAAGGAGCTCGGTCACGAGAAGGGCGACGATCTCGACCGACTCCGCGCGCGCCTGGACGAGGCTGGGCTCTCGGAGGAGGCGCGTCAGGTGGTGGACCGGGAGCTCGCCCGGCTCGATCAGGTGGGCGCGCAGGGCGCGGAATCGAACGTGATTCGCACGTACCTCGAGTGGATCGCGTCCCTCCCGTGGAGCGCCCGCGCCGAGACGCACGAGGATCTCCGCGCCATCGAGGAGAAGCTCGACGCGGACCACACGGGCCTCGTCGACGTCAAGAAGCGGATCCTCGAGCACATGGCGGTCCGGAAGCTCTCGAAGAGCGAGAAGGGCACCATCCTCTGCCTGGTGGGTCCCCCGGGGGTCGGCAAGACCTCGCTGGGTCAGTCGATCGCGGACGCAACGGGCCGCCCCTTCGTGCGCATCTCGCTCGGCGGCGTCCGTGACGAGGCGGAGATCCGCGGCCACCGCCGCACCTACGTGGGGGCGCTCCCGGGGCGCATCATCCATGGCCTCCGCAAGGCCAAGGCAAAGAACCCGGTGCTCCTCCTCGACGAGGTGGACAAGCTCTCGCATCACTTCGGCGCGGCCGCCGAGTCGGCCCTCTTGGAGGTGCTCGATCCCGAGCAGAACAAGAGCTTCACCGATCACTACATGGAGCTCGCCTTCGATCTGTCGGAGGTGCTGTTCCTGTGCACCGCCAACACGCTCGACACCCTCTCGGCGCCGCTCCGAGATCGGCTGGAGATCGTGGAGCTCTCGGGCTACACGCCGCCCGAGAAGCAGGCCATCGCGCGCAGGCACCTCGTGCCGAAGCGCCTGACCGAGGCAGGCATCCCGGCGGACGTGCTCGGCATCACGGACGCCGCGCTGGAGCTCGTGGTCGCGCGCTACACGCGCGAGGCTGGCGTGAGGCAGCTCGACCGGGAGATCGCGCGGATCACGCGCTACACAGCGCTCGAGGTCGCGCGCAAGGGAGAGGCGTCCGCGGGAGAAGACTCCGCGCTCCGCATCCAGGTCGACGTGGCCGACGTCGAGCGCATCCTCGGAAAGCCCAAGTTCAAGAACGAGGTCGCGGAGCGCACGAGCGTCCCCGGCGTCGCCACCGGGCTCGCCTGGACGCCGGCGGGCGGCGACATCCTCTTCATCGAGACCTCGCGCATGAAGGGCAAGGGCCGGCTGGAGATCACCGGGCAGCTCGGGGACGTGATGAAGGAGAGCGCGCGCGCCGCGCTCACCTACGTGAAGAGCCACGCAGAGGAGCTCGGGGTCACGGTGGAGGTGCTCGAGGAGGCCGACCTGCACCTCCACGTCCCGGCGGGCGCGGTGCCGAAGGACGGGCCCAGCGCCGGCGTGACGATCTTCACCGCCCTCGCGTCGCTCCTCACCGGCCGCCGCGTGCGGAGCGACACGGCCATGACCGGGGAGTGCACGCTGCGCGGCAGGGTGCTGCCGGTCGGTGGGATCAAGGCGAAGGTCTTCGCCGCGCACCGCGCGGGCATCACTCGGGTCGTCCTCCCTCGGGACAACGAGCGAGATCTCGAGGAGCTACCCCCCGAGGTACGGGACGCGATCGAGTTCGTCCTCGCCGAGGACATGACCGCCGTGCTGGCGGCAGCGCTCGAGCCGCTGGGAGGGGTCGTCGTCGGCGGCGCCGGCGAGCCCAGCCCCGCAGTCGCCTAGCCTCGCCAGGCGGCCTTGCGCTCTACTTGCAGCGGCCGTCGACGGCCTTGCACGCGCCCAGGTGGAGGCAGACGCGCGAGGCCGCGCACCCCTCGTCGGTGCCGGCGACGCACATGCCCTTGTCGGCCTTGCAGAGCCCGTTGATGCGGCAGACCTCGCTGGCCTTGCAGTGCGCGTCCTCGGTCGCCTCACACTGGCCGAAGCTCGCCCCGCACCACCCCTTGAGGTGGCACATGCAGTCCTTCTGGCAGCGCGCGTCGGTCTTGCACGCCGGCAGGCAGAGCGAGACGCCGAGGGCTCCGAGCCCCAGCGCACGGATGGCGCGGCTCCTCGCGAAGCGATGGTCCACGCGCCCTCTTGACCTGCCACACGGGCGGGCGCAAGCGATTCCCCGGCGCGTGGGACGCCGGCCTGACCGGTGAGTCCAGGCGCGAGCGGGGTGAATCGGGGCGCCACGCCGGCGCGGAGCCCACCGCGCGGGTGACCGAGCCCCGGTGCGGCCATCTGCAGGCGCGACCCGCCATGAATTTCGTGGAACGAAGGCGGCCGGCGGGCGTATGGTGCCCTGCGTCTGGGGGATGACGCGATAACGACGGAGAGCTCGCATGGGTCTCAAGGACTGTCTGATCAAGGGTGTGCTTCTGGGTTCCGTGGCCCTCGTGCCCGCGTGCGGAGACGAGAAGCCCCAGCTCGCGCCTGAGGCCCCGGCGAGCGCGCTGGCGTCGAGCGCGCCCAAGAGCGCCGCGGCGAAGGAGCTCTCGGTCGACAAGGCGCAGAGCAACGTGTCGTTCATGATGGACGCCCCCGTCGAGAAGATCCGCGGGAAGGTGAAGAACGCGGCCGAGGGCAAGCTGTTCGTCGACCCGAAGGACCTCGACCAGACGAACGGCAACATCGTCGTCGACATCTCGGGCATCGAGCTCTTCCAGCAGAAGGCCGACGCGTCCGGGAACTTCGGCCCGGAAGAGAAGGTGGAGAAGCAGAACGAGCACGCGCGCGAGTGGCTCGAGATCGCGGAGAGCGCGCCGGCGGAGGTCCGGCGCAAGAACAGCCGCGTGGAGTTCCGCATCGCCTCCGTGAAGGCCTCGAAGAAGGACGTGTCCAAGGACAACGGCGAGGTGAAGGTGGACATCGAGGCGACGGGCGACTTCTTGCTCCACGGCCGCGTCTCCAAGAAGACGGTCAAGCTCGAGGCCACGCTCACGATGGAGAGCGGCGTCCCGAAGTCGATCGTCGTCAGGACGAAGGAGCCCTTCGGCGTGGGCCTCGAGGAGCACGACGTCCGCCCGCGCGACACCTTCGGGAAGATCGCTGCCAAGACGCTGCAGGAGCTCTCGCCGAAGGTCGCCAAGGAGGCCCGCGTGGAGCTGGAGGTCCGGCTGATCGCGGCCGGCATGCCCCAGAGCGCCCCGTCCGATTCGGCCAGCCCCGCGGCCAGCGCGTCCGCGGCCGCGCCCGACGCGAGCGCTTCGGCGGCCCCCGGGGCGAGCGGCTCGGCGGCGCCGGCCGGATCCGCGGCGCCCGCCCCCTCCGCGTCGGCCGACAAGAAGAAGTGAAACCGAGCGTGTGGGGAGGGCGTATGCTCTCTCGGTATCGCTCGCCCGAGGTCCCCATGATGAACCTGAAGTCGATCGCCGAGACCCTTGCCCCGCTCGTCGGGGGTGTCGCCCTGTTCGCCGCCGGATGCGCGAGCTCGCAGGCGCCGGAGAACGCCACGGAGGTCCCCGCCGAGCCTGCCAAGCAGGAGGAGGCCGCCAAGGAGGCGACCGCCGGCGAGGCAGCCGCCGGAGAGTCGAAGCCGGAGGAGCCCGCCGCACCGGTGGACTCGGCCGCCGCGCCGGTCGCGAGCGCGTCCGCGGCCGCGCCCGCCGCGAGCGCCGCCGCCGGTCCGGCCAAGAAGCCGGCCGGACCCGCCAAGAAGGGCGGCACCGGGACGGCCAAGAAGAAGGACGGCAAGAAGGCCGGCGCCGCGGGGGCTTGCGGTGAGGGCACCTGTGGCTGAGGTGCCCACGGGCTGAGGGTGCGGTGGCGGGTCCCACGCGAGGTAGGGGTTCGCGGGAGGCTCCGACCGGCGTCGGGCTCGGCCTGCGGTGGGCGTTCATCGACGAAGTGATCGCCAGCGCGCGCGGCGAGGCCCCGCCGCTCGACGTGGATTTCTTCGAGATCTCACCCGAGAACTACATGCGGCGCGGCGGCTTCGTCCCCGCCTCCCTCGACGTCGTCGCCGAGCGCTGGCCCGTGCTCACCCACGGCCTCACGCTCTCGATCGGCGGGGTGGATCCCATCTCGGAGGAGTACCTCGGCGAGCTCCGCGCCTTGCTCGACCGGGTCGAGCCGCCGTTCCACTCCGACCACCTCTGCTTCGGCGGACACGGCGGACGGATCGTGCACGATCTGCTGCCGCTCCCGTTCATCGGAGAGGCGATCGAGAACGTGGTAGAGCGGGCGCGGCGCGTGCGCGAGCGCCTCGCCCGCCCGCTCGCGGTCGAGAACATCTCGTACTACTTCGTCCCGGGGCAGCCGGAGATGTCCGAGGCAGCCTTCATCACGGCCGTGCTCGAGGAGGCGGACCTCGGCCTCTTGCTCGACGTGAACAACGTCTACGTGAACGCTCAGAACCACGGGTTCGACGCGCGCGCCTTCCTCGCCTCGCTCCCGCTCGACCGGGTGGTCGGGATCCACGTCGCCGGTCACGAGCACAAGCCAGAGCACGGCCGCATCATCGACACGCACGGCGCCGACACGCCCGACCCCGTGCTCGACCTCCTGGAGCTCGCGGTCGCGGCCGTCGGCCCCGTGCCGGTCCTCCTCGAGCGCGACAACCACATCCCCGAGCTACCCGTCCTCCTCCAAGAGCTCGCCCGCGTGCGCGCTGCCTACGAGCGCGGCCTCGCGCGGAGCGCGGCGTGAGCGGCCAGCGCCTCGCCGCCATCCTCGGCGCGGTCGAGGCGTCCATTCGTCAGCCGCAGGCGGTGCGCGCCCCGCCGTGCGGGCCGCTCCCGGGTGAGGTCCCGCTCGCGACCCCGGACGCGGAGGCCCTCGGCACGCTCGACGATCTGACCTACTTCGTCTACCGGCGCCTCGTGCGGGGCACGCTGGCGAGCGCGATCCGCCTCGAGCTGCCCCGGACGGCGGCCATCTTGGGGGCGCGCTTCGACGCGGACGTGGACGTGTTCCTCTCCACCCACGGCTCGCGGTCGCACTACCTGCGCGACGTCGCGTTCGAGCTCGTCGCCAGCGCCTCGGCGTCGTGGCGCGCAGATGCGAGCGTGCCCCCGTTCGTGCCGGACCTCGCGCGGCACGAGCTCAGCGCGTTCCGGGCGGCGGCGGCGGCGCTGCGCAGTCGCGGGGCGCAGCCCGTCACACCGGACCTCGATCTGGCCGCGCCCGTCGTCTTCGACGAGGCCGTGGCTCTGGAGCGGTACGACTACCCCGTGCACGAGATCGGCGACGACGACCGATCCGTGCCCGCGCGCCCGACGCGGCTCCTCGTCTACCGCGACGCCGAGCTGGACGTGCGGTACCTCGCGCTGTCGGCGATCGCCGCGACCATCGTGGAGGAGCTGCTGCCCGCGGGAGACCGCCCCGGGCGGCCGCTCGGCGAGGCGCTCCGCAGCGCGGCGGCGCGGGAGGGGCTGGCGCTGGGGCCCGCGCTCCTGGAGCAGACCGCCACCCTCCTGGCCGACCTGGCGGAGCGCGGGGCGCTGCTCGGCAGACCGGCAGAATCCAAGGAGAGCGGCTAGGATGGTCCCCCGATGACCGACACCCTCGATCAGCTCGGCCTCGTCGGCTCGCTCGTCGACCAGAAGTACCGCGTCGACGCGGTAGTCGGGGAGGGCGGGTTCTCGGTCGTCTACCGAGCGGAGCACGTGATCTGGAAGCAGCCGGTCGCGCTCAAGTGCTTCAACGTGCTCGCCGGAGTCCCGCCGCAGATGCGCGAGGAGCTCCTCCAAGGGTTCATCCAGGAGGGCAAGCTGATGACGAGCCTGTCGAGCCGAACGGCGGCGATCGTCCAGGCTCGCGACGTCGGCACGCTCCGCGTCCCGAGGACCGGGCAGGACATCCCGTACATGGTGCTCGAGTGGCTCGAGGGCAGGCCGCTCGACCGCGTCGTCCAGTACGAGCGGACGCAGAACCTGCCGCCGCGATCGATCTACGAGGTCATGTCGCTGCTGGAGCCGGTCGCCAGCGCGCTCGAGGTCGCCCACGCGCTCTCCATCGCGCACCGCGACATCAAGCCGGCGAACCTCTTCGTCATCGGGGACCCGCGCGGCGTCGGGACGTTCGTGAAGATCCTGGATTTCGGCATCGCGAAGGTGATGGCCGAGCACGCGCAGCTCCAGACGTCGCTCGCGCAGACCGGGCGCGAGATCACCGCGTTCACCCCCAACTACGGGTCGCCGGAGCAGTTCAGCCGCTCCCACGGGGCCACCGGACCCTGGAGCGACGTGTTCTCCCTGGCGCTCATCATGGTCGAGCTCCTCCGCGGCGGGGTCCCGGCCCTCCAGGGCGACGACTACCTCCAGCTCGCCATCGCCAGCCGCGATCCGACCATCCGCCCGACGCCCCGCGCGTTCGGGGTGCCGGTGAGCGACGACATAGAGGCGGTGTTCCGCGTCGCGCTCGCCGTGACGCCGCGCGAGCGCTACAAGAGCGCCGGGGAGTTCTGGGCCGCTCTGCACGGCGCGGTCTTCCCGGGGAGCCCCGCGTGGGCCCCGGTCACCGTCGGCGGCGCCACGTCGCCCGGCTACGCGAACACCGGGCCGCGCTCGATGGCGAACCCGCCGACGGGCGCGACCGGCCCCGCCTCGATGCGAGTTGGCCCTAGCACGACCGGGCCGCGCGGCATCACGCCGCCCTCGGTGGGTGGGGCGACGACGGGCGACACGGTGTCCATCGTCCCCTCTCACGAGCGCAAGAGCCGCTCCGGCGCCGTGTTCGCAGCGCTGGCCGGCTTCGCGCTGCTCATCGGCGGCGGCGTCGCCGGGCTCATCTTGTACGGCAAGAAGCAGTCGGCCGCCGGCGGGGCCTCCTCTACGGTCGAGCCCGCAGCCTCCGCGTCGGCGAGCGCCACCGCCGCGCCGGCCACGTGCCCGGAGGGCATGGTCACCGTGCCGGGCAGCAAGTTCTACATGGGCTCGGACGAGCCGGACTACCCGCTGTGGAGCCCGCAGCACAAGGTGATGGTGTCGAGCTTCTGCATGGACGCGACCGAGGTGACGACCGAGGCCTACGCCGCTTGCGTTGCCAAGGGCGAGTGCAAGCGCGCCGACGTGCGGCCCAGCTACCCGAAGAGCGACAAGCAGACGGAGCAGCAGCACCAGAAGAACCTCGCGGCGTACGCCGAGCTCTGCAACTTCGGCGAGGAGGGCAAGATCAAGCCGGGCCGCGAGAAGCACCCGGTGAACTGCGTCACATGGTTTCTCGCCGACGAGTACTGCCGCGTCGAGAAGAAGCGGCTCCCGACCGAGGCCGAGTGGGAGTACGCCGCGCGCGGGGCGGACGGGCGCAAGTTCCCGTGGGGAGACACGCCCGGCACCGACGGGCAGCACATGAACGCCTGCGGCAAGGAGTGCGCGGCCTGGGAGGCCGAGAAGGGCATCGAGCCGAAGACCCCCACGATGTACGACGACGACGACGGCTTCTTCGGCACCGCGCCCGTGGGCTCCTTCCCGAAGGGCGTCACCAAGTTCGGCAACCAGGACATGGTGGGGAACGTCTGGGAGTGGACGAGCGACTGGTACGCGACGTACACGGCCGAGGAGCAGCAGAACCCCACGGGCGCCAAGACGGGCGATCGCAAGGCCATCCGCGGCGGCGGCTTCAACGGCGCCTTCCCGCTCTGGGTGAACCCTGCGTTCCGCTACCACCAGGTCGCCACGGCCAGCGTGCACGGCATCGGCTTCCGCTGCGCGCGGACGCTCGACCCCTGAGGCGCGGTGCCGGTCCCCGACGAGCTCCTCCGCGACACCTCCGTCACCGGTCCCCTCGGGTCTCTGGCGCTCTCCACCGTCCGTCCCGCGGTCCCGGCGCTCGCGCTCCGCGCGCTTCGCTGGCACGAGGGCCTCGAGCGTCTCGGCATCGTGCTCCCGTTCTTCCTCGTCCATGACGCCGGGATGCTCTTCGCCGCGCCCGCGGAGCAGTTCGAGGTGGGGCCGCGCGTCGACATGGGCGCGCTCTTTCGGCTGCACCCAGGGGGGCCCGCGCTGGGGGAGCGCGTCGCGGCCGGGTACCGCCGGACGATCAGCGAGCTCGGAGACTGCGAGGCCGGCCGGCGCGCGGGCCAACTCCGGCTGAGCGATGATTTGGTCACGGCGATCCTCGCGCGGCTGCTCGGCGCCGTGGCGGCCCGGACCCAGGAGCGCCCCGCCTACCGGGGGCACGTGCCGGTGAACCCCGCGCTGCTCGAGCGGATCGAGCCGCAGCTCACGGGGCTCTTCACGACGGTTCCGCGCGGCTTCGAGGTCGCGGCGCTCGACGCGCTGGAGCAGATGCGCCTCTTCGTGCTGACGCTCGCCGACGCGCTCGACACCGACACGCTCCGGCTCTTCGGCCTGCTCGGCACCGACGGGTCGGCGGGCGCGATATCGCAGGTCGACGTGCTGGCCGCGTTCCAGTCGCCCGAGGCGAACGACATCGTGAACTTCTCGCTCGAGATCCTCCCGAGCGTGCTCGAGGCCAAGACGCGGCCTTCCGCGGGGATGACCTCCGCGCACGGCTACAGCGGCATCGGGACGCGCGGGTCGATCGACAGCATGGTGCTGTCCGAGCTCGCATGGGACGACGGGGAGCTGGCGCGTCGCCTCGTGGACAACGAGCTCCTCTACTACGCGCGGGAGCAGAGCCGAGAGGAGCAGCGCCGAGTCCACGTGCTCTGCGTCGACGCCTCCGCCTCGATGCGGGGCGAGAGGCAGACGTTCGCCCGCGGGATGGCGCTCGCGACGGGCAAGAAGCTCGTGCTCGAGGGGGAGGAGGTGGGCTTCCGCTTCTTCGACTCGCGCCTCTACGAGATGGCGCGCGTCAAGAACGGGCAGCTCCCCACGGCGTACCTGCTCAGCTTCAAGGGCGAGCGCGGCCGCAACCCGGCGCGCGTCTTCGCGGAGCTCGCGACGGAGCTGGAGCTGCTCCGCCAGCGGGACGCGCGCTCGCCGGTCGTGCACCTCTTCACGCACGCGGCCCTCTACATCCCGCGCGATCTCGTCCTGGCGGTGCGGCAGCTCGCGCACCTCGCCGCGGTGTTCATCCTCCCCTCGGGCGGGAAGCTCGACCTCGACTACCTCGACATCCTGGACGCGCACTGGGTCGTCGACCACGCCACCCTGACGAAGCGCGACGCGAGGAGCGACGCCGCGAAGAGCATCCTCGGCGAGAGCGAGGGGCTCCGGCGAGGCATCGTCGCCAGCGACGAAGAGCGAGGCCCCTCCAGCGTGCGCCCGCCGGCCAGCCGCCGCGGTCCCGCCCTGGTCGACGGCGCCCCGGTGAGCGTGCGGTCGGGAGCGCCCTCCATCCGATGAGCGCTCGGCCCCTCCACGATCTGCGGAGCGAGGCGCACGCGGCGGCGGCCCGCGGAGATCTCTCGCACGCGCGCGGGGTGCTCTACACGGCGCTCGGTCAGACCGTCGCTCGGGAGGACGAGTACGCGGCCACGACGGCCGACCTCCGCAACGTGCTCGCGCGCATGGGAGACTTTCGCGGCGCGCTGAGCGCGGATTGGTACGCCGGCACGGACCGGACGCAGCGCCCGCTGCTGGAGCGGGTGCCTCCCGTCGACCGCGCGCGCACCGTCCTCGCCTGGGCGGACCGCGCGGGCTCCCCGGAGCGGCAGCGCCCCCTCTACGCCAAGGCGGCAGACGAGTACGAGGCGGCGGGCTTCGTCGCGCGCGCCGCGATCGCCCGGGAGAAGGCGGAGGACTTCGGCGCGGCGCGCGCCCTCTGGTCCCGCCTCTCCCAGGTGCTGTCGGGCGTCGGGGAGGACTTGTACGCGGCGGGGCTCGCGCGGTTCAACCTGGCCCGCACCTCCGGGAAGACAGGGGACGCGGGCGCGGCGCGCGAGGCGACGGTGGGCGCCGTCCACCTCCTCGAGGAGGCCGCCGATCGCTACGAGACGGTGGGCCAGCGCGAGCGCGCGTTCGACTGCTACCAGGTGCTCCTGGCGATCGGCCGGGAGAGCGGCGAGTTCGAGCACGTCCTCGAGGGGTACGTGAACGTCATCCGCATCCTGCGCGAGGACCACCTCCGGTACTACGCGCTGCAGTCCTACGAGGAGGCGGTCGACGCGGCGCAGAGGCAGGGCGAGACGGCCGCCGCGGCCACGCTGGCCCGCGAGATGGCGTCCTACGCCCGGAAAGAGGGGCTCGGCGCCATCGCGAACTTCGGCATGCTCTCGCAGGCCAAGCTCTGGCGGGAGCTGGCGCAGCAGAGCGCCGCGCGCGGAGCCCCGCCGGAGATCGCCGAGAACGCGCTCCTCGCCGCCGTGATCGCGTTCGGGGAGTCCGGGCAGTTCTCCCGTGTCGCCGATCTCTACCGGGAGCTCGGGCAGCTCCCGCTCGCCGACGCTCGAAGGAAACACTACGCCCGCGCGGCCAGCCGCTACGAGGGCGCGACGGATCTGAAGATCGAGGCCTCCTCGCTGCCCCCGCACCTCCGCCACGAGACGGGCTACCCGGACGTGTGGCACGTGGACCTCGTCGAGTGGGAGCAGCAGGGGAGCCCCAGCGAGGCGTGCGCGGACATCGTGCTCGACGCGTCGTGGACCGAGGTGACGCGGCGGCGTGCGCTCTCGGCCCGGCTCACGGGGCTCGCGCTCGAGGCGCACCTGGCCCAAGGACCGACCGCGGAGTCCGGCGTCACGGTCAACCTGGCGAGCCACCTCGCCGAGCAGCTCTCGCAGGTCGAGCTCTACACGATCCTCTCGCCGCTGGAGCGCCTCTCGCAGCGACCCGAGCCACAGATCCGAGCGTCCGTGATGCGGGCGCTCGCTCGCTTCATGTACAAGCGCACGTTCATCACCCTCCGCGCGGGCCTCACCGACAAGGACGCCACGGTCTCGGAGGAGGCCGCCCGGGCGGTGGAGGAGCTGCGCTTCCCGCACGCCTTCGACCCGCTCGCCCGCATCTATCGCGAGTCCACGTCTCAGCGGGCGCGCGTCAGCGCGCTGCGCGCCCTCGCGAAGGTCGACACGCTCGAGGCGGCCGAGATGCTCCTCGGCGTCATCGAGCACGACGGCCGCGAGGAGCGGACGGCCGCGGTGGAGGCGCTGAAGCGCGCGCGGGGCTCACGCTTCGTGGACCTCGCGCGGTCCCAGATCGGCCGCTTGCAAGGCCCGGTGCAGGCGTCGCTCCGCGAGGTGCTCCAGACGCGGGGGATCGCCAGCTGACGATCGCGGCGCGCGGGCGGCCGCGTCGGGGCTGCGCGCGACGGGTTCTGAGCACGTCGGGGCCGTGCTAGATCCGCCGCCATGACGCTCGAGGTCTTCAAGAAGCTCCCCTTGGGGGGCGTGGACAGGCGAAAGATGGTCGGGGCGCTCGCGGAGCGCGGGCCCGCGGTGGCGCGAGCCCTGCTCGCCGAGGAGCGCGCGGGCGTGAAGAGCGCGGGGGCGCGCGTGCCCGCCGACGTCGCGGTCCTCATCCTCGGAGGCTCCAACGGCATCACGCGGGGCCTGGCCGTGCAGCTCCTCTTCGGGGAGCGCGCGAGCGTCTTCGCCGTGCACCTGGACAGCGAGAAGATGCAGATCGGGCCGCACCACGCCGCCGCCATCACCGAGGCGGCCGCCGCGGAGGGGCTGACCGCGCGCTTCTTCAACTCCGACGCGACGAAGCCCGAGACGATCGCCGAGGTCATCGGGGAGCTCCGCGGGAAGTACCGCGCCGTGCACCTCATCAACGGCATCGCCGCGGGCGCCACCAAGCGGTACGAGGAGCACGGCCCGTGTCAGGTGAAGGAGATCGACGTCGCCTTCGACGAGGTGCTCCAGACGCCAGACCTCACCCACGCGGAGAGCATCCGACGCGTGGGCTTGGTCGACGTCGAGGTGGCCACGGCGGTGGACATCGAGCGCACGAACAAGTTCATGGGGACGTCGTCGCTGCTCTGGGCGGAGCCGCTCGCGGAGGCCGGGCTCCTCTCACGCGGTGAGAGCGTCGTCGCGTTCTGCGACTACGACTACCCGAAGGACGACCCGGTCTACGCGATGGGGCCGCTCGCGGGCGCCAAGCTGCTGCAGCGAGAGACGATGGTGCAGATCCGCGAGCGCTTCGGGGCGAGGACGGCGCGGCTCTGCTACCCGGCGGTCGCCACCACGGCCCTCGGCGCCATCCCGGGCGGCGTGCTGATGTACGCCCTCACGGCGCAGATCCTGAAGGAGCGCGGCCAGTACAAGGGGATCCCCGAGCTCTCGGCCGAGGCCATGGTGATCTTCTCGGACGCGTGGGACGGGCGAGACGTCCGCTTGGACGCGGCGTACCAGGAGACGCTGCCGGAGTTCTTCCGCCGGAGGGACAACCTCGGTCCGGCGGAGCTCGCGGGCGCGTTCCCTGCGCTGACCGGCGGCTGAGGGCCGCGCGCGAGGTCAGAAGCCGAACTGGCAGACGTTGGCGAAGTCGGTGCTGGCGGCCTCGATCGTCGAGATGGTCACGTCGCAGTTGCTCGGATCGAGCAGGGCGAGGATGGCCGGCTGGTCGGCGCAGCCCTGGAGGCACCCGCCGTGGAAGAGCATCTGCTCGCCCGGCGTCCCGCTGAAGCCCGGGCAGAGCTGCTGCCCGTCGCAGAAGGCGACGCCGCACTGGTAGAGGATGAAGCAGCCCTCGTCGCAGCTCATGGGCGGCGGGACCCCGAGATCGCAGCCGGGCATCACGCTGGTGGTGGAGCCCACCACCGCGGTGTTCGCCGTCTGCGCCGGGCCGGACATCGTGGTCCCCGTGCCTGGGCCCGTGGGACCTGGCCCCGTGGGTCCCGTGGCCGAGGAGGTCGACGCGCCGCCGTTGCCGCCGCCGTCGTCCTCGCCGAACACGACCTGCGCGCCGCACGCGGAGAGGGCGGGGGAGACGGCGGCGAAGAGGAGGAGGTTTCGGAGCTTCATGGGGCCTCGCGGGACTGAGGTTCACAAACGGGCAGCGGGCGCCGAAGGTCGGCGCCCGCTCTCGAACACGTGCAGTGCCGTCGGATCAGCCGCCGCCGCCGCCCGTGCCGACGCCGTTGTCGCAGGCGTCCTCGAAGTCCGTGCTCGCCGCCTTGATGGTGGCGATCGTCGTCGCGCAGTCGTCCGGATCGAGCAGGGCGAGGAGCGCCGGCTGCGCCTCGCAGCCCTGGATGCAGCCGCTCATCGCGTCGCCGATGAACGTCGCCTCGTCGTCCGCCATGAACCCGACGCAGTTCTGGGCGCCGCCGCACTCCAGGATGCCGCAGTCCCAGAGGATCTGGCAGCCGCCGGCGCAGTCGCTCGCGTCGCCGACGACCGAGCACGCCATGCCCGACGTCGTGGACGCCTGGGTCGTGGTCATCGACCCCGTCGTCGTCGCCTTGGTCGTCCCGGTGGCGGTCGTCGTGGTCGGGCCGGAGGTGGTCGCGCCGCCCGCGCCCCCGACGCCCGTGTCATCGCCGCAAGCCATCAGCGCGATGCCGCCGAGGACCGATACCATTCCTAGAAGCTTGATCTTCATGTCTCTGTTCTCCTCTAAGAATCGGTCCGACGGAGCCGGCCCGACCGAGCGCGCGGAGATAACCACAAGATCGGACGCGGGCCAACTCGTACGAACGACTTCTGGTGTCCCGAGGGACCGGCGATGCAGTGCGAGCCGCGTGCCAGGACCGACGAGGGGCGGTTTGGCCTGGAATCTCGCGGCATTTGGCGGTGCGCCGTGATCGCGGCGTCATGGGGCAGCGGCGAGCCAGGTGGTCCATTTCTCGGCGTCCTCCCGCGATCGAGAGGCCGGCCTCCGCCCCGGCCGCCCGGCCGAGGGGGTGGAACCCCCTCGTCGGCCGCGGTACCGAGAGGGATGGACTGCGCCCGCGCGATCATCATCGGTGCCGGTCGAGGCAGCCGCCTCGAGCACCTGACTAACGAGGTGCCGAAGACCCTCGTCGAGGTCTGCGGGCGCCCCATGCTCGATCACATCCTCGACGCCCTGGCCTTCGCCGGCTTCCCGCGCGACCGCGTCGTCTTCGTATCGGGGTATCGCGCCGAGGTGGTCGAGGAGCGGTACCCGGAGCTCACCTTCGTCCGCAACGAGGCGTGGGAGTCGAACAACATCCTGCTCTCCCTGCTCTGCGCGCGCGGCTTCATGGCAGGCGGCTTCGTGTCCACGTACGCCGACATCGTATACACGCCCGAGATCGCGCGAGACGTCGCGGCGAGCCCTCACGCGGTCGTCCTCGGGTGCGACACCGCGTGGCGCCGCCGCTACGTCGGGAGGTCCCAGCACCCCGAGACCGACGCCGAGAAGCTCCTCGCCGACGGGGCGAAGGTCACCAAGCTCACGCGAACGCTCCCGAGCGAGGAGGCGTCGGGGGAGTTCATCGGCGTGATGAAGGTGGGAGCCGGCGCCGTGCCAGGGTTCCTCTCGCGCTTCGACGAGGTGCGCGCCCGGTTCGACGGCGGGATGTTCCGAGAGGGTCGGACGTTCCAGAAGGCGTACCTGATCGATTTCCTCCAGCACCTGCTCGAGGAGGGCGTCGAGATGCACCGGGCCGACACCCCCGGCGGCTACATGGAGATCGACACGCTGGAGGACCGCTCCCTCGCCGAGACCTGGTGGCGGAGCCGCTGATCAACGCTCGTCGCGCCGTCGCCTGCCCGCCGCCTTGGTCCCCGTGACGCGGCCTCGCGCCGCGATCATCATCGGCTCTGCCGGCGTCAGGGAGTCGACCAGATCGCCGGCGCGGCGCGTCGCGAGCTCCGCGCGCTCCCACGCGGCGCGGTGTCCCATGGTCCCTGGCTTGGTCTCCAGGCCGAGCCGCAGCGCGTCCGCGAGGTCCTTGCCCACCTTCGCGATATTCGCGAGCTCGGTCTTGCCCGCCCCCGACTGCTTGGCGGCGGCGTAGAGCGCCCGCACGATGCCGAGGAGGTCCCGCACCGCCTCGGCAGGGAATGGCTCCTCGCGCGAGAACATGGACCGCCGAGTCTACCCCGTTCTCGCGCCGGCGGGATCGCGGCGCGCGCGGCCGCGAGGGCAGGAGAGCCTACGCGAGGGGCCCGACGGCCGACTCCACCGCGCGCAGGACCTCTCCGGCGCGCACGAGCTCCCGGACGGCCTCGATGTCCTTGTGGAGCGGACGATCGTCCTCGAGCGGCTCCACCACGCCGCGGACCGCGCGGTACGCAGCGGCCACGCCGCGCGCTGGCTCCAGGGGCCGCCGCTGATCGATCCCCGCGCACGCCACGAGCAGCTCGATCGAGAGAGCGAGCGCCGTGTTCTCCACGACGACGGCGAGCTTGCGGGCGCTGATGCTGCCCATGCTGACGTGGTCCTCGCGGCCGGCGCTGGAGGGGATCGAGTCGACGCTCGCCGGGTGGCACAGGACCTTGCTCTCGCTCACGAGCGACGCGCTCGCGACCTGGGCGATCATGAAGCCCGAGTGCAGGCCGCTCTCGCGCGCCAAGAACGGCGTGAGGCCGCTCGACAGCGCCGGGTTCACGAGCTGCTCCACGCGGCGCTCGCTGATGTTCGCCAGCTCCGCGACCGCGATCGCCGCGAGGTCGAGGCCGATCGCGAGCGGCTGGCCGTGGAAGTTGCCGCCGGAGACGACCTCCGCCCGCCCATCCTCGCCCACCAGCACTGTCGGGTTGTCGGTGACGCTGTCGAGCTCCCGGGCGAGGACGCCCTGCGAGAAGCCGAGCGCGTCTCGGCTCGCGCCGTGCACCTGGGGCATGCACCGGAGCGAGTACGGGTCCTGCACCTTGCTGCAGCCCACGTGGCTCTCCATGATCTGGCTGTCGGCGAGGAGCGACCGGAGGTTCGCTGCGACCGTGCGCTGGCCCGGGTGCGGGCGCACGACCATGAGCCGATCGTCGAACGGGCGCTTCGACCCCATGAGGGCCTCGAGGCTGAGCGCGCCGGCGACGTCGGCGAGCTTCGCGAGCTCCAGCGCGTCCGAGACCGCGAGCGCGCCGAGCGCGGCCATGTACTGGGTGCCGTTGATGAGCGCCAAGCCCTCCTTGGCGGCCAGCTCCACGGGCGCGAGGCCGGCGCGCGCGAGGGCGGCCGCCGCCGGCTCCGAGCCGCCGCCCTCGCGGAGCACCTCACCCTCTCCGATCAGGGCGAGCGCGAGGTGCGCGAGGGGCGCCAGGTCCCCCGACGCGCCGACGGAGCCCTGCGCCGGGACGCGCGGCACGACGTCGGCGTTGAGCATCTCCAGGAGGAGCTCGACGACCTCGGGCCGGACGCCGGAGTAGCCCATCGCAATGACCTGCGCGCGCAGCAGCATCATGGCGCGCACCTCGGCGCGGCCGAGGTCGGGGCCGACGCCGCACGCGTGGCTCCGCACCAAGTTGCGCTGCAGCGCCGTGATGTCCGCCACCGAGATGCGCGTCTCGGCGAGCGCGCCGAACCCCGTGTTCACGCCGTAGACGGCGGGGCCCTGGTCCCCGGACCGGACGATCTCGTCGATGGCCGCGCGGGACGCCACGACGCCGGCCCGCGCGTTCGAGCAGAGCTCCACCCGGCGCCTCCTGCGCGCGACGTCGCCGAGCGCGTCGAGGGTGAGCGTCCGGCCTACGAACACGGGCTCTCGCCTGCTGGACTGCATCGGAAGCGTGCCTCTTACGACCCGGCGTCGCGCGCGTAAAGGTCGACGTGTGCCGCTGGCAGGTCCTGGACGCTCCGCTTCGGCGCCCCTCGCTCGCGGTCCGGCCGGACTTGCCGGCGTTGCGCGCGGCCGCGGCTCTCGGCTCGCGATCGCCGACGGCTTCGCCTATGCTCCCGCGCCGACTCCCATGCGAAAGGCCCCGATCGCCCTCTTCGTCCTCTCCGCGTTGGCCGCGTCGGCTGGCGCGAGCGCGGACGAGCCGGCGGAGAGCCCGCCCCCCGCGGCTGGGCCGTCCGAGAAAGCCCCCGCCCCCGCGCAGGCGCCGCTCCCGGCGACCGCGGTGGAGGACATCCCGCAGCGCGTCGAGAAGCCGGCGCGCGACGGGTTCCTCGACCGCTTCATCCTCGAGACGGGGCGGGTCGGGCCGCTCCCGCTCGATCCGGACTTCCTCGTCTTCAGCATCCACGGGGAGTACCAGCTCCGGTTCCGCGCGCTGACGGACCTACCCCTGGAGGCGCCGCTCCGCGGGGCCCTCCCCACGGAGGACGGCAGCCCGCCCAAGGACACCGCGCTCCTCGGGCAGAACAAGTACCTCTACCACTGGCTCCGGCTGAACGGCCGCGTGGTGTTCCGCGATGACCTGGCGCTCGTCGGGCAGATCGATCTCCCGCGCGGCCTGGTCGTGGGCGACACCACCACCTTCGTCGACCGCTCGCGGGATCCGCTCAGCGACTACAACTGGTTCGACGTCCACCCGCGCGAGCTCTACCTCGAGTACCGGTCCCCCATCGGGCTGTTCCGGCTCGGCCAGCAGGCCAGCTACTGGGGCATGGGGATCCTCGCCAACAACGGCGACACGCCGACCATGTTCGGAGACACCCTGCGCGGCGCGCTCGTGGAGCGGCTGCTCTTCGCGACGACGCCCATGGGCAAAGACACCCCGCTCGTCATCGCCATCGCCGGGGACTTCGTCTTCGAGGACAACACGGCCGATCTGCTCGGCAACTCGCCGGAGCAGCCCGCGGGGGATCTCGCCGGGCAGGCGGTGCTCGCGGTCGCGTGGCGCGAAGACTTCGCCGACATCGGCATCTACGGGGTGTACCGGCACCAGGAGCGCGAGCTCGTCGCGGTGCTCCAGCCCTACGACGAGTCGCTCGACGTGGGCGTCATCGACGTCGCCGGAAGGCTCCGCGGGGAGGTCCCGGGCACCGACGGCTACGCGTACGTTCAAGCCGAGGCCGCCACCGTATTCGGCCGCACCAGCTACGTCCGGAGCGGCTACGTGACGCAGCTCGTGCCGACGGGCGAGATCGAGGACGAGAAGATCCTCTCCTTCGGCGCGGCGGCGACGGTGGGCTTCACGCACGTGAAGACGACGGGCAAGCGCCCGACGGAGGGCGACCGCTGGGGGGACTTCGTCACCGAGCTCGAGTGGGGCTACGCCACGGGCGACGCGGATCCGTTCGACGGCGTGTCGCACCGGTTCACCATGGACACGAGCCACAACGTGGGGCTCGTCCTCTTCGACCACGTCCTCGGGTGGAAGACGGCGCGCGCCGCGACCATCGCCCAGGACCCGCGCATCACGAACCGCCCGAACCCGGGCCTCCAGTTCCTCCCGTCGAACGGTGGCGTGTTCGGGGCGACCTACCTCAACCCGCGCTTCCTCTTCCGGCCGGTCCGGGAGGTCGACGTCAAGCTGGGCTTCCTGTTCGCGCAGGCGACGGCCGACGTGGTCGACCCGTACCACGCGGGCGCGCTGGGGGAGTACGCGAACTTCGACGGGGGCGACCCCCGCAGCCGGGATCTCGGCGTCGAGATCGACACCGGGTTCGACGTCCGGGTCCCGCTGGAGCGGACCGTCACGCTGGAGATCGGCGCCGAGGGCGGCGTCCTCTTCCCAGGCCGCGCCTTCGACGACGAGGACGCGAACCGGCTCCCCGAGCAGATGCTCCTCAACACGAAGCTCGGCCTCCAGTTCTGACATGAAGTACTTCGTCACGCTCCCGTCGGGGGCCGAGCACGTGGTGGAGATCGAAGAGCGGGAGGGCGGCGCGCTCCTCGTGAAGGTGGACGGGACCGCGGTGGAGGCGGACGCCGTGGGGCAGCCGTCGAAGGCCCGCGCCGGACGCGGCGCGACGAGCATCCGCATCGGTCAGCGGACGATCGAGCTCTGGCTGGAGGGCGCTCCCCCTGCGCTCGGCGTGATCGCGAACGGCGATCGGTTCTTCGCCAAGGTGGAGAGCGAGCGCATGCGCATCCAGGCCGCCGGCCGGACCTCGGGCGCCGGGGAGGGCACCGTGCGCTCCCCCATGCCCGGGCGCGTCGTGCGCGTGCTGGTCGCCGAGGGAGACGCGGTCGAGCGCGGCGCTCCGGTGGTCGTGGTCGAGGCGATGAAGATGGAGACCGAGCTCGCGGCCGAGCGCACCGGCGTCGTGCGGCGCGTCCGCGTGGCCCCCGGCGACACGGTGGAGAGCGGCGCGACCCTCCTGGAGATCGCGGACTGATGCGCACGGCGCGCCTCTCGCTCGCGCATACGCCGACCCCGATCCTCCGTCAGCGCGGCCTCGCCGAGGCCCTCGGGCTCCCGCGGCGCGGCGTGGACCTCTGGGTGAAGCGGGACGACATGACGGGCGGGGCGGAGGCGGGCAACAAGATCCGCAAGCTCGAGTTCCTCCTCGCGGAGGCCTCGGCCCGCGGCGCGGACGTCCTCGTCACCTGCGGCGGGCTCCAGTCGAACCACGCCCGCGCGACCGCGATCGTGGGCGCGCAGCTCGGCCTCTCGTCGGTCCTGCTCCTCCGGACGGCGACCCCGGAGCAGGCGCTCCCCGCGACCGGCAACGTCCTCTTGGATCGGCTCGTGGGCGCGGACGTGCGGTTGATCTCCCCCGCGCAGTACCGGGAGCGCGGCCCCCTGATGGCGGAGGTCGCGCGCGAGCTCGAGCGCGCCGGGCGGCGGCCCTACGTCATCCCCGAGGGCGGCTCGAACGGGCTCGGCGCCCTCGGCTACGTTCGCGCGATGGAAGAGGTGCGCCGCCAGATCGATCTCGGCCTCGCGGGGGGCCGCCCGTTCGACGTCGTCCTGCACGCGTGCGGCTCGGGGGGCACGGCCGCCGGGGTCGCCCTCGGGGCGGCGCGCTCCGGCGTCGCCGCGGAGGTGTGGCCGATCGCGGTCTGCGACGACGCCGCGTACTTCGAGTCGACCATCGTGCGGATCGTCGCAGAGGCCCACGCCCTCGAGCCGTCCCTCCCTCCGCCGGTCGCCGTCCGCGTCGACGACACGTCGAAGGGCCCCATGTACGGCGTGGCCAGCGACGAGCAGAAGCGGCTCATCGTCGCGGCCGCGCGCGCCTCGGGGCTGCTCTTCGACCCGGTGTACACGGGCAAGGCGGCGTTCGGGCTCGCGCGCGCGGCGGAGCGCGGCGCGCTGGATGGCAAGCGGGTTCTGTTCCTCCACACGGGGGGGCTGCCCGGGCTGCTCGCGGACGGCGAGGAGCTCAGCGGCGCGCTCGCGTAGCTCGAGCGCTTCGCGCCTCGTTGACGTGACCCCCATCGACGTGATCGATCAGCGACGACGTTGACGCCCTCGCCGTAGACAAACCTCTTCGTTACCGCCCCCGCGCCGTCGAGCTCGGCGACCGGCTGGAGCTGCCCGCCAGAGCCACGCGCGCTCGAGCACGCCGTTCGTACCCACTCGCCGGACCGTCTCCTGACGGGTCTGTTGTGACGGCGGAGAGTC
>CAZBJI010000033.1:45185-55615 GCA_964492175.1 uncultured Polyangiaceae bacterium | reverse complement strand
AACATGATCGTCGACATCGGCGGCGGTACCACGGAGGTCGCGGTCATCTCGCTCGCCGGCATCGTCTACTCGCAGAGCGTCCGCGTCGCCGGCGACAAGATGGACGAGGCCATCATGGGGTACATCAAGCGCAAGTACAACATGGCCATCGGCGAGCAGACCGCGGAGCGCATCAAGATCTCCGTCGGGAACGCCTACCCGCTCGATCAACCGCAGACGATGGAGGTCAAGGGGCGCGACATGGTCGCCGGCATCCCGAAGACCGTGGTGGTCGGCTCGGACGAGGTGCGCGAGGCGCTCGCTGAGCCCATCCACGCGATCGTCGAGGCGGTCCTCGTCGCCCTGGAGCGCACGCCCCCCGAGCTCGCCGCCGACATCGTCGACAAGGGCGTGGTCCTCACGGGCGGCGGCGCCCTCCTCAAGAACCTGGATGTGCTGCTCCGCGAAGAGACGGGGCTTCCCGTGATGGTCTGCGACGATCCCATCAGCGCGGTCGTGCTCGGCAGCGGCAAGGCGCTCGAGCACCTCGAGCTCCTGAAAGAGGTCACGCTCTCGTAGGCGCTCCCTCGAGCGTCCCCGCCCCGCCGTCGCCGACGGCGCGCGGGCGCGCGCACCTCGGCTCGCCGGATTCTTCTGCAAGATCAGGGGGAATACCCAGAGGCCTCCGAGCGTTCCTTGAAGCCGCCGCGCGGCACCTGCGCTAAAGGAGGCGCGAAGTGAGCTTCAAGCGCTACCGCGACTGGATCATCGTCGTGCTCGCGCTCGCGGTGCCGTTCTGGTTCCTGCGGGCGAGCATGAAGGATCCGCGGCAGGCCACGGGGGCCGACCGCGTCTTGGTCGAGATCTCCACGCCGATCCAGTACGCCGCGGCAGCGCTCGCGCGGGGCATCTCCAGCCTCTGGGGCGACTACGTCTACCTGGTGGACGTGAAGAAGGACAACGCCTCCCTCTCGTCCCAGAACGCGCGCCTCCGTGAGCGCGTGCTGGAGCTGGAGTCGCTCGAGGCGGAGAACCGCCGACTCAAGCGGCTGCTCGATCTCAAGGCCGACAGCGAGCGCGAGGTCGTCACGGCGGCGGTCATCGGCAAAGAGACGAACGAGTTCTTCCGGGTGCTGCGCGTAACCCTCGACCGCTCGAGCCCCGCGCTGGAGCCGAACCTGCCCGTGCTCCACCCCGACGGCATCGTCGGGACCACGCAGAAGATCTCCGGCGACACGGTGGACGTGCTGCTCGTCGTCGACGCCAGCCTCGCGGTCGACGTCACCGTGGAGCGCACCGGCGCGCGCGGCATCCTCAAGGGGACCGGCAACGTGCGCGAGTACTCGTGCCGGGTGCAGTACATGGAGCGCGTGGACGAGGTCGCGGTCGGCGACAAGCTCGTGACGAGCGGCATCGGACGGAGCTTCCCGAAGGGCCTCGACGTCTGCACCGTGAGCAAGGTCACGAAGCGCGACTTCGGGATCTACCAGGACGTCCTCTGCACCCCCACCGTCGATTTCTCGCGCATCGAGGAGGTCGTCATCGTCCTCGATCCGCCCGCGTCCGGGGGCACCGCGCGTGCCAAGGGGGGCCAGCAGTGAGGAACACCGCCTTCCTGCTGCTCGGCTTCACGCTGCTCGTCGTGCAGTCGAACCTGCACCACTTGATCGATCGGCTCCACCCCAGCGTCGCGACGCCGAGCCTGCTGTTGCCCCTCGTCGTGTTCATGGGCGTGCACGAGTACTCCATGGCGCGCGGCGTCGCGCTCGCCTTCATCCTCGGGTACCTGCTGGATCTCTTCGCGGCGGCCCCGCTGGGCCTCTTCACGTGGATCAGCGTCGTGACCTTCGTCGTCGCGCGTGTCGCCGGAGTGCGCCTCGCCGCCCAGACGCTGCTGACCAAGGTCGCGCTCGCGTTCATCTTCGCGCTGCTGGAGAGCTCGCTGCTCGTGGTCCTCACGGCCATCCTCGGGGCGGACCCGCAGCGCGCCCGCACGCTGGCGGTGCTCGTCCCGGCGCACGCCATCACCACGGCGATCTTCGCGCCGCTCATCTTCCGCTTCGCGGAGCGGGTCCACCTGTCCACGATCGCGTCACCCGCACCTCCCGAGGGGGGGCGGTGAACCTCTTCGTCCAGCGCTCGGACACGACCGAGTTCAGGCGCCGCTTCCGCTGGATCGCCCTGTTCTTCACGCTCTCGTTCATCGGCATCCTGGCGCGGCTCTTCCAGCTCCAGATCCTAGAGCACGACGACAACCGCGCGGTGGCGGTGGAGAACATCGTCCGCCGCGTGTCCCTCGCGACCACCCGCGGCGTCATCCGCGATCGCAACGACAAGGTGCTGGCAGGAAGCAGGCCCTCGTACAACCTCTACGTGGTCCCGCGGCACCTCGACATGACCGAGACCTGGCCGCGCCTGTCGGAGTACCTCGGGCTCCAGCAAGAGGAGCGCGCGCGGCTCGAAGAGAAGCTCCGCGCGATCCTGGCGGACAAGGACAGCCCCAAGAAGGATCAGCAGATCCTGCTGAAGGAGGACGTGACGCGAGACTCGGTGGCGGTGCTGACGACGCGCGCCTCCGAGCTCCGAGGGGTGACCGTGGTCCCCGTGCCGGTCCGCTTCTACCCGCACGGGGAGGTCGGCGCCCACGTCATCGGGTACATGGCGGAGGTCGCGGCCGAGACGCTTCCGAAGCTGAAATCGGCGGGCTACGTGGAGGGCGACCGGCTGGGCGTGACGGGGACCGAGCGCGCATGGGAGAGCTACCTCCGCGGCACGCGCGGCTGGGAGAAGGTGCTGGTCGACGCCCGCGGGCGGCGCCGCGACACACCCGGCATCATCGATCCGGAGGAGGCTCGGGTGGAGCCGGTGCCGGGTCGAGACCTCAAGCTGACGCTCGACGCCGAGCTGCAGGCCGCGATCGAGCGGGCGTTCCGCGCGGAGCTGGCCGGGGGGGTCGCGGTCGTGGAGGTGAAGACCGGGCGCATCCTCGGCCTCTACTCCAAGCCCGGGTACGACCCGAACGCGCTCTCGGGCGCGCACGGCAAGACGGTCATCCGGGACGCGTTCCGGCGGCTGTACGCGGACCCCCTCAAGCCCGCCCTCGACAAGACGGTGAGCGGCTCGTACCCGCCCGGCTCGACGTTCAAGCCGTTCACGGCGCTCGCCGGGCTGGAGAAGGGGCTCATCAACGCCGCCTCCTCGGTCCAGTGCCGCGGCTTCACGAAGTTCGGGCGCAAGATGTACGGGTGCACGCACGTGCACGGGACCACGAGCCTGCACAAGGCCATCAGCGAGAGCTGCAACGTCTACTTCTGGAACCTGGTCACGGAGAACCAGGTCGGCATGGACGTCATCGCGGACATGGGACAGCGGTTCGGCTTCGGGCAGAAGACGGGCCTCGGGATCAACGCGGAGGCGTCGGGCCGCATGCCCACGCGCGCCTGGATGACGTACCGCAACAAAGGCAGGTACCTCCAGGGCTTCGCGCTCAACGCGGCCATCGGGCAGGGCGCGACGACGGTGACGGTGCTGCAGCTCGCGCTCGCCTACGCCGCCCTGGCGAACGGGGGCACGCTGTACCAGCCGCAGCTCGTGCGCGCGGTGGAGACGTCGAGCGGGACGGTCGTCCAAGAGTTCTCGCCGCGCGTCCGGCGCCAGATCGAGGCGGATCCCGAGAACCTCCGGCTCGTTCACCGCGCGCTCGTCGCCGGCGTGCAGGAGGAGGGCGGGACCGCGTTTCGCGCCCGCATCGAGGGCGTCGACCTCGCCGGCAAGACGGGCACGGCGCAGGTCAGCCACAAGCTGGTCCGCGGCGTGGAGGCGGAGAAGGTCTGGTACTTCAACCGCGATCACGCGTGGTTCGCGGGGTTCGCCCCGTCGAAGGCGCCCGAGGTCGCGATCGTCGTGCTCGTCGAGCACGGGGGTGCGGGCGGGAAGCACGCGGCCCCCATCGCCTTCCAGGTCATCCGCGCCTACAACGAGATGAACGCGGCGCGGGCTGGCAAGAAGGCGGGGACCGTCGCGCCGGACAAGGGGGACCGCCCCCCTGATCGCCGCCGCGGGGGCCCCTGATGCGCCGCGAGGAGACGCTCACCGCGAGGTTCGACTGGCCGCTGTTCATCGGCGCGGTGCTCATCGCGCTGCTCGGCGTGGTCAACCTCTACAGCGCGACGAGCGTCTACCAGGGGGCGATCGCCGAGCGGTACATCAGCCAGCTCTACTGGCTCTCGGGGGCAGGCGTCGTGGGCGCCATCCTGTGCGCGTTCGACTACCGCCACGTCGAGCGCTACGGCTACTTGATCTACGGGATCGGGGTCTTCGCGCTGCTGTTGGTGCTCGTCCTCGCCCGCGACGTGCGGGGCTCGACCCGCTGGATCGAGTTCGGGTCGTTCCGGTTCCAGCCGAGCGAGTTCACGAAGCTGGGCCTCATCGTCGCGCTCGCCAAGTACCTGCACGACGACCCCAAGAACGAGGGGCGCACCCTGAAGGACCTGGCCATCCCGGCGGCGCTCGCGGCGCTCCCGGCGGTGCTCATCCTCCGGCAGCCCGACCTCGGGACCGCCATGATCCACGTCTTCATCTTCCTGACCATCGCGGCGCTGACGAAGGTGCGGATGCGCAGCATCCTGGCGTTCCTCGGGACCGCTGCGATCATCGGGTACTTCGCGTACCACAACGTCCTCTACGACTACCAACGCGACCGGATCGAGGTGTTCATGAACCCCGAGGCCGACATCGCGGGGCGCGGCTGGCACGCGCACCAGGCGCGGGTCGCCATCGGAAACGGGGGCTTGTTCGGGAACGGGTACATGCAGGGGCTGCAGAACCAGTTCCTGTTCCTCCCCGATCAGTCCACTGACTTCCCCTACCCGGTGTTCGCGGAGGAGTGGGGCTTCGCCGGGAGCGTCGTCCTCCTCGCCCTCTACGCGTTCGTGTGCCTCTGGGGGGTGAGGCTCGCCTCCCAAGCGCGCGACCGGTTCGGCGCCGTCCTGTGCATCGGCGTCACGGCCATGTTCTTCTGGCACGCCATCATCAACGTCTCGATGACGTGTGGGCTCATGCCGGTGGTCGGGGTCACCCTCCCGCTCTTTTCCTACGGGGGAAGCAGCGTCGCGAACAACATGCTGGGGCTGGCGCTGCTCATGAGTGTTTCCATGCGCCGCAACGTCGTACGGCCCGAGCGGCTATGACCCGCGAAGGGGGCCCAGCCCCCACGAGGGGGCCGGAGCCCCGACCGCACGGGCCGGATCGGGCCTTCACCCAGGTGCCGTAAGGTCGCGGGGCCGCGCGCGTTTCGTCTTGGTGACCGCCCTCTGCGTGGCCGAGCTCGAGCTGCCCTCGTCCTGGTGGGGTGGCCTCGCCTGCCGGGCGCGAGCGCTCGCCGGCCGGGTCCCTCACGCGGCAGGCGGGGGGGAGGCCCCCGCGGGCGCCCCGTCCGACGCTGGCGCCCGCACCTGGCTCGCGTCGTGGATGGTGCAACGGGTCGAGGGGACGGCTATCGTCCGGCGCGTGGCCAACAGCCGGATGGACCCGGCCGTGGAGCGCGACCTCTGCGAGCAGGCGAAGGCCGGGGACCGCGTCGCCCTCGGGCGGGTCCTCCGCGCGTACGGCCCCGTCCTGTACCGGGCCGTGCTGCTTCCTCGGCTCGGGAGCGAGGCCATCGCGCAGGACGCCCTGGCCGAGACGTACGCGCGCGTCGTGGAGCGCTTCGACCAGTACACGTGGCAGGAGTGCGGGGTGTATCCGTGGCTGCGGGTCGTCGCGCTGCGCATCGCGCTCGACATCCTCCGCTCCCGGAAGCGCGAGCTGCTGTTCGAGCCCGACGATCTCGCCCGCGAGATCGACCGGGCGGAGAAGGCCTCGGGCGCTGGCCCCGACGTCGACGTCCTCGAGGCGAGGGACCTCGACGCCGCCCGCGCCAAGGTGGACACGGCCCTCCGAGCGCTCAATCCCCGGTACGAGCGCGCCATCCGCCTGCGGGTCCTCGAGGAGCGGCCGCGGGAAGAGGTCGCGCGCGAGCTCGGCGTGAGCGTCGCCACGTTCGACGTGGTGTTGCACCGCGCCCTCACGTCTCTGAAGAAGGTGATCGGCAAGATGGAAGGCGAAGTCGCGAAGGAGGTGTCGTCATGAAGGACGACGAGTCCTCGTCGCCGGCGGAGCTCGCCGAAGCGGAGGAGCGCCGGCGCGCGGTGGACGCGGGCGCCGAGCCGGTGGCGGAGCTCTTGGTGGCGGCGCTGCGGCCACGAGAGCTCCCGGACGCGGAGCACGAAGCGATCCTCGCGCGGGTCCTGGGCGCCGACGCGCTGGCCGGCGCGCCGCTCGAGGCGCCCGCGGACGAGGAGGAGGCGCGCGACGCCGCCGCGCTCGCGCGAGCCCTGGAGGGGGGCGAGGCGTCGCACCCGCTCGCTCGCTGGGTGAGGATCCTGCGCTCGGCGTACGCGCCGCGCCCCCTCGACGACCTCCGACACCAAGCCATCCTCGGGGGTGCCCTCCGGCGCGGCCGCTCGAAGACGAGCGGCCGTTCGTTCGCCCTCGCCGCCGCCGGCGCCCTCGCGCTCGCCGCGAGCGTGGCGGGGCTCTGGCTCTCGCAGCCCGACGGCGAGGCGCCCTCGGCGGCCCACGCGCCTCAGCTGGTGGAGTCGCGCTCGACGGCTCCCCTCTTCACGGTCGAGGATTTCCCGCACGGGGGAGGCAAGACGAGCGAGCGCATCGACCGGATCGCCGGCGCGCGCGAGGTGGACTACCGCCACAACCAGTTCGAGCGGTGGGGTGTGGAGTGACGGCGCGCGGCTCCATGGCCTGGGCGCTCGGGCTCTGCCTCGCCCTCTCGACGATCGCGTGTCGGGATCAGGCGCCGCGCGGCGGCGCCCCCTCCGGATCGGCGGCGCAAGCCATCCCTCTGCCGGCTCGCCAGCCGGTCGACGTGACGCTCATGGCCTTCCTCTCGAAGGCTCGCGCCGCGAACCACGCGGCCGACCTCGCCCTCCAGAGGGGAGACAGGCGCGGCGCCATCCTCCACCTGCGGCGCCTCACGGAGGGCGCCCGCCCCACGCTGACCCCGGAGGTACGGGAGGTGTTGGCCGACGCGCACGCGAGGCTCGCCGACCTCCTCAGCGAGGAGGGTGAGCACGACGTGGCGACCGACGAGATCCTCGCGGGGCTCTCCGTCGCGACCGAGACGACCCTCTTCCGCGCGAACTTGTACATGGTCTGGGGCCTGGTCGAGGAGCGTCGGATGGAGGCGCTCACGAAGGCCAACGACCCCGCCGGCGCGGAGGACGCGCGGCTCGCGGCGCTGGAGGCGTTCGAGTGGGCGATGACGCTCCAAGAGCGCGTCCTCGAGCAGGCGCTCGCGCCCCCGCCGGGTCGCTGACCAATCTCGGCCTGGTGCGCGCCCGAGGCGCCCCTCGGCGCGCCATCGCGCTGGCCGGCGACCGGGACGATCGACCCGCACGCCCGAAATCGTGGATGGTCGCTGGCCTCGCCCCCTCGCGGAAGGCTAGTCTGTCTGCGAGCATGGCTCGACTCGTTCGGCTCGTCGCCAACGTCGACTACAAGAAGCTTCCCCTGACGCCGGCGGAGGGGAACGTCTTCTCCAAGATCGATGGCAAGGCCACCGACGACGACATCGTGCGGCTCACGGGCTACAACCCGGCGACCGTCGGCAAGGCCCTCGAGCGGCTCGTCGAGCTCGGCGCCGCCGAGTTCATCGACCGGGCGCGGCTGGACAAGGAGCAGGCCGACAAGTCGACGAAGGTCGCCTCCGCGCTCGCGTTCGGCGGCGCGCTCGGCAAGGGCGGCACCTACGACCGCCGCTTCCTCGAAGAGGCGGCGGATCTGGACGTCGACAAGCGAAAGCAGATCCTCGACGCCGCGGCCCGCCTCGAGGTCCTGAACTTCTACGAGCTGCTCGGGCTCCACCCGCTGGTGGATCGCAAGGAGGTGAAGGCCGCGTACTACGCCATCGCTCCCGACTACCACCCCGACAAGTTCTTCAAGAGGAACCTCGGCAGCTTCAAGCCGAAGATCGAGGCGATCTTCGCCAGACTCACGCTCGCGCATGACACCCTCACGTCCAAGCAGAAGCGCGCGGAGTACGATCAGTACCTCTCCACCATCGAGCAGAACCAACGCGCGGCGGAGCTGCTCGACGCCGGGCAGCGCGCGGTCGCGGCCGCGCAGGCGGCCATCGAGCAACAGGCCCGCGCCGCCGCGCTCACGGATCCGGCCGCGGCCAAGAAGCAGGCCGATCTCGCCGACCGAAAGCGCGCGCTCGCAGCCAAGCTCGGCGGTGGACGGCCCCGCCCGGGGGCCCCGGGCAAGCCCGCACACGATGAGAAGCCGCCGCCCATGGATCCCAAGGCAGCGGCCGAGGCCCTGCGGGTCCGCTACGAGTACGCCAAGCAGCAAGCGGCGCAAGCACAGGTCGAGCACTACGTCTCGTCGGGCCGGCGCGCGATCGCCGGGGCCGAGTGGGCGTCGGCGGCGAACTTCTTCCGCATCGCCGCCGGCATCGCGCCGAACGACGCCGCGGTGCAAGCGGAGGCCAAGGAGGTCCAGGATCTGGCCGCGACGGCGCTGGCCGACGGCTTCGCGCGACAGGGCGAGTTCGAGATCCAGCAAGAGCGCTTCGCGGAGGCGGCGGTGAGCTTCTCCAAGGCGTGCCACGGCAAGCCCGACGACGCGCGGATGCACGAGCGCGCGGCGTTTGCCACGTTTCGCAGCGGCTCCAACCCCCGCCGCGCAGTGGAGCTCGCCCGGCGAGCGGTCGATCTCGCGCCGAAGGCGGCGCAGATGCGCATCACGCTCGCCTACTGCTTCATGGCGGCCGGGCTCGAGAAGAGCGCCTACGCGGAGCTCGACCGCGCGGAGGAGGCTAGCCACAAGGACGAGCGCGCGCTCGGGCTGGTGAAGGCCGCCCGCGACGCGGTGAAAGAGCACATGGCGCAGCTCGCGCAGCGGGAGAAGGAGCAAGCCGCCGCCCCTCCCACGTCGTCGGGCACCTCGGGGACCGACTTCGCGGCGCAATACCCGCCTCAATCAGCGGTGGCAGCTGCACCGCCCGCGGCGCCCTCCGCGGGGGTCTCGTACCCCGCGCCCGACATCCGGGCGTCGCAGTATCCGGACGATGGACGCGTCAGCTATCCCGCGATCTACGGCCCGGATGGAGCGCCCGCTCAAGGCGCCAAAACGTCTCAACCCCCCGGCCGCCAGAGCGCATATCCCCCGCAGCAGGGCTACCCTCAGCAGGGATACCCGCAGCAGGGATACCCCCAGCAGGGATACCCCCAGCAGGGATACCCGCAGCAGGGACACCCGCAGCAGGGACACCCGCAGCAGGGACACCCGCAGCAAGGCTTCCCCCAGCAGGGACATCCGCAGCAAGGCTTCCCCCAGCAGGGATACCCGCAGCAAGGCCACCCGCAGCAGGGCCACCCGCAGCAGGGATACCCGCAGCAGGGATACCCGCAGCAAGGCCACCCGCAGCAGGGATACCCGCAGCAGGGATACCCGCAGCAGGGCCACCCCCAGCAGGGATACCCGCAGCAGGGCCACCCGCAGCAGGCATACCCGCAGCAGGGCCAGCCGCAGCAGGGATACCCGCAGCAGGGTCACCCGCAGCACTCCCAGCAGGCCTACGCGCAGCAATCACCGTCGCAGCACGGCCAACAGCACCCGAGCTACTCGCCCCTGAGCTACCCACCGCGGCAGGACCAACAACAGGAGAATCCGCTCTCGGCGTACGAACAGCGGAGCTTCCCGCCTGAGGGGGCAGCGGAGCAGGGTCACTCACAGAGCGCTCCCGCCGGGCCCGCGGGCGGCGCCTTCCGCATCCCGAACCCGCAGGGCGTGCCCGCGAATCCGAACGCGATCCCGACCCCCCCCCACGCGTACGATCCGCGACAGATCGCCGCCGGCCAGTCGAGCCCGGCGAACCCGAAGGTCGCGGCTCCGCCCCCTCCCGAGCCGAAGCTGTCCGGAGCCTACAGCGTGGTCAATCCTTCCGCTGCCGACCGAAGGCCGAAGCGCTAAGCTCCGTCGAGCGCGCACTCGGTCCTCGGGGTGGGCGTGAACGGAGCGCCTGCGTCAGAAAACCAAAACACTCGCCCTGAGCGGCGGTCCCGTGGGATGCTGCTCTGGCCCGCTGGCAGGCTCTGCCTGCCTCGGGAGTCGGCGGGAGGCGCTTGCCCGTCCTGCCATGTGAGGACTGGAGCCACATGGAACGCGTTCTCGGCATCGATCTTGGTACCACCAACACCTGCGTAGCGATCGTCGAGGACGGCGTGCCGACGGTCATCCCCAACCGCGGGGGATACAAGACCACCCCATCCATGGTGGCGATCACCGAGGCCGGAAAGCGGCTGGTCGGGCATATCGCCAAGCGCCAGGCGATCACGAACGCCGAGAACACGGTGTACGCGGCCAAGCGCCTCATCGGGCGCAAGTGGAAC
>CAZBJI010000033.1:33058-45175 GCA_964492175.1 uncultured Polyangiaceae bacterium | reverse complement strand
GTCTCCACGGCCTCCTACAAGATCGTGGAGGGGCCGCACGGCGACGTTCGCATCGTCCTGAGGGACAAGACCTACAGCGTCCCCGAGATGAGCGCGATGATCCTCCAGGAGGTCAAGCTCTTCGCCGAGGACTACCTGAACGAGCCGGTCACGAAGGCCGTGATCACGGTCCCGGCCTACTTCAACGACAACCAGCGCCAGGCGACCAAGGACGCCGGGACCATCGCCGGCCTGGACGTCATCCGCATCATCAACGAGCCCACCGCCGCGGCCCTCGCGTACGGCTTCGGTAAGAACATCGACAAGGTCATCGCCGTCTTCGACCTCGGCGGCGGCACGTTCGACATCTCGATCCTCGAGATCAGCTCGGGGGGCGTGTTCAAGGTCATCGCGACCGCTGGCGACACCTTTCTCGGCGGGGAGGATTTCGACGGGCGCATCATCGACTGGCTCGTCGACGGGTTCAAAGACGCGAACGGGGTGGATCTCCGGCAGGACCGCATGGCGCTCCAGCGCCTCAAGGACGCCGCGGAGAAGGCCAAGTGCGAGCTCTCTGGCGTGGCCGAGACCGAGATCAACCTCCCCTTCATCATCTCGAGCGGCCGCAACGACGCGCTGCACCTGCAGCGCACCTTGACCCGCGCCACGCTCGAGCAGCTCTGCGAGGACCTCATCGAGAGGTGCGTGGAGATCTGCCGTCAAACGCTGGAAGACGCCCGCCTCGAGAAGGACGAGGTCGAGGAGGTGGTCCTCGTGGGGGGCATGACGCGCATGCCCGCGGTGGTCGAGTCGGTCACCAAGTTCTTCTCGCGCGAGCCGTGCAAGGGCGTGCACCCCGACGAGGTCGTCGGCCTCGGGGCGGCGGTGCAGGGCTCCGCGCTCGTCGACGAGAGCCGAGAGATGATCCTCCTCGACGTCACGCCGCACGCGCTCGGCATCATGACGGCGGGCTCCAAGTTCGAGGAGCTCATCCCCAAGAACACGACCGTCCCCACCAGCCGGTCGAAGATCTTCACCACGAGCCGGGACAACCAGACGGCGGTGAAGATCCTGGTCATGCAGGGGGAGAGCGAGCAAGCGAACGAGAACGAGCTGCTCGGGGAGTTCATCCTCACCGGCCTCCGGCGCGCGCCCAAGGGTCAGGTCGAGATCGAGGTAAACTTCGAGATCAACAGCGACGGCATCGTGAGCGTCAGCGCCAAGGATCTCGAGAACGGTCAAGCCCAGAGCATCCAGGTCACCGCGTCCAGCGGCCTCACGAAGGACGAGGTCAAGACCATGATGGACAAGGCCAAGGACTTCCTCGTCCAGAGCAAGGAGAGCGACGAGTTCGAGGGCGTGAAGCAGGAGGCGGAGAAGCTCGTCACGGACATCGAGAAGATGTTCCCCCAGGTCGAGTCGGTCGTCGCGTCCAGCGACTTCGGTCGCGAGGCGCTGAGCAAGGCTCGCGGCATCCTGCAGAAGACCAGGGAGGCGATGGAGAAGCGCGATCCGACGTCGGTCAAGGAGCAGATGGAGGCGCTGAGCCGCACCCACCGCATGTTCAAGGGCGTCGTCTCTCGCCCGCACTGACGGCCTGAGCGCTCGTGGCCGAAGAAGACGACGATATCGACTCGGGTTGGGACCTCGGGGAAGAGGAAGCACCCGTCACGCGCGCGGTGGACTCACGGCGTCTGCTCGCCCAGTTTCGAAAGAACGTGGAGGCCGAGCGCGAGCGCGCGCCGGAGAACGAGCCGGCGCAAGCCACGCCCCTCGCGATCACCGTCGCCCCTCCGCCCATGATGATGGAGGGTGATCCGTCGTCCGAGCCTCCCACGACGCGGCGCGCCTCTGACGACGAGATGCGGCTCGCTCGAGCGAAGGCCACGGCGGGCACGATCCGGCTCGGCGGGCAGCGCAACGCCCCGGCGATGACCCCTCCGCCGCCCGGACGCGCGCCGTCCCTGGGGGTCGACGCGCGGGTCCACACGCGGCCGACCCCACCCACCGGGGTCAAGATGGCCTCGCCGCCGCCGGCAGGGCCGTCCGCGACGGGCGCAGGCTCGTCCCTGCGTCTCCCGAGCGACAGCCCGCGGCGCGTGGCCGCCGCCCAGCGCCGCGCGACCGTGGTGAACCGCGCGGCGGCCGCACCGGCCAGCGAGGCGTCCGTACCGCCGACCCGCGAGTCGGCTCCCCCGCTCGACCTGCACCTCGACATCACCGATCTCGCCCCGCCGGAGCGGGAGACGCCGGTGCCCGGCGAGGCGCCGATCCCCGCGGCGCGTCCACGCCCACAGGCCATCACGCGACCCTCGCCCAAGGTGAGCGCACGCGCCGACCGGGGGGCCGCGGAGCCAGGTAGCCCCCAGGCGGCGGCCGACCCGCCGGGCGACGCGTTCGACGCGCTGCCCGTCGACGAGATGCTCGCGACGGCCACCTCCAGCAGACCGCCCCCGCCGCCCGCGCCGTCCCCCGCGCCTTCGCCACCGGAGGCAGGTAGCGCGGCGGAGCAGGCGTCCCCCGAGAGCGAGATCGAGCTCGAGGACGACGTCGCGCTGTCCGCGGAGGAGCTGGCGGCGCTGGAGGAAGACGAAGACCCCGAGCTGGCGCCGATCCGGGAGCGGTTCGATCGCGGAGACTTCTTCGGCGCCGCGCTCCGCGCGGAGGCGCTGCTGGAGAGCCGGCCCGACCTGGAAGCGGCGAAGCGCTACCGAGACAGCGCCCACGAGGCGCTCTGTCAGATGTATCTGGCGCGCCTCGGCACGGGCGAGCAGGTTCTTCGCGTCGCGATGCGACCCGACGAGATCCAGGGCCTGTCGCTGGATCACCGGTCGGGCTTCCTCATCTCGCTCATCGACGGCGTGGCGACGTTGGACGAGGTCCTCGACATGTCGGGGATGTCCCAGCTCGACGCGCTCCGGCTCCTCTACGAGATGCGCGAGCAGGGGGTCGTGGCCGTCGACTCGCTGCGGCTCTGATCGTGTCCTCCCGGGGTCGGCGCGTGGCCGCGCTCCTCGCCGAGGTCGCCATCGGCCTCACGCTCCTCGGCGCCTCCACCGCCCTCCTCGCCGTCGGTGGCGCGGAGGACCCGCCCGCGCACCCGCCGGCGCCCGGCGTCGAGTCCGCGCCCGAGATCGCCAGCTACCGCCTGTTCGCGCGGCTCGAGCCCGACACCCACGTCGTCCATGGGGAGGGAACGATCACCTGGGTGAACGCCTCGGATCGCCCAGTCGATCACCTGTACGTCCACCTCTACATGAACGCGTTCGCTCACGAGCGCACGGTGTACCGGAGAGAGCGCACGGGCGGGTTCCGTGGCGCGCCGGGCGGCGACCCCGGGAGCATCACCGTGTCGAAGTTCTTCGTCCGAGAGCTCGGCCGGGACGTCTGGCCGGCAGACCCGCGAACCCCGGGGGACGCGGACGACGCCACCGACATCCACGTCCCGCTCGGTGCCAGCGTGCTGCCCGGAGAGGCCTTGCACATCGAGGTGGCGTTCGAGACCCGGCTCCCGAGCGTGTCTCTCCGCGCGGGCCACGCGGGCAGCTTCCACATGGTGGCGCAGTGGTTCCCGAAGATCGCCAAGCTGGAGAAGACGGGTGCGTTCGCCCACTTTCCCTACGAGCGCTTCAGCGAGTTCTACGCCGACTTCGGCGCCTACGAGGTGAGCATCGACACGCCCGAGGGCTTCCTGGTGGGCGCCACGGGGGCCGAGGTGAGCTCCGCCTCGGCCGACGGGCGGGTCACCAGGACCTTCGTGCAGCGCGGCGTTCACGATTTCGCGTTCGCCGCGTGGGACGGCTTCGAGGAGCGGACCGCGCGAGCCCACGGCGTCGATATCCGGTGTCTCGTCCCGCGCGGGTTCGGCGCCGCTGCCGGCGTGCAGCTCGACGCCGCGGCCCGCGGCCTCGCGTACTTCTCCGAGGCGTTCGGCGCCTACCCCTACGGCACTCTCACGATCGTCCACCCGCCGGGCGAGGCGAACGAAGCGGGTGGGATGGAGTACCCGACGCTCATCACGACGGGCGGCCCCGCGTGGGTCGGGGACGTCCCCGTGCTGCTGCTCGAGCACCTCACGCTGCACGAGCTCGCCCACCAGTGGTTCTACGGCCTCGTCGCCACGAACGAGAACGCGCACCCCTTCCTCGACGAGGGCTTGACGACCTGGGCGACGGGCGAGGCGCTCCGCGAGCTGTACGGCCACACGGTGACGTCGCTCCTGCCAATCGCCATCGAGGAGTGGGACCGCGCCACCCGGCCGATGCTCGCCGAGGCCGCGCCGCTCTCGACCCGCGCGAGCGGCTTCGCGACGGGCGGCGACTACGGGGGCCTCGTCTACGCGCGGACGGCGACGGTGCTGCGCACCATCGACCGGGTGTTCGACGGCGCCGCGACGCGGGCCGTCCGTTCGTATGCGCGCGCTCACCGCTTCGGGCACCCCGGGCCGGCCGACCTCGAGGCCGCGCTCCGCGCCGAGTCGGCGCCCGCCGCGCGGCTCTTCGCCGCGGCGGCCTTCGATCAGGGCTGGGTGGACTTCGAGCCCGCCGCCTTCAGCAACACGGGGACGGATCCACCGACCGCGCTCGTGACCGTTCGCCGCAGGGGGACGCTCGTGCTCCCGGTGGAGATCGACGTCGTCGACGCCGACGGCGGGCGGACCCGCGTCACGTGGGACGGCGTCGGCGACTTCGCTCGCATCGAGGCGAAGCTCCCCGCGCGCGCGGTGGGGCTCGTGGTGGACCCGGAGGGCAAGGTCCTGCTCGACGAGAGCAGGACCAACGACGCGCTCGGCCACGTCCCCGCCGGCCTCGCGGCGCGAACGTGGTCGCTCTCCTCGGCGCTCGCTGCGTCGTGGCTGACGGTGACGAGCCCTTGATGGCCTCTCTCCGCGACGGCTACCCGATCTATCTCCTGCTGCTCGCGCTCCGCGTCGGCCTCTCCCTCGTCCTGGCCGCGGGCCCGGCGGGCCTCGTCTCCGAGCGCTTCCAAGCCTTCCCCGGCGGGGAGCTGGCCCTCTTGGATCGCGGTGGCGCCCTGCTCATCGAGCTCATCCGGCGACCACCGCAGTGGAGCGGTGCGACGTCGACGTTCGTCCTCGGCGCGGTCGTCGGACACGTCCTCTCGGTCCCCCTCGTGGCCGCGCTGCTCGCGCGCTTCGCAGAGCCCCGACGATCGCTGCTGAGGTCTGGGCTCGTGGGGGCGACTCGGTTCGGTCCGCTCCTGCTCGTGTCAGGGCTCGGCTCCATGCTCCTCGCCCTCGCGGGGTTCCTCGGCGTCGCGAGCGCCACGCCGGTCGTCGATCGCTTCTCCGAAGGCGCCTGGTCCCGCGTCGCGGCCGGAGGGGCGCTCTTCGCCCTCGCGATGATCCCGGCCGCGTGGGTGGGGATCTCGACGGACGCCGCCCGTGTCGTCGTCGTCACGGGCCCTCGGCCCTGGCAGCGGCGCTTCGCCCACCTCTCCGCCATCCTGCGCGCTCGGCCGCTCGGGCTCTTCGGACGCTACGTGGCCCTGGTCGTCGGCTCGGCCGTCGTTTGGCTCGTAGGCTTGCTGCTCTTGTGCCGGCTCTTGCTCGGCGGATCCACGCTGGGGCTGGTCGGCGGCGTGCTGCTGCAGCTAGGCGGGCTGTGGCTCCTCATCGCGCTGCGGGGCGCCTGGCTCTCGTACCTCGTTCGGCTGCACCGAGACGAGGTCTTGCGCGATCGAGGACGCGTGGGGTATGAATCCGGCCCCGCTCCGAGCCCAGGTAGCTCAGTTGGTAGAGCAGAGGATTGAAAATCCTCGTGTCGCTGGTTCGATTCCGGCCCTGGGCACCAACTTCGGCGCCGCCTCACCCGTCGGTCGGGGGCGGTCAGAGAGCGCGCCGTCGCCGCGTCGCTCTCTGCGGTGTCCTGAGGGAGCAGGTGAACCCGGCTCGCCGTGACCGAGCCTCCAGGCGGGATCGTTACCCGTAGGACACCCTTCGCCCCGCCCTCGCCGCGTGGGCGAGGCCGACCCCTCCGGCCGATCTCAGGGCTCGCAGGCGTTGTCGTTGCAGTTCGGCTCTGCCGGCGGGCAGTGCTCGTCCTCGGTGCACTCGACGCAGGCGTCGCCGTCGTCACAGATGGCGAGGGGAGCCAGGCAGTGAGCGTTCGTCACGCAGACCTGGCAGTTGCCGTTCTGGTTGCAGGCCGGGGTCGGGGAGGCGCAGTGGGCGTCGGTGATGCACTGCACGCAGTCGCCCGTGCTCGTGTTGCAGAGGGGGCTCCCGGGGCTGCCTTGGCAGTCGAGGTCGCTCGTGCAGACCAGGTGGCAGTTGTGGCCAGAGCAGAGCTGCCCCGCTGGGCAGTCGCCGTCGATGTTGCACTCGACGCACTCGCCGTCCTCGAGATCGCAGTGCGGCTGCGCCGCCCCGCAGTCGGCGTCTCCGAGGCACTCGGAGCACTGGGCGAGCTCGGCGTCGCAGAACGGATCGCCGGCGCCGCAGTCGGCGTTCGTCAGGCACTCCACGCACTGCCCCGTCATCGTGTTGCAGGTGTCGGCGTTGCCGTTGCCGTTGCCGTTGCCGTTGCCGTTGCAGTCGCCGTTGTCCTGGCACGCGGTCTCACACGTGCCGCTCCCAGGAAAGCAGGCCTGCCCCATGGGACAGTCGGCGTTGTCATCGCACTGCCGACACTCGCCGTGGACGCACGCAGGCGAAGCGGCGGGGCAGTCGGCGTCGGTGAGGCACTCCACGCAGCCGAGGTCCAGGCTGCAGAGGATCTGGCACGCCTTCCCGTTGTGCGTGCACTCGCCGAACAGCGAGCCGGCCCCCGAGGCGCCGTCACCTCCCGCGCCATCGGTGTCACCGTCGCTGCACGCGACCACCACGGCGCCCGAGCCCACCAACATGCACGCCGACACGAACCATCGATGCACCCTCATGACCGCTCCTTGCCCCGACGGGCGTACGCCTCGATCCTAGCGCGCCGTCGCCCGCCCGATCGTCTCCGAGCGCGCGGCGCGCGGCGGTCTCCGTGTTCTCCCGGAACACGCAGACCGCCGCGCGGCTCGGGCGTGGGTCTGGTCCCGACGCCAGCCGACTCGGCCCTCAGTTCACCGTCAGCGCGGGGAGCTGGGGCGTCTCGAACGCGGCTCCGACGCTGGAGCCAGCGTCGTCGAGGTCGCAGTAGGTGTGCGACGCGCCGCCGTCCAAGCTCACCCGGACGGTGTACGAGTAGGACCCAGGGGCGGGCGCCGTGAACGCGCCGGCGTACTCGTCGGCGTTGCCGGCCTGCGCCACGAAGGAGGCCGCCGACCACTGCCAGCCCGCCTCGTGCTGAGGGTTCGAGGTGCGCGGCCCGAACCCGATCTCGACCGTCACCGCCGCGTCGGCCCCCGGCGGCTCGGTGACGCCGACCTCGTACACGCGCCCGACGACGGGCCCGCTCGCGGCGCCCGGGGAGAGGCTCAAGCTCACGGGCGAGACGACGGCGCAGAGGTCCACCTCGCCCAGGCCGCTCTCGTTCGCCACGCTGAGCGCGCACGCGAGCGACGGCGACGCGGAGCTCCGAGGGGCAGGCGTCGCCGTGGAGAAATCGGCGGCGCTCGCGTCGGCGTCGACGCAGCCGTCCGCGGCGCGGAACAGCGCGCTCGCCACCGTGAGCCCGGGCGCGGGCGTCGGCCCCTCCGCGCAGGACGCCGCGCCGTAGCCGACCATGTCCACGATCGCCGGAGACACCGGGCAGCTGCCCCCGAGCGTGACGCCCGGCGCGACGAGCGCGAGCTTTCCGCTCGACGAGCTCAAGTTCACGAGCCCCACGTGGTCGGGCGCCGGCAGCGGCGCCCCGGACGGGCCCCCCGATCCGAGCTGGACGAGCCAGTAGCCGCCGGGCGCCACGACGCCGGCGAGCGGCGTCGTGCTCCACGTCGTCCCGCCCGCGGACGCGTACTGCAGCGAGTAGCCCGCGAGATCGATCGAGCCGGGCCCTCGGTTCTTCAGCTCCACGAAGTCGTGCGACAGGGGCGCGCCGGGGTTCCCCCCGCCGCCGTACACCTGGCTGATCGCGACGGGCGCGCCGGCGATGCCGAAGCGCGTGGTGAAGCCCTGGGGCGTGGAGAACGGCACGGGAGCGTCCCCCTGGGCGTCGAGGGCGCCGGCGACCAGCCGCACCCGGAACGTGGAGCCGAACGCGAGCCCGGGCGCAGGCGTGAGCGTCGCGATCGTGGCGCCCCCGGACATCGCCGGCTGCGCAGCGCTCATGGGGACGCACGTGGCGAACGCGTCGGTCGAGACCTGCAGCGTCCCGGCGCATGGCCCGGAGTCGAGCGCCGTCTTCAGCGTGAGCGAGCTCGGGTCCATCGCGCCGCTGAACACGACCGTGATGGGCCCCTCCACCGGCGCGCCGCTCGAGCCGTCGAGCGGCGACACCGAGGCCACCTCGACGGGACCGCACACGCCCGCGCAGCGGCCCGTCTGACAGTCCGCGTCCACGGCGCACGTCTCCCCGAGCGGACAAGGCCCGCAGCTCCCGCCGCAGTCGGTCGCGGTCTCGTCGCCGTTCTGGACGAGGTCCCCGCACGACGGGTCCTGGCACGTGTTGCTCTGGCAGACGCCCGTCGCGCAGTGGCTGCCGTCCGCACACTCCACGCACGCGCCGGCCCCGCTGCAGACGGTCCCGCCCGCTTCGGCGCACGGGGTTCCCGCCCCCGAGAACGGGTGGCTCGGCGTCCCCTGGGAGCAGAGGTCCTCGGTGCACGCGAGGCCGTCGAACGGCAGATCGGCGTCGTCGACCTCCGTCGTCTCGCCCCCTGCGCCGTCGCACACCGCAAGCTTGCAGTCGAACGAGGTCTGCGCCGCGAGCGGCGTCCCCGAAGGCGCGTCCACGCCGACGCACGCGCCCGCCTCGCACGAGACGCTGCGGCACTCGGTGCTCTCGCCGCAGTCGGTGGCCGCGAGACAAGCCACGCAGAGCCCGCCTCCGTCGCACAGCGTGCCTCCCAGGTCGTCGCACGGGGCCCCCGCCGGGGCGCCCTCCGTCGTGGGGACGCCGAGGTCACACCGGCCCACGGTGCAGTCGAGCGCGTCCTTCGGGACGTCGGAGTCGTCGACCGCGGTGCTCTCCATCCCGGCTCCGTCGCAGAGCACCACCGCGCAGTCGCCCTCCGTCTGCGACGTCGCGGGCCCCTCGGGGAGCGGGAGCGAGGCGCACACTCCTTCGACGCAGCCTACGACGAGGCACGCGGACGCGGCCGGGAGGCACTCGTCGGCGCTGGCGCACGGGGACCCCTCGCCCCCTGCGCCGCCGCTTCCGCCCGCGCCGCCTGCCCCGTCGGCCGGGATCTTCTCGGCGTTGGGACCCACGAGCAGCGAACAGCCAGCCAACGACATCGCACCGAGGACCGCGACGCACCGCAGCGAAGGAGTGAGGCGTCGGAGGAGCCAGCGCGCCATGGGCCCATGCTAGTTGCGTGGAAACGAGTTCTCCAAGCAAGCAACAGCGGGCTCGCCATCGGGCGCAGATGGCTCCGGCGCGGACGAGAGCTCGCGCGGCTCCGGCAGGAGCGGCCCGAGCGCTCCGAGAGAGGATGAGACCAGGGGACCAGACCGCTCGTTGGAGGGAGACGCCACGCCCTCTGGCAGCGACCAGGCAGGTCACACTCCGCCGCGTCCCGGCGACATCCTACGTATGCCAAGTCGTGGATGGCTCGTCGCGGCCTCGCTCCAGCTCGCGTGCACGTCGGCGCTCCCGCCCTCCCTGCCCGATCCCGGGCGCCCCTCTCCGGCGCCCACCCCGCGCGAGCCGAGCGTCGCCGTCGTCGAGGCGAGCACCTACGCCGCCGCTCCCGCTCCCCCGCCTCCGAAGCCGGAGAACGCCTCCACGGCGGAGCCGTCGTTGTCCGAGGACCTCGGTTGCGGGCTGCACAGCCCGATGCCCGGCGCGTACACGGCCGGCTACGCGGCGGACACCGGGCTCGACCTCGCGGGTATCCGCCTGCCCGTCCACGCCATCGCCGCGGGGACGGTCGTGTACGCCGAGGCGGGCCATAGCCTCTGGGCGTCACCGCGTGACACGGACCTCGCCGTGCTGGTCGAGCTGGACCAGCCCCTCCAGCACGGCGAGCGGCGGATCACGCATGCCTGGTACGCGCACCTGTCGGCGCTCGAGTTCGAGCAGGCTCCGGACGCGGAGGTCCGGCGGCGCGTCGTCGCGGGGGAGCGGCTCGGCGTGAGCGGCGTCGCCAACGGCGCCTGGCACCTGCACCTCGGGCTGCTGCTCGACGGAGACACGTCCCAGCGCGGCGGCGCGTTCCTCCTCGAGGACGGCGTGCGTGCGGCCCTCTGTGGGCTCCGTCCACGCCAGCGCCTCCCCCGCCCCGCGCCGAGCGCCGCTCAGCCCCGGTAGTCCTCCGCGATCAGGCCGTGCCGCCTCAGCCACCGATGCACCTGCGCGCGGTCCTTTCCGTAGTGGCGCCCGACCGCCGCGACGTTTCCTTGGTGCTGCCGCAGGGCCAGATCGAGCTCGTCGCGGGTGGGCGCGCCCTCGAGCGCGACCACCGGCGCGGCCGGCGGCGGCGGCGCGCTCGACGTCGCCGCCGCGCCGTAGCCGCGGGCCACCTCGCGGATGTCCTCAGGGAGCAGCGCCTCCCCGAAGGCGCCGTCGCGCGCCAAGGCGACCGCGCGGCGCACCACGGCCTCGAGCTCACGCACGTTGAACGGCCAGTCGTAGTGGAGCATGACCAGCCACGCCCTGAAGTCGGGCCTCAAATCCGGCCTTCCGCGACCGATGAGGAAGCGGTCGACGAGGCTTGGGAGGTCCTCCTTGCGATCACGCAGCGGCGGCAAGTGAGCGGCGTGTTGCTGGACGCGCGCCAGCAGATCTCCTCTGAACTTTCCTTCGCGGCAGAGCTGCCGGAGATCACGGTGCGTCGCGCACACGAGCCTCGCGTCGGTGGGCTCGGGGACCGTGGCGCCGAGCGGCACGACCTCCCGCGTCTCGATCAGACGGAGCACCTTGACCTGCGCCTCCAGGGGCATGTCCCCGATCTCGTCGAGCAGGAGGGTGCCCCGATCCGCGGCGCGGACCAGTCCCTCCCGATCGCGGTCGGCGCCGGTGTAGGCGCCGCGACGGACGCCGAAGAGCTCCGCCTCGAGGAGGTGCGTGGGGATGGCCGCGCAGTTGAGCGCCACGAACCGCCCCGGTCTGCCGCTCGCCGCGTGGAGACTCCGCGCGAACACCTCCTTGCCCGTGCCCGTCTCTCCGAGGAGCAAGACGGAGAGGTCCGTGCGCGCGACCAGCGCGAGATCTCCGATCACGCGGTCCAGCGCCGGACCACCGACGATGGCCTCGAACCCGGGGGGCCTAGGGCCGGGCTCCAGGTGCCTCCTCGCGCCCTGAGCGACGAACTTGAACAGGGCGTTGCCGATGTGCACCAGGTCCCCGTGCGCGAGGCGGGCCTCCTGCACACGCCGGCCCTGCACGATGAGGCCGTTGCGACTCCCTAAGTCTCGCGCGACGAAGCCGCCCGGAGTCGCGACGATCTGCGCGTGCAGCTTGGAGACGGCGCTCTGCGCGATTCGAAGGCCGCCGGGTGGCGGGTCCCGCCCGATGAGCAGCGGGCTCTGGCCGAGCTCGACCACCCTGGGCAGGTCCGCGGCCGGCTCCGCCGCCAGGGCCACCAGGCCGGCGTCCGTCGCCTGCGACGCCGGAGCCTCGGTGCCTGGTAGATCGATGGTCTCCGTCTCGCCGGCCACCACCTCGGAGGGTACAGCAACGGGAGGTCGTTCCGCAGCGTCACCTCGGCGGAGGGAGCGGTGCCGCGCTCCGCGGCGCCTCCAAGGGATGGCACCTCGTGGTTTGCGTGGAAACTCGGTTTCCAGGGGACTAGAGTGCCCGCGACATGGCCACGGACGACCAAGAGAAGAAGGACGACGCCGAGACCCGCGGTGAGCTTGGGGAGGTGGAGGACGGTGGCGACGCGACCGCCGACTCCGCGTCCAAGGACGCGGCGCCGATGAAGCCCTCAGCGACCAGCGAGTCCTCGCCGCCTCCGCCCGAGCCCAAGAAGTCCGCGCCGCCCGCGGCCGAGGCCTCCGAGTCTCCCGAGCCCAAGAAGTCCGCGCCGCCCGCGGCCAAGGCGTCCGAGTCTCCGGAGCCCAAGAAGTCCGCGCCGCCCGCGGCC
>CAZBJI010000033.1:0-32958 GCA_964492175.1 uncultured Polyangiaceae bacterium | reverse complement strand
CGCGGCCAAGGCGTCCGAGTCTCCGGAGCCCAAGAAGTCCGCGCCGCCCGCGGCCAAGGCGTCCGAGTCTCCGGAGCCCAAGAAGTCCGCGCCGCCCGCGGCCAAGGCGTCCGAGTCTCCCGAGCCCAAGAAGTCCGCGCCGCCGGCGGCCGAGCCGGAAGAGTCTCCGGGGCGAGACTCCGACCCCGAGGCGGCTGCGGCGCCCGAGCCGGCGGCCTCCGAGCCGCTCGAGGGCGAGGAGACTGCGGCGGGCGGAGAAGACGGAGGGGCGGGCGCGCCCCCACCCGAGGTGCCGCCGCTCGCCGCCGACGACCCTCCCGACGGCGCCCCGGAGCGAATGCGCCGTGCCCGCGCGCGGGGCGGCAAGCCGACGCAGGCGCCGCCGCCAGCCGCCTCTCTCGGAAAGAGCGTCTTCCTGTTCCTCGGCGTGTTCGTCCTGCTCGCCATGGGCTTCGCGTTCCTCTCGAGCAGCGATCCGTTCAGCGAGAAGAACGCGCCCAAGTGGCGCAAGGGGCAGAAGGTGCAGCTGCACATCACGCTGGACCCCCGCGACGACGTGAAGCTCTCCTGCGCGTCCAAGGGCGTCGTGGACGGCAAGCGCTGCGAGTACGAGTCGAAGACGCAGCGAGCGTCGGGCCAGATCGAAGACAAGACGCTCCTCCGACCGTACACCACCACCGACGGCGTCCAGTTCCTCGCTGCCGGTCTCTGGACGCAGCCGGGCCTGGAGAAGGAAAAGCGGCCGCGCGAGCGCTTTACCGTCGCGTGCCAGTTCACCGTCGACGGGAGCATCTCCTCGCCGGCTGTCCGCTGGGACCCCGCGGGCTCGTGGAACGAGAAGAACCAGAACTGGTTCGCAGGGTCCGTCTCGGATTGCAAGGTGCAGAAAGACTGAGCTCCGCCGGGCGCGCCCCGCCGCGGACCATGAGCACCCGACCGAAACTCCGGCGCGAAGCACCGACGCTGGCTCGGCTATGATGCGCCGATGACGGTCGAGCCGAGCGGCGACCCCGTGCCCGACCTCCAGGCCGAGGTGGAGCGCCTCGGTCGCGAGCGCCGCGAGCTGATGAACGAGGTCGACCGCGTGGTCGCCCTCGGTGACTTCACGCTCCGCTGCTCCACCATCTCGGATCCGGCGGAGGTCATCGTTCGGGCGGTGAACCTGGTCAAGTCGCAGCTGGGGCTGCGGCTGGTGCGAGGGATCGGCTTGGTCGAGGACGCGATCGACCCCAGCGCCTTCGCCGCGCAGTCGGGGTCACGGCGGCTCGCCTCGATGCCGCCCGACCTCGCGTCGTGGCTCCGTCGCATCCCCACGGCAGCCCTCGTTCGCATGGATGACGGCTCCGACACGCCCGACCTCGCGCCGCTGCTCGACGCGATCTTCCCCGCCGAGACCGCAGGCTGGGGGACCGCGACCGTCGTGCTTCTCCCGCTCCGCCCGAACCCGGGCGACCCGATCGGCGTCATCGTCGCGTGCAGCGAGAGCGGCGCCGGGCCCACGGACCACGACGCCACGTTCCTGGTGCTGGCCACGAACCACGTCGGGCGCGCGCTGCAGAACGCCCTTCTCATCGCGGATCTGAAGACCCGAGGAGAGGAGCTCGCCGAGAGCTCCCGGCGGTACCGGGAGAACGTGGAGGACCTCCAGCGCACGCAGCGCGAGCTCCTCCAGGCGCGCAAGCTGGAAGCGATCGGACGGCTCGCCGGGGGCGTCGCCCACGACTTCAACAACCTCCTCACCGTGATCCGCAACCACACCGAGTTCCTGAAGGACTCGCTGCCGGAGGGCGCCGCTACGCTCGAGGACGTGGCCGCCATCTGGGATGCCGCAGACCGGGCGACGCGCATCACGCGCCAGCTGCTCGCGTTCGGGCGCAGGACGGACGCTCGCCCCGAGCTCCTGGACCTCAACCGAGTGACCGCCGAGTTCACGCGGCTGATCGGGCCGCTCGTGGGCGAGCACATCACGGTCGAGCTGCACCTGGAGCCGGTGCTGGGGGCGATCCGCGCCGACCGCGCCCAGCTCGAGCAGGTGCTCTTGAACCTCCTCACGAACGCGCGCGACGCGATGCCCGAGGGTGGAGTGGTCACGGTCCGGACGCGGGGGGCCACGGCGGCGGAGCTCGAGGAGGTGGGGCTGGACGTGACGCGCTCCTCGTACCTCGCGCTCGTCGTGTCGGACACGGGACGGGGCATGGACGACGAGACCCGGGCGCACCTCTTCGAGCCGTTCTTCACGACCAAGGAGGTGGGCCAGGGGACCGGGCTCGGCCTCGCGACGGTGTACGGCATCGTCGAAGCCCACGGCGGGCGCATCCGCGTCGCTACCCAGGAGGCGCGAGGCACGACGTTCACGATCTACCTCCCGACGTCGCGCACCTCGAGCCAGCGGATTCAGCCACCTCGGCGGCGCGGCCCCGGCCTCGGCGTACACATCGAGGCGACGATCCTGCTCGTGGAAGACGACGCCGCGCTGCGGTCGGTCACCTTCAAGACCCTGTCGGCCCACGGCTACCGCGTGCTGCAGGCGCGCGACGGCGTGGAGGCCCTGGAGATCGCGGAGAAGCATGGTGATCTGATCGACGTCGTGGTCACCGACGTGGTGATGCCGCGCCTCTCCGGGCCCAAGCTCATCGCAGAGCTGCGCGCCGCGCGCCCCGCCCTGAGCGTCGTCTACGTGTCGGGGTACACCTTCGACATGCTCGATCTCGGGACGCTGGAGGACGGCGCGTTCCTCAGCAAGCCGTTCACGCGTGACGATCTGGTGAACGCGGTCGGCCGCGCCGTCTCTCGGGCCAAGCTGGCCGACTGAACGAGGAGCGCGTGCCCGAGCTGCCCGACATCACGGTGTACGTGGAGGCCATCGGGGAGCGGATCCTCCACACGCGCCTGACGCGAGTCCGCCTGGCGAGCCCCTTCGTCCTCCGTACCGCCGTGCCTCCGATCACCCAGGCGCACGACCGGCTCGTGGTGGGCCTCGAGCGGCTGGGGAAGCGGGTGGTCATCGCGCTCGAAGGCGATCTGTTCCTGGTCATCCACCTCATGGTCGCCGGCCGCTTCCGTTGGGGGGACGCCGGGGCGATGGTGCCCGGGAAGCTCGGCCTCGCTGCGCTCGACTTCGAGCGCGGCTCGCTCCTCCTGACGGAGGCGTCGTCCAAGAAGCGAGCGTCCATCCACCTCGTGTCGGGCCGGGGCGGCCTCGCGGACTTCGACCGCGGCGGCCTGGAGGTGCACTCCTCCTCGCTCGCGGAGTTCGTCGGCGCCATGACCCGGGAGCGGCACACGCTCAAGCGGGCGCTCACCGATCCCACGATCCTCAGCGGGATCGGCAACGCGTACTCGGACGAGATCCTACACGCCGCGCAGCTCTCGCCGCTTCGGCTCTCGAGCTCGATGGAAGAGGCCGAGTGGGCTCGGCTCCACGAGGCCGCGGTCGGCGTGCTCGCGACGTGGACCGATCGGCTGCGACGCGAGGCAGGCGGGGCCTTTCCGGAGCGCGTGACCGCGTTCCGCGAGGAGATGGCCGTCCACGGCCGCTACCGAAGGCCGTGTCCCAGGTGTGGCGCCCCCGTGCAGCGCATCGTGTACGCGGACAACGAGACGAACTACTGCGCCCCGTGCCAGACGGGCGACCGCCTGCTGGCGGATCGGTCCCTCTCTCGCCTCCTCGGCGCCGACTGGCCGCGGTCGCTCGAAGAGCTCGAGGAGAAGCGCCCGGCGGCGATCCTGCCCCCCGACCCCAAGCGGAGCACGCGCCCGAAGCGCGCCGCCCCGAGAGGCGGCGGGGTCAAGGCTTGAGCGCGCGGTAGACCCCGACGACGACCGGCCCGGTGCCGACCCGCGCCTGCACCCACACCTCCGCGTGAGGCAGCGGCGGTCCGAGGTGCACCAGGCACCCGCGCTGTCCCCCGACGATCCCCAGCGGGCCGTTCCGGGCGTCCTGCCCGAGCAGCATCAGCCGATCCCCGGTCCGGTCGACCACGAACACGTCCACCTCCGACACCCCGATGCCTCCGTGCGCGATCACCGTAACGCAGTCGCCGGTCTCGAGCGGCAGCGCCGCGCTGCCACGCCCCCCCTCCGGGACCACCGCGGTGCGGACGGGCTCGGCCTCCAGACCACGCGCCTCGCTCCGCGCCGTGTGCTCGAGCGCGATGCGCGTGACCTTCGGCGCAGAGGTCTCGGCGAGCGGTACCGGCTCCCGCGAGAGGTTCCTCCGCAACGTCTCCTCGGCCTCGGGATCGATGATCACGGGCTCCCGCGGGGGTGGCGGGAGCGGCTCGAGGGGCTCGAGGCGAACGACGCGGGAAGGCGGGAGTGTCGTGCCGAGGTCCGTCGGCGCCGCTGCGTCCGGCGTGCAGGCCGCGAGAACGAGCGCCGACGCCGCGCCGCGGGCGGCTCCCCCGTCCCACCGGGGCCGTTGAGGTCTCCGCCCGCTCATGCGATGGGAGCGTACCAATGGCTGGCGCCACACGCGCAACGGTGCTGACGCACGGCTACTGCTTCGACGGCCTCGTCAGCGCCGCGCTGGCGACGCACCTCGTCCGGGCGCGCCACGGCGAGCTCGACTTCTCGTACCGGTCCTGCGGATACGGTCCGAAGCTGAAGCGGATCCCGGAGAGCTGGCTCTCGGGGGACGTGAACGCGCTCCTCGACTTTCGGTACGTGGAGAGCGCGCGCCTCACGTACTACTTCGACCACCACGCCACGGCGTTCGCGTCGGCGGACGAGCGCGCGCAGGCGCTCGATCGGGTCGAGCGGAGCGGCGGCGCACGGCAGCTCTTCCATGACTCCGACTACGGCAGCTGCGCGAAGCTGCTCGACGACGTCGCGCGGCTCGCTTTCGGCGTCGACATGACGCCGTTCGAGGAGCTCGTGCGGTGGGCGGACACCGTCGACGCGGCCCGCTTCGACTCGCCGGAGGAGGCGTTCTTCGCCAAGGCGCCTGCGCTCGTGCTGGCCGACATCGCCGAGCGCCACGCCGACGGCGCGTTCGTCGCCAGCCTGGTCCCGGAGCTCCTGACTCGATCCATCGAGGACGTCGCCGCCTCCCCCCGGAGCCGAGAGCTGTTCGCCCCGATCGCCGCCGGAAAGGAGGCCTTCCTGCGCCACGTCTCGGAGTCGGGGATCGTCCGCGGGGGCGTCGCAGTGGTCGACCTGGCCCAAGCGGCGCCGATGCGCCCCGTGGGGAAGTTCGCGACCTACGTCGCGTTCCCGGGCTGCACGTACTCGGTCGCGCTCCTCCGGACGGAGGGTCAGCTGAAGGTGGGCGTCGGCTACAACCCGTGGAGCGGCCGCCCCAGGCGTCACGACATCGCCAGCCTGTGCAAGCGCGAGGGCGGCGGGGGGCACGCGGTGGTGGGCGCCATCACGTTCGCTGCGGAGGACGTCGACCGTGCCCGCGCGGTCGCCGAGCGGCTCGCCGAGGAGCTCAGCGAAGAGCCCGACCCGCCCGATCCGTCCGCCCCGACCGGAGAGCCTCGCCGAGGGGCGGACTAGTCTCTGCACGTGACGAGCTGCTTGCGCATCCCGCCTGGCACCGGCTGCGTGAACGTCTCGGGCAGCAGCGGCGGGTTCCACTTCGCCTCTTTGTACTCGAACTTCACGTCGTCGCGCGTCTCCTCCACCTGGAAGCGGATGGTCTTGGGGTACTCGGCGCCGCATGGCGGCCCGCTCGGGGGGATGGGCTCGTCCACTCCATCCTCGTCGACCCGCGGCGCGGCCGTCACCGTCGGCGTGTGGTCTCCTAGCTTCGCGATGTAGAGGTCTCGCCCTCCCTGGGCGACGCGCACCCTCGTCACCCGAACCCGCTGGTTCTGCCAGGGCTTGTCGAAGTCGTCCGGGTGGACCTCGAGGTGGATCTCCTCCTCCGCCGAGTGCTTCGAGGCGATATCGAGCTTGTAGTGGCCGTCCTCCCACTGGATCCGCGCCGCCGCGGGCTCGTGGACGAGCACCGGCGCCTCCCCGCGGAGCAGGGCGGCGAGCGCGTGCCCGGGGACCGGCACCTGCGTGAACCGCGCCAGGTTGCACGCCGTCGCGGGCCCGTGGAAGAACGTCTTCTGCTCGAGGTCGGCCAGCTTGAAGTCCTTGCCGTCCGCCGTCAGCGTGAAGATCGTCGCGCCGAAGGGGCTCACCACGTCGAAGCGGACGGCCTCGGGGTTGACGGCGAACAAGTAGACGTCGCCCTTCACGCGTCCTCGCTTCGTGACCAGATCCACCTTCGCCTCGCCCTGCACGCCGGCGACGCAGTCATAGCCCGCGTGCATCCGCGCGAGCGCCTCGCGCGCGGACGGGAAGGCGGAGGTCGGAGGACGCGACGGGCAGGCGGTGAGGAGCAGCGGTCCGGCGAGGACCGCCCACCGCCACGCGACCGACGCTCCCCTCGAGACCTCCCCGCCCGCCGTCCGCCCGGATCTCCGCCGGGCGGCACGACTCGACTCAGGAGGCACGCAGCGCCTCGAGGAGGTCCACGTCGGGGATCGCGATCGGGAGGCGCGCCCGCACGACGGCGACGTCGTGCTCTTCGCAGAGGCGCGCCAGGCCGATGCCGTCCGTGAGCGCCACCGGCGCGGTGCCCTCGATCGCGGCCTCCTCGCGGGCACCCGACAGCACCTGGCCCGTCGTGATGATCCACCCCGCGGTCGCGGCGCCGTAGTGGTGCAGCGAGCCACGCAGCTCCGTCACGCGCTCGCGCCCGACCTCGCGCCCGTCCCGTCGCAGCACGAGCGCCACGCGCATCCGGCGCTCCGGATCGGGTCCATCGAACGGCGCGCGCATGGCGGCCGCGAAATGCGCCTCTCCGCCGGAGAGGCCGGCGCGGCGGATCTGGCGGAGGTTCGTGAAGCCGACGCGCTCGAGCGCGAGGAGGCAGATCTCGAGCAAGGCGTGGCCGGGGAGCTCGGCGAGCTTCTTGGCGAAGCTGCGGCGCGCAGCGTCGCGGTAGCGCTCCACCGCCGCGAGCGCCTCTTGCTCGAGGGAGGTGAGCTCGCTGCCGAGCAGCCAATCGGTCAGGGCGACGCGCCCGCCTGCGAAGCGGAAGCGCGGGCGCTGCCCGCTCGCCAGCCGGCGCTGGTTGTCGGCACGGACCGTCGCGGCGACCATGGACTGGGCAACCTGGACGTCCCCACCGAGCTTCCCGCGTCGCAGCGCTTGCTCGGCGATTTGTCGGAGCGAGACCGGGCCGAGGCCGCGGTCGAACGTCGTGAGGACCTGCGCGACGGCGTCCGCGAAGTCTCGACCGCCGAGGTCGTCGAGCGGCGGCGCGTGCTCTGCGAGCGCGTCCACCATCGGGTGCCGGTCGCGCGGCTCGCGCGGCTCGCGCGGCTCGCGCGGCTCGCGCTGCTCGCGCGGCTGCTGGCTTCGCTCTGCGTCCACCGGCGTGGCCGTGTACCCAGGCAGCGGCCCCTCGGCGCCGGCGCCGGCGCCACGTCCACGCCGCCGGCGTCGCCGTCGTCGCCGACCTTCTCCGTCGGCCCGAGGCTCCTCTTCGCCGCCGAGGATCGGCTGGTCGTCGTCCTCCTCTTCGTCGAAGACCTCCGCCGCGCTGGCGACCAGCTCGCGGCGCATCTTGTCCTCCGGCTTGTCGGGGACCTGCTCGTCCTCGTCGTCGGGCCGCGGCGCGGCCGCCGCGGGGCGCGCGGCCCTCGCGGGCGGCGGCTCCGGCCCGAGCAGCGGCAGATCGTCGGGGTCCACCTCCGCTGCCTCCTCCTCGGCATCATCAGCCGAAGGCTCCTCCGGCGCGTCCGAAGCGCCGGCGTCGGTGACCTGCTCCGCCCCGCGCCCCTTCTTGCCCTTCTTGGCCAGCCCCTCACGGATCGTCTTCTCGTCCCACTCTCGCAGGGCAAAGACGCCGGGCTTGACCCGCACGAGGGGGTTGTCGTCGGTGTCCTTCTTCATGAGCGCGGCGAGCCGCGCGCCCATGGTCACCTCGGGGCTCTTGCCCACGTGGCTGAGGAGGTTTCGCTCGATGGCGTAGTCGGTGATCTCTTTGTAGTGGAGGGGGCGGCCGAGGATGCGGAGCACCTCGGCGGCTGCGTCTGTAAACGTCATGCGTTCTCCGGGCGGTCACCCGCCGTGGAAAGGCCCCGACTTCATCCGAGACGCCAGGACCCCTGTCGACCCGCGCACACGGCTGTCCATGTGGCTTCGCGCCCGGTGCGGGCGGATGGGTTTGATGCCGTCACCGGGAAGCACCTCGCTCCCACGCGGTAACGCGACCCACTTACCCCTCGGATGCGGCAGCGTCAAGACGACGTTCCTGGGCTGCCGAAACTGGGTAGGTCTTCTGATTCGGACTGATACGCTGCCCGGCGATCGACATGGAGCCCGAGTCGATGGTGGGCCGAACGCTCGTCGGCCGATTCCGCGTGGAACGGATCATCGGACGCGGCGGCATGGCCACTGTCTACGCCGTCGTCGACGAGCGCGACAATCGTCCGCTGGCGCTGAAGCTCCTCAAGCGCGAGCTGACCCGGGATCCGACCGTCCTGCGCCGGTTCGAGCGGGAGGCCAAGGCGGTGCTCCAGCTCCACCATCCCAACATCATCGAGGTGTTCGAGTACGGGGTGGAAGGGGAGGACGCGTACATCGCCATGGAGCTGGCCGGGGGCCGCGACCTCCTGCGCGCGCTCGCGCAGGAGCGGCCGATGCGCCAGCTCCGCGCCGCGATCCTCCTCGCGCAGGTCTGCTCGGCCCTGGACGCCGCGCACGCGAAGGGCGTCATCCACCGAGACCTCAAGCCCGAGAACATCGTGCTGATCCCCGATTCGTCGGAGCCGGGGGGAGAGCGAGCCAAGGTGCTCGACTTCGGCATCGCCAAGATCCTGGACGTCTCGAAGCCCGGATCGTCAGACGCCACCGATCCGCCGTCGTACGTCACGAAGACAGCGCTCACCCGCGTGGGCACGATCGTCGGGACCCCCGCGTACATGTCCCCGGAGCAGTGCCGGGGGGGCGATCTGGACGGTCGCAGCGACGTCTACACGTGCGGCGTCCTCCTGTACCAGCTCGTGACGGGCGAGCTCCCGTTCACCGGCGAGACCCCGCTCCACACCGCGATGCGACACATCCACGCGCAGCCGCGTGCTCCGCGGGAGCTGCGGCGGGACATTCACCCGCACCTCGAGCGCATCATCCTCAAGGCGCTCGCCAAATGGCCCGGTGAGCGGCACCAGTCGGCGGCGCAGCTCCGGGAGGACCTCGTGAGCTGCCTCGCCGACCTGCCGGACCGGGGGGAGATCGTCCTCACGGCGAGCTACTCGAGCCGACCCGCGCCCAAGGCGCCCGCTTCCCTGGAGCCTGAGGCGCCCCAGCCCACGAAGATGCTGGTTGGGGGCGCGCTCGGCCACACCCCGCTGCGCGCGGTGCGCCTCGGCGGCCCCGGGCCAGCGGAGGAGGCCGAGGCGCGGCCCGCGCAGCCCGCGCAGCCACCGTCGCAGGCAGCACAAGCGGCTTCCCGCCCGGCACAAGCCGCGTCGCAGCCCGCTTTGCGGCCACCGCAGGCGACGTCGCAGCCGGCGCCGCCGGCGCAGAAGCCGGTCGGCGCGCTCGCCTTGCCGCCGCCCCCGCCAGCCTCGGATCTGGCGGACACACGGGTCGACGACGACGATGAGCCCCGGACGTTCCTCATGCAGCCGGAGCGCTCGGAGGGCAGGCCCCAGGGGGAGGCGATCGCGGCCCCCGAGGCCGGAGAGAGAGCCGTGGCGCCCACGGCTCTGGCCGAGACCAGCGCCGCGCCGAGCCCGCCGATCCAACCAGCGGTGCGCACCGAGCAGCTCAAGCCCCGGACGGATCCAAAGCCCGCTGGTGACGCCGCCTCGGCGTCGATCGCGCACGCGCGGACCGCGCCCGCGGGTGGCGCTCAGCCTGCAGCGGCGCCTCCACGCGAGGTCCCGCGGGTGCCCGCTCGCTCCGAGAAGCCGCATCGACCGAGCGGGAGGCCGGTGCCCACACCCAGGCTCGCGGGGACCGCGCTCTCCAAGAACACGATCACGGACCTGACGCCGACCTCGCCCGCCAAGGTGCCGAGCTCGGGCGATCCGCTCACCAGGAAGAAGGAGGACGCCGGCCCCCACGTCCCTGCGTCGGAGGCCGTCTCGACGCTCGAGGACCCGTCTCTGCCCGCCGCCGAGCCCCCGGTCGACGACGACGAGCAGTCCACGTACATCCGCGAGCCGCCGCCCGACCGCCGCGCACCCGTGAACACCACGCTCGTGATGGAGGAGCCCTCCTCTCGCGGGCCGGGCGGAGAGCGCGGCGCTGCGCCCGCCCCGACCCCTTCGCCCGCCGCAGGCCGCGCCGAGTTCGTCGTCGCCCCGACGCTCCTCGCCCGGCACGACGCCCCGACCGCAGCCGAGATCGAGGCGGAGGCGCTCCGGGCCCTCAAGGCCACGGCGCGCCTCTCGCCCGACGAGCTCGACCCGCGCGCGCCGCAACCATCCCCGGGCGAGGGGGCCCCACACGCCGCGGTCGCCTCCACCGTGCGCATGAGCCCGGATCTCTACGCGGCCCCCCCGCCCTCCCAGGCGGGGGGCGCGATCACGGGCCAGCACGGGCTCGCTCAGCTCTCGGCAGGAGGCTGGAACGACGCGACGAGCTCCGGCCGGCGGCTCCCCGCCGGGCGACCGCCGCCGAGCCTCGTGGGGGAGCTGGCCTCGCTGCCAGGCACCACCGGGTTCCTCATCGGGATAGGGCTCGGCCTCGGAATCGCCGCGGGGGTCGTGATCGCGCTCCTCGTGACGCGCTGAGCGTCACGAGGTGAGCCGCTGCCTGGCGCTCGGGGTCACGCGCTGACGCGCGAGAGCTGCGCCTCGACCTCGGCGAAGAACCCTTCGACGACCGAGTCGAGCGCCGCGACGTCGGGCCCGCCCGCCTGGGCCATGTCGGGTCGCCCTCCGCCCGCGCCGCCGACGCGCCTGGCGGCCTCGCGCACGAGGTCCCCCGCGCGCACCCGCGCCGTGACGGGCTTGCTCACCATCACGCAGAGCTGTGCCTTGTCGGCGGCCGCCGCGCCGACGAGCACCACGCTCGACTCGCCGAGCTTGTCCCGCAGCTTCTCGGCGAGCTCCCGGAGCGCCGCGGGCTGCGTCCCGTCGGGCGCGCGCCGCGCGAGCACCCGGACGCCCTGCACGTCCCGCGCCCCCGCGAGCATCGCCTCGATGCCGCCGCCCCCGCCCTCGAGCACCTGCCGCTCGAGCTCCGCGACACGCCGCTCGAGCTCCCGCTCGTGCGCGACGAGCTTCGAGAGCTTCTCTCCGAGATCGCTGCCGTGCGCCTTGACGACCTGCTTCGCGCGGTAGACCTCGTCGTCCAGCGCGCGCACCTGCCGGAGCGCGTTCGCGCCCGTGGCCGCGAACAGCCGGCGGACCCCCGCGGCGACGCTCGTCTCTCCGTCGATCTTGAACAGCCCGATGTCGCCGAGCGCGCGCACGTGCGTGCCGCCGCAGAGCTCCACCGAGTCCTTCGTCATCGTGAGGACGCGCACCACGTCGCCGTACTTCTCCTCGAAGATGGCGACGGCGCCGCGCTCCTTGGCCTGATCGATCGGGAGGATCTCGGTGGTGACCGGCTCGTTGGTGAGGATCTTCTCGTTGACGAGGTCCTCGATCCGCTGCGCCTCCTCCCGAGAGAGAGGCCGGTTGTGCGCGAAGTCGAAGCGCAACATGTCGGGCGCGACCCGTGATCCCTTCTGCACCGCGTGCTCCCCGAGCACGCGCTTGAGCGCCCAGTGCAGGAGGTGCGTCGCCGAGTGGTTCCGTCGCGTCGCGCGCCGCAGGTCGTGGCGGACCTCGAGCGTCACGGGATCCCCCTTGGCGATCGCCCCGCGCCGGACGGTGCCGGCGTGCACGACCAGACCAGGCAGCGGCCGCTGCGTGTCCGCCACCTCGACCTCCGCGCCCGCTTCCGTCCGGATCACGCCGGTGTCGCCCACTTGCCCGCCGCTCTCCGCGTAGAACGGCGTCTGGCGGACGATCACCTCGACCTCCGCACCCTCGGCGACGCGATCGCAGAGCGAGCGCTCGATCCGGCCGTCCTGACGGCGGACGGAGATCAGCGAAAGGACCTCGCTGCGCCCCTCCTCCCGCTCGTAGCCCGTGAAGGCGACCTCACCGACCTCCGCCTTGACGAGGTGGTAGATCGGGTCGAGCGCCGCCTCGGCGTTGATGGGGCCGTCCCCGCCCTCCCCCTTCGTCAGTCGGCGCGCGGTCTCGATGTCGATCTCGAAGCTGCTCTCGCGGCAGATGACGTCGGTCAGGTCCAGCGGGAAGCCATAGGTGGTGAACAGATCCGCGGCCGTGTCGGCGCGGAGCACGCGGTCTCCGGAGGCGCGGAGCTCCGCGAACTTCTCCTCCAGCATCTTGAGCCCACGCCGCAGCGTGATGCGAAAGCGCACCTCCTCGTCCTCGGTCACGCGCAGGATGAGCTCCCGGCGCTCCTTGAGCTCGGGGTACGTGTCTCCCATCAAGTCGACGACGCGCGCGGCGACCTCGTGCAGGAAGGGGCGCTCGATGCCCAGCCGCTCTCCGTGGCGGATCGCGCGGCGCATCACGCGGCGCAGGACGTACTCGCGGAAGCCCTTGTCCGGCATCACCCCCTCGGCGATGAGGAACGCCGTGGTCCGGGCGTGGTCGGCGATCACGCGCATGGACACGTCGTCGTCCGAGCTCGTCCCCCGGTACGGCTTGTCGGAGAGGCGGGCGGCCTCGTCCACGAGCGCGCGCAGGAGGTCCGAGTCGTAGTTCGACGTGACGCCCTGCACGGCGCACGCGATCCGCTCGAGCCCCATGCCGGTGTCGATGCCCGTGGCGGGCAAGGGGGTGAGCTCGCCCCCCTTCTCCGCGCGATCGAACTGCATGAAGACGTTGTTCCAGATCTCGGTCCAGCCGAGCCCGTCGATCCTGGGCTCCTCGCCGAAGCGCGCGACGTCCGGATCGGGCCCGTGGAAGAAGTGGATCTCCGAGCAGGGGCCGCAGGGCCCCGTGTCGCCCATGGACCAGAAGTTGTCCTCCTTCCCGAGCCGGAGGATGCGATCGTCGCCGAACCCGGTCACCTTCCGCCAGATCGCGGCGGCCTCGTCGTCGGCGGGGAGGCCCGGCTCGCCCTGGAAGACCGTGACGACGAGGCGGCTCGTCGGGAGGTCGAGCACGCGCGTCAGGTACTCCCACGCGTACGCGATGGCGTCCTCCTTGAAATAGTCGCCGAAGCTGAAGTTCCCGAGCATCTCGAAGAACGTGTGGTGCCTCGCGGTGACCCCGACGTTCTCCAGGTCGTTGTGCTTGCCGCTGATGCGGATGCACTTCTGGCTCGAGGCAGCGCGCTTGTACGGGCGCTTGTCCTTGCCGGTGAACACGTCCTTGAACTGGACCATCCCGGCGTTCACGAACATGAGCGTCGGGTCGTTCACCGGGACGAGCGGGGCGCTCGGCACCTCGGCGTGGCCCCGCTCGACGAAGAAGTCGAGGAAGCTACGCCGGACAGCCTTGGCAAGCCGATCTTGCATGGGGCTGCCATAGCACGCGCCACGGGCCGGCAGCAGGCCTCCGAAGCGCCGCCGCCTACTTGGCGGCCTCTTCCATGGCCTTCGGCGCGCCGGAGAAGGCGCTCTGCACGGCGGCGTTGACCGCCTCCACCTGCAGCGCCGAGAGGTCGGCGTCCCCCTTGACGGCCTTGGCGTTGAGCAGCGCCTTGGCGTTGCCCTTCACGCTGGCCTTCAAGGACTGCTCGGGCAGCTTGCGGATGACGAACTCGACGCGGGCCTGAAACCCGACCTCGCCGCCTGCCTTCTCTTTCTGGAGGTGGACGAGCTTGCCGTCGACGGCGATGGTGGGCAGCTTGAGCGACTTCGCCGTCTCCACCGCTTCGTTGTCGTTGTTCGCGACCTGGACCCCCGGGATCTTCGCGAGCTCGGCCTTCGCCGCGGAGGTGAAGGTCGTCGACATCTTGGGGTTGCCGGACTTGTTCTCCAGCTTGCCGACGGCGACGACCAGCTTCGCCCTGCCCTTCAGCTGGGTGAGGGCCCGCTCCATCGCCTTCTTCACCGTCGCGTCCTTCTCGCTCTCCTTCGCGCGCTCGAGGGCCGCGACCGCTCTCTTCTCGCCGATCGCGCCGAGCGCGGCGGCGGCAGCCGCGCGGACCGACGCGGCCTCGTGGCCGAGGGCCCGCGAGAGGGCGTCCACGCTCGCCTTGTCCTTGAGCTTCCCCAAGGCCAACGCGGCGGTCACGCGGATGCGTGTGTCCGTCGCGGTCTCCAGATCCTTCCGGAGCGACGCGGCGTCTTGCGCGCCGTACAGCGGACCCGCCACCGCGATGGCGACGGACATCACCACCAGGCGGAGGACCGCCTGCAGCGCCGCGCGCCACGTGCTTCTGGAGGGGGTGGATCGGTCCTTCATGGCGTCACCTCGGGGAGGGTTGGCGACGTCGACGAATGGCAAGGGCGCGAGCGCGGTTCGGGGCGAAAGCGAAGCGAGCGGGGCGAGGGCCGGCTCTGAACCATTCTCCAGTGGATCGGCCCGAACGAGAAGGGGCGGTAGCCCTTCGACAAAAGAAAGGTGGGACCCCGGATCACCGCGGGCAGCACCCACATGGCACCCGCGTGGCCCCTATCTGCGCACTTCGACGGTACCCGCGCCAGCCGCTGCGACGAAGACCGTGCCGCCCGCCGACGCCGGCTCGAACAGGTACCCGGCCGCCGCGCCGCGCAGCGCGTCCCGCGACGTGAGCGCCGGGACCTCGATCCCGTCGACGAGGACCACGCTCGGCCCGAGCTCGCCCCACGCGAACAGCTCCGCCACGAACCCTCCGTCGAACACCGAGCCGGGGGACACCGAGACGCGCGCGGCCGCAGCGTCGGACGCGTGGGAGACCTTCGCGCCGTCGTACAGCGCGAGGTGCTGCTCTTGCCCCGGCACCAGCCGCACCCACAGCAGCCCCGGGTCGTCGGCGAACGAGTCGACCGCCGGGTCGGTCGCGGGCGCGAGCGTGTCGACGGTGTCGCGGAGCATCGGGACCGGGCTGCCAGCCTTGACGAAGAGGGGCAGCTCGCCGAGCGGCGCGTCGACGGTGATGGTGGTCGGCCCCTCGACCTTGGCGCCGTCCCAGTAGCGGTGCCAAGTGCCGCTCGGGAAGACGACCTCCCGCGAGACCGCGCCGCGCTCCGTGACGGGCGCGACCAGGAGCGCGTCGCCGAGGAAGTACTGGTCGCTCGGGTGAACGCCGAGGGCGGGCTCGGCGAGGCCGAAGGGCCGCTGGAGCGGGACGCCGGTCTCGAGCATCTCGTGCGCGAGCGTCCAGAGGTAAGGGAACAGCCGCGCGTGGAGCCGCGTGTACTCCCGGTAGGAAGCGAGCAGCGCGGCGTCGCCGAACTCCCACGCGACGTCGTTCGAGCTCGTCCCGATCTGCATGACGCTCGAGAGCGCTGTCTGCTCGAACCACCGCCGGAACGTCTCGACGTCAGGGGGCGAGTGGCGGTAGCCGCCGGTGTCCGCGCCGTAGAAGGGGAAGCCGGAGGGCCCGAGCGAGACGCCACCGACGATCGACGCGTGCAGCCCCCCCACGGCGCGGAAGGTCTCGCCGCCCTCCGTCACCTCTTCCCCGTGCCTCCACATCCGCGCGTCGAGGTCTCCCGGCCAGATGATCGGGCCGTGGACCTGGTCACCCCACTTGCCGGCGCGGCAGAGCAGGAGCCCCCCCTCGGGGGGCAGCAGCTCCGCGTACGTCGCGTGGTACGCGAGGGTGTAGCCCCGGTGCATCGTCCGCTCGTCGCTGCCGTCGCGGAACCGGAAGACGTTTCGCGCGCCGAAGCCGTCCGGGACGACATCCTCGGCGTAGTCCAGCTTGAAGCCCTCGACCCCGAGCGCCGTGTAAGCGCGCAGGTGCTCTTGCCACCACGCCTTGGACGCCGGCGACGTAAAATCGATGATCTTGCCCCAGGAGTTCAGGTTGAGCCCCGTCTGCTCCGGGTAGTACCCGTTCGCCTTCGCCTCCTGCCGGAGCGCGGCCGTCGCGGGATCCGACTCGTCCAGGTAGGGGGCGTGCCAGAGCGATACGCGGAAGCCGAGGTGGTGCGCCTTGTCGATCATCGCCGTCGGGTCGGGGAACTTCACGGCGTCGAAGTCGAAGGTCTGGACGCCGGTCGCGTAGGGCCGGTCGATCCAAATCCCGCTGGTGGCCAGATCGAGCTCGCGCATGATGTCGAGGTCCGACTCCACCTGCGCTTGGTCATCGTTCTCGTCGCGCCACACGAGCGGGCCGAGCGCCCATGGCGCGGGCAGGCGCGGGTAGCCGGTGACGTCGTAGTAGTGCCGCGTGATCTCGATCGGGCGCGCGGCGCCGAACAGGTGGAACGCGAGCCCTTCGGCGGCCTGCTCCCCCATGCCGAACACACAGGAGGCGCGGTCCGGATCGGTCTTGGCCACGTCGAAGACGCCAGCGCGTGAGGACGCCACGAAGAGCCCCCAGCCCCGCGTCCCGATGAGCAAGGGGACGGGGACGTGGGCCTCGTTGTAGCCGCTCTCGAGGGCGGCGGGCTCGAGCTGCATCGCCCGCATCTTCCCCCGCTGGTTCACGTCGTCGAACGACTCACCGAGGCCGTAGAACGCCTCGTCGGGCGCCACCGCCACGCCCAAGCGGAGGTAGGCCACACGGGACGGGTCGAGCGGGACGAAGCTCGCGCGGAAGCGTCCCTCGGCGTCGACCGCGACGTCCAGGCGGCTCGTGAGCCCGCCGGAGTGCGTGAGCTCGACGGCGAAGGCGTCCGCGGACCGCTCGAGCAAGGTCGCCCGCTCCGCCGCGGCGAACGTGAGGCCCGCGGGCACGAGGACGTGCTCGGGATCCGTGAGCGGGATCCAGGGATCGTAGCTCGCGGTGGGGACGATCTCGTCGACGACGCCCAGCGCGAGGCCCGCGCCGTCGAGCCGGGTGAGCTCCTCCCCTCCGCGCGAAAGCGTCAGCGTCACGCCTTGGACGTCGAACACCACCGCGTAGTCCCCTCGCTCGAGGGAGAGCGAGAACGGCGCGGGGGCGATGATCTCGTCCGCGCACGTGGAGCAGGCGAGCGCGAGGAGCGCGGCGGCTAGCCGGCGCACGAGAGGTCCGGGCGGAGTGGCACGCGGCGATAGTACCCACGTAGCGGGAGGCGGCAACGCGGTCGCGCGGGCGGCTCCCCCTGGCTACGGGGGCGGCTTCGGCCACCTGCAGACGTACGATCCCGCGCTGCCCACGACGTAGCGCGGGTGCCGCACGTCGAGGACGAAGAGCCCGCCTGGGGGCTGGGAGAAGGCGGTGACGGAGGGGCCGCCGGCGAGGGGCACGGCGCGGATCCCGCCGGTCGTTGCGTCCTTGACGTACAGGAACGAGGCGTCGATGGCGCGCGGCGTCGTCGCGTTCGTGTCGAAGGTGATCATCGCGGGCGGTGGATCCCCGGAGATCTCGAGGATCGTCGTCGGGGCGTCCTGGGCATAGACGGTCCCGTCGCCCGCGACCGCGATCCCCTGCGCGCGAAAGTCGCCGCTGTAGCAAGGCAGCCCTGGCATGAGGGGCCACGGGAGCGCCGCGACGTCCACGCGATAGACGCACCCGTTGTTCGCCGCCATGAAGTCGTAGGACGCCCAGTAGAGGCGCGATGGCGAGGTGGTGTGGAAGAGCTCGACGACGCCTGCGTTCACGATCGGGGCCGCGTAGGTGGTCACCTCCGGCGTCGAGGCGCCCGTGGGCGCCCCGGTCGCGCCGTCGAGCGAGATGCGCTGGAGCCGGTTGTCGGCCAGGTAGTAGAGGCGATCGTCGATGGCGGTCATGCCGTTCACCTGGGACTGGATGTCGTCGCCCAGGTCGAACTCGAGGCACTCGCCCGGACCGCAGGCGTAGACGATCTTGGAGAGCTGCCCGGCCACGTAGACGCGGTGGGCACCCACGGTGCCCACCGTCGTCTGGGTCACGCCGTTCTCGATGGGGTGACCGAGCCCCGGAGAGGTGTCGCTCGCGAAGTCGAGGGGGAGCGTCCGGATGTACGCGGCGGGCGGACCGCCGGCGACCTGGTGCACGAGGTAGACGAGATCCCCGTCGACCGCCACGCTCCCGACGAGGGTACCTCGCGCCGAGAGGTCGACGCACTGGCCGCAGGCTCCGTCGACGCAAGGCTCGTCGTCGCAGGTGAACCCGCACGCGCCGCAGTTCTGCGGATCGGTGGAGAGGTCCGCGCCCCCGCACCCGCCCGAGCCCCCGTCGCCGCCGGTGCCAGCCCCGCCGACGCCCGGGCCGGTCGCGATCCCCGTCGTCGAGGTGCCCGCCCCGCCGACGCCGGCCGACGTCCCGACGTGGTCGAAGTCGGTGACCAGGATGCAGGCCCCCCCGCACAGGAGGACGGCGCCGGCGAAGGTCGCGACGACGCGCTGGAGGCGACCACCGGGCGTGGGGGTCATGGCTTCGGCCATCGGCACACGTGGCTGCCCGCGGTGCCGACCACGTAGCGCGGATGTCGCGCGTCGATCTCGTAGAGGGCGGCGGGCGGCTGCGAGAAGCTCGTGATGGAGGCTCCGCCAGCGACGGGGATCGCGCGGAGCCCGCCGCTCGTCGCGTCGGTGACGAAGAGGTGCTGCCCGTCGACCGCACGGGGCGGCCGGGCGTTCTGGTCGAAGACGCTCAGCGTGGGGGGCGAGCCCGCGATGCGCTGGATCGTGAGGAACCCGTCCTGCGCGAAGACGACCCCGTCGCTCCCGACGACGAAGCCCTGCGTGACGAAGCTGGGGCTGTAGCAGGAGAGGCCCGGAGAGGAAGGAAATGGGAGGTCGGTGAGGTCGACCCGGTAGATGCAGCCGTCCGACGAGCCCACGTAGTCGTACGAGGACCAGAAGAGGCGGCTCGGGCCCTGCGTGCGCGCGAGCCCGAGCACGCCCGCGTTCGTGATCGGCGGGGCGTAGGTCACCACCTGGGGCGCGGCGGCGCCCGTCGGCACGCCCGTCACCGGATCCAGGTCGAGCCGGAGGAGCCGGTTGTCACCCGCGGCCGCGACGAGGTAGAGCGCGTCGTCGACGGTGGTCATCCCGTTCACCTGCGTGGAGATCGCGGCGGTGAGGTCCACCTCCACGCAGTCGGCGGGGCCGCACGCGTAGACGAAGGGCGCGAGCTGGCCAGCCGTGTACACGCGACGCTCCCCGACGGTGCCGACCGCCATGTTGGTCACCGAGTTCTTGATGGCGTGGCCGAGCCCGGGCACCTCGTCACCCGCGAAGTCGAGCGGGAGCGTGCGGACGAAGCCCCCGCCGCCGCCCCCCGCGGCGTCTTGGACGACGTACACGACGTCGTCCAAGACGGCGACGGATCGCGTGATCTCTCCGAGGGCGCCGAGGTCGACGCACTGCCCACACGCCCCCGCCTCACACGGTTCGTCGTCGCACGCGAAGCCGCACACGCCGCAGTTTTGCGGATCGGTCTGGAGATCCGCCCCTCCGCACGGCGGCGCTCCGCCCCCACCTCCGGCGCCCGTCGTGCTGGAGGTCGCGCCGGTCATCGCGGAGGTGCCCGCGGCGACGGACCCCGAGGCGGCGGTGGTGGGCTCGCCGTCCGACGGCTCGACCACGGAGGGGCACCCGCCGACGACGGCGGCGAGCGGGACCCCGAGGAGCGCCGAGAGCCGGATGAGACCCATTCAGCGTCAAGGTAGCGCAGCCGTAACCCCGAGGTCACGCGGCTCCAGAGGGCGCGACCGCCGCGGTCGCCGCTCACCGAGCCGCGGCGAGGATGATCTCCGGAAAGAGCGGCTGGCCTTCGTGGCGCTGGAGCCCCTGGGCGGCGTCGATCACGGCCGAGCAGGGGACGGCGGGGCTCGCGGTGAGAGTCACCGCCGAAGTCGTCTTGAGCGCCGGGACGCTCTTCTTGAGCTTCGCGGCGCAGAGGGTCAGCGCGCCGACGGGGTAGCGACCGTCCTGCAGCGGCAAGGTGAGCCCCGGCCCGACCCCTTCACAGGTCGGCCCCACCGCCCCCGCGGCGAGCTTGAGAGAGATACCCTCCGCGACGAGGAACGCCGTGAGCTCCATGGCCCGCGAGCTCAGCTCGTCGTAGCCGTTCGAGTCGGCCCGATCGAACGACGGCAGCGTCATCACGAAATGACGCGCCGGCGCGCCGGCCAGCAGGACGTCGTACGACGCGCACCCCTGGCTCCCCAGGGTGAAGACCACCTCGAGCAGCAGCCGGAACGGCGTGTCGGGCTCCACCTCGATCGCGACGCTCTTGCCGTGACAGGCGGGCACGGCCTGGGCGAGGGGCGTGACGAAGTAGCCGTTCGCTCCGTCCCGCTTGTGCTTGGCGTCGACGCCGGCGGCGCGCGCCGAGACCTCGGGGAGCGGGACGGTGGGCTTGAGGTCCACGCTGACGTCGGTCTTCCCGATCGTGATCCAGATCTTGGCAGGATCGCTGGGGCGATCCCGGCGCTCAGGCGCGATGAGCGGGGCGGCGCTCGACGTCGTCGGCGCCTCCCCGGGACCGCAGCCGGGCGAGGTCCCCACCGAGACCAGCGAGAGCGTGAGCCCGACCGCGAACCGCACCGACCGAGTGTCTCAGCCCGACCGCGCGATGTACAGGCCGAGGGCGCTCGGCGGCCGGGGACCGCGCCGGCGCCATCGGGCCCCGACCGCTCCACCACGGCAGAGGGCCTCAGTAGAGGATGCCGAGGTAGAGGCGCAGCGTCTGCGGGATCGAGAGGCCGACGTCGCCGCTCGCCCGGAGGCGCGCGGCCTCCCCGGGCAGGTAGTCGAGGCCCGGCAGCGGGAAGAGGACGCCGTACTGGAGCTTGGCGAAGAACCCGGTGAGCTGGTCCTCGTCGACGCTGAACGTCCCGCCCTGCGCCTGATAGTAGAGGCTGCCGTCGATCTCGAAGCCGAGGTCCGCTTGGTTCCCGGGCGTCTGGACGATCTCGGCGGCGCGGCTCCAGACGAAGGCGGCCCCGCCCCCGAACCTCTGCCCGCTCGGCGACCGCAGGAAGTCGTACTCCACGGAAGGGCGGAAGTAGTACGCCGCTTGGACGCGCTGGAGGATGTTCCGCCAGAGGATGAGGTCCACGCGGTAGTCGGGGTGGAAGCGGAACGTAGAGAAGGTGCGGTCGCGCGTGAGCTGCGCGTCCAGGCCCGCGAGCGGCGCCAGGGAGGGGTCGAGGCCGCCGAAGCCGTTGATCCCCTCCACGTCGTCGTCGCCCGTCGCGAAGCCCGATCCGAACCCGATCCGGAGGCGATCCTCCACGGCGCGCCAGTCGGCCTCGAAGGCGAGGCCGAACTGGCGGATGTCCCAGCCGTCGTCCGCGGGATCGTCGCTGCCGGGGTTGGCGAAGTTGTTGCCGCCCTTCACGTCGGTGTTCTCGATGCCGCCCCACACGAGCGCCGCTTCGAGCTCCAGCCGCAGCGTGCCCCAGAGGAGCTGCCCCCAGAGGTCCGGCGTCACCGACTCGAGCCCGCGCCGCACGAGGGTGGTCGACACGTCGGTCGGCTGCGCGCCGAGGGCGTAGCGCGAGTCGAACCCCTGCTTGCGGTAGACGCCGTAGAAGCCGCCGTTGACCACGACCTCCCCTCGAGAGAGGGCGAGCTTGGCGCGGTCCGGGTTCACCTGACGGTAGATGCGGATCCCCCACTGGTCGAGGTCGTCGCCCTGCATGAGATCGTACCGCTGCCCCTGCTGCGCCGATTGGCCGCAGGAGGAGGCCCCGCCCTCGCAGGAGAGGAACGCGGCGTTCGTCGCGCCCTCGTTGCCGAAGTCCCACATGACCGCGCCGTAGACGTCCCACGCGGGGATCCCGGTCGTGAAGAGGAGCCGGTCCACCGTGGTCCCCCAGTCGTCGTCGATGCCATCCCCGGCGTTCTCGACCATGCCGACACCCCAGTGGCTGGGCATGCGGCCGAACCGGATCGTGCCGATCGGAGACTTGTACTCGCCGTAGGCGCGCTTGACGACGATCGAGTCGACGAAGCTGTTCGTCCCGGCGGTGGGCACCCACTGCGTGGCCGCGAACGCGCCGATCGGGGCGTAGCCCCCGCGCTGGCGGATCTCGTAGCCGCCGTTCGAGCTCGGCTGGCTGATGTACCCGTCGGGCACGCTCCCGAGGACGAGGTTGTCGAAGAGGTCGAGCTGGCCGACGACGCGGAGGTTGTCGCTGATGACCAGCTCCGGCGTGACGCGGAACCGCGTGTTCGCGCCGGCGTGGAGGTTCGACTCGCACGCCTCCGGCCGCGTCGGGTCGTCCCCGCAGACGCGAACGCGCTGCCCGGCAGGCTGACCGTTTCGGTCGAGGTAGTCGAAGTCGGAGTCCACCGGCTGAGGCCAGAGCGCCGACGTCGGGTCGTCCCGGCGGCCCAGCGCGAAATGGCTGAAGAGCTCTGAGCGGACACGGAAGTAGCCGTGGAGCTCGAGCGCCGGCTTCGCCTTCGCGAACCAGTCGTCCGTCACGACGCCCGTCTCGGCCACGGGCTTCGCCTCCGGCTTCGGCGGCGGCGACGCCTCCTTCGCGGGGGCCGCGGCGGCGGCCGCCGGGGGCTTGCCCGCATCCTGTGCGAGCAGCGCGGCCGGCAAGGAGGCGACGCCCGCCGAGAGCGCTACGGCGAGCAGCCGGAACACGTCCCGGTCGCCCACTAGAACAGGATCCCGAGGTACCACCGCAGAGTCTGGGCGGTGTCGATCTCGACCGGGTTCTTCTGGTCCGCGAGGTCCGCCTCCTCGCCCGGCAGGTACCCGAGCCCGCCGAGGGGGAACATGACGCCGTACTCGATCTGGGTGAAGAACCCGCCCATCTTGTCCGGGTCGTCGTTCAGGCTGCCGTCCTTCGCCTGGTAGTAGAGCTTGAAGTCGAGCTCCAACCCGAGGTCGTGCGAGTTGCCCGGCGTCTGGACGAACTGGCTCGCTCGGCTCCAAATGAGGGCGGCGCCCCCGCCGATGCGCTGGCCGTTCGGCTCGCGGTTGAAGTCGTACTCGACGTGCGGCCGGACGTAGTAGGCCCCCTGGATGCGCTGCAGGATGTTGCGCCACAGGATGAGATCCACTCGGTAGTCCGGGTGGAAGCGGAAGGTCGAGAACGTCCTGTTCCCCGTGAGCTGCGCGTCGAAGCCCTCCGCCGGAGGAGCGAGGCCCTCGACGTCGTCGTCGCCGGTGCCGTAGCCGAACCCTGCGCCGACCCGGAGCTTGTCCTCGAACGCCCTGAACTCACCCTGGAACGCCAGGCCGAACTGGCGGATGTTCCACCCGTCGTCGTCCTCCCCGCCCTCGGGGTTGTCGAAGTTGTTGCCTCCGCGGATGTCGGTGTTCTCGACGCCGCCCCAGACGAGGACGGCCTCGGCCTCGAGGCGGAGCTTGTTCCAGAGAAACTGGAACCAGAAATCGGGGATGACCGCCTGGGCGCCGCGCCGGACGAGCGACGACGGATCCCCCGCCACGTTGGCCGGACGGCCGCCGATGGGCACGCTCGCGTCGAGCGACTGCTGCCGATAGACCGCGTACACCCCGCCGTTCGCGACGACGCCGCCGTCGGCGAGCTCCTTCTTCGCGAGCTCGGGGCTCCTGCGGCGCACGACGACGAGGCCCCACTGGTTGACGTCGTCGCTCTGGATCAGATCGTAGTTCTGCCCGCCCTGCTGGCCGACCAGCGCGCTGGTCGCGCCCTCGTTCGCGAAGTCCCAGAGGCCCGCGAAGTAGAGATCGATCGACTTGATGCCGGTGAAGAACATCAGGCGGTCGGCGGTGGAGCCCCAGTCGCTGTCGTGGCCCTCCCCGGCGTTCACGAACATGCCGAGGCCCCAGTGGCTGGGCATGCGGCCGAAGCGCAGCATGCCGATCGGGGTCATGTACTCGCCCCACACCCGCTTGACGACGATCGAGTCGGTGAAGCTGTTCTGGCCGGCCTGCGGCGCCCACTGCGTGCTGGAGAACGCGCCGATCGGCGTGTAGCCGCCCCGCTGCCGCACCTCATAGCCGCCGGAGTCGCCAGGCTGGTTGACGTACCCCTCCGGGGTGGAGCCGAGGACCACGTTGTCCAGCAGATCGATCTGGGCGAGGACGCGGACGTTGTCCGAGATGTGGAGCTCGGGCGCGAGCCGGAAGCGCATGTTCGCGCCGGCCTGGACGTTGTTGTCGCACCTGGCCTGCTCCAGCGGCTCACCGCAGAGCTCGACCTTGTTTCGGACGCTCCCGGTGTCGATGTAGTCGTTGTCCGCGGGCTGCGGCCAGAGCGCGTTCGCCGGCGTGTCCTTGCGGCCGAGCGCGAAGTGACTGAGCCACTCCGCCCTCACGCGGTAGTAGCCGTGGATCTCGAAGACCGGCCGCGCCCCCATCCACCAGTCTTCGGCGAAGACGAAGGTGTCCGTCTCGGTCGCGTCGCCCTTGGGGGTCTTGGGCTTGGCGTCCGCCTTGGCCTCGGCGGCCTTGGGGGGCGCGACCTTGACCTCGCCCGCAGGGCCGGGATCGGCCTTCGCATCGGGCTTCGGGGTAGGGTCCGGAGGAGGCAGGAGCGGGGGCTCGTCACCGGGCTGCGGCTCCCCCGGCGGGGTGGGGGCAGGCTGCCCGTCTCCCGGCTGAGCGCTTGCCGACGGGGGACCTCCCGGCTGGGCACCTCCCGACTGGGCAAAACCCGGGGAGGCGACCGCGAGGGCGAGGTGTGCAGCGCCTACCCAGGAGAGGAGGACGGGGATTCGCATGGCCAGTGAGGAACCGGGGCTTCGTCTCACGGGCAGGCTTCCGAATCAAGCACCTCTACGGCACCGCCTCCTCGGAGCGCCTGCTTTCGGCGGTCACACCCCGCGGCGAGCGTCGGCTCGATAGCTCGCTCGCAAACGGAGTGCCTCTTCGGTTAGCCTCGGCGACCATGGGTCACCCCGATCGCCCGGCAGTGCGCAGCGACGGCGTCCGCCCTCCTGTGCCCACGAGCTCCCCATGACGAGAACCCTCTCGATCCTCCGGTCGCTTTCCATCGTCGCCTCCACGCTCGCGCTCGCCGAAGGCGTCGCCCTCGCCCAGGACTCCGGGCCCCAACAGGGCGAGTTCTCGGTCCAGCGGCTCGAGACGGCGCCAGGCCCGAACAACATCATCTCCGGCGAGCGCGTCCGGATGAGCGAGCAGTTCGGGTGGAGCGTCGGCCTGCTGTTCAACTACACGCGCGACCCGTTCGTCGTCGTGAGCTGCGTCGCAGAGACCAACTGCGACGAGCCCAACGCCACGAACGTCGAGGACATCCCCGTCGTCCGCAACATGTTCTGGTGGGACCTGCTCGCGAGCTTCAACCCCATCGAGTTCATCCAGCTGGGCTTGAAGGTGCCGCTGGCCTACGTCACCGGGTCGGGGATCAACACCGACACGGGCACCGTCCAGCCGGGGGGCCTCTCGGGCTTCGGCATGGGCGACCCGATGCTCGAGGGCAAGGTCCGGTTCTTCGGTGACGCCAAGAGCCTGGTGGCGCTCGGCGGCGCCATCGATCTCTCGGCGCCGCTCGGCCACGTCACCGCCGAGGACAAGTACATCGGCAACGAGGCGCCTCTCACCGTCGGGTGGCGCGGCATCGCAGACTTCTACGTCGAGGGGTTCTTCGCGACGGTGAACCTCCGCGGCGTCTATCGCGGGGAGAACACCCTCGGCACCACGACCGTCGGCCCCGTGGAGTTCCGCTACATCGTCGGAGCCGGCTACGAGATCACGCCGATCATCCACGTGATGGCGGAGGGCTACGGCTCGACGCAGTTCGCCTCGACGAAGGGCACCAACACGCTCGAGATCGACGGCAACGTCCGCATCTTGCCCCTCTCCTCGGGGCTCGCCATCAACGTGGGCGGAGGCGCGGGCGTCGTGGAAGGCGCCGGCGTCCCGCTGTTCCGAGTGCTCGGCGGCCTCACCTTCTCCATGGAGGCGGGCGACGAGGACGGCGACGGCATCAACGACACCGCCGACAAGTGCCCCACCAAGCCGGAGGACGAGGACGACTTCGAGGACGAGGACGGCTGCCCCGAGGACGACAACGACAAGGACGGCGTCCCCGACGCGAAGGACAAGTGCCCGCTCAAGGCCGAGGTCATCAACGGCTTCGAGGACACCGACGGCTGCCCCGACGAGGTGAAGGACTCGGACAAGGACGGCATCCCCGACATGACCGACAAGTGCCCGCAGCAGGCGGGCAAGGTGCGGACCGCCGAGCACTACGGCTGCCCCGACACCGACGAGGACGGGGTCCCCGATCCGATCGACAAGTGCCCGAACGCAGCCGAGGACACCGACGGCTTCGAGGACACCGACGGCTGCCCCGACCCCGACAACGATCAGGACGGCATCCCCGACGCCTCGGACGAGTGCGGCGAGGAGCCGGAGATCAAGAACGGCTTCAAGGACGAGGACGGCTGCCCGGACTCGGTGCCCGACGCCGACAAGGACGGCATCCCCGACTCGGTCGACAAGTGCCCGACCAAGCCCGAGAACTTCAACGGGTTCGAGGACGAGGACGGTTGCCCCGACCGCGGCGTCGCGCTCGTCGAGATCAAGGAGGAGGAGATCAAGATCCTCCAGCGCGTCGAGTTCGAGACCGGCAGCGACAAGATCCAGGGCAAGACGAGCTTCGCCGTCTTGGACGCGGTCGTCGGCGTCCTCAAGACGAACCCGCAGATCTTCTTGATCGAGGTCGCCGGTCACACCGACAACCAGGGCGACTCCAAGTTCAACAAGGAGCTCAGCCAGAAGCGGGCCGAGGCGGTGCGCAAGTACCTCGCCGGCAAGGGCGTCGCGGAGTCCAGGCTCCGCGCGACCGGCTACGGGCAGGAGAAGCCGATAAGCGAGAACGACACGAACGCCGGCAAGCAGAAGAACCGACGGGTGGAGTTCAACATCGTCCACTCCACCACGAAGAAGCCACCTGCGCCGCCGGCTCCGGCCCCCGCGCCGCCGGCTCCCGCCCCGGCGCCCACGCCCTGACGGTACGCCCGCTCGCTGCTACGCTCGTCCCATGGGCGGCGGGAACGACCCGGCACCCCGCGCTCCGGCGCGGGTGAAGAGCGCGGTCGTGCGCGTGCGGGATCAGTTCGTGCTCGCGCGGTTCGGCAAGCTGGCCCGGGACCGGTACCGCGCGGCGGCGTCGGCCGACCTGGCTCGCCTCCTCGCCACCCCGGGCGACAGCTGGGTCCCCTTCGAGCATTTCGTGGAGGCGACGAGGCTCGTGTGCGAGCTCTTCGGGGACGGGTCCCCGACGCTCGCGCGCGCCGTGGGCGCCTACGGCGCGGAGGCGAACATGGGGGCGTGGCGCTCGCTGGTCCATCGCCTCCTCTCGCCCCGCTTGCTGGTCGATATCGCGGGCAAGCTCTGGAGCCACCACTACGACGGCGGCCGCCTCATCAGCCAGGCGACCGGCGAGCGATCCATCCACGTCTGCATCGCTGACTTCCCGGCGCCGAGCGTGTTCCACTGCACCTCGATCGAGGGCTGGTGCGAGCGCACGATCCAGCACAGCCGACCCAAGGCGGCGCGCGTGTGGCAGGTGTCGTGCCGCGCGCGAGGGGACTCGTCGTGCGACATCCGAGGCGAGTGGGAGTAGGTCGGGCCGCGCGGCGGACGGCCGACTGGTTGTTTCAATACTGCAAGCACGACGCTGCACGCGTGCACAAAGTCGCGCGGCTCGAGCCTTGACATCACTGGGCATTTTGCTTGGCACGAGAATCGCCACATCTCAACCTGGGACACTCGTGAGCCAGTTCGACGACGACCTGTTCGGCGATCCGACCTCGGAGCCCTTGGCACCCGCGACGCACTCGTGCGTCGGGTGCGGCAGGACGACGCCGAACGGCCATAGCGAGTACACGCTCATCAGCGCGGCGTACGGGTGGCGCCTGGCGCGCCGTCCCGAGCCCGACGGAGGCTACGCCTTCGACTGGCGCTGCCCTTCGTGCTGGAAGAAGCACCGGGCGAAGAAGGCCGGGTAGGTCCGCGGGGGAAAGAGGGCGCCGCGCCGCCTGGAGATGGGGCGCGACTTCCGGGAGAACCGGCGACACCGGGACTAGGCAGCGGGGGCTCCGGCTGCAATCCTCGCGACGCCAGCGAGAACTTCCGCCGGGGGCGGACGTCTCAGCTGGTCACACCCGAGATGTCCGGAGCAACGCCAATGGCCGTGGCCACCCTCTGCCCTGCTGTGCCCGCCCGAGCCTGGACCTTGTTCCTGCTCACCCTCCTCGTCGTCGCCCTGGGCTGCACCGCGGAGCCGGCGAAGAAGCTGCCCTCGAAGGCCCACACCTCCACCGAGCTGCGGGGGATCCGACGCGGGGTCGAGGTCGTTCACGCGGGAGAGAGCGCCCGCGCTCCGTTCGCCCGAGAGCGGCTCGGGGAGGGCGCGGAGATCAAGATCGCGGAGGGCGGCCTCGCTTGGCTGAGGCGCGACGGCGGCGCGACGCTCCTCGTGCGCGGGCCGGCGCGTATCTCCGTAGAGCAGGCCGGGCTCCGCCTGCATGAGGGTCGGGCGTTCGCGGAGACGCCGGCCGGGGTGACCGAGACGCTCCAGTCGCCCCAGGGAGCCCTGGTGCTGTCCGCCGTGAAGGCGAGCGTCGAGGCCGCGCCGAGCGGCACCACCGCGTACGTCCTCGCAGGCGAGATTCGCTCGGGGACCAAAGCCGCCGCCGCTGGGGAGTTCCTCTCCCTGGAGGGGGAGAAGGTCGACGTCCGACCTGCGGCGGGCTGGGAGGACTGGACCGGCGGCATGGCGACGACGGATCCGGCGAACGAGCCCGCGCCCTTCGGGGTGGGCACCGTGGGCGCGCGGCGGCCGGGCGCGAGCGGCGCGCCGCACACCCCGCTGTCGATCCAGCGCCTCGATGTGCGCGTCACCATCGAGGGTGACCTCTCGACCACCGAGGTGGACCAGACGTTCTTCAACCCGCTGTCGGAGACCGTGGAGGGCGTCTACCGGCTACGGATCCCGGAGGAGGCGTTGCTGGAGCGCTTCGGCGTGGACCGCGAGGGTGGGGTCGTCTTCGGGTACGTGAAGGAGAAGAAGCAGGCGCAGGCGCAGTACGAGGCCAAGGTGTACGAGGGCTCCAAGGAAGACCCTGCCCTGCTCGCGTGGCGTGACCCCGGGGTCTACGAGGCGCGGCTCTACCCCATCCACCCGGGCGCAACCCGCCGCGTGATCGTGCGCTACACGGAGTGGCTCTCGCGGTCGGGCGACAAGGGCCAGCGCCGGCTCTACGTCTACCCGATGGCCTCGGAGGGATCGGCGCGCTCGGCGCCGCAGGTCGAGGACCTCTCGATCAGCGTCGACATCTCCAAGGCGGGCGCAAAGGACGTCCGCTCGGGCATGCAGGCCACGCGGCTCGGTGACCTCCTGCTCGTCGAGGGGCACGACTTCGTGCCGCGCGCCGATCTCACGATCGAGCTCTTCGACGACGGCGTGGACAAGGTGCGGGTGGCGCGCGCGAAGCACGCCCCGGACCTGGTCGCGCTCGGTCCCGCCGAGCAGGCCGACGCCCGAAGGACGGGCGCCGGCGAGGCCGACTACCTGCTCGTCCCAGTGCGCGCCTCGGACCTGCCGGCCCGCCCCGAGGGCCTCGATCTCGTGCTCGTCGTCGACACTTCGGCGGCGACGAGCCCCGGCATGCTGCGGCTGGCGAGGGCCGCGACGCGCGCGCTGCTCACGCACCTCGGCCCCAAGGACCGCGTCCTCGTCGTGACCGGCGACGACAAGCTCGAGCCGGTCGTCGGCGCGCGGGCGGAGCTCGCGCCGGTCGACGACGCGATGCGGTCCGAGGTCCTCGCGCGGCTGACGCGCGTGACGCCGGGCGGCGCCACGGATCTCGGCGCGATGCTCGCCGAGGCCGTGACGAAGATCAGCGCCGAGCGCGCGAGCGCCATCGTGTACATCGGCGACGGCGCGCCGACCGTCGGGGAGACGGACGTGGCGACGGTCCGGGCGCGGCTCGGAAAGACGGCGAAGCCCGCGCGCATCTTCGCGCTCGGCACGGGTGAGACCGCGAACATGGCGCTCCTCGACGGCGTCACGAGCGGCGGCTTCGCGGAGCGCATCGGCGACGACCGCAGCGCGGCGCGTGCGGCGCTGCGCCTCCTCGAGATGGCCGAGCGGCGGTCCCTCCTCGGGGTGACGCTCGACGTAGGCGCGACCGTCGAGCGCACGTACCCGCGAGACCTGGGCGCCGTCGTGGAGGGTGAGACGACGCTCGTGGTCGGCCGCCTGACCGGCGACGTCCCCAAGGAGGTGCACGTCACGGCGGGGGGCGCCACGCGATCCCTCGCGGTGGAGGCGTCCACGGTGCAGGACTCGGGCGATCTCCGGCGCCGGTGGGCGCAGGGCCGCCTCGACGAGATGCTCGCCGAGGGCGCCGGACACGCGGCGCTCGTCGACCTCGGGGTCAGACAGGGGATCATCACGCCGGTGACGTCGATCTACGTGCCCACGACGGGCGAGATGACCGGAGCGCAGCGCGCGCAGGCGAAGCAGGAGTCGAAGCTCCGCAGCGGTCGGTTGGCGCTCGAGGCGGCGCAGCAGAGGGCGCTGCGCGCGCAGAACCAGGCTGCGCTCGAGGAGCAGGACGAGGAGCCAGGCGTGTTCGGCGGGCTCTTCTCGCGATCGAAGAAGTCGGAGTCAGCCACGGCGAGCGCCGACAACAAGGAGGGAGGCACCGGGACGCGCGCCAAGGGCGAGGAGGGATCCATGGGCACCCCGCCCGCCCAGGCCGCCGCGACCGCGCAGCCGCAGGCGCCGGCCGCGTCGCCGCCGAGCGACGACGCGATGGCGGCCGAGGGCAGGATGCGGAGGGACACCCAAGACAAGGACTTCGCCCCGAGCCCCACCGAGCCAGCTCCCGCTGCCGCTGAGCCCCCGTCCACGAAGCCGACGCCACGCCAAGGGGGAGATGGGTTCTTCGATCAGGACGGCGCGCCCCTCGAGGCCGAGAAGCTCAAGGTCGACCAACCCGCTCGGCCGGCCTCTCCGGGCGCCATGGGCGGGGTCGGGCTCCTGGGCCCAGGAAGCGGAGGCGGCGGGAGGAGGGAGCAGGCGGCGAGCCAGCCCGCCGACGTGCCCGAGACCGGGAACACCCAGTCTGGAAAGGTGGGCGACGACCGGGGGGCCAACGAACAGATCCTTCTTCCGGAAGGGGACGTGGGCGGTGCCCACGGCATCAAGATCCACGTGACCGTCGACGATCCGGGGCGGCTCCGGCGCCTCTGCGGCGCGGGGGCGGATCTCCCGTTCGAGGAGCGGCGCGGGCTCTGGCGTGAGCGGCTCTCCAAGACCGGCGGCAACGCGGCCCAGGTGCTCGCGGTCTACCGGTCCGCGCTCGCGCTCTGCGAGGCCCCGACGCAGCGCGAGCGCAGAGCGCTCCTGCTGCTCGGCCTCGACGTCTTGCCGAGCGTCGCCGCGAAGGTGTCGCTCTACCGCCTGCTCGCGCGCGACACGGGCGCCGCCGACGTCGTCTACCGCGGGATCCTGTCGCGCGTGACGACGCCGGCGCAGGTTCGGGAGCTGAACCAGGCGCTCGGCCTCGTCACGGTCGACTCCGTGACGCTGGAGAAGACCATCAAGGAGGCGAAGGACTCGGCGGATCTCGTCGCGCGCCTGCGCGGGCTCGCGGCGAAGTTCCCGAGCGATCTGGGCCTCGCGCTCCGCGTCGTCGACGCGCTCGAGGACCACGGCGACGACGCGGGCGCGCGGGAGCTCGCGCGCGCGCTCCGCGCGCGGCCCGACGCCGACGCGTCGGTGAGGACGGCCATCGGAGAGCTCTACCTTCGCCTGGCGACGCGCGGGACCGACCCGGCGCAGAAGGCGCTGGACGAGCGCGAGGCGAAGCGTGCCTTCGGTGAGCTCGTCGAGTTCTCCCCCGACGATCCCGTCGCGCGCCGCCGCCTCGGCGACCTCTATCGCGCCCATGGCTATTACCAAGAGGCCACGCGTCAGTACGAGACGCTCGCGCGCTTGGTCCCCGACGACCCGAGCGTGCCCATCTTGCTCGCTGCCACGGCGAACGGCCTCGGGAAGCTCGAGGAGGCGGTCCGTTGGACGGAGAAGGGCGGCCAGGCGGGCGCGCCGGACGCGTCACAGGGCCCCCACGCGACGGCGCGCGCGTACGCAGCGACCTTTCTGGCGTGGGGTCGGCTCGAGGCGCGCGCAGCGGGCCGCACGGACGAGGTGAAGGCCCTCGCGGCGCGCCTCGACCGTGTGCTCGGCGCGAGCGGGCTCGAGAAGCGCGGAGGACAGGTCCGGGTGGTGCTGACCTGGGCGCACCCCGAGCTGCACCCGACGCTCTGGCACACCGGCCTCGGGAGCCTGATGCCGGCGGCAGAGGGCGACACGACGCTCGGCATCTCTCAGGCGCTGGTCCCGGACAAGCCCACCACGCTCGAGGTGCGCGTGGAGCCCGCCGACCTCGAGCGCACGGCGCGCCTCGGCGCCAAGGCGGTCCTCACCGTCGTGATCGGCGAGGGCAAAGACGCCGAGGTCGTGGATCGACGCGACGTCACGTTCCGACGCGGAGGTGCCAGCACGCTGCGGTTCAGCGTCGAAGGCGGGCGCGTGCAGGAGGTGGCGAAGTGAGCGACGATTCCTCCCGCGATTCGGCCGACGAAGAGCGATTGCCCGAGCCGGAGGAGGTCGATCCCGGCGACCCGATCCCGTCGGAGCGCCCTCAGCCAGCGCCGCGGCACACGCCCCCGCCGCTTCGCGCGGTCCGATCCAGGACGCCGTCCAGCCCTACCCTCAAGGCGGAGGATCCCGAGGGGAGCGCGCCCGCCCCCGGAGCGAGCACGCCCGCTCCGACGGCGAGCACGCCGCCCGCGCCCACGGCGAGCGCACCGCCGGCCCCGCTGCAGAGCGCGCCGCCCGCACCCACGGCGAGCACACCGCCGGCGCCCACGCAGAGCGCGCCGCCCGCACCCACGGCGAGCGCACCGCCGGCGCCGACGCAGAGCGCGCCGCCAGCACCCATGGCGAGCGCACCGCCGGCCCCGCTGCAGAGCGCG
>CAZBJI010000032.1:0-56853 GCA_964492175.1 uncultured Polyangiaceae bacterium | reverse complement strand
GGGCCCGGGACGTGCGTCAACGGTCCGCGGCGCCTCATGGGCCGAGGTGCGCGAGGGCTTCGGCGGGGGCGTGCGGCAAGAGGCTGACCAGCCGCCTCCACGACGAGGCGAGCAGCGAAGCCGACTCCGCGTTCGAAGCAGCTCGCTCAGCGGCCAGCCAGCTAGCTAGGGCTTCTTGAAGTACGGCTTCGCCTTCGGCGTGTACGCCACCTGCCTGAGGATGGAGAGGGCGACCTTCTTGTCGTCGTCGGGCGCGTCCTTCGCGACGATGACGATCATGAGGTCGTGCGCGAAGTCGCCCGGGGAGTAGAGGTCCCACCAGTAGAAGCTCGCCTCTTCGCCGCCCTTGAGCTTGCAGGTGCCCGCGCCGGTGTTCGCCAGCGCCTTCGTCGGGCCGACCTCGCGCACCTCCGGCCCGCTCGTGTGCTTCACGTCGGAGACCAGCGCGGACTTGATCCAGGTGTCGATCGCCTTCTGGTCGGCGTCGCGCTTGAGGTTGATGTTGCTGACGCCCACGGCCTTCTTGCTCGGAGCCCAGAACACCCCGCCGCCGCCGGCCGCGTTGAACTTCCAGAGATCGGCCGGGTGCGTGGTCTTGCGCGTGAAGTCGTCGGCCATCCCCGTCCCGGCCCCGCCCCCGCTCGACTCGCCGAGCTTCATCGGTGGCTCCCCCGCGAACACCGCCGCCACGTCCGAGCCCCCGAGCACCGAGAGGTCGGCGCCTGCGGCCGGCGCGCTGGCCGAGGAGGAAGCGGCGGCGCTCGCCCCCGCCGCAGTGGACTTCGCCGGAGCCGCCGCCGACCCCGTGCTCTTCGCGGCGGCGCTCGCGCTCGGGCCGCCCTCCGCCGCCGGGTTCGCGCACGCCCCGAACGCCACCGCGGACGCGAGCAGGGCGCCCCGAAACAGGAACTCTCTCATGATGGATCTCCCGAGAAAAGGACAGTCGTCCGATTATGAGGCGGCATACGAGCTCGAGGTGGGAGATCTTCCCACCCGACCGACCCTTTCTCGCGCCTGTTTGGTCACTTTCCGAGTCGAGGAGGTCACTTGGGGTCCAGAGCCGTAGGAGAGACGTCCCGTCTCTCGCGGGACCGGGAGAGCGTGATGAAGCCGAAGACCTTGGGCATCCTGGCGCTGTGTTGCATGGGCGTGGTCGGAGGGACGGTGTTCGCGGTGACGCCCGAGGGCGGCGCGGCGTCTGCCGGGGGCAGCCAGGCGTCGGTCGCCGAGCCCGTCGACACCGCGCTCCTGGTCGCAGGTCAGGTCGGCGTCCCCTCCAAGGCGACGTTCAGCGGCGGGACCGCGCTGCGGGTCGACGGGCGGGTCGGTCACGCGCGCCTCGGCGCGGCGGGCGGCCGAGAGACGTTCGTCCTGCTGACCCTTCGCGGTGACGACGAGGCGCGCGGCGGCGCCCCGTCGGGCGTCGACCTCTCGATCGTGGTGGACAAGTCGGGGTCGATGCGCGGTCGGCGCCTCGAGAACGCCATCTCGGCCGCCGTCGGCGCCGTCGAGCGGCTGCGCGACGGGGACCGCGTCTCGGTGATCGCGTTCGACACCGGGACGGAGACGGTGGTCCCGACGAGCGTCGTGGGTCAGGGCTCGCGCAGGAGGATCACCGACGCGATCCGCGGGATCCGCCTGGGCGGGGACACGTGCATCTCGTGCGGGATGGAGGCCGGGCTCTCGGCGCTCCGCGAGGGCACGCGGCTGGGCGACGCGGCGACCTCGGTGCGGCAGATGTTGCTCCTCTCCGACGGACAGCCCACGAGCGGGGTGCGCGACACCGCAGGCTTCAGGACCATCGCCGAGCGCGCCCTCGCCGAGAACGTGAGCGTCACCACGATCGGCGTCGACCTCTCCTTCAACGAGGAGCTGATGAGCGCGATCGCGGTCGCGTCGAACGGCGGCCACTACTTCGTGGAGCGCGAGACCGACCTGCCGCGGGTCTTCGCCGCGGAGGCGGACAAGCTCGCCGCGAGCGTGGCCTCGGGCGCCGTCGCCGAGATCGACCTCGCCCCAGGGGTCGAGCTGGTTCAGCTCTTCGATCGTCCCTTCACGCGCTCGGGGTCACGCCTCTCGGTGCCGCTCGGGAGCTTCTCCAAGGGGGAGGCGAAGACCGTCCTCGTGAAGGTGCGCGCGCCTTCCTCGAGGGAGGGCGGCGCCCAGGAGCTCGCGAGCGTCCGCGTGGCCTTCCGAGACCTCGGGCGGGGCGCGGATCAGAGCGTCTCGGGCGCGCTCGCCGTCGAGCTGGTAGGGGAGGGGACCGAGACCGGGGAGATCGATCCCCTCGTCCTCGACCGCCTGCAGCGCAGCGAGACCGCGGCCGCCCTCCGCGACGCGAACTCGCTCTTCACGCTCGGCAAGAACGCCGAAGCGCAGCGGCGCCTCGGGGACGCTCGCTCGTCGCTGCGAGCAGCCCGGAAGGCGACCGAGGCGACCCCTCGACCCGGCGGTGACGTCGACAAGAGCTTCGCGGACCAGGACGATCAGCTGCGCGAGGCCGAGCAAGGCTTCGCCGCGCCGCCTCCCGTGACCCCCGCGTCCCCCGCGCGTCCGGCGCCCCCGGCCGACGAGGTCTTTCGCCAGCAAGAGGGGCTCAAGAAGAAGAACGCGGCGAGATCCCGGGCGCAGATGCTCTAGAGAGCCGTCAGCGCGCCGCGCATCCGCCGGTCACGACCCACGTAAAGACGTCTCCGGTGAGCTCACACGCGTAGAACCCGCACGGAGGGTAGTGGCACTCGCTCGGGGTGCCCTCCGGATCGCACGCCCCTCCGAAGAGCGGCTCCTCGGCGGGGCAGCCGTGCTGAGGGAACGCGTCCTCGCAGAGGATCGTCGAGCCACAGGCGGTCACCGAATAGCAGGTCGAGGGGCAGTCGCCCGTCACCTCCACGTCGCCCGGATCGCAGCTCGGCTCGGCGAGGCACTGCGCGGTCTGCTCGCAGAGGATCGTCGACCCACAGAGCGAGACCTCCTTGCAATCCCCGGCGCCCGAGCACGCCGCGACCTCCTCGTAGCCGACGTCGCAATGGGGGGCCGCCTCGCACTGGGGCGCCATGCACACGATCTCCTCGCCGCAGACCTCGACGGTCTCGCAGTCGGCGCCCTTCGGGCACGACTCGACCTCGGTCTCCCCGGGCCCGCAGGCGGGCTCGGCGTCGCAGCGAGAGACGACCACGCAGCCTTGCCCGGAGGAGACGAGCATGGTGAGCCCGAGGAGGAGGAGCGCCGGCGCACGAGACTGCGTGGTCATCGCCGTGGTCGGGAGCAAGCCGCGTACCCGCGAGCACACGGTGGTTCTTCGGGGTTTCGCGGGGCGTCGTTCGGATCCGTGCCACGGTGAGCCACGCCCGGGCGCTGTCCGTACCTGCCCTCGACGCTCGTCGGTGGGCTTGCTACGAGGTCCCCGTGACAGAGCGCGCGCGTGGTGTCTTCTCCCCGGTTCGGTCCGAGATCGACTTCCCCTCGGACGAGGCCCGGATCCTCGGCTTCTGGAAGGAGGCCCGGATCTTCGAGAAGAGCCTGAGCGCGGAGACGCGCGCCACCGGCCCGTCCCGCGGCACGTACGTGTTCTACGAGGGGCCTCCGACGGCGAACGGGATGCCCCACAACGGGCACGTGCTCACCCGCGCCGTGAAAGACGTGTTCCCGCGCTTCAAGACCATGCAGGGCTTCGACGTCCCCCGCAAGGCGGGCTGGGACACGCACGGCCTGCCGGTGGAGGTGGAGGTCGAGAAGGAGCTGCGCATCCACGGCAAGGCTGGGATCGAGGCGTACGGCGTGGAGCCCTTCACGCACCGCTGCATCGAGAGCGTGTTCCGCTACACCGAGGCGTGGGAGAAGCTCACCGACAAGATCGGCTTCTGGGTGGACCTGCCCACCGCGTACGTCACGTACCACCGCAGCTACGTCGAGAGCGTGTGGTGGGCGCTCAGCCAGCTGTTCGACAAGGGCCTCCTCTACGAAGGGCACAAGGTCGTCTGGTGGTGGGCGCAGGGCGGCACGGCGCTCAGCTCCGCGGAGGTGGGCCTCGGGTACAAGACGGTCGACGATCCGAGCGTCTTCGTCGCGTTCCCGCTCGTGGAGGATCCCGCGACCGCGCTCCTCGTTTGGACCACCACGCCCTGGACCCTCCCGTCCAACATGTACGCGGCCGTCCACCCCGATTTCGACTACGCGTTCGTCGAGGGCGCGCCGGGCGGCCGGAGGCTCGTCGTGGCCAAGGGCCTGGTGGAGGCGGTGGGCAAGAAGCTCAAGGCCGAGCTCACCGTGGTCCGCGAGGTGAAGGGCAGGGAGCTCGTCGGGCAGAAGTACGTCCCGCCCTTCGACACCTTCGCCGCGGAGGGCGCGGCGCACGCGCAGGTGTTCTCGGTGATCGCGGTGGACTTCGTCCTCCTGGACGCGTCGGGCATCGTGCACGTCGCGCCGGCCTTCGGAGAGGACGACAACGTCGCGCACCGCAAGCTGCTCGAGCAGAAGCCGGACCTTCCGCTGCTCTGCGCGATCGCGGACGACGGGACGTTCACCGAGGTGCTGCCGCGCTACCAGGGCCGCTGGGTCAAGGACTGCGACAAGGAGATCCAGGCGGAGCTGAAGGAGCGAGGCCTCCTGGTGCACGCCGAGACCTACCGGCACGAGTACCCGTACTGTTGGCGCAGCGACCAAGATCCGCTCATCCAGTACGCCAGGCCCGCGTGGTACATCCGCACCACCCAGGAGGTCGCGCGCGCGATCGAGAACAACCTGGCGGTGAAGTGGCTGCCCGAGCACGTCCGGGACGGCCGCTTCGGCGACTTCCTTCGCAACAACGTGGACTGGGCCCTCAGCCGTGAGCGGTACTGGGGGACACCGCTCAACGTCTGGCGCAACGACGAGACCGGCCGCCTGGAGGCCCCCTCCGGCGTCGCGGCCATCCTCGCGAAGAACCCGAAGGCTTTTGATCACTTCCACGAGGCGCGGAGGGCGTCGCCCGACCTGAGCGAGCACCTCATGGTGCACAAGCCGTGGGTGGACGCGGTCACGTGGCAGAACCCCGGCGAGCCGGGGACGTACCGGCGGGTCACGGAGGTCATCGACTGCTGGTTCGACTCGGGCTGCATGCCGTTCGCCCAGTGGGGGTACCCACACCAGGACGGGTCGAAGGAGCTCTTCGAGCGGAGCTTCCCCGCGGACTTCATCAGCGAGGCGATCGATCAGACGCGCGGGTGGTTCTACTCGCTGCTCATGATCTCGACCCTCGTCTTCGGTGAGCGCGAGGTGCCCCACCCGTTCAAGACGTGCGTCGTCCTCGGCCACGTCTGCGACAAAGAGGGAAAGAAGGAGTCGAAGTCGAAGGGGAACTACACCCCTCCCGACATCATCCTCGAGCGCGTCCGGATGGAGTTCGCGGTGGTTCGCGCGAGGGACGTCCCGGGCCTGCCGGACCAGGCGGGCGCGGCGTTCATCGCCCGCGAAGACTACGAGGGGCTCGACCTCACCGGCGATCACGCGACCGTGGCGATCTACCAGGGGGATGAGGCGCCCGCGGCCGCCGCGGACCACCGGCTCGTCCCGACGAAGGCCCTGCCGCGGAGGGTCGTCGCCCTGAGCGACGAGGCGATCGCGCGTCTCGCGGTCACGCCCCGCGACGGGCAGAAGCCGGTGATGCCGGTCGAGGTCCCGCGCCTCCCTACGGCGGAGAAGGTATGGATCGAGGATCGCGCGGCCGCTTCCCCCGGCGCCGACGCGTTCCGGTGGTTCTTCTACGCGTCGAGCCCGTCCTGGACCAACACACGGCACTCGCTCACGAACGTGCGGCTCGAGCAGAAGGAGTTCCTGGTCAAGCTGCGCAACGTCTACAGCTTCTTCGTCATCTACGCGAACATCGACGGCTTCGATCCGTCCCGCGCGGAGGTCGCTGCGCGGCGGCGCGCGCCGGAGCAGCTCGGTGAGCTGGACCGCTGGCTGCTCGGAGAGGTAGCGACGGCCCAGAAGAAGGTCACGGCGGCGCTCGAGGGGTACCTGCTCTACGACGCGGCCCGCGCGCTCGTCGATCTCGTGGAGAGCCTGTCCAACTGGTACGTGCGCCGGAGCCGGACGCGGTTCTGGGCGGTCGGTAGCTTCCTGGCCGGAGACGCGACGGACGACAAGGCCGACGCGTACTTCACGCTCTACGACGCCCTCGTCGTCGTGGCGGGGCTCGCCGCGCCGTTCGTGCCCTATTTCTCCGAGGAGCTCTGGCAGAACCTCGTGCGACGCCCGTTCCCCCAGCGCGCCGAGAGCGTGCACCTCTCCCGGTTCCCCGAGGAGCCGGTCACCACGCCCGACGCGCGCCTCGCGCGGGAGATGCGCGCGGTCCGGGAGATCGTGAGCCTGGGCCTCCAGGTGCGGACCGCCGGGCGCGTGCGGGTGCGCCAGCCCCTCTCTCGCGCGGATCTGGTGGTGAGCGACGCGGAGCTCTCGAGGGGCCTGCGGGCGCACCTCGGCCTGGTGGCCGAGGAGCTGAACGTGAAGGAGGTCCGGCTGCTCGCGCCGGGCGAAGAGGCGAGCTTCGTCCGCTACACGCTCAAGCCGAACTTCCGCGCGCTGGGCCCGAAGCTCGGCAAGCGCGTCCAGGCGTGCAAGGCGGCGCTCGCCAAGGCCGACGCCGCCGCGCTCCGCGCGGAGCTCGCGACCACGGGCAAGGCCACGATCGACGTCGAGGGGGAGGCGGTGGACCTCGGCCCGGAGGAGGTCGACGTCACGGTGGACGCGAGCGATGGCTTCGCGGCCGCGGGGGGCAAGATCGGGGTGGTCGTGCTCGCCCTCGAGCTCACCGAGGAGCTGCGCGAGGAGGGCCTCGCTCGTGAGATCCTCGCGCGGGTGCAGGGCGCGCGGAAGGACGCCGGCCTCGCGTTCACGGATCGGGTCGCCGTGCACCTCGACGGGTCGCCGCGCGTCGTCGCCGTCGCGCGCAGCGCGCGCGAGCTCATCGCCGCCGAGGCGCTCGCCGACGCGGTGAGCGTCGGGGCCGACGCGCCGGTCGCGACGGGAGAGGTCAGACCGTTCGCCATCGATCAGGAGGAGCTCCGTGTCACGCTGGAGGCGCGGAGCGGCGCGGCCCACTCGAACGCCTGACGGGTTATCGGTAGTGAAATGCTGCTCCGCGTTTGATACCGTCGAAGACAGACATGCAGAAGGGGACGGGGACGAGCGCGCTCGTCGCTGCGGAGAGGAGGCTCGGAGGCGAAATCGAAGCGGCCTCGCGCAAGAAGCCTCCTCTGGAGCCGAAGATCGCGGGGGCCGCACGTGCCCTCGCACCCTACAGTGTCGCCGTCCGTGGCCAGCTCCTTCAGATCGCCAAGGATCTCGGCAAGAAGGAGGCGTTCGACCGAGAGCTGTACGGCGCGGCGGTCCGCGCGCTCGCGGAGGCGCACGACAAGCGGCTCACCGCCGTCCTCTGCGCGGCGCTCAAGACGGATGACCACGGGGGCTTGCCGGCGCTCTCGGCGTCGTGCTTCGGGGAGGAGGCCTCGCTCGGGCCACACCTGGCCCGCGCCGCCGCGAGCAGCAAGACGCAGATCGCCTTCGCCGCGGAGGTGGCGCGGCTCTGTCGGGGTGAGCCGACGGGCGCGCGCCTCGCCGCGCTCGCGCCGCGCATCAAGGAGGCACACCGGATCGCGCTGTGCGTCGAGCTCCTGCTGCCGCTGACCCTCCTCCGGCACCGCGTCTCCAAGCCCGCGTGCGCGGCGCTCGGCGACGCCCTCCTGGTGCTGCGCGGGTCGGAGCGGCACCTCGGCCGGTGGCTCGTCATGGGGGAGATCGCCCACGCCGGCGGAGATCCGCGGCCGCTGCGCGAGGCCGTCGAGCGCACCGCCAGCGGACCCGACAGCTCGCGCGCCGCCTGGGCGCTCGTGGCCTGGGCGCTCGAGCCGAGCCGCGGGACGGGGACCACCCGCCCGACCTCGGAGCTGGTCGCGCGCCTGTCACACCGACCCAGCGCGGATCGCGACACGGCGTTCCTGTTCCGCATGGCCGCCTCGCGCGTCGAGGCGGCGCGGCCGATGCTCGAGGCGCTGGCGCGCACCAAGCCCCTCGGGGAGGAGGTCGCGCTGCGCGCGTCGTTCACCCTCGCCAAGAACTTCGATCGGCCTGCGTTCGGGCAGGAGGTCATGGGCGCGGCGGAGCCGAGCGGCCGCGAGGATCTCCGGGGGCTCGCCGCGGCGATGCTCTGGGACCTCGGCGAGCGCGCCCGCGCCGTCGCGGTCGCGGAGTCGCTGGCGACGGCGAGCGACCTCAGCGCCCAGGTCTGGGCAGGCCTCGTCCACGCGGCCGCGAGCGCTCCGAGCTCGCGCCAGCCCGACCAGATCGTCGACGAGCCCACGTTTCGCCGCGTGCAGTGGGGTTGGATCGAGTGAGGGCGCGGCGACGCGGCCGGCTGGCCTGCCTCGGAGCGCTCGGGCTCCTCTTCGCCCCGCGCGAGAGCGCCGCCGTGGAGCTCGGCTTCGTGGACGCGGCGGGGCGACCGGTCGCCGCCGCGAAGCTCGCGCGCGCCGCGCCGCCCGCGGCGCTCGCGGACCCGGAGGGTGTGCGCGTCCTCGCGCGCGCCCCGGCCGGCGAGCTCCCCGCCGCGGTGACGGTGTCCTCTCTGCCGGCGCCGGACGGCGGGGCGCGGGTGAGCGTGCTCGATCAGGTCCGGGACCTCTCGCTCTCCCCGGCGCCGTGCCCGGCGGGGACGCCCGCCGACCGCGCGTGCGCGGTCTCGGGGAGCGTCAGGCTCGTCGGTGACGATGTGGATCGCGGCCACCCGCTCCTCTCGGATCGGAGCCTCCTCGCGGAGCTCGGCGGCGCGCTCACGGCCACCGCGGGCACCGCGCGCGCGCTCGTGCGCGTCGCTGGCGCCCACGATCGCACCCGGGCGCGCCTGCGGGTCCACGTGGTCCGGATGACGGAGCGCGGCCCGCTCCCGATCGGACGCGACGCGGCCGACGCCGCGCGCATGGTCCGGGAGGACGTGGCCAGGGCCGGCAACCTCTGGGGGACGTGCGGGGTGAGCTTCGGGCCTCCCGACGAGGTCGAGGTGAAGGTCGTCGATCCGCCGCCGCCGTGGCTGCTCGCGGTGGGGTGCGGTGCGGGCCTGCCAGCCAGCGGGGGCGAGGTCCAGCTCGCCGTGGACGGTCGACCCATCACGGTCCCCGTCCCTCCGGGGACGACCCCGCGCGGCGCCGCGCGGCTGGTCGCCGCCGCGATCGAGAGGCGAGGGTTCGTCGTCGGGGTGAGCGACAACGCCGTCTCGGGCGCGTCGGCGCGTCCCACCGCCGACGTGACCGTCCGGACGAAGAGCGGCAAGCCCGCCGTCCTCGCGGCGCCGCGCTCCGGCCAAGTCTCCACGGACGCGACGCTCGAGGCGTGTATCGGTCGCGTGGCGCTGGAGGACGGCCTGCAACACTTCGCCGACGCGGACGCCGTCACGGGGACCCTCGAGGAGCGCACGCTGATCCGCGCCTTCGACGACGGCGACACCTCCACCCTCGACGTCTTCGTGATCCCGAGCTTCGGCGGCGACGCGCGGATCGGCGAGTCGTTCATCTTCGCCGACGCCGGGACCATCAAGAACGTGGTCCTGGTGGACCGCGCCGGCTTCCGCGCGCACCGCGCGTCCTTCACGCTCGCCCACGAGATCGGCCACGTGCTCTTGGATCAGCCCGGGCACCCAGACGACTTTGGCGTGGACGACCCCAGCCGGTTGATGGACGCCGACGCCGTGAACCCCACCGCGTTTGGACCGCGGAGGCTCGACGCCGCCGAGTGCGCGCGCGCCATGCGGCAGAGCGGTCCGCGCGCGCCCGGGCCGGTGCTCGCGACGTGGCCGCTCGCCCCCGCCGAGTGAGCGCGCCAGATCGCCGAGGTCGATCCCCCGAGCAGGGGATGCCGCGCGCGGCGAACGCGGGCTCGAGGACTTGTCCTCTCCGCCCAGGTGAGCGACCCTTCTCTTCGTGTACGCGCGCTTGCTCGGCCTCGCCCCGGTCCTGGCCTCTTGCTCCCTCATCAACGCCTACGACGACGTGAAGACCGACGGCGCGGGGGGGGCCGGAGGCTCCACCGGCACCGTCGATCCGACGACGAGCACCGGCACGACCAGCGCCGGCGGCGGGAGCACCGGCGGCGGCGGGGAGGGCGGCAGCATGGTGCCCCCGCTCGCTTGCACGCCGGGCACCGCCTCGGTGGTGCTCGACCTCGCGACGGAGCCCGCCGGGAACAGGACGATGCGGGACCGCGGCCTCGCCCACCAGCCCTTCGGGAACACCGTGCGCGTGTTCTACCAGTCGGGGCAGACCCTGCGGGGTGTGGACATCAACACCGGAGGGCCGTCCGTCCAGGGCACCTATTTCAGCATGCCGAACGTCGCTGACATCGTCGCGGCCAAGGAGATCGGCAACGACACGGTGAACGTCCTCGTGTCGCAGGTCACCGGCAACGGCCTGCCGCTCGACCTGTACACGTTCAACCAGCAAGGCCTCGGAAGCCCCCTGATCGAGGTGATCTCCGACGGCTCGATCCTCGCGAGCTCCATGACCGGGGTCCGCGGGACGTTCACGCAGGCAGGGCCGGAGCCGCAGCGGATCGATCTGCTCCTGGCCGGCTCCAACGCCGGCATGCACACCGTGGTGTACCTGCGCCACGTGCCGGGCGTCATCAACGGGCCGACGCTGCCCATCGGCGGCTCGACGCCGTTCGTGGACGCCGACGACGCCATGCCGCAGGCGCTGCTCAAGACGGCCACGGGCCGGATCCACGCCTTCATCGGGAGCCCGGGGGATCCCACGTCTCCAGGGGCGCGGCACTGGGAGTTCCCGGAGGACGCGACGGACGCGGGCCCCCCGAGCACCCTCGGCCCACCCGGGACGCTCATGCTCGACGCGGTCCCGGGACCGACCGATTTCCGCCTCGCGATGGGATCGTTCCAGGTGATGGGGCTCTCGCTCCGGCTCGGCGACGTCACGGCCGACCAGCTGACGGGGCTCCAGTTGATGGATCTGAACGCGTCGCTCACGATCGACAACTTCGCCGATCTCCCGAGCACGGGTCGGCCCCAGCTCAAGGGCGACATGTTCCCGATCTTCGGCGCGAAGCAGAACCACACCGAGATCGTGTTGGGCCTCGCGCGGGTCTCCGATGGCGCGGTCCGCTTCTACGACGACACCTTCCTCTCCCCGACGAGCGGGGCCGAGTTCGGCGAGTTCACGGCTCTCGCTACCGACGATCCGATCATCACCCTCGGGGGCACGCTGTACCTCCTCTACGCGGAGCGCTGGGACAAGGGCATGCCCAGCGAGCACGACAAGCTCATGTTCCTCCCTGTCACCTGCGAGCCCCAACCATGAGGCGGACGATGCGAACGACCCTGCGCCGTCACGTCGCCGGCCTCACGCTGCTCGGCGCCCTCGCGTCGAGCGTCACGCCCGCCCTCGCCGACGAGGTCGTCGTGACCGAGGCCGCGCGAGAGAAGTTCCGCGCCGGCGTGGCGCTCCTGAAGGATCCGGACGGAGCGCGCTACGAGGATGCGTACCTCGCGTTCAAGGCGGCCTACGCGATCTCCCCATCTCCCAACATGCTCGGCAACGTGGGCCTCTGCGCCCTCAAGCTCGAGCGCGACGGCGAGGCGATCGACGCGTACACGACGTACCTGGCGAAGGGCACCGACATCCCCGAGGACGAGCGCAAGCAGATCGAGCGCGACCTCGCGACGATGAAGAGCACGCTCGCCACGCTCGTGTTGGACGTGGCGCCGGCGGGCGCATCGGTCGTCGACGAGCGCCAGCGGACGAGCGGCGCCTCGCAGCGCAACAAGTACGGCCCGCTCACCGCCGGCGTCAACGAGCTCCGTCTGCGCGCCGGGACCCACCGGCTCACGGTCTCGGTCGAGGGCCACGTCGATCAGACGGTGGAGCTGGAGCTCGCGCCCGGGCAGTCCGTGACGAAGAAGGTGGAGCTCAAGAAGGCGGGGCAGCCCGACGTGGGTGGGGCAGGGGGCGATCCCGGTCCACGGCCGGGCCCTGGCCCTGGGCCGCAGCCGGAGCTGGAGCGCCCCGTGCCGGTCAGCGTGTGGGTCACGCTCGGGCTGACGGGCGCGCTCGGCGTCAGCGCCGGCGTCGTAGGGGGGCTCGCCCTCGCCAACAAGGGGGAGTTCGACGACGTGAACGACGGCTCGGATCCGGTGGCCGCCGAGGAGGTGCGCGACGAGGGCCAGGTCCTCAACATCACCACCGACGTCCTCATCGGCGCCACGGGCGCCGCGGCCGCCGTGACCCTCATCCTGTTCCTCACGCGCCCCGAGGTGCCCGTCACGGTCGCGCCCACGGGGACCGGGCTCGTGGTGCTGGGGAGGTTCTAGATGACGCTGGAGATCGGGCAGATCGTAGATGGCAAGTACCGCATCACGCGGCTGCTCGGTCAGGGCGCGATGGGGGCGGTGTTCGAGGGCGACAACGTCCGCATCCACCGCAAGGTGGCCATCAAGGTGCTCCACGCCGCGGTCGCCGCACGAAAGGATCTCGTCGATCGCTTCGAGCGTGAGGCGCAGGCGGCGGGGCGCATCGGATCGAAGCACATCGTGGAGGTCCTGGATCTGGGGGAGCTCCCGGACGGATCGCGGTACCTCGTCATGGAGTACCTCCAGGGCGCGTCCCTCACCGCCAAGATGACGCAGTGCGGGCGCATGCTGCCGCAGTACGTGCTGCCCCTGCTCCGTCAGCTGCTCGTGGGCCTCGGGGCCGCGCACGACGCGGGGATCGTGCACCGTGACCTCAAGCCGGACAACGTCTACCTGGTGCCCGAGGGCGCGGGGCAGCGCGACTTCGTGAAGATCCTCGATTTTGGCGTCTCGAAGTTCTCGCCGCTGAGCGGTGAGGAGGCGCGCATGACCAAGACCGGCGCGGTCATGGGGACGCCGTACTACATGTCCCCGGAGCAGGCGAAGGGCGCGCGGGATCTCGACGCGCGGAGCGATCTCTTCGCGGTCGGCGTGATCCTCTACGAGGCGGTGACGGGCACCGTCCCGTTCGACGGCGAGACGTTCAACGAGCTCATGTTCAAGATCGCGCTCCAGGATCCGCCCCCGCCCGAGACGATCGTCCCCGGCCTGCACCCGGGCATCGGGCGGATGATCCGCAAGGCCATGGCTCGGGATCCGGCGCAGCGCTTCCAGAACGCCGCGGCGTTCTGCGCCGCGATCGACGAGTGGATGGCCACGGGGCACTCGACGCACTCCGAGCCCCCGCCAGGCGGCGCCGCGCTGAGCGAGGCGTACGGGCCGGGCCGCACCTTGCAGGGCGCCCCGGCCGCCGGCGCCCTCGGGGCGCCTCACGCGGGCACGAAGGCGACGTGGTCCACGAGCGGCGTCGGCGCGCCCAAGCCCTCGCGTCTACCGCTCGCGCTCGGCGCCGTCGCCGCCGTCGCGTTGCTCGGCGCGGCGGGGAGCGCCTTCGTCTTTCGCGACGCGCTGGGGCTCGGCGGCGCGGCCGCCGCGCCGGAGAAGACCGCGGAGCTCCCGAAGCCTGCGCCCGACCCCGTGCCCGAGCCCGCGAGGAGCGCAGAGCCCGCCGCCGCCATCGAGACCGCGGCGGAGGCGCCGTCGGCCGCCCCCGCCGAGACGGCATCTCCCGAGCCGAGCGCGGCGGCGCCGTCGCCGAAGCAGGGCAAGGGGGTCGCGGCCTCGCCCAAGGCGACGAGCGCCCCCACCGCGACCGCCAAGGCGACCGCCGCGCCGCAGCCGACCAGCACCGGCCGCAAGGTCCGCGAGGACATCTGACGCCGAGCCTGGTCGGGGCGTGGCTCGGGAGCTGACGCGGACGGGCGATCGCGAGGCGCCGCGGGACCTCACCGTGCGCGGCGGATCGTCGCGACCACCGGCAGGTGATCGGAGCGGCCGCGCTCGACCACCTCCACGTGCACGACCTCGAGCCGCGCGTCGTGCACGATGTGGTCGAGCTGCTCGCGGATCGTGCCGATCGAGGTCTGCCACCGCCACGTGGGCTCCGCTCCCCGCGCGCCCGGCAGCGCGCTGCGCATCCCTCGATCCTCGAGGAAGCGGATCGCGCCGCCGCGCCCGTTCTCGTTGAAGTCCCCCACGACGAGCGTGGGCGCGGCGGGGTCGAGCGCCGCGTGATAGGCCGCGATCTCCGCGCGCCGGATGGGCGGCGTGCTGAACACCCCGCCGAGGAAGCTGCCGGACTCGCTGAGCTGCGGCCGCAGGTGGACGTGCAACGTCTGGAGCTGCCCGATCGGGGTCTCGACGAGCACGCGCCACGCCGGGAACCACCCGCCGTCCGGGGGCGCGAGGTACTCCCGCGCAAGGAGCGGGAAGCGCGAGAGGACGCCGAGCCCGCCGGCCCCGCAGCAGTGGCGGAACAGCGCGTGCGGGTAGCGGTCGTCGAGCTCCGCCCGCAGGGAGCGCTCCCACGTCTCCGTGGTCTCCTGCAGGAAGACGACGTCGGCGTCGACCTCTCGCACCGCCGCCAGCGTCTCGGCGTCGCCGGCCAGGCCGAAGTTGACGTTGTAGGTCATGATCCGGACGCTCGCGGACGAGGTCGTCTCGGTCGGCGCCGAGGAGGGCGGGGAGCCCCCGGCGCCTGGCTCCGCACAGGAGAGAGCGCCGAGGAGCAGACACGACAGCGGGCGGCGCAGCGTCTCGAGGAGCGTGAGCGTGGCCTCGCGGTGGGGCGTCGTCATGCGGACCCCGTCGAGCGACGCTGCCGGAGTGTGACGACCCGGCCGCATACGGGCCCGCCCGGGATCAGCCCAGGCACATGTCGTTCGGATCGCAGCAGGGGCCCGTGGGGTCGGTGTCACAAGGATCCCACGAGACCATCTCCCCGAGGACGACGGCGACCTCGGACTGGTGGAGGAGCGTGCCGCCGGTCGGATCGTAGGCCGAGACGCGCAGCAAGAGGGGGGTGCCCGCAGGCAGCGCGTCCCCTTCTTCGGGGAAGTACTCCGAGCCGGGCATCGGCATCTGGATCCCGGCCGCCTGGGGCCACGCGTCCGCCGAGAGCGCCACGATCTCTTGGGTCTCGGGGATGCCCGGGGAGACGGGCTGCATCGTCGAGGGGTGCAGCACCGAGTGGACCACGAGGATCTCGCCGACGCACCCGCTGCAGCCCACCGCGAGCCAGAGGTGGTAGCCGCCCTGGGGGCCGTTGATCTGCGGGATCACGCTGCCCTCGGAGATCGGCGTGAAGCAGAGCTCGCCGGTCCCGATCGCGAAGGGCGGCGGGGACGTGGGCGGGTCGCAGGTCGGCGCGGGTGTACCGCCGCCCCCGCCGCCCCCGCCGTCCACGCCGTGTCCGCCCGCCCCGCCCTCGCCGTCCTCGGCCGCACCTCCGCACCCCACGAGGGACGCCGCGAGGGACGCCGCCAGGCACGCCGCGAGCGCCCAGGAACCACGGGTGGTCACGCTCCAAGGAGAACAGCTCGGCGGATCGATCGCAACGCTCTCCGTTCGAACGGCCGCTTCCCCGCGCGCCCGGATCCGGGATAAGGGTGCGCCGGATGACGACGGCCCAACCCGAAGACCCGGAGCCGCCCGCCGAGGTGCTCCTCGGGCAGCGCTTCGGGCTGTACGTGGGCGTGGGCCTCGTGGCGGGCGCCGCGGTGGGGCTCTCGGTCGTCCTCACGCGGCTCTACTCGGCCACGCTCGGGCACCACCTGGCCACCCTGGCGATCTCGCTGGCGCTGTTCGGCGTGGCCGTGGGCGGCGGGCTGCTCACGCTGTTCCCGTCCCTCGCGCGGCCCCCGCACCTGTTCGCCCGGCTCGCGCTGCTCTCGGGGTTGGCGAGCCCCGCGGCGGTGGTGGCGGTGATCCAGACGCTCTCCATCAAGCCGGTCGAGACGCTCGACCGCGCGTCCGTCACGCGCGTGCTGCTGCTCTACGCCGCGAGCGCCGTCCCGTTCACCTTGGCGGGCGCGATCGTCGCCGCGGCGCTCCAGCAAGCGCGCGCGCTCGCCCCTCGCCTCTACTTCGCGGACATGATCGGGGCGGCGGTCGGGGGCGGCGCGTCTCTGGCGTTGCTTCGGCTGGGGGCGCCGCGCGCGGGGCTGGCGCTCGCGGTCGTGTTCGCGCTCGCGTCGGTCGTCTTCGCCATCGGCAGCCGGATGAAGTCGGGCGCCTTCAGCCCGAGCGAGGAGCGCGGGGGCGGCTGGACCGCCGCGGCGTTCTTCTTGAGCTCACTCTCGCTGCTGGCGGGCGACTACGGCGAGCAGTGGCTCACCACGTCGACGATCAAGCACGTGAACCTGGATCGCGCGCAGTTCATCGCGTGGAACGAGCTCGCCTTGGTCACCGTGGACCGCCCGACGAAGGGCATGGCGTGGATGCGGGTGGACGCGAGCGCGGCCACCGCCATCCTGGACGGCAAGACGCCGCCTGCGAAGCACCCAGACGAGCTCGCCTACGCGCTCTCCGGGGCCGAGGGGCCGACGCTCGTCCTCGGCGCCGGGGGCGGTCGGGAGGTGCGGTCGGCGCTCGCAGCCGGGCAGAAGCAGGTCGTGGCGGTGGAGATCAACCGCGCGATCGCGCGCGACGTCATGCTGGGCAAGATGCTCGAGTACTCCGGCGGGCTCTATCAGAAGCCCGAGGTCGAGCTCGTCGTGGCCGACGCCCGGAGCTACGTGCGCGGGACCGATCGACGGTTCCGGAACATCGTGATGTCGCTCGTGGACACGTGGGCCGCCGCGAGCGTGGGGGGCCTCTCGCTCACGGAGGACGGGCTCTACACCGTCGAGGCGTTCCAGGACTACCTGAGCCGGTTGGAGGACGGGGGGGTGCTCGTGATCAACCGGTGGGACGCCGAGTTCGACAGGCTCCTGTCGCTGGCCTCCGCCGCCCTCTACCGCAGCGGCGCCACGGACGCGGCGTCCCACCTCTACGCCTGCTCGCACACGCGGTCGACCGCGCTCCTCATCAAGCGCGAGCCGCTCACCGACACCGAGGTCGCGAAGCTCCGCGCCTACTGCCGGCGCCAGCGCTTCGTCGAGGTGTTCGCCCCCGACCTCCCGGGGACCGAAGCGCGCGCGGCGCTGGCGGCGGACCCGTGGGCGGCCAGCCGGGACGTGCAGGGGACCGACGTCTCACCGCCGACCGACGAGAGGCCGTTCTTCTTCTACACGGTCCCGACCCGCGAGCTCGTCGCCACCCTGCGGGACCGCCACAAGCTGAGGACACAGCAGCAGGGCCTCGCGACGCTCGCGGTGGTGGGTCTGGTCAGCGCCGGCCTCGCCTTGGTCCTCTTCGTGCTCCCGCTCCTCGCGCGTCCTCGGGAGCTGCTCCTCGCGCGCGGGAGAGGACCGAGGCTGCGGACGATCGGCTTCTTCGTCGCGATCGGGCTCGGGTTCATCGCGGTGGAGCTGGCGATGCTCCAGATCCTCACCACGTTCCTGGGGCACCCGGTGTACGCGCTGACGACGGTGCTCACCACGTTGCTGTTCTCCGCGGGCGTCGGGAGCTACCTCACGCACCGCGTCCCGCTCGCCGCGGCGCACGTGGCCGGCGCGCGCCGGGGGCAGGTGCTCACGGTGCTCCTCGTGCTCGCGGCCCTCACGCTCCTGCCCCTGGTGTCGAGGCTCGTCGGGCTCCCCCTCGCGGCGCGCGTCGCCGTCGCGATCGCCGTGCTCGTCCCGTTCGGGCTCCTCATGGGGGCCCTCACGCCGCTCGGGGTCGTCGTCGCCTCCTCGCGCTCGCGCCTGCTCGTGTCTTGGTCCTGGGCGCTGAACGGCGCGGCGAGCGTCGCAGCCACGGCCGTCGCCACGCTCCTCGCCATGCACATCGGCTTCTCCTTCCTCTTCCTCTGCGGGGCCGCGGCGTACTTCGCGGCGTCGCTGCTCTTGCCGGCCGCCGCGGGCGAGGGTCGCGCCGTGAGCGCCGGGCCGCAGCCGCGGGGCAGCGAGCCCGTAGGCGACGCGGCCGCCGAGGCGTGAGCGGGGCCTGCGCTCGGGAGGAGGGAGGGCGCGGACTTCAGGCGCCGCCGGCCGCGCAGCGGCCGTTCACCGCGGACAGCACGGCGGACCCCCCGGCTGCCCGCAGATCATGGGGTCCGTCTCGCAGTGCGGAACCCAGAGCTGGAGCTCGCCCAGGATCACGAGGCGCTCGGCGGCGTGGAGGGAGCCACCGGCGAGGTCCGTGGCGTCGGCGAAGACTCGTACCGCGGTGCCCTCGGGCGGAATGGATGGAACCTCGGGCGGCCCCGGCAGATACAGGAAGAGGCCCGCGATCTGCTGGGCCTCGATATCGGCGACCAGCGTGCTCGGGCCGCTCATCCACGCGGTCTCCCCCTCCACCTTGGCGCCGATCGTGAGGATGACCTCCGGCGGGCAGTTGGCGCACGCGATCGACGCCCAGATGTGGAACCCCCCCTGCGGGCCGGAGAGCCTGGGCACGGTGTCCCCGTCCTCCAGGGGCTCGTAGCACGTCTCTCCGGTGCCGATGGCGAAGGTAGGCGGGCTCGCGAGCTCGGAACAGGTCGACAGACCGGCGGCCGTCGAGGTCGCGAGCTGCGCCGTGGCGGTCGCGGTTGCCGCCGCGCCTCCCCCGAGGCCGCCCCCGCCCCCGTCGCCGGACGTCTCGCCGCCGCCGCAGGCCGCGCACGCGAGCGAGACGGCGCAGAGCCAGGACCGCATCGAGGGCATCGTCCCACGCCTCGCGCCACGCGTCACCGGCGAGCTCCGAGCAGGGCGCTCGTCACCTCGAGGACGCGGGGCGCGGGGCAGCCCCCAGGGCAGCGCTCCTCGATCCGTCGCCCGAGGTCGAAGGCGGCGGCGCGGAAGTGCTCGTTGTGCGAGCGGTCGAGCGCAGCGGCGTGGTTGCTCTGGCACTGCGCGCGCCACGCCCCGTCGCCCGACGGGCCCCCCAGCCTCGCACGGCAAGCGTCGCCGGCCTCGAGGCCCATCGCCTCGCGGTACCGACAGAGCGCGCCCGGCCGCAGCGAGTTGATCCGGCACGCGCAGCCCCCACCCTCGCACGGCGTCACGACGCCGCGATCGAAGCGGAAGGCGCGCGGCGCGTCGGAGCCGAGCTGCTCCACGACGTCCCCCCGCACCGGGAAGATCCGCGAGGACTGGTTGCGCACGTGCCGCGCGACGAGCGAGAGCGCCGCCTCCCACGCCGCGCGATCGACGTCGAACAGCGCGTCGATGGGCGCGGCGTACGACGACGCGTCGACGATCCACCGCGCGACGACGGCGGCGTCCGGTGTCCGAGTGACCACCGTCGCGTCGAGCCCGAGCATCGAGTAGCGGCACGTGCGCTCGCCACCGGACGCCGGCTCACAGCGGTCCTCGACGTAGGGGGTCTTGTCGAGCGTGGCGAGCACCGCGGCGGGCGGCTCGACGTCGCGCGCGCAGCGAGGCCCGACTCCGCGGGGCATCGGCTGGCACCCTCGCGGGCAGCGCTCGGAGACCGACCGCCAGGCGCGGCAGGTGACGAGGACGGAGCCACGGCAGGCGGCCTCCGGCGGGCACGCGTCCGGGTCCGGCGCGCTCGACGCCGCGGCCACGGTGGCGTCGAGCGCCGTGGCCGCGGACGCCGACGCGGCTCGCGCGCTCGGCGGCGCGCCGGGAGCGGCGGTCGCGGGGGGCTCGGCGGGGGCGCCGAGGTCCACCTGGGGCGGCGTCGAGCAAGTCGCGGCCAGAAGCCCGAGCGCGAGCAGGCGGATCACTGCGGCGGCGCGATCTCGCGGAGGTCCGTCCCGGCCGCGTAGGCGTAGCTCACGTAGGCGTCGAAGCCCGTGACCGCGACGAAGACGGGCGCGTTGGAGGAGACGCGGTGCACCCCGTCCCGCTGCGTGCCGAGCGAGATCAGGGGAGGGGAGACGGTGCCGTCGATCGTCGGGAACGAGAGCTGACAGCGATAGACCTCGTAGGGAGGGTCCGGCGTCCCGCGCTCGGCGGCGGTCAGGCCGTCCGCGGGGCTCACCTCGCAGAGGTCCGGGCCGAGGGTCTGATCGTCGAGCCGCACGGTGGCGCCGAACGGGGCCACGATCGTCACGAAGTCGAACGCGTACTTGTCGGGGGTCAGGAACACGTAGTCCGCCCGCGCCTGCTCGAGCGGCGGCACCAGCATGAGGCTCGGATCTCCGCCGGGCATCCCTTGCTGCTTCGGGCTCGTGGCCTGCTGGCTCGCCATGATCTGCGCCGTGAGGATCGGCCTGTCGGCCTGCGCCATGAAGTCACCGAAGACCGCGACCTCCGCGTAGTCGCCGAGCCCGGTGAGGACGATGGAGTCGTCGGGCGGCGGGAGCGTGGTGGTCACGATGGCGCCCCCCTCCGTGGTCGCCAAGAACCGGACGAACTCCACCTCGGGGATGAGCCCGATGCTGGCGCCGGCGGCCAGCACGGCCGTCCCGCGGTGCGGGGTGTGCGGGATGGCGAAGGCCATGCCGGCGGTCCGGATGGGCGGGAGCTGGTCCTCCAGGTGATCGGCGCAGCACGCGCGCTGGCCGATCGCGCTCCAGTGCGGCGCGTCCGAGGCCTCTCCGCCGACGAACACCGCGACCGGCTTGTCCGCGTAGACGACCGACCCGGAGAAGTCCGCCATGAAGTCGGCGGTCTCGAGGTTCAAGACGTCGAAGGCGCCGAGCGTCGCGACGATCTCTCCGCCGGCGGGGGTCGCCGGGACGGGACCCCCGCCCACCACCGCCGTGCTCGTCCGCACCCGCACCGTGGTCTCGTCCTCCGTCCCGACGATCGTCAGGAAGACGCGGAGGTGGAGGGGGTCGAGCGGGTTGAAGTTCGTGTTCGGATCGTCGGTGATGGCGATCGTCTGGGGCCACGAGAGCGCCACGTAGCTGGGTGAGGTGCCCACGCCGTCGTACGTGAACGCCTCCTTCGGGTACAGCAGCGACGCGTCGTTCGAGAAGACGCTCACGTTCTCGAGCGGGTTGAACTGGTACGCGACCACCGGAAAGTCCGTGCGGATCCGGTAGCCGGACCGCGTGAGCGCGGTGTGCGTGCCGGTGTCGAACTCGCCAGGGGGGCTCCCGTCGACCTCGCGCGGGCCCAGCTTGAAGACCTCCAGGTTCAGTGGGGCGATCGTGGCCGTCGCGATCTCGAACGGGGCGCCGGAGGACCCGGGCGCGCTGTCGTCCTGCTCGATGGTGACGCGGACGGGGACGTCGGGCTGCGGGTTCGAGACGACGACGGCGAACTGCTGCGCAGCGGCGTTGCTGGTCGGATCGATGTTCGCGTTGTCGAGGTCCACCGCCCAGTACTCACAGCCGACGTTGCTCTTCTCCTTGGCGGCGACGTCGCAGAGCGCGCTGCACGCGCCGTTGCGGCACGCCAGGCCCACGGCGGCGTCGCAGGTCTGCGCGAACGTCTTGGTCTCGCCGTCGGCTCCGCACACGTAGACGTCGCGCCCCTCGCAGAGGAACGACTCGGGGATGCAGGTCTTGCACGTGTAGTCGGCCTGGATGCAGACCTTCCCGTCGGCGGCGCAGTCGAAGAGGAGCGTCCACTTGGCGTCTCCCCCGAAGCCCTCGCACACCTCTACGCCGGTCGTGCAGCGCTTCTCTCCCGCGCGGCAGGCCGGCGGGATCGGGTCGGGATCGAGCCAGCGGTCACCCCGGTCGAAGCAGCTCGCGATGGTGAGGGCCAGGCAGAGCGCCGGCGCGACGGCCCGCAGGATCACGGAAACAGCGCCTCGACGTAGTCGAGCGAGTACGCGGTCATGCCGATGGGCCGGAGGTTCCTGTACCGGACGGTGCCGTAGTCGAAGGAGTCGATGCGCGCTCCGTAGACGCCCACCACGATGGGCCCCGGCGGCAGCGCCCCGTCGTCGAGGCCGCGGAGGTCCGGGACCTCTACCGCGCGCGACCCGCCGGGGATGGCGATGGTCCAGTGGACGAGCCCGCCGCCCGCGGCGATGTCGTAGACGGTGAGATCGACGGGCGCGCCCGCGCCGAACGACACGTCGAGGTGGGCGCCGTCCCAGACCTCGTTCAGGCCCGGCACGGCCAAGAGGGGGAGCCCGACGAAGCCGTCCACGACGACCGGGAACGCGGTGCTCGTCGCCTGCACGCTCCCGACGACGCTGAGCGGCGCCAGGAAGCCCTGCCCGGTGACGGCGCGCGACGAGACGAAGTACGTCGCGCCCGCGAGGGAGCTGCCGAGCCAAGGCAGGCCGACGAAGTCCACGTCGTCGCTGAGCGGCAACGCCGGGGTCTTCTGCCCCGCCGGCAGGATGCCGAAGCCCTCGTTGCCGAAGCGGATGGCGACCTGCGAGACCAGCCGGTCCGGGCCCGACGGGCCGGGCGCGGGAGGGCTGGGCTGGATGGTCAAGGCGAGCTCCATCGGCACCATCGGGATGTAGACGTCGGTGGTGATCTCGCCGGCGAAGACGGGGACGCCCTTCACGACCCCCATGGCGTAGGCGGTGAACTTCGGCGGGTTCACGGTCCGATCCTCCAGCCCGGCGAGCGCGTAGATCGTCCGGTTGCCGGGGGACGTGCCGGCGGCGAACTCGTAGCCGATGCTGCCCGGGCTGGTCGGCGTGATCGCGCCGGCGGGAGGCGGGAGGGTGAACGTCGCGATGGGGTTGCCGTTCGCCGCGAAGAGATAGCCGGCGACCTTCTCGTTGCCGATGGGGGCGGGGACGGTGAAGGGACCGCGCTGGAACTCGTCCTCTGCGGGGAACACGATCTCGCCGCGGATCTGACCGGTAGAGCTCGGGTCGCCGCCGACGACGGGCGGATCCCCGCTGGCGCCACACGCGGGCGTGAGGATCGGATCGAGGTAGACGGTGACCGTGTCGACCGGGACGTCGACGAACGTGATCGGCTGGTGGCAGAGGGCCGCGACCGTCACCGTCTTCGGGGCGACCAGGCTCGGATCGGCGATCTCGACCACGCCCGTGAAGCCGACGGTCTCGGTGATCGCCGTGGCGAGGTCGTCTCCGACCACGACGTGGGCGCCCGGGACCGGGAAGCCGGTGTAGTTGTTGTAGACGAGCACGCGGAGCTCGCCGTCCAGCGGCCCGCCCGAGAGCCCTCCCTTGAACCCGTCGATGGAGTCCTCGTAGGTGTAGGCGTCGAGGACGCTGATCGTCTCGCCCCCTCCTTCCACGCGCACCGCCTTCGCGCCCGGGGTCCCCTGCGCCGCGGTGCAGAGCAGCTCCGTGGGAGAGACGACCGAGAGCGCCGCGCACGCCTGGTTGTCGATGAAGGCGACCGTGCTCCCGTCCCACGCCGTGTTCTGACCGAGGATCGTGACGTCGGTCCCGCCCGCGACCGGGCCGGAGCTCGGCACCGCGTAGAGCTTGTCGTACACGTACCCCGCGGCGAGCGTCCGCCGCGTCGAGGTGTCGTCTCCGTTCTGCGTGGTGAGGTCCACCGGGCCCGCCTCCCCGGGCGGCGCCGCCACCTGGACTTTGGTGGCGTCGATCGGCACGACCTCCGTCACCTCCACGTCCCCGAAGAAGACCCGCACGCTCGACGAGAAGCCGTTGCCCGAGACCACCACGCGCTGGCCGCCAGAGAAGGGCCCGTGCGAGGGGTTGGCGCCGATCACCTGGTGGGGCTCGGTGGGCGGCGCATCCGTCCAGGCGTCGGGGATCTCCGCGTCCCCGAACGGTATCCCGGCGTCATCCTCCCCGGTGATGGTGTCCAGCGGGGGACCCCCGGCGATGCAGGCGCCGAGGGAGAGCGCGAGGGAGAGCGCACCGGCGGCGCCGACGGCCGCACCGACGATCAGGCCTCGCTCGAGGGTGCGCTGCTGCATCGCGTCCGATTGTATCCCCTTTCCGACCCAGTTCGATCCGCCGAAGGCCCGGTTTCGGCCTGATCTGCCTGCCGTCGCGCCTTGACCGGCCGCGCGCTTCGACTAAGGTGCGCGATTCCCGCGGCCTCGAGCCGCACGAACCCCACACGCACCGCCGCGTCCCGACGCGGCGCAGCCGGCCTCGGAGACCGCGACCATGCGGCGACGGGCTGGCGGAGCGGGCCCCGGTGCCCGGCCTCAGGCCGGGTTGGCCCCTCGGTCGCGGAGGAACAACCGGAAGGAGACACGGATGAGCGAAGAGACGATGAGCGCGGCCCCCGAGGTCGCGATGGGCCGGGCCTCCGGCGAGCTGCCCCTGCCGCTGCGGACGATGCTGGATGCCGGCGTCCACTTCGGCCACCAGACCAAGCGCTGGAACCCCAAGATGCGGCCGTACATCTACGGTTCGCGCAACGGGATCCACATCATCGATCTGGATCAGACGGTGCGCCTCTTCAAGCGCGCCTTCGACTTCATCCAGGAGGCGGTGGCGCGCGGTGGCCACGTCCTGTTCGTGGGGACGAAGCGCCAGGCGCAGGAGATCGTGCAGGAGCAGGCCCTCCGCGCCGGCATGTACTTCGTGACCAACCGGTGGCTGGGCGGCACCCTGACGAACTTCCGCACGATCAAGGGCGGCCTCGATCGCCTCCGCACGCTGGAGCGCATGAAGGAGGACGGCACCCACGAGCAGCTCCTCAAGAAGGAGGTCGCGAAGCTCGAGAAGGAGCGCGAGCGCCTCGAGAAGTACCTCGGCGGGCTGAAGGCCATGGGGTCGCTGCCGCACGTCGTCTTCATCATCGACCCGCACCAGGAGGCGATCGCGATCTGCGAGGCGCGCAAGCTGGGCATCCCGGTCGTCGCCATCACGGACACGAACTGTGATCCGGACCTCGTCGACTTCGTCATCCCCGGCAACGACGACGCGATCCGGTCCATCCGCCTGATCTGCACGCGCGTGGCGGACGCCTGCCTCGAGGGCGTCTCGCGCCGCCGCGACACGGGCGAGCGCCGGCGCGACGACGGCGACGTCGTCGTCTCCCGCCGCGGTCCGCGACCGTCCTGACCCCCCGCGCGCCGTCCCACACGGGGCGCCTCGGGAGGGGCGCCTCCGTGCGGCGGTCCGCACGTGCCCAACGGAAGAAGAGACAGCACCATGAGTCAAGTCACACCCCAGGCGATCAGAGAGCTCCGTGAGCGCACCCAGGCCGGGATGAGCGATTGCAAGAACGCGCTCGTCGAGGCCTCGGGCGACATGGACAAGGCGGTCGAGATCATCCTCAAGAAGGGCCTCGCCAAGAGCGCGAAGCGCGCGTCGGCCGTCGCCAGCGAGGGAGAGGTCCGCGCCGTGGTCAGCGCCGACAAGCGCCAGGCGACGTTGGTCGAGGTGAACATCCAGACCGACTTCGCGGCGCGCAGCGAGGGCTTCCAGAAGTTCCTCGCGGACGTGATGGACGTCGCGGCCAAGACGGCGACCGGCGCCGATCTGACGAAGGCGCCCTTGGCGGGCAAGACCGTGGGCGAGGTCGCGGTCGAGCTCACCGGAAAGATCGGCGAGAAGATCGACGTGCGTCGCTGGGAGCGCGCCGAGGTTCCCGCGGGCAAGCAGGGTCTCGCGCACGCCTACGTCCACATGGGCGGGAAGATCGGCGTGGTCCTCGTGGTGGAGACGGAGAGCCAGGCGGCGGCGGCCCACGCGGAGGTGGCGAAGTTCGTGGACGACACCGCGATGCAGATCGCGGCCATGAACCCGCTCGTCCTTCAGCGCGGCGACGTGACCGAGGACCTCATCGCGAAGCAGAAGGAGATCTTCGAGGCCCAGCTCAAGGAGGACCCCAAGCCCAAGCCCCCCGCGGCGTGGCCGAAGATCATCGAGGGCAAGGTCGCCAAGTGGTTCTCGGAAATCGCGCTGCTCGAGCAGGAGTCGGTCGTGGTCCCCGGCAAGACGATCGAGGAGCTCCGCGAGGCCGCCTCCAAGGGCGCGGGCGCCAAGGTGCTCTTGACCCGCTTCGTGCGGTTCGAGCGCGGCGAGGGGATCGCCAAGAAGGAAGAGAACTTCGCGGAAGAGGTCGCGAAGATGGCCAAGGGCGACGCGTGAGCCTCCTCTCGCGGGTCGCGCGAGCGCCGGTGAGCGGGGGCTAGCTCCTGCTCACCGTCTCGGTCGATCTCGACGAGCTCGAGCTCTATCGGGCCATTCACGGGCTGGCGCCCTCGAGGACGCCGGCCCGTGTCGTCTACGAGCGCGCGGTCCCGCGCGCCCTCGCGTTCGCGTCGGAGCTCGGCGTCCCGCTGACGTTCTTCGCCGTCTCCCGTGATCTCGAGGATCCGGAGAGCGCCCGTCGGCTCCGCGACGCGCTCGCGCGCGGGCACGCCGTGGAGAGCCACTCGGCCACCCACCCGTACGATCTCGTCCGGCGCTCGGACGCCGAAATCGACCGCGAGGTCGGCGGGAGCTTCGACGCGATCGGGCGCGCCCTCGGGGTGCGTCCGCGCGGGTTCCGGGCGCCCGGCTACACGACGAGCGAGCGCGTCCTCGACGCGCTCGAGCGCGCGGGGGCGGCGTTCGACGCGTCCGTCTTCCCGTGCCCGAGCTACTGGGCGGCGAAGGCCGCGATCCTCGGCGCGCTCTCGCTCGCCGGCCGCCCCTCCCGGAGCATCGTCGGCTCGCCCGCGGTGCTCCTCGCGCCGCGGCGGCCCTACCGCCCCGGCCGCACCCCCCACGCCCGCGGAGATCGCCGGTTCGTCGAGGTGCCGGTCCAGGTCACGCGGGGGGCGAGGCTCCCGCTCATCGGGACGTCGCTCGGCTGGGCCGGGGAGCGGGGCGCGCGCTGGCTCGTCCGGGCCTGCGAGCCGACGCCGGTGCTCGGCATCTCGCTGCACGGCGTCGACTTCCTGGACCGCGACGACGTCCCCCCCGACGTGCGCGACCTGCCCGAGCTCCGCGTGCCGCTCGCGCGCAGGCTGCGCGCGCTCTCGGCCGCCGTCGCGGCGTGCGGCTCGCGCCGCCCCGTCACGCTCGCGGAAGCGGCGGAGGCGCTCGCTACATCGCCTTGTACTTGATCGTCCGCTCGCCCTCGACCTCGGCGTTCACGCGCGAGATGCGGTCGGGGGCGATGCCGGAGGCGGCGATGAACTCGCGGGCCGCTTCGACGGCGCCGTAGGCCAGATCGTCCGGGCTGCCCTCGGCGATGATCTCCCCGCCGACGAGGAGGAAGGCCTGGTGGGCGATGCGGAAGGTGCTGGTCATGTCATGCGAGATGACCACGCTCGTCACCTGGAACCGCGCGCGCGTCTCCTCGATCAGGTCGTCGACCATGCGGCTCGTGATCGGATCGAGCCCGCTCGTAGGCTCGTCGTAGACGATGATCTTCGGCTCCAGCATCAGGGCGCGGGCGAGGCCCACGCGCTTGCGCTGGCCGCCGGAGAGCTCGCTCGGCATGCGCTGGTCTTTCCCCTCCAGGCCGAGGATCTGGAGCATGGACAGCACCTTGTCGCGCATGTCCTTCTTGCTCATGTTCTTGCGGTGCTCCCGGAGGGGGAAGGCGACGTTGTCGAAGACGGTGAGCGAGTCGAGGAGCGCGGCGTACTGAAAGACCATCCCGAAGCTCTGCCGGACGACGTTCAGCTCGGGCTCGCTCATGGGCGAGATGTCGACGCCGTCCACCCAGATGCGGCCGGTCGTCGGGCGCTCCAGGGCGATGAGCAGGCGGAGGAGGGTGGTCTTGCCGGCGCCCGAGCCGCCGATGATCACCGCGGTCCGGTGGCGCTTGAGGTGCAGCGTGATGCCCTTGAGCACGAGCGTGGACCCGAAGCGCTTCACGACGTCGTCGACGAAGATGTGGTCGTCGGGCTCCTGGCCAGCCGCGGCCGCGGCTGCGCCGGGCGCGAGCCTGCCGTTGACCGCGTCGCCCTTGCTGGCCATCCCACGTCTCTCTACCCTGGTCGCGCCCGTCGGGCGACCGCGAAAGGCCGGGGCGGGGCCGCCGGGCCCTCCGCCTCGGCACACGCTGGGCCTCCCCGCCCCAGCTGGCGTATGGTTTGCACGAGGGCAATCCATGGCAGGCTTCGCTTCGCGTAGGTCTCGGTCGCTGGTTGGGTGCGGTGCGCTCGCGCTCGCCATCATCGCCGGGCCCCCCGGGGAGGCCTCGGCCCAAGACTCGACCCCGCCCGAGGCGCCGGCGGAGCCGCCCCCCGCCGCGCCCCCCGCCGGGGCGGCGGAGGATCCGGCGGCGGCCGACGCCCTCTTCAAGCAGGCCAAGGCGCTGATGGCGGAGGGCAAGGTCGCGGAGGCGTGCCCCAAGTTCCAGGCCTCGCTCGAGCTGCAGCGGACGCTCGGGACCCTCATGAACCTCGCCGACTGCGTGGAGCAGCGCGGCTTGGTCGCCACGGCCCACCAGCGCTGGGGCGAGGCGATCGCGATGGCGAAGGAGTCGAACGATCCTCGCGTCACCTTCGCGACCGAGCGTCGCGACGCGGTCGCCCCCCGCGTGCCGAAGCTCGTGCTCGACGTCGTCCGCGGACCCGAGGAGCTGACCATCTCGCTCGCCGGCAAGGCCGTCCCGCCCGGGCGGTACGGGCTGCCGATCGAGATCGATCCAGGGGAGGCCGTCGTGGAGGTCTCGCGCGGCGACGAGGTTCTGCATCGCCAGTCGGTGAAGCTCGTGGAGGGCCAGACGCAGCGCGCGCCGGTGGACCTCGACGCGATCGCCAAGGCGCACCCCAAGAAGACGACCGCGCAGGGGCCGGAGCCGCGACCCGAGCAGCGGATCGCGGGCTTCGTGGTCCTCAGCGTCGGCCTCGCGGCCGTCGCGAGCTTCGCCGTCCTCGAGAGCGTGGCGCTCGCGAAGCGGTCCGAGGCGAACGATCTCGGCAACTGCGTCGACAAGAACGACGTCGCGCTCTGCTCCCCGCAGGGGTTCGATCTGGTGGAGGAGGCGGGGCTCCTGGCCGAGGTCGGCCAGTGGGTCGGCCTCGGCGGCCTCGCGGTGGTCGGGGTCGGCATCACGCTCGTGCTCACGGCGCCCGTCGCGGACGAAGAGGCGGAGTCGGCGCCGAAGGTGACCGCGGTGGTGCCCTGGCTGTCGCCCGAGGGCGCTGGCGTCTCCGTCGGGGGCCGCTGGTGAGACGCCTCGCGTGTGTCGTCGCGCTCACGTCGCTCGTGGCGTGTGATCTCGTCCTCGGCTTGCCGGACGGGTCGCGATCCGTCGACGAGCTGGAGTCGCGGCTCTGCAGCTGTCCCCTCATCACCGACCAGGGGACGGAGTTCGGGGTGCAGTGCGCCGAGGGGGTGCAGTCCAAGACCGACCCCGAGAAGGTCGACCTCGTCACCGAGGGGTGCACCGAGTGCAAGAACGCCGCGTCCTGCTACGCGCAGGTGGTCGACGAGACCGAGGCCGGCGCCCCGTGCGCGACGCACCTCGAGTGCGAGACCTTCGCCTGCGCGATGGTGGCCATCGACGCTGCCGTGGTCGGCGAGCCGGTCATCTCGAGCGTCTGCGCTGCGAGCTGCGCGTCGTGCGGGTCGCTGCTCGAAGGGGAGATCAGCTTCGATCTCGCCCCGTGCGTCGACGCGCCGCTGATCCCGCTCGTGGACTGCGTCTGCTCTGCGGCGGAGGGCACGGACTTGCTGCAGTGTGGGTGCGCAGGGATGCCGAGCCTGTTCGGGACGGGGCAGTGTCGCTTCGAGGAGGTCGCCTGCCGCGAGTGTCTGCTCCAGCGGTTCGGGGACGACTGCGCGAGCCAGCAGAACGCGTGCTTGGGGCACGCCGCTCGGCCGCTCGGATCATGAGCGCCCCGCGGGCGCGCGGGGCCCGGTTCGGTGCGGCGCTCGGGCTCCTGCTCGCGGCGGCCTGTCGGGACGTGATCGTCGGCGAGACCGAGGACGTAGCGACCGAGCTCTGCGGCGTGCTCCGCGCCTGCGAGCCGGTCCCGCCGGCGTGCGACGATATCGACGCGCGGTTCCGCGCGGCCCGGACCGCCGACGTCGACGCGTTCCTTCTGCACCACGCGAGCGCCGACTGCCTCGGGAGCTGTCGAGACGCTCGCGTCTGCCGTGACCTCCCGCCGCTCTGCGACTTCGCTGGGGCTCCGTGCACGAGCGGCGCCGCGTGCTGCGGCTCGACGGTGGGCGAGGCCGCGTGCGGAGACGGCGCGTGCTGTCACCCGGTCGGCGCGCCGTGCAGCCAGGGCACGTGCTGCGGCGACGTCGTCTGCAGCACGTCGGGCGTCTGCGGCGCCATCGCGTGCGCTCGGATCGGGGAGACCTGCGAGGAGAACGCGCAGTGCTGCAGCCGCCGCTGCACCGGCGGAGCCTGCACGGCCAAGACGTGCGGTGACCTCGGCGATCCGTGCCTCGAGGACGCCGACTGCTGCGAGGAGGGCGTCGTCTGCCAGGGGGTGTGCGTCCCAGCGCCCGAGCAGTGCCTCGCGTGCGTCCCGGTGGCGGGCCACGCGAGCAACTGCTGCGAGGCCTCTGGGCAGGTCTGCTACGTGAACGCCGACGACACGACCCAGTGCGGGTCGGCTGGATGTCTCCCGGTCGGGGTCGCGTGCGGGAGCGACGAGGACTGCTGCGAAGGGACGACCTGCAAGACCGGAGCGTTCCTGCCCTATTGCTTCTGAGTGAGGCTGTGGGTGTCGGACCGTCAGAGTAGTCAGGTGTGGCTCCTCGGCTCCGCACCGCGCCATCGCGCTCCGTGACGTCCGCGTCAGGGTGTGCCACTCGTCGCCGGCCCTGCGGCACGCGCACGCCCGCGGCAGGTCGAAACCGGCTCGTTTCGGGCGCTCGGCGATTGTTCGCGCCGTGCAAGGATCTTGCATACCCTTTCAGCATGCGCGCAGCTGGGCTCTCGCTCATCGTGTTGGCGGCGTCGGCGTCCGGTTGCGACGGGCAAGGGGACCCGGACCGGAGCGATCCGCCCATCTACGGCGGCGCCGGCGGCTCCGCAGAGGTCTCGGACGGCCAGGCCCTCGGGATCGACGAGAGCGGGTCGAGCAGCGCGGCGTCCGGGGGCGACGTGCTCCAGTGCGAGGCGTTCTCGAGCGACACGGTCCAGCTCCGCCCGCGGAGCGCTCGGGATTTCGACGTCGCGGCGCGCGCCGCGAGCGAGGTCGCCCGCGGCGTGTGGCCCGCTGAGCCGCCGGAGGTCGCGGAGCTCTACGCGATGTTGGGGCCCCGCGTCGGCCCGACCGGCGGTCGCTTCGTTGGGCGCTTCGCGGGTGACCGGCTGGGCGCGTGGTACCTCCCGGCGCCGCAGCGGCCCGAGGTCCACGTGGTCGTCGTCATCGACCTCGGGCCCAGCATCCGGCAAGAGCTCCCCCTCATCGGCGGCGCCCTGACGCAGATCGCGGACACCCTGGGAGAGTCGGGCAAGCAGCAGGACGCCCTCACGGTGGTGGAGTGGACGGACGAGGCGCTGGTCCCCATCTCCGCCGTCGCGGGCGCGGACGCGCGCCCTCGGGTCGACGCGTATCTCGCCGAGCTGCAGGGGCGGCAGCAGCTCGGAGGCTCACCCTCGCTCTCCGCGGCGCGCGACGCGGTGGCCGGGGCGATCGCGGGCTCGGCCGCGCCAGCGCACGTCATGCTCTTCACCGACGGCAGCCTGAGCGTCGCGGATCCGGGGACCCACGAGACCCTCGGCTCCTGGCGAGACGACGGCGCCGAGGTGTCGATCGTCGAGGTCCAGGTCTTCGAAACGGGCGCGTTCGCGGCGGCGCCGCTCCCCGCCCACGCGTCGCTCACGGCGGACCGCAAGCTCGCCGACGCGGGGTTCTACCTCGCCGCGGGGGTGATGGGCGCGGACCCGAGCGCTCGGGCGCTCGACCCTGACCACACCGGGATGATCGGCTGGCTGTTCTCGACGCGCTTCGACGATCTGTTCCGTCCCGCCGCGGCGACCGCGAGCTTTTCCCTCACGAAGCCGAGCACCGTGGTCGTCACCTCGCTCGAGGCGCCTGACGCCTCGAGCGGCCTCGAGGTCGGGACGAGCCGACTCGGCTCCGGCGGGAGTCTGTTCTTCTACGTCGGGGTCGAGCCCGGGTCGTGCCAGGGGTTCACGGGCAAGACGATCGTGGAGGGGCCCTCCGGGCGGTTGGCGCAGAGCGACGTCGACTACGATCCGGCCGCTGGCGGCTCGCCTTACGGCACCTTGCTCGCGGCGCTGGACGGAGCCGCGGAGGCGATGGCCTCGCGGACGTGCGCGACCACGGTGGGGGGTATCCCGGAGCTCTCCGCCGCGCTCTCGGCCCTCACGGAGGCGCAGCTATCGGCCGCGGGCATCGTCAGCCCGGAGCGCGAGGCCTTCGACGAGAGCCGCTCCGCGACCGGCGCGCTCCTCCTCGGCATCCAAGGTCTGTGCGGCCCATGAGCTCGAGGGCGCTCGAGCGAGGGGCCGCGCCCCCCGCCCGCTGGGCGGCCCGTTGCCTCGGTTCGGTCGTCGCGCTCGCGCTGCCCGTCGCTTGCCAGGACCTCGTCGCGGGGGACCGGTCCTCCGTGGCCCAAGAGCTCTGCGCCGAGCTGCAGGCCTGCTACGGAGCCGACGCGTACCCGTGCGACACGCTCGAGGGCGCGCTCCGCGAGGCCGCCCCCAGCGTCGCCCAGGAGTTCCTCGACGCGTTCGAGGAGTCCACGTGCCTCGGCTCCTGCCCAGGCTCGCGCGCGTGCCTGGACCGCCCGCCGTACTGCGCGGTGGTCGGCGAGCAGGGCGCAGCCGCCTGCGCGACGCGCTACGACTGCTGCGGCTGGTCCGAGGGGGAGGCCTCGTGTGACGCCGCCGGAGGGTGCTGCCGCCCGGACGGGCTCCGGTGCGTGAGCGACGCGGACTGCTGCGACAGCTCCTGCCAGCGCGAGTTCTGCGGCGGGTTCCGCTGCATCCGCGTCGACGACTCCGCGAGCGAGTTTCCGTGCAAGTCGAACAACGACTGCTGCAGCCGGAGGTGCGACACCGCCTCCGGAGAGTGCCTCGCGAAGACCTGCTCCCTCCTCGACGAGCCGTGTCTGAGCGACGAGGACTGCTGTGAGTCGCCGGTCGACGTCTCGGGAGCGGCTCGCGTCACGTGCTCGGAGGCGGGGGTCTGCAAGCGTGAGAACCAGCAGTGCTCCGGCGCGGCCGAGCCGTGTGGGCAGTCCGCGGACTGCTGCGACCCCTCGGCGCCCGTCTGCGCGCCGGTCCTCGAGGGGCTCCAGTCGATCTGCTGCGAGCCGGACAAGTTCAGCCTCGGGATCGACTGCGCTGCGGACCAGCAGTGCTGCGGCGACCTCCTCTGCGAGCCGGTCGGCGGGGGCAAGCAGTGCACGCCGCCCGAGGCACCGTGCAAGAAGGGGGGCGCCGCCTGCCTGGATGGCGAGTGCTGCCCGGGGCGGACCTGCGCCGACGGCAAGTGCCGCCTGGACGACGCGGGGTGCAACGTCGGACCCTGCCACTCGCCTTGCGAGATCGGAGTCGCCTTGACCGGGGATGGCTGTTTCGACCCTGACGCTACTTGCATCCAGGCCGTCGTGGCGGCCGACCCCTTCTGCGGCTGTGAAGGGTGGGACGCGATTTGCGTGCAGCGCGCGATCTCGACGTGTGGGTTGGTATGCTCCTGAGGCTCGGTCTTTCGAGGAGGTTCGTCGTGAGCTTGAACAAGATCCTGGTCCTCATCCCAGGCTGCGTCGCCCTCGGCGCCGGCGTGGCGGCGTGCACGGAGTTCGACCTGGGCGGCGACGGCGGCGACGGGGGCGGCGCGAGCGCGGGGGCCACGGTGCCCGGCACGATCGCTGCCGGACCGAACCCAGGGGACGCGGCGCACGGCGACGAGACCACCGATGCACCCGCCAGCGGAGGCACCACCGCCGGGTCGACGGGGGCGAGCCAAACGCCGCTGTGCCCGGTCACGCCGCCCACGACGCTGCGCCTCCGCGTGAGCAGGCGCGGCAGCACCGCTGGGCCTCAGTACGTGCGCGCCTCTCTCAGCAGGGGCGGCGGCTACCCCGGCACCGCAGCGCTCTCGCCCGAGGAGTTCCTCGGCTACTACGGGCTCTCTCACGGCGCCCTCGGCGGCGGCGCGGCGAACCAGATGAGCCTCCGGTGGTTTCAGTCCGACGCAGACGCCTCCGCCGACGGCACGCTGGAGGTCGCGCTCTCCACCTTGCCGAGCCAGCGCCAGCCGATCGAGCTCTTCGTCCTCGCCGATGTCTCGCAGAGCGCCGAGAGCGCGCTCGGCCACGCCGCGGCCGTGGTCCGCGAGATCGCGCTCGGCATGGCGTCCGACTACGTCGACGGGGACTCGATCACCGTCATGTCCTACGCCGGAGACTTCCAGATCGAGTACTCGGCGCTGCTCGATCCCGCCGTCGGCATCCCCGAGATCGCGTTCTCGCGGCGGGACGGGGACGATCTGGAGGGCGCGATCTCCGCGGCGCTCGAGTACGACGCCGACGACGCGACGCCCGGCCACATCCTCGTGCTCTCGGACGGAGGCGCGAGCCCGAGCGACGAGCTGCTCGCGCGCGTCGCGGAAGCGGCCTTGGGCGGGACGCGGGTCTCGGTCGCGCAGATGGCGGTGCTCGGCACCGACGAGCTGACGCCCCTCGCGGGGAGCTTCCTCGACGCGCTCTCCGGCGCCGGGCGAGGCTCGCGCTTCTACGTGGCCGACGAGACCGACGCGCGCCGCGTGTTCCGCGACAGGTTCGGCGCCACGTTCGGCGTCTTCGCGGACGACGTGGTCGTGCGGGTGGAGCTCCCCGGCGTGCTCGACCCCGTGGGTCTCGTGACCGTCCCGTCGGAGGCCGCGGGGCCGGGCCCCGCCGGCGGCGTCCTCGGGACCGGGGCCGTGACGCCCGTGCGCCTGCCGTTCCAGACGAAGTGCTCGGCGGCGTTCGCGGATCCGGTCGGGGCGGGGCTCGACCAGTTCCGCGTGACGGTGCTGCAGGCGGGCGAGCCGATGGCAGGGGAGCCGGCCTTCGATCAGACCTTCGCCGCGGGAGCCACGCTCGGGCTCGACGGGGATCCGGTGGCGCTGCGCCACGAGACGATCGTCAGCGTCGTGCGCGCCCTCCGCTCCAAGGACCCCGAGGACAGGGCGAAGGCGGTGGCACGGCTGGCGCAGAGCCGCAGCGGGCCCTGTCCGCAGTGCGCGGACCTCGACGAGCTCGAGGCGATGCTCGCGCTGATCCCGTGACCCGGTCCTCGGGCCGATCCGCCTACGAGCTGCTAGCCTCGCCGGTGTGACAGGCCGACTGAAGACGGATCTCGCAGCGCTGCGCGAGCGGCTGGAGGCCGAGCTCCCTCGGGCGGGCGCCGTCCATCGGCTCGACTGGGGCCTGGAGCTCGGGCGCACCGTCGCGCGGGCGTTCGACGAGCTCCTCGCCCCCGTCTTCTCAGCGGCAGACGGGCACCCCGTGGCCCTCGCGGCGGTCGGAGGCTACGGGCGCGGCGCGCTGGCGCTCCGCAGCGACCTCGACGTGCGCATCCTCGCCCGCACCGCGGAGGAGGCGGAGGCGACGGTGGACTCCGTGCTCTATCCGCTGTGGGACGCTGGCTTCGCGATCGGCCACCAGGTGCTCTTGCTCGGGGACGTCGTAGAGCTGGCCCGTGAGGACCTCGCGACGGCGACGAGCCTCCTCGACTGGCGGCACCTGGCCGGGGACCGCGCGCTCTCGGACGAGGTCGTGTGGCGCGTCTCGGGGAGCCTCTTCGCGGCCTCGGAGCTCGCGCGGTTCTCGGCGCGCCTCGGCGAGGAGGCCGCGCGCAGGCACCAGCGCTTCGGCGACTCGGTCTTCCTCCTGGAGCCGGACGTCAAGAACGGCGCCGGGGGGCTCCGCGACGTCGACGTGTTTCGTTGGGCGGCGCACGCGCGCTACGGCGTCGGCGAGGTCGGAGGGCTCGTGCGGGTGGGCGCGCTGGTCCCGCGAGAGGCCCTGGACCTCGCCGAGGCGGAGGAGCTCCTCTGGCAGCTCCGTCACCTCCTCCACGCGCACGCGGGGAGGAGGAGCGATCGGCTCACCTTCGACGAGCAGGAGTCGATCGCGCGCATCCTCGGCCACGGCGAGGACGCCGACGCGGTGGAGGGGATGATGAGCGCGTACTACCGCGCCGCGCGCGTCGTCTCGCGGGCGATGACGGTGATGCTCGGGCGCGCCGCGTACGAGGGTCGGCGGCGCCCCAAGGCCGAGCCGATCGGGGACGGCTTCCGCTTGTTCGACGACGCCGTCACGTTGGACGACGCGACGCGCATCGGGGCGGAGCCGGCGCTGGCGCTGCGCCTGGTGGCGGTCGCGGTGGAGCGCAACGTGCCGGTCTACCCGCACGCGCGGGAGGTGATCCAGCGGTTCTCGTCCGACACGGCGTGGTGCGAGCGCCTGCGGGCGGATCCCCAGGCAGGCCGCCTCTTCGTGGAGCTCGTCTCGACGCGCAAGGAGACGCGGCTCACGCAGGGCAGCGCGCTGAGAGAGCTCCACGAGCTCGGCCTCTTGCTCGCGATGATCCCCGAGTTTTCCCCGGTGGTAGGGCGCGTGCACCACGACCTCTACCACGTGTACACGGTCGACGTGCACAGCGTGGCCGCCGTGGATCGGCTCGCCGCGCTCGCGCGCGGTGAGCTCGCCGCCCGGTATCCGCTCGCCTCGCGCCTCGCGGCCGAGGCGCTCTCGCCTCAGCTCCTCGCGTTCGCGACGCTGCTCCACGACGTGGGGAAGGCCATCGGGCGCCGGGATCACAGCGAGCGAGGCGCGGAGATGACGCGGACCATCTTGGGGCGGTTCGACTTCCGTGAGGACGAGATCGAGGACGCGGCGCGGCTCGTCCTCGAGCACCTGACGATGTACCGCCTGGCGACTCGTCGGGACGTGGACGATCCGGCCACCGCGGCCGAGCTCCTCGACAAGGTGCACACGCGGGAGGGGCTCCGGAACCTGTACCTGCTCACGATCGCAGACGTCTCCACGACGAGCCCGACGTCGCTCACCTCGTGGAAGGCGCACCTGCTCGACGAGCTCTACATCGCCACCGACGAGGCGCTCACCGGCGGAAGCGGAGAGCTCGGTCGCGCGGAGCTCCTGCGACGCGAGGTGGTCGGTTTCGCCAGCGGCTACCTCGACGACGACGGCGAGCGGGACGCGCGGCTCGCGTTCCTGCGCGAGTACGTCCAGCAGGTCCCCGACCGGTACCTGCTCGCGAGCTCCGCGGAGGCGGTGGTCGCCCACGCCAGGATCGTGCGGGACCACCTCGACGAGCCCATCTGGGTGGACGTGGTGCCCTCCAACCACCCCGAGGCGGTGGAGCTCTGCGTGGTCGGTGAGGATCGGCCCGGTCTGCTCGCGCTCATCGCCGCTGCGCTCGCGGCCTCCAGGCTCGAGGTCCTCGCGGCGCAGGTCTACTCGCGCACCCCGAGCGAGGGGCCCGTGCAGGTCGTGGATCTCTTCTGGGTGCAGAGCCGCGTCGACGGCCAGGAGGGTGTGATCGGCGCGCTGCCGAAGGTCCGGCGGGTCCTCCGCTCCCTCGTCCTCGGTGAGACCAAGCCCACCATCACGCTCGGCCCCGTCTCCCCCTCGCGGAGAGGAACGCCCAAGGTCGCGACCCGCGTGGCGCTCGATCACCGGGCGAGCCGCGATCAGACGATCATCGAGGTCGTGACGGCCGACCGCCCCGGGCTGCTCTTCACCGTCGCCAACACGCTCTACGAGCTCGGCCTCACGATCGCGGTCGCCAAGATCAACACCGAGGGGGCGCGCGCGGCGGACGTGTTCTACGTGAGCGAGCGCGGCGGCGGCAAGGCGCTCGATCCGAAGCGCTCGGCGGAGGTGGAGCGCGCGGTGCTCCGGGCGCTCGGGGAGACGGTCCCCGCGGAAACGTCCGACAAGGGCCCAAGCGCGGAGGCGACAGAGCCGTCAAAGCATGATACGGGAGCGAACCATGCAGGTCGGAGGGTATCGGCGTCCTGACAATGCCCGCCGCGCCTACGGGCGCGCGCTCGCGGCGAGCCGCTCCGGCGGCGGGGGTTCGTGGTCCTGGGCGGGAGGGTCCGGGTGGGCGGGGCGCGCGCGCGCGGCGCTCTGCTGGGTCGCCGGGGTCGGCGCGGTCGCCGTGGGGTGCACCGGGAACCCGGCCCCCGTGGACGAGCCGCTCGACGCGGATCCGCCCGGTCCTGTCGCGACCGAGACGCCCCCTCCCAAGCAGAGCGACGAGCTCCTGAAGGGGATCGAGCTGGTGAAGGCGGGCAAGTTCACCGACGCCATGCCGCTCCTGAAGAAGGCCCTCGACGAAGAGCCGAAGAGCGCGGAGGCAGCCTTTTACCTCGGCCTCGCCACGGAGCAGGGCACCGGCGACAAGAAGACCGCCGAGGGGCTCTACAAGCAGGCCCTCACGCTCGATCCCAAGCTCGTGGAGGCCGCCACCAACCTCGCGGCGATCTTCCTCGACGAGCCCGCTCGCCCGGATCAGGCCATCCCGGTCCTGAAGAAGGGGCTCGCGTCCGATCCGGAGAACGTGAGCCTCCTCACGAACCTGGGCTATGCCTACGGCCTCAAGCACGACGTCGAGTCGGCGTCGAAGGCCTACGAGGCCGCCCTCGCCAAGGAGCCGAGCGCGCAGCTCTCCTTCTCCTATGGAGCGATGCTCTTCGAGAACAAGCTGGCGGAGAAGGCGGTGCCGCACCTGCTCAAGGCGGGGGAGGGGCTGAACGACGCGCCCACGCTCGCGACCATCGCCCGCATGCTCGGGTTCGGCAAGGCCTTCGCGGAGTGTGTGAAGGTGCTCGACCGCGCGATCGGCATCAAGGGCGACGTGGCCGAGTTCTACGTGCGCCGCGGTACGTGCAAGCACGAGCTCGACAAGGAGAAGGAGGCCTCGGCGGACTACGAAGAGGCCATCAAGATCGACAAGAACTTCCAGGCGGCTCACTACTACCTGGGGCTCTCCTTGATCGCCCAGGGCAACGGCCTGAAGGGCAAGCAAGAGCTGCGCAAGGCGTGGGAGCTGGGCAAGGACACGCCCATCGGCAAGCTCGCGAAGGACCGCATGGACGGGAAGAAGAGCGGGCCGAAGAAGGACCCTCCAAAGGGCGACGCGCCGAAGAAGGACCCGGCCAAGAAGTAGCGCCCGCGGCCGACGGCGAACCATGCCGCGCGCCCCGGTCGATCGACCCTCCGGGGCAGATCTCGTCTTCACGTACTCGCCGCGCGGGGGGCGCGCCCATCAAGGCTCGGCGAGCCTTCGGAGCTCCGCGACGCCGAAGGGCTTCGGCAGGCGCTCGCAGCGCGACAGATCGATGCCGTGCGCCTCGAGCACCGCGTCTCCGTAGCCGGAGCACACCACGACGCGTCCGTCGGGGTTGGCCCGCTGAAACGCGCGGATGACGGTCGGCGTCGACGTGTCCGGCAGGACCCCGTCGGTGAGCAGCAGGTCCATCGGCCCGCCGGTCGCGACCCGATCCAGCGCGAGGGCACCGGTCTCCGCCTCGTGGACGGTGTGGCCCGCCCTCGTGAGCACGCGCTTCATCACCGCCCGGACCCGCGCGTCGTCCTCGACGACGAGGACCGTGAGCCGCGCGCCCATCGGAGCCCTCGCGGGGGGGCGTGACGACATGCTCGCCGGCGCCGCGGCCGGGCCGAGCTCGATCCGGAAGACGGTGCCGCCGCCTGCGCGCGCCCCGACCGAGATCGCGCCGCCTGCCGCCGTGACGAGGCCGTGGACGATCGACAGGCCCATGCCGGTGCCCTTGCTCGCGGGCTTGGTCGTGAAGAACGGCTCGAAGATCCGATCCCGGCTCGCGTCGTCGATGCCCACGCCGGTGTCCTCCACGACGATCGCCACCCCACCGGCGCGCGCGCCCACGTCGACGGGGCGAAAGCTGACGGACAAGGTGCCGCCGTCGGGCATCGCGTCCCGCGCGTTGAGGCAGAGGTTCAGCAGGATCCGGTCCATCGCCTCGGGGTGGAGGCACACGCGCCGCTCGGTCTCCACCGTCACCACCAGTTCCACCGAGCTCGGCAGCGTCCTGTGGAGCGCCCGGCGGAGGCGCTCCTCCAGCTCCTTGGGGTGGCTGGTGCCCCCCGGGACGGTCTCGTGCTGACCCAACGAGAGGAGCTGCCGGGATGTCTTCGTCGCGCCCCGCGCGGCCTCGAGGATCTCCGACGCGAGCTCCGCGTCGGCGCCCTTGGACGAGCGCGCTAGCAGCTCGGCGTTGCAGAGGACGACGGCGAGCGCGTTGGTGATGTCGTGCCCCGCGCCGCTCGCGAGCCGGTGGAGCGTCTCGAGGCGCTGCGACCGGTGCAGATCCTGGACCACTTGGTCTCCGAGGTCCCGCTCCTCGAGCTCCGACCGCAGGGCCTCGTCGGCGGCCGCGGCCGACCGCTCGTACTCCCCGATGACCCGGAGGCCGAGCCAGGCGGCGACCAGGGGGCCGACCAGGGCCGTGCAGGTCAGGCGCACCCAGTTCGCGGGATCGTCGAGCGTGACGAGCGCTCCGCTGGGACGGGGGAGGAGCCCGGCCGTGACGGCGACGCCGACGAGCATCGCCAGGACGAGCACGGCCACGGCGGCGCGCCACGCGCCCTTCGCTCCCATGGTGAGCCCCGCCCAGACCGCGACGAGGACGGCGACCATCCCCAGCGCGAGCACCGGGCCGAAGTGCAGGATGGCGATCGGGGCGCTGACCGCGGCGTAGAGCGCTAGGCTCACCTGCTTCCAGCCCGGCGCCGCGCGCGCGCGGAGCAGCCCCGCGCCGACCGCGAGCAGCAGCAGGGCCTGCAACGCGCCGAGCGCGGTGGACCAGCCGGTCCGAAGGCCCACGACGACGGTGACCAGGAGCACGAGCGGGGCGAGGACGAGGGAGACGGCCGCGAAGAGCGAGTCGACCACCCGACCCCGCGCCGATGCGGCCGCCTCTGCCGGATCTGCTGGGGGCACGCCTCCGCTCACGCCCCAGCCTCCGCCTGCGCGGGCGCCGCCGCCAGGGCTGCCTCCACCACGCCGCGCAGCTCGTCGGGGGAGAACGGCTTGGGCAGGAACGCGTACGCGCCCTCGGCGATGCCGCGCCGCAGGAGCTCCTCCTGCACGAACCCGGAGCAAATGACGATGGGCGTCGCGGGGTGCAGCGCGCGGAAGGCCCGCAACATCCCCGCCGTGCTCGTGTTCGGCATGACCGCGTCGGTGAGGAGAAGATCGATCCGCTCCGGCCCCTCGAACGACCGATGCGCGCTGGCGCCGTCGTGGGCCTCGACGACGGAGTAGCCGAGGGGCTCGAGGACGCGGACGAGGGTGCGCCGCACGGGCTCTTCATCCTCCACGACGAGGACCCGAAGGCCCCGCCGTTCGAGCGGCGGAGCAGCCGGCGGCTCCGTCGGGACAGCCGGAGCAGGCAGCTCGGGGAGCTCGAGCACCACGCTCGACCCGCTGTGCGTGCTGACGAACGTCATGCGGCCCCCCGCGCTCTCCAAGATGCGCTTGGAGGAGGTCTGCGCCGCCCGCGGAGGCAGGCTCCGGCGCACCTCGCTGATCGTCGACCAGGGATCCGAGGTGCGCCCGCGGCGAGCGCACTCCACCTCGATCCGGACCCGACGGCCGGCTGCGTCGTCCAGGTCCGACACCCGAAGCACGAGCTCTCCCTCGGGGCCGATGATGTCGAGCGCATCGAGCGCCTGGGTGAGGACGAGCTGCTCGAGCGCGCTGGCAGAGAGCGTAGGGCGTCGGGATCCGGAGCTCTCCAGCCGCACGCCGACGCTCTCCGGGCACGTCCGGCGGAGCAGCTCCACCAGGTGCTCGCACACCGCGGCGGCGCTCGCCGGTCGCTCGGGCTCGAGCTGGCTTCGGCCCAGCATGAGCAGTCCGCGCGTGGTCTTGGCGGCGCGCTGCGCGGCGCCCACCATCTCGTCCGCCAGTGAGCGATCCTCCGAGCCCTCCGGCATCGCCTCGGCGAGGAGCTCGGCGTTCGTCAGGACCACCGCGAAGGCGTTGTTGACGTCGTGCGCCACACCGCCTGCGAGGCGTCCGAGCGCCTCGTCCCGCGCGGCGATGGCGAGCACCTCACGGGAACGCTCGCGCTCGGCGCGTCGGGTCTGCAGCCCCGCGAGCGAGCGCGCCGCCTGCGCGCCTGCGCGCTCCAGCTCGGCGGCGATGGTCGCCATCGTCAGGCCGACGACGAGGGCGATGAAGGCGGTGGTCCCTGCGATGCGCCCCCAGTCGTAGATGGTCGCCCAATGGACCTCGGGCCGGACCGGGGCCGCCGCGAGGCCGGTGACGTACGCCACGCCCGTCGCCGCCACGACGACGGCCGTCGCGGCCGCGCTCGTGAGGGCCCCCCGCCAGCCGAAGAACCGCGCGGCGGCGATGGTGGTGGCGGCCATGCCCGCGCCGACGCCCATGAGCGGGCCGGTCTGCCAGAGCCCCGCCGCGCAGAGGACGTGGAGGAACGCGAGCATGCAGAGCGCGCGCAGGTTGGTCCCCGCGCGCCGCTTGGCGGCGACGATGACGGGCCCGAAGATCATGTAGACGGCGGCCATCGAGAGGCCCACGGGCGCCTGCTCGGGGCGGAGCGCGGCGAGGAGGAGGCCGAAGACGGCCAAGCCGGCGCCGCCGACCAGCACCGCGCGCTCGAGCGCTGCGAGCTGGCTGTCCCTCAGGCTGGGCGGGTTCGTTGGGGTGGGGGGCGCAGGTCGCACGTGGCCATGCCCTTTTCGGCACGGACGGGCCCGGGAGGGAGGCCACGCCGCGACGATTTTCTAGCCTAGCGCGGCGCGTCCGAGGAGCGCGAGCCCGTCGGGATCGGAGCCGCTCGTCGCCGCTCGGAGGGACGTGCCTCAGCGCGGGACAGGCGGCTCGCAGTTGCCGCCGGCCTCGACCTGGGAGTTCGTCCGGAAGGTGTTGAGGAGCAACCAGCTCTTCTTCATGAGCTGCGGAATCGTGCCGTCCTCACGAACGTTCGTGACGTGGTAGGCGTGCTGGTTCCAGACGCGGCGCGCGGGGATCCAGCGGTCCTCGGCGTCTCGGTAGGCGGTGATCGTCGCGAGCCCCGGGGCGAGCCCGTTCGAGACCACGATGAACTCCGCCGACCCGTCGTTGTCGATGTCGGCCACGACGGGGTACTCGATGAGGGTGCCCGACTGGCGGGGCACGCTCAGCACCTGCATTCCGGTCGCCCCGTCGAAGACGTACGCGTTCTGCTCGTCGGCGTAGATCGCGTCCGCGACCCCGTCGCCGAGGAAGTCGAACGCGGTCCCCGTCGCGAGCCCCGAGAAGTCCCCGATGGGCTGGGTCCAGGAGGGCACGAGGCCCGACCCCACGTCGTAGACCGAGTACGACTGGCAGGTGCCGGTCGCGAGATCGGCCGCGCCGTCCCCGTCGAAGTCGTGAACGACGCCCGGCTTGCCCCAGCACCGCGCGCTCGGTCCTTCCCCCGTGGGCCGCAGGTTCTGGAACGTCACGGTGCCGTCGTGCTGGAGGAGCGAGATCCCTTGGTCCGTGTGCACGAGGATCTCGGGATCGTCGTCCCCGTCGAAGTTCGCGACGTGGGGGTGCCCTGGGTTGCCCCCGACCTGCCAGGCGAGCTGTCCGTCGTGATGGTACGCCGCGTGGCCGTAGATCACCTCGAGCAGCCCGTCGCCGTCGAGGTCGGCCGCCGTGGGCGTGGGGCACCAGAAGGGCTCGCCGGGGATGTCGTTCAGCGTCCCGGCCGCGCTCCACTCGAGCTGGCCGGCCTCGTCGAAGACGTCGAACCCGCCGAGGATCTCGGGGGTTCCGTCGGCGTCGAGATCGTAGATCGCGAACGCGTGGCAGTACGCCCCGAGGTTCCCGCTCCCACCGAAGCCCCCGAGGGTGGGCCACGACCCCACCGCGCCGGTCCACTTGAGCGCGCCGTCGTGCTCGAAGGCCACGACGTTGCCGGCGGGCGTCGCGGCGACCACCTCCGGGAGGCCGTCGCCGTCGATGTCGCCGAACGCCGGGTTGATGTTGCCGTCGACCACGCCGCTCATCGCGAGCGTGAGGGAGCCGTCGTCTCCGGACAGCAGGTAGATCGTCGCCTCCGCCCCGGTTGGGCCCGGGCTGTACGCGGTGACGAGGACGTCGGGGACGTCACAGAGATCGATCTCCCCGTCGGCGTTGTCGTCGGTGAAGTTGCCGACGAGCGGCGTGACGAGGCTGCCCGTGTAGAACGACCCGCCCGACGGCGCCGTCCACGACCACTGCGCGACGGGGTCGAACGCGTCGGCCGGCGCGACGACCTCGCACGGCGGGAGCGCGTCCAGGTCGTCGGCGACCTTGCACGGATCGCCCGGCGCGCTGCCGGTGCTCGACGCGGTGGCGAAGCTGCCCGTGGAGCCTCCCTGCCCGGTGGCTCCCGGGCCGGGGCCGGCGGAGACGTCCTTCGAGGCGCCTCCGCCGCTGCCCTCGACGCCGGCGCCGCAGGAGCAGCCAGGCGCTGCGAGCACCGCTGCGGCCCCCGCGACGCCCAGGACGGTGAGCCAGACCCTCTTCCGAGCTCGGGGGAGCATGGGCGCGATCGTACCACTCGGGCGGGGACCCTCGGGCGCGTTGCAGGTGTCCGATCCGTGAGGTACGTTCGTCGGCGTGGTGCCACGCCGACGGAACCCGAGGGTCACGCGCTTCGCGCGGCTCCTGGCCGTCACGGCCTACCTGCTCGTGGGTCTGCTGGGCTGGCAGGGCGCGGTCGTGGAGGTGTTCGAGCCGCACGCGGGCGAAGCCGCCGAGGAGTGTCCGGACGACGAGCGTGGCGCGTGCGACTGCGGGCCGAACTGTCACTGCTGCTTCAAGTGCGCCCACCAAAGCGTGCCCGTCTTGCCCGCGCTCGGCGCCGAGACGGCACCCGAGCGGGTGCTCTCGTCGGCCGAGCTGCCGGCGCCGCGCACCGGTCACACGCCCGAGTCCGTCGATCGCGGTCCGCCGCTGAAGGTACCGAAGCACCTCGGCTGATCGCGCCCCGACGCGGCCGCGCGCCGTCCGGCTCCTCGCCGGCGCTCGCGGTTCGCCATGAGAGCTCGACGACGTTCGTGTGCTCGAGGTGCTTCCATGATGAAACGTGCCTTGGCGGCCGCCCTCGCGGCGACCGCGTGGTGGATGATCCGTCCGGTCGGCGCGGAGCCAGCGGCGTACGCGGCGCCGGCGCCGGGTGCGTCGCTGCCGGCGCCGAGCGCCGCGCAGCCGCTGTCCCTCGGTCTGCGCGACGCCCTCGCGCGCGCGCGCCGCGCCGGCCCGGTCGCCGAGGTCGGGCGGCTCCGGGTGGAGGAGGCGCGCGCCCACCGCGTCGACGCGGAGATCTTTCCGCGCAAGAACCCGGAGCTGGACTTCGCGCTCGGTCCCCGCGTGGTCGGGGAGGACCTCGACAGCGTCTTCTTCGGCGTCGGCCTCCAGCAGTCCCTCGACATGGGGGGCGGGCGCGCGTCGCGCCTGCGTCGGGTGGACGCCGACGTCGCCATGGCCACGGCGGGCGTCGAGCGCCTCGCGCAGACGTCTCTGCGCGACACTGCGACGTCCTTCCTGCGGGCGCTCTGGGCGGAGGGCCGCGCGGGGCTCGCGGGTGAGCTCGAAGCGACCGCGAGGGCGGGCTTCGAGGCGTCCAAGAAGCGGCTCGAGGCGGGGGACGCGACGGCGCTCGAGGTCAACGTCGCGAAGGCTGGCGCCGCCCGCGCCGCGGCCGCGCGGAAGGCGTTCCTGGCGTCCCGGGAGGCCGCGCTCGGGGAGCTCCGGATACGGCTCGGGCTCGCGCCCGAGGCGCCCCTCACGCTCCGAGGCACGCTGGCCGAGAGCCTCGCGAAGGCCCCGGAGGAGCTCCGCCAGGCCGCGCTCACGACGCCGGAGCTGCGCGTCCTCGCTGCCGAGCTCGAGGCCGCCGCCGCCGACGAGGATCTCGCCGACGCGCTGGCGTGGCCGGAGATCACCCTCGGCGTCCGGTACGAGCACGAGGATCGCGTGGGGCACACCGTGCTCGGCACGCTGGCCTTCACGCTCCCGTTCTTCGAGAGGGCGCAGGGGCTCGCGGCGGAGGCGCGCGCGCGTGCGTCGCGCGCTTCGAGGGAGATCGCGGCGGAGAAGGCGCGGACCGCGGGCGGCCTCAGGACGGCGCTGATCGTCCTCGAGCGCCGCGCCGATGCGGCGCAGGCGTTCGACGAGCAGGGCGGGGTCGAGGCGCTGCGCGCCAACCTCGAGCTCGCCACGAAGGGGTACGCCGCCGGAGAGACGAGCCTCGGCGAGCTCCTCCTCATGCGGCGCGAGCTCACCGAGACCGAGGCGGATCGGCTCGATCGCCTGCTCGAGGTGCGCCTCACGGAGGTCGAGGTCTTGGCCGCCGCGGGGGCGCTGTGAAGCCCGTCACGACCGGCGGCCTCTGGGCCGGAGCGCTCGCGCTCGTGGTCGGCACGGCCGGGATCACCCTCGGCGTCGAGCGCTGGGTCCTGCACCACGACCACGAGGGCGGGCGTGACCGGGACGGGCACGACGAGCACGAGGGCCACCCCCACGCCGAAGGGGAGGCCGAGAAGAAGGCCGACGGGCACGGCGGCGAGGACCGCGTGGTGCTCACGCCGGAGGGTCGGGCGAACGCGGGCATCGAGCTCGCGACCGCGGGCCCTGGGAAGGTCGACGTCATCCTCTCGCTGCCCGGTCAGGTGGCGATCAACGGGGAGGCCGTCGCCCACGTCACGCCGCGGGTGAGCGGGACCGCCCGGGAGGTGAAGAAGCGCCTCGGTGACTCGGTCCGTCGGGGCGAGCTCCTCGCGCTGCTGGACAGCCGGGAGCTCAGCGAGATCTCGCGGGAGGCTCGGTCGTCGGGCGAGCGCGTGAAGCTCGCGGAGGCGAACCTCACCCGCACGGAGAAGCTGTTCAAGGAGGGCATCACGCCGGAGAAGGACCTCCTGACGGCCAAGCAGGCCCTCGCAGAGGCGAAGATCGAGCAGGAGAGCGCCTCCCAGATGTTGGCCTCCACGGGTACCGGCGGCGGAGGCACCTACCGCCTCGTCGCGCCCCTCGACGGGACGATCATCGAGAAGCACCTCACGGTGGGCGAGGTGGTGAAGGACGACGCCACGTGCTTCGTCATCGCGGACCTCTCGACGCTCTGGGTGGACGTCACCGTGTACAGCAAAGACCTCGCGTGGATCGCGCTGGGGCAGCCCGTGCGCGTGCGCGTGGACGGAATCAAGGAGCCCGCCGCGGGGACGATCTCCTTCCTCAGCGCGACGGCGAGCGGCGAGGCGCGCACCACCATCGCCCGCGTCTTGCTCGACAACCGGAGCGGCGCCTGGAAGCCCGGCCTGTTCGTCACGAGCGACGTGGCCATCGAGCAGATCGACGCTGCGGTCGTCGTGCCGGAGGACGCGGTGCAGACCCTGGAGGGACGCCCCGTCGTGTTCGTGGAGGACGGGGACGCCTTCGAGGCCCGCCCCGTGAAGCTCGGACACATCGGGCTGGACGCGGGCGGCAAGGCCAAGTCGCGCGAGATCGAGGGCGGCCTCCGCGCCGGGGACCGCTACGTCGCGAAGGGCGCCTTCGTGCTGAAGGCGGAGCTCGGCAAGGGCTCCGCCGCCCACGAGCACTGAGCCCCGTGATGAACCTGCTCAACAAGCTGCTCCAGTTCTCCGTCGAGTACCGGTGGCTCGTCGTCGTGGTCACGTTCTGCGTGGGCGCCCTCGGCGCATACAATTTCCAGCGCCTCCCGATCGACGCCGTGCCGGACATCACGAACGTCCAGGTGCAGATCAACACGCCGGTGGCCGCGCTCGCCCCGGTGGAGGTGGAGCGACGGATCACCTTCCCGATCGAGAGCGCCATGGGCGGGCTCCCGAAGGTGGAGCAGGTCCGGTCCCTCTCCCGCTACGGGCTCTCGCAGGTGACCGTGGTCTTCGAGGACGGCACCGACATCTACTGGGCGCGGCAGCTCGTCGCGGAGCGCCTGGGTGCGGCCAAGGAGGGGCTGGCGCCCGGCGCGGAGCCCCAGCTCGGTCCCATCGCCACGGGGCTCGGCGAGATCTACATGTGGACCTTGGACGCCGACCCCTCCGCGGTGAAGGCGGACGGCTCGCCCTACGATCTCATCGATCTCCGCACGCTGGAGGACTGGGTCGTGCGGCCCCAGCTCCGCAGCGTCCGAGGCGTCACCGAGGTGAACTCGATCGGCGGCTACGAGCGGCTCTACCAGGTGGCGCCCGACCCGGCGCGGCTCCTGGCCTACGACCTCTCCTTCCACGACGTGTTCGAGGCGCTCCGCCGCAACAACGGCGCGGCTGGGGGGGGCTACATCGAGCGCAAGAGCGAGCAGCTCCTCATCCGCTCCACGGGGCTCATCGAGACCGACGACGACATCCGGAAGATCGTGGTCGCGCATCGCGACGGCGTTGCGATCCGGATGCGCGACGTGGCGGAGGTGACCGTCGGGCGAGATCTCCGGACCGGGGCGGCGACGGAGAACGGGCGGGAGGTGGTCATCGGCACCGCCATCATGCTGCTCGGCGAGAACAGTCGGACGGTCTCGACCCGCGTGCGCGAGCGCCTGGAGCAGGCCCAGAAGACCTTGCCGGAGGGCGTGAAGCTCAAGACGGTCTACGACCGCACCTACCTCGTCGACGCGACCGTGCGCACCGTCGCGAGGAGCCTCATCGAGGGCGCGCTCCTCGTCATCGCGGTCCTCTTCGTGTTGCTCGGCAACCTGAGGGCTGCGGTCATCGTGGCGCTGGCGATCCCGTTCTCCATGCTCATCGCCGTCACCGGGATGCGCGAGGCGGGCGTGAGTGGCAACCTCATGAGCCTGGGGGCCATCGATTTCGGCCTGATCGTCGACGGCTCCGTCATCGTCGTCGAGAACTGCATCCGCCGCTTCGGCGAGGCGCAGCACCAGCTCGGGCGCGTGCTCTCCCGGCGCGAGCGCATCGACCTCGCCTACCTCTCGTCGGGGGAGGTCCTGAAGGCGGCGCTCTTCGGGCAGGTGATCATCGCCGTGGTCTACCTGCCGATCCTCACGCTCACCGGGATCGAGGGGAAGATGTTCACGCCAATGGCGATCACCGTCGTGCTCGCGCTCGCGGGGGCGACGGTCTTGGCGATGACGCTCGTCCCTGCGCTCGTCGCGATCGCGCTGACGGGCAAGGTCGCGGACAAGGAGAACCTCGTCTTTCGGGCCGCGAGGCGCGCGTACGAGTCGACCCTGACCTTCGCGCTCGGCAGGCGGCTCGCCGTGGTCGGCGGCGCCGCCGTGGCCCTCCTCTGCGCCGGCGTCGCCGCCTCCACGCTCGGGACGGAGTTCGCGCCGAAGCTCAGCGAGGGCGCGCTGGCGCTCCAGCCGGCGCGCATCCCCTCCATCGGCATCACCGCCAGCGTCGAGATGCAGATGGCGATCGAGAAGATGCTGATCGAGAAGTTCCCGGACGAGGTCGAGGACGCCTTCGCCCGGACGGGGACCGCGGAGGTCGCGACCGATCCGATGGGGCCGAACGTCTCGGACACGTACATCATGCTCAAGCCGCGCGACGGCTGGACGCGCGCGAGGACGCAGGAGGAGCTCGCCGAGGCCATCGAGAGAGAGCTCGCCCACCTCCCTGGGCAGAACTTCGAGTTCAGCCAGCCGATCGAGCTCCGGTTCAACGAGCTCATCAGCGGCGTCCGGAGCGACGTGGCCGTGAAGCTCTTCGGGGACGATCTGGGCGCGCTGCACCGAAAGGCGGGGGAGGTGGCGAAGGTCCTCGGTGGCGTGCCCGGCGCCTCCGACGTGAAGGTCGAGCAGGTGACCGGGCTGCCGGTCCTCAACATCTCGGTCGATCGGGACGCGATCGGGCGCTACGGGCTCTCGGTCGAGGACGTCCTGCAGATCGTCGAGGCTGCGATCGGCGGGGCGCAGGCGGGAGAGGTCTTCGAGGGTGACCGGCGCTTCGATCTCGTGGTGCGCCTACCGGACGCGGTCCGCAAGGACCTCGCCGCGCTCGAGTCGCTCCCGATCCCGCTGCCGTCCGAGGCGAGGAGGCCTGGGGAGCGGGCGGGCTTCGTGCCGCTCAAGGCGGTCTCGAAGATCTCGCTCGAGGAGGGGCCGAACCAGGTGAGCCGGGAGGACGGCAAGCGGCGCGTGGTCGTCCAGTGCAACGTGCGCGGTCGCGACCTCGGGGGCTTCGTCGCCGAGGCGCAGAGCAAGATCGAAGCGGGGGTGAAGCTCGACACGGGCACGTGGATCGCCTGGGGCGGCCAGTTCGAGAACCTGATGGCGGCCCGAGAGCGGCTCATGGTGGTGGTTCCGCTGGCGCTCTTGCTCATCTTCGCGCTGCTCTACGCCACCTTTCGCAGCGTGAAGAACGCCTTGCTCATCTTCACGGGCGTGCCCCTCGCGCTGACGGGGGGCGTCGCGGCGCTGCTCCTCCGGGGCCTGCCGGTCTCGATCTCGGCGGCGATCGGCTTCATCGCGCTCTCCGGGGTGGCCGTGCTCAACGGGCTCGTCATGGTGACGTTCATCGAGGCGCTGCGGTCCCAGGGCGAGTCGCTCGAGGACGCGGTCTATCAGGGGTCCGTCGCGCGCCTGAGGCCGGTGCTGATGACCGCGCTGGTGGCCGCGCTCGGCTTCGTCCCCATGGCCCTCGCCACGGGGACAGGGTCCGAGGTGCAGCGCCCGCTCGCCACGGTGGTCATCGGCGGGGTGCTGTCTGCCACGCTGCTCACGCTCGTCGTGCTGCCCGTTCTGTACGGCCTCTTCCATCGGGGCGAGGTCCCCCGTGAGCGAGTGTCGGTTCCCCCGGACGGACCCACGTCGCGGTGAGGCCGGCCTCCGGGGCCGCGTCCACGCCGCGACCTGCAGCGTCGAGGCCGCACCTCGGAGCGGGTCGCGCGTCGCGCCGCGGCTCTCCGGGCGCGGGCCCAGGCCCCGCTCTGCCGGCACCCTTCATGCATTGCGGTTCTGTCGGAGGCATCGAATGGAACCTTTGCTTGCATCTGGAACACGTCGCGCCGCCGGGCTCGTGCTCGCGTGTGTCTTCTCCCTCGCCGGGCTCGGCTGCCCGGGGACCGAGCCCACGCCGGGCGTGTGGAGCTACGACGAGACGGGGGCGTCGATGAACTCGTGCAACTACGACGGCGTCGTCTCGAACGGCGGTGGGAGCTTCCGCCTGGTCGCGGAGGGCGACGGCTATCGCATCCAGCCCGAGGACGGGAGCGCGCCCTTCACATGTTCCCTCAGCGGGGACGAGCTCGACTGTCCCGACCGCGCCGCCGTGGAGGAGGAGCTCTCGGGGCTGGACGCGAAGCTCGTGATCCACGTCGTCGCGAGCGCGACGGTCGACAGCGACAGCGAGCTCAGCGGGACCCAGACCGGGAGCGTGACGTGTGTGGGCGAGGACTGCGCGGCGGTCGCCGCCACCGTCGGCGCGAGCCTGCCCTGCGACTTCTCCGTCGACTTTCGCGCGCGGCTCCTCCGGGCCGAGTGATCCAGGGGCGCCAGCGGCGCCCGCGCCTCAGACGCCCAGGGTGCCGAGGAGCCGATCGAGCTCGTCGAGCGATCCATAGTGGATCGCGATCTCGCCCGAGCCCTCGACGTCGCGCACCTCCACCCGGGTGCCGAAGCGCCGGGCGAGCCGCGCCTCGAGATCCCGGACCGCGGCGCTCTTGCCGGTCCGGGGGGGCGCGTCCTCGGTTCCCCGGGTGTCGCGCTGCTTGCGGGCCGCTCGCACGAGCTCCTCGACCTTGCGCACCGGCAGGCGGCCGCGCACCGTCTTGTCCGCGATGTCCTTGAGCGCCTTCTCGTCGGGCGCGCCGAGGAGCGCGCGCGCGTGCCCCTCGGTCAGCTCCCGCGAGACCACGAGGGACCGGACGCTGGCGGGGAGCTTGAGCAACCGGAGCGCGTTCGTGATCGTCGTGCGCTCTTTGCCGACGCGCTCGGCGAGGGCGTCATGGGTGTAGCCGTGCTCACGCGCCAGCCGGTCGTACGCCTCGGCCACCTCGATCGGGTTGAGGTCCGCTCGCTGGATGTTCTCCACGAGCGCGAGCTCGAAGGCCGCGGCGGGGGTCACGTCCTTGACGACGACGATGACCTCCTTCAGGCCGGCGCGCTGCGCTGCACGCCAGCGCCGCTCGCCCGCGATGAGCTCGTAGCGGTCCCCGGCCGGTCCGGCGGACGGGAGGCGCCGGACGACGAGCGGCTCGATGATGCCGTGCTCGAGGATCGACGCCTCGAGCTCGGAGAGCTCCGCCTCGTCGAAGTGCTGCCGCGGCTGCCCCGGCTGCGGGACGACGCGCTCGATGGGGCAGGAGAAGACGCTCCCGTCGCCGTAGCTCGGACCGGTCGCCGCCGCGCGCGGGGCGGCGGGCAGCAGAGCGTCGAGGCCGCGCCCGAGGGCTCGCTTCCTCTCGACGATCACGGCGCCTTCGCCTCGGGCTTGGCGGGGCGCGCGCGCGGGGTCATCTGGCGCGTCGGGCGGTGGCCGTCGAGCACCTCGCGCGCGAGGCCGAGGTAGGCCTGCGCCCCGCGCGACTGGGCGTCGTAGAGCAGCGCCGGCAGCCCGTGGCTCGGCGCCTCGGACAAGCGCACGTTGCGCGGGATGACCGTCGAGAAGACGCGGAAGTGCTCGCGCACCTCGTCCGCCACCTGGTGGGTGAGCGAGTTCCTGCCGTCGAACATCGTGAGCACCACACCCTCGAGCGAGAGGTTCGCGTTCAGCGCACCGCGGATGCGGTCGATGGTCGCCATGAGGTGGGTGAGCCCCTCGAGGGCGTAGTACTCGCACTGCAGCGGAACGATCACCCGTGTCGCTGCCACCAGCGCGTTCACGGTGAGGAGCCCGAGCGAAGGGGGGCAGTCGAGCACCACGAAGTGGTAGCGGGAGAGCACGGGGGCGAGCGCCTCGCGCAGCCGCGCCGCGCGGTCCGGGAGATCCACGAGCTCGAGCTCCGCGGCGACGAGGTCCTGCGTCGCTGGGATGATCTCGAGGCCCTTCACGGCGGTGGGGACGATGGCCTCCGCCGCGGTGCACTGGCCGAGCAGCACGTCGTAGACCGAGCGCTCGAAGCTCCCGCGCGGGACGCCCGCGCCGCTCGTGGCGTTGCCCTGCGGGTCGCAGTCCACGAGGAGCGTCGGCTCCTCGGCCGCGGCCAGGCTGGCAGCGAGGTTCACGCTCGTCGTGGTCTTTCCGACCCCGCCCTTTTGGTTCGCGACGGCGAAGATCACAGCCACCGAGTCAGAGCGCGTACTCGATGAAGGGGCCGCCCGCACACGTTTTCTTGGCCCGAGCCGGCGCTGTCACTAGTTTATCCCACATGTCGTCACATGTAGGTGCGAAGCAAACGTGGTCGGGCACGGCGCGGTCCTCGCGGCTCCCTCATGGAGTCCTCGACGCAGCCGGGCAGGGGTCCGCGGAGCAGCGCATCCTCCAGGCGGCCTTCTGGGCTCCCGCTGCTGGGGCGCCATCGGTGCTCGTTTCTCTCACCCGGCGCGCGGCCAACGCCTCCACGTCTTCCGGCGCGCGCTGACCGAACCGGACTCCTTCTTCTCTCTTCCTTCTCACTTTTCTCCTTCGTTTCCACCGCCCCGTCGCCGGGTCGCGGGTCGGCGTGGCACGCCGCCGCGCGGCCGCGCTGCCGGCCTCACGCCCATGTTCTGAGGACCCACCCTAGGGAGGATCCATGTCGCTTCCGAGATCGTTCCGGAGCTTTGCTGAGTTCGAACGCGAGATCCTTGCAACCGAGCGCCGCATCGGCCTCTCCCTCGAGGAGATGGTCGAGGACAACGCCTTCGACGCGGAGGTCGAGGTCGAGTCGGACGACCCGTTCGCCGAGATGTCGCAGGACTACTGACTGGCCCTTTCGCGCTCGCGACGCAGCGAGGCGCAGCTCTCGAGTTCCCTCCCGGGAACCGGCCCCGCCGGACGCCTCTCCGGCGGGGCCACTTTTTTCGGCGGTCCTCGACCTTGCCCCGAGGGGCGGCCTCCGCTAATCCGGTCGGTCCGCCATGCAGGTCAGCGTCGAAAAGCTCTCTCCCGTCGTCGTCGAGTTCTCCGTCGAGGTCCCCGCGGATCGCGTGAAGTCGGAGGTCATGCGCGCCTACCAGGCGCTCCAGAAGAACGCGCGCGTCCGAGGCTACCGCCCCGGCAAGACGCCGCGGGACATCCTGGTCCATCTCTACGGGCCCCGCGTCCACGCCGACGTCGCGCAGCGCCTCGTGGACGAGACGCTGCCCCAGGCGCTCAGCGAGAAGGCCGTCCAGCCGCTCTCCAAGCCCGCGATCGCTCCGAACGAGCTGAGCCCCGACGCGTCCTTCACGTACCGCGCGCGCTTCGAGGTGCGGCCCGAGCTCGCGGAGGTCCACTGGGAGAAGCTCCCGGTCACGCGCCAGAAGCTCGACGTCACCGACGCCGCCGTGGACGCCAAGATCGAGGAGCTCCGCCGGGAGCACTCGACGCTCCAGACTCCAGAGCCGGAGCGACCCGCCAAGTCCGACGACGTCGTGACCGTGTCCTTCCTGCTCGAGATCGACGGCGCGGCGCACCCCTCGGGCGAACAGTCGATCACGACGGAGCTCGGGCGCGGGGAGACGATGAAGGAGATCGAGGACGCGCTGGTCGGCGCGCCCGTGGGGGAGACGCGCGAGGCGACGGTGGAGTTTCCGCAGAACCACCCGGCCCAGGATCTCCGCGGCAAGAAGGGCGTCTTCAAGCTCACGATCAAGGAGCTGAAGGAGCGCAGCCTCCCGCAGGTGGACGACGAGTTCGCCAAGGACTGCGGCGACTACGCCGACGTCGCCGCGCTGAAGGCGAAGATCCGCGAGGATCTGGAGAAGACGGCCAAGCAGCGCCAGAGTGAGGCGCTCGCCGAGCAGCTCGTCAACGAGCTCTGCAAGGCGAACGAGATCCCCGTCCCGCCGAGCTTGGTGGAGCAGCAGGCGCAGATGACGGAGCGGGAGCTCACCCAGCAGGCGCGCAGGACGGGGCAGCGGCTCGACTCCGTCGCGCTCCGCACGGGCGCTCGCATCGACGCCGAGAAGAAGGTCCGCGCAGGGCTCCTCATGGCGGAGATCGCCCGCATCAAGGGCGTGAAGGTCGACGAAGCCGACATCGAGAAGGGCTACCAGGAGCTCGCGGAGCAGACCGGGAAGAACGTCGCCAAGCTGAAGGCCGAGTACCGCGACCCCAAGAAGCGCGAGATGCTCATCGCGATGATCCTCGAGGACAAGATCCTCGACCTGCTCGAGGGCGCCGCCACCGTCACGGAGGCCTGACGCCGCGCCGCCGCGGGCGCCTTCGACGCGCGCGAGCTTGTGAGCTATCGTTCCGCCCTCCCGCTAAGGAGCTCCATGCGACGAATCGAGACGCGAACCCAGGCGATGCACTTCCTCGAGTCCCAGGGCGAGGCGCTCGCCCAGGGGCGGGACGAGGCGCTCCGAGAGCTCGGGGGCGCGGCGCCTCGCGGCCCGGAGCTCGCCCACTACATCATCCCCAGCGTCACCGAGATCACGCACCGCGGGGAGCGGGAGTGGCACATCTTCAGCCGCCTCCTGAAGGACCGCATCGTGTTCCTCGGGACCGAGGTCGACGACTTCGTCTGCAACGCCGTGATCGCCCAGCTGCTCTTCCTCGAGAGCGAGGACCCCGACAAGGACGTCCAGCTCTACATCAACAGCCCGGGCGGGGTGGTCACCTCGGGCATCGGGATCTTCGACACCATGCAGTACGTCCGCTGTCCGGTCTCCACGATGTGCATCGGGCAGGCCGCGAGCATGGGCGCGGTGCTCCTCGCCGCCGGGCAGAAGAAGCGGCGCTACAGCCTGCCGAACTCCCGCATCATGATCCACCAGCCGCTCGGCGGCGCTCGCGGTCAGGCCACCGACATCGAGATCCAGGCGCGCGAGATCAAGCGGATCAAGGATCTCCTGATCCAGATCCTCGTCGACGCGACCGGCAAGGACGCGGCCCAGGTCGGGGCGGACGTGGAGCGGGACTTCTACCTCACCGCAGCCGAGGCGAAAGATTACGGTCTCATCGACGAGGTCATCCCGAAGCGTGAGAAGGTGTCGGGCAAGGACGCGAAGTGACCGGTGCCACCGTCTTGCCGTCGAATGGAGCGGGGTCTAGACTGCTCCGTCAGACCTTTGACGGTGGTTTCCTGCCGTCCTCGGGTCCGACGGCGCCTGGAGAGGGCGCCGGTTGTGGTGAAGCCAGCTAGGTGCCGTAGAGGTTAGAGTGGAGCGACGGCGCGACGATCACGGAAGCGGGAACTTGAGCTGCTCTTTTTGCGGCAAGTCGCAGAAAGAGGTCAAGAAGCTCATCGCAGGGCCCACGGTGTACATCTGCGACGAGTGCATCGGCCTCTGCAACGACATCATCGCGGAGGAGGTCGAGAAGGACGAGCCCCAGGCGGGGTCCGCACCCATCCCGAAGCCCGCGGAGATAAAGACGATCCTGGACGAGTACGTGGTGGGCCAGGACCGCGCCAAGAAGATCCTCGCCGTGGCGGTGCACAACCACTACAAGCGCATCGACTCCAAGGTCGGCGCGGGCGACGTCGAGCTGCAGAAGTCCAACATCCTCCTGCTCGGCCCGACGGGCACGGGCAAGACGCTCCTCGCCGAGACGCTCGCCAAGATCCTGAACGTGCCGTTCGCCATCGCGGACGCGACCACGCTCACGGAGGCCGGCTACGTCGGCGAGGACGTCGAGAACATCATCGTCCAGCTGCTCCAGAACGCCGATCACGACGTCGAGCGCGCGCAGCGCGGCATCGTCTACATCGACGAGATCGACAAGATCGCGCGCAAGGGCGACAACCCGTCGATCACGCGCGACGTCTCGGGCGAAGGCGTGCAGCAGGCGCTGCTCAAGATCATCGAGGGGACGATCGCGAACGTGCCGCCCAAGGGCGGGCGCAAGCACCCGCAGCAGGACTTCCTCCAGGTCGACACCACGAACATCCTCTTCATCTGCGGCGGCGCGTTCGTCGGGCTCGAGCAGGTGATCGAGCGCCGGGTCGGCGAGAAGACGCTCGGGTTCGGCGCGAACATCACGAGCCGCAACGAGAAGCGCCTCGGCGAGGTGCTCCAGCAGGTGCAGCCCGAGGATCTGATCAAGGCCGGCCTCATCCCCGAGTTCGTCGGGCGCTTGCCGGTCGTCGCGACGCTCCACGAGCTCATCGAGGAAGCGCTGATCGACAT
>CAZBJI010000031.1:0-57015 GCA_964492175.1 uncultured Polyangiaceae bacterium | reverse complement strand
TCGCGCAGCCTCCTCCGCGAGGCCCCCGGGCTCCCCTCGACGGTCGCCGAGGCCGCCGCGCTCGTAGGGGCCGCGCTCGAGCGGCGCTACGGGATCATCGCGGCCGGCGACACGACCGCGCTCCGTCTGGCGAACGAGGACGGCGACGCCCTCCCAGGCATCGCCATCGACCTCTACGGCGAGCACGCAGTCCTGTCGGTGTACTCCCCTCGCGAGACGACCCCGATCCAGCCCCTCGCCGACGCGCTGATCGGCGCCGGCGTCCGCGGGGTCTACGCGAAGTACCGCCCGAAGGACGCGAGCCGCGTCGTCGACACGCGGCGCGAGGATCTCGCGCCGCGCGCGCCGATCTCCGGAGAGGCGGCGGCGGAGTCGTTCGAGATCCTCGAGCGAGGCGCGCCGCTCGAGGTGCACCTGGGCGACGGCCTCTCGACCGGCGTCTTCCTGGACCAACGCGAGAACCGCCGCCGCGTCCGTGAGCTCGCGAGCGGCAAGACCGTCCTGAACCTCTTCGGCTACACGGGCGCGTTCTCCGTCGTGGCCGCGCTCGGCGGCGCGCGGGCCACCACCACCGTGGACGTGTCGCGCACGGCGCTCGCCTGGGCGGAGCGGAACCTCGCGCGGGTCGGCGCCGCGCCACCTGCGCACGCGACCGTGGAGGCCGACGTCACGGACTTCCTCGGGCGCGCGGCCAAGCGCGGGGAGCGGTTCGATCTCGTGCTCCTCGATCCGCCGAGCTTCTCCACGACGAAGCGCTCCACCTTCTCCGCCGAGACCGACTACGCGAAGCTCGCGAGCCTGGCGCTCCGCGTGACCGCGGACGGCGGACGGCTGCTCGCGTGCACGAACCACCGCGGCGTGACGATCGCCAAGTTCCGCAAGGCGCTCCACGAGGCGTGCCGGTTGGCCGGCGTCGAGGCCACGCAGGTGCGGACCCTGCCCACGCCCGCCGACTTTCCTCCCGCCCCGGGCCGGGAGGCGCACCTGAAGAGCCTGCTCGTGACGCTCGGGACGCGGCGCGGCGGCTGAGGGGGCCCCCGGCGTCGGCGCGGCTCACTCGGAGGAGACGAGGACCGAGCCGAGCTCCTGGACCGCGCCGCCGCCTTCGGGCACGACGCGGAAGGAGAGCCGCTCGACCTTGCCGAGCCGAACCACCGCGAGCGCGATCGGCGTCGCGCCCTCGTAGTAGGGCTCGATCAGCGAGTGCCGAACGGTGAGGATCCCCGCGTCGCCCTCCGCGGTGAGCTCCCCGACCGCGAGGGCGTTCGTCTGCGCGTCGAGGACGACGAACGCGACGACCTCGTGGTTCCACTCCACCGCGGGGACCTTGGTCAGCCCCGCGGCCTTGACGAAGGCGGCGAGCGAGTCCGGGTTTCGAAACACGCCGTGGCGGAACCCGCTGCCGGGATAGCCCGGCGTCTTCACGAACGCGTGGTCCTCGGGGAGCGCAGCGAGGCCGGGGAGCTTCATGAGGCCCGAGAAGGAGCCGGTGATCCGCGGCCGCCCCTCGGGCGCCGGGTCGGGCGCCGTGGGCGGAGTCGCCGGCACGCTCGCCGAGGGGTCCGGCTGCGGTGGCTCCGCCGACCGCGCGGCGGGCGCGGACGGGGCGCACGCGGCGAGGATGGACGCGAGGGAGAGGAGGCGCAGCGTGTGCAGAGTCGATCGAGACATGAGGTCGGTCCTTTCGTTCGAGGCCTCAGACGTGGGCGCGCGCCAGAGGATCTGCGCGGAGCGTGCGAGGCAGCGCCGCGACGTCGCCTTCGTGCGCGCGGAGGTCTTCCGCCGCGCGGCGTGTAAGGGCTCGACGCCCGCCGCGTTCCGTCCTGACGAAGCTCGCGCACGTCGTCTCCCGATCACGCCCGCCAAGGGGGGATGGCGGGATGAGAGCGGCGGCACCTCGCTGACGACGCGGCGCGACGCTGCCGTCGTTCGGCACGCGGCAAGCAGACGGCGGCGACGGTGCCCGGGTGACCGCGCCGAAACTCTGGTAAGAGGGCGCCATGGCGGCCCCCTTGGCGCGTCCGCGCTGGCGCACGGCGGCGGAGAAGGCCCTCGCGCTGACGGGCGTCCTCGTCATCGCTGCGTCCGCCACGCTCGTCCTCACGTTCGATCACGGCCGCGACCAGTCGATCTACGCGCTCGTCGCGCGAGAGATGCTCGCCGGCGGCGCCCCCTACCGCGACGCGTTCGACTTCAAGCCACCCGGGATCTTCTTCGTGTACGCGGCGACCCGCGCCGTGTTCGGCGCGTCCCAGTGGGGCATCCGCGTGGTGGAGGTCGCGGCCATGCTGCTCGTCGCGCTCGGGCTGGTCCGCCTCGCCCACCGCTGGACCGGGTCACGCGCGGTCGGGCTGCTCGGCGCCGCGATCGCCAGCCAGATCCACGCGCAGCTCGACTTCTGGCACACGGCCCAGCCCGAGACCTTCGGCGCGCCGCTGACGATCTGGGGGCTGATCCTCGCGACGCGCGCCCACGACGCCACGCGAGCGCGCGCGCGGCGCGCGGCGCTCCTCGGCATGGGCGCCTGCTTCGGGGCCGCGCTCCTGATGAAGCCGCCCCTCGGCGGAGTGGGCGCGCTCCTCGTCGGCGCCCTCGCGCTCCACGAGCTCGCGTCGGCCAGGCGGGACGCTCGACCCATCCGCTGGCGCGGCCTGCTCGAGATGGCGTCGCTGTCGCTCGCCGGCGCCTTGACGCCCCTCGCCCTGACGCTCTCGTACTTCGGGGCGAAGGGCGCGCTCGGTGATCTGCACGAGGTGCTGTTCGTCTTCACGCCGCACTACACGAAGGTGAGCTGGCAGGACGTCAGCGTCCTCTCGATGGCGTTCTACGGCTTCGAGGAGTGGCTCACGACCTACTCCAGCACGCTGCTCGCCGGTCTCATCGCGCTGGCCATCTTCGGCGCGAAGGGGGGCGAGCGTGTGCTCGTCGGCGCGGTCCTCGGAGCGATCTTCGTCCACGTCGCTGGGATCGTGATGCAAGGGAAGTTCTTCCCGTACCACTGGGGCGCGACCTTCCCCCTCACGGCGTGCGTCGCGGCCCTCGGCCTCGCGAAGGCCTGGCGAGCGGCCGCGGACAAGGGCCCGCTTTTCGCGGCGCTGTTCGCGTGCGCGTTCCTCGTGGTGGGCGTGGCGAAGTGGCCGGTGCCGAGCTTCGGCGACTCCTTCCTCATCCGGAGCAAGCAGCGGCTGGATCTGCTGCGCCACGACTACGCCGACGAGCGCGCGGCGTGGGACGACCTGGCGTCCGTCGCCGACGTGAACGCCGGACAGAACCGCGCCGTCGCGACCTACCTGGCCGCCCACACGAGCCCGGAGGAGCCGGTGTTCGTCTGGGGCTTCGAGTGCGTCATCTACGACCTGGCGGAGCGCCCGCTGTCCAGCCGCTACATCTACAACGTCCCTCAGCGAGCGGCGTGGTCCGCGGAGCCGATGCGAGCCGCCCTCCTGCGGGACCTCGAGGCGCGGCCACCCGCCGCGATCGTCGTGGAGCACCACGACGTGTTCCGCATGGTCACGGGCAACGACGAGGACTCGGCGCGGAGCCTTCAGCGGTTCGAGGCGCTGCAAGACCTGCTGTTCACCCGGTACGACCACGCGCAGCGGATCGGTGACTTCGACGTGTACCTGCGCCGTGACGCCGGCCCGGAGTGAGGCGCGGCGAGAGAGCAGGTTTTTCGCCTGCGGGAGGGCTAGAATGAGGGCACCTCCGTGCGTATCTAGGAGGCAGAGGACCGTCATGCTCCGCACCCTCGTCGCCCTGCTGCTCGCCGCCCCGCTGCTCGCCGCCCCTCGGAGCGTCCGCGCGGACGACGCCGAGGAGTCGGAGGCGGAGGAGATCCCGGAGGAGACCGACGCGGGGGACGCCGAGGAGGAGCCGGCAGGACCCGAGGTCCGCTCGCGCTTCCCCGCCCCGCCACCCAGGCCCGCGGGCAAGGGGATCCCGACGCGGGTGGCGGAGGACCGCGCGCGGTTCCGCGGGGGCGTCAGCGGCCAGGTCGGCGCCTACTTCCTGAGGGACGAGGTGCTCGGGTTGGTCGGCGTGCAAGGTCGCCTGGGCGCTCAGATCATGGATGAGTTCGGGATCTACGCGACGCCCGGCGTGCAGCTCGGCGCGAGCCGGGACGGCGGGCTCGGGCGCGTGTCGCTGGGCGTGATCCCGGAGCTCACCCTGGGCGATCTCTGGTTCCTCGGCGCTGGCCCGGAGGTGTTCGCCATCGGGGGCCTCGGGGACGACTCCTTCAAGCGCCCGTACTACGTCGCAGCGCGCCTCCGCACCGGGTTCGCGTTCGGGCGCAAGCGCCCCGGGCGCCGCCACGCCTTCACGCTGGCGTTCGATGGGCAGGTCGACTTCTACGAACGCAAGGTCGGCGTCGCCCCGACGATCGCGCTCGGCTACGACGCGTTCTAGGGGCGACCCTCTGGGGGCTCGTTCCGCGGGAGCTAGGGGGGCTCGTTCCGCGGAGCTAGAAGGTCAACGCCGCCGCGACGAGGCCACCCGCGGCCACCACCGCGACCAAGAACACCGCGAGGACCGCGGCGTTCCCGCTGAGCGGCACGGCGTCCTCTCGCGCGAGCACCCCGTCGAAGGAGCCTCCCTCGAGCGGCGCCTCCTCCACGAGGGGAGGGCTCACCACCGGCGGCACGTCCTCCCGCTCGGGATCCGCCGGGCGGACGCGCACGCGCACCCCCGAGCTCCGTGAGCGCTCGGTCCGCGATCCCGGGGTCTGAGGCTTCGGAAGGGGTGCCATCTCTTGGTGGGTAACGCTGCGCGAACGCGGCGGCAACGCGGAGGAATTGCTTCGCCCGGACTTTGCTTGACCCTGCGAACTTTCCGCCGACGTCGGAGGCCCAGACGCGGCGCGTCGACGCCTGCGCGGAGCCGTCGTGCGCTCACGGAGCGCCCGCTGGGGACGCTTCCGTGCCGCACGGGCGCGCCAGCGTGTGCCAGCGGTGAAGCCTCGGACCGCGCTCGGAGCGGTGCTTCTCCGCAGAATCTGGGGCCGCTCTCGCTGGCGCAGAGCTTGCTCCGCTTCGCGTAGATGCCTGCGCCACGTGCAGTACAGGGGTCGGAGCGCTTGGCCGAGGTCGTCTCGTCGGCGGCGTGGGGCTCGCTCGATCTCGAGCCGGACATCGAGCGCCTCGACATGGTCACTCGACTCCTCCTCGCCGGGTACTGGACGGATCTAGGTCGCACCAAGCACGCGGCGGTGGGGCGCTTCGCTCGGCTCACCGTCGCGCTGCTCCAGCTCGGCGCGCCGCCCGAGATCGTCCAGCGCGCGCAGTCGGCTGGAGGGGCCGAGCTACGCCACGCCCGGCTCGCGTTCACCCTCGCCTCGGCGTTCCGGCTGTCTGCCGTCGGCCCAGGCGCGTTGCCGGTCGCCGAGGACGTCGAGGCCGGCGTCGCCCCGCTCGTCGCTCTGATCGTCGAGACGTGCTGTCTCTCGGCGACCGCCGAGTCGCTCGAGCTCCGGGCGCTGCACGATCGCGCGGAGGATCCTGCCGTCCGCTTCGTCCTCTCGGAGACGTCGCGCGAAGCGTCGGAGCAGGTCTTGTTCGGCTGGAGGACGCTCCAATGGCTCTGCGAGGAGCACGGCGAGCCCGCACGGTCGGCGGTCCGCGAGCAGCTCGACCGCGTCGCGGAGGAGACGGCGGCCGCCCGATCGGAGCCCCCCCGCTACCCGCTCCGCGACGAGAGCCTCCTCCGCTCGGGCTACGCGAGCGCCCTCGTGCGCCGAGACATGCGGCTCACGGCGCTCGAGCGCGTCGCCTTCGGCCTGCGGGCGCTCACCGAGAAGGGGCTCCCGCCCGGCGACGAGGCCGACCGCGTCACGGTCGTGTGATCGCGCCTTCGCGCGCTCAGATCTTGGGTGCCCAGGAGAAGCCCACGCCGAAGATGTAGGAGAAGAGCGCGGTGGAGCGGCTCACCCCGATCGGCCCGCGGTTGCCCGGGTCGATGTTGATGCGCCAGGAGGGAAGGTGCACGTCCAGGAGGAGCTGATCGAAGAGCAGCACCGACACACCGATGAGGTCGGCGCGCAGGGCGAGGAGGGTGTCGCCTGCTCGCCCGCGGAAGGTTGGCGTGGTGAAGCCGATGCCGAGCCTGAGCGGCCAAGACACCGTCTTGTAGACCGGGATGTGGTAGCCGCCGTACCCGATGAGGTGGACCGACGGGAGATCCGGATCGAACGTGAGCACGTAGGTGGCGGGGGCGAACTCGAGCCCGATCTCACCCCGATCGATGAGGACCCCTCCCTTCAGCGAGAAGAGGAGGCTCCCGACGACGTAGTCGGCGGGATCGCTGAGGTGCGACGGTCCGCCGCCAAAGATGATGCCCATGTGGGCCCGCAGCCCCTCGAGATCCCCCTCCAACGGGTCGGACGAGCCCCCTCCGGACGAGTCGCCGCTCCCGTCGCTCCCGCCGCTCGAGCCGCTCCCGCCGCTCGAGCCGCTCCCGCCGCTCGAGCCGCTCCCGCCGCTGCCGCCGGGCGCGACGCACGTCGAGTCGACGCAGCTCAGCCCGCGCCCGCCACAGTCGGCGCGCGAGCTGCAGCTCGATCCTTCGAGCTCGTCGCGGCAGGTCTGCCCGACGCACTTCAGGCCGGCCTCACAGTCCGCGCGTGCCCTGCACGACTCGCCGGGACCGCCGAGATCCGCGTCCGCCTTCACCTCGGCTTGCGCCGTCGCGTCGACGCCTTGCGCGAGCGCGGCCCCTGGGGCGTACGAGAGCGCCGCCGCGAGGGGGAGCGCCCGCAAGAGCTGAGAGATCTTCGACATGGCGAGAGAGTAGCGACGCCACGGCCCCCGGACCAAGCTCGGAGCAAGATCGGCGCAGCCGGCTACTCTGCGCGCGCATCGAGGTGCAGGGTGAGGCCCAGCTTCAGCGGCTTGCCGGGCCGCTTGAAGACGACGCGCTCGAGCGACGTCTTGACGCAGTCGCGGCCGCGCACGTCGAGCGGGTCCATCCGCGTTACCTCGGCGTCGCCGACCTCCCCCGTCACGCCCACCTCGAGCGAGACGTCGACCCGCGTCCCGGCGTCGCCGACACACCGCTGCATGGCCTGCCGCTGCTTGGCGAGGCCCTCGGTCACGTCCTCCTGCGTCAGCGACCCGTCCAGGCCGCTGACCACGGCGGCGAACACGCGGCGACCCTTCCGCGTGTCGGCCGTTTCCTCCGAGCCCGCGCTCTTCCGCTGCTTCGGCGCGTCGACGTCGGCGAGGTCGTCGGCCGCGCCCGGGCCTTCCGGCGAGGCCGCGGCGGTGGGAGCCGGCGCCGCAGGCGCAGCCGCCTCCTGGGGTCTCGGAGAGGACTGGCGTTCGACCGAGGGGGCCTCGTCGGCGCAGCCGGCGCCGACGAGGACGGCGACCCCCAGGAGCCCAAGTGCGCGACGCATCGAGGTCTTCAACGTACCTCAGTCTCGGAAGATCTCGACCCAGTGCCCGCCGTCGACGGGTCGAGGCCCCACCGCCGCCGGGGTGATCTCGACCTCGACCGCCTCGACGCCGGGGCGAGGGAGGAGCTCGACCACGCCGGTGTAGAGGCGCCCGGCGCGCCAGCGCGACGGGGGGATCAGCCACTTCGGGCCGAGGTCGCGGGCGGCGCCCAGCGGCTGGCCGACCAGAGACCAGCGAGGCCCCTCGACGCTCACCGCGCGCGCCCGGATCGCCGTGTGGGCCGCCATGTTGCCGGCGGCGAGGAAGACGAGCACGAGCCGGGGCGAGACACCGCCGATCACCTCCGCGCCGAGCAGGCGCGTGCCGTCGTCATAGGCGATCGTCCGGGTCCCGAGCCTGGGGGTGATCCTCGCGAGGTACCCATCCGCGCCGGCGAGGTCGCCTCGATCGAGCGCGGCTGCCTGCGCGACCGCGAGCTCCTCCGTCGTCCCGGGCTCCACGTCGGGCGAGGGAGGCGCCACGTGAGCGCCGAAGTGGCTTGCCACGAGGTAGCCGCCGAAGGGGTCGGGCTCGATCTCGCGCACCGGCTCGTAGGCGTGCCCGAGCCAGCGCTCGACCCAAGTGGGCTCCCGCAGCGCGAAGCGGAGCGTCTCGAGCCGCTGCGGCCCCGCGTAGACGACGGCGTACGGCCCGACGAGGCGGAGGGCGCGGCGGTCGAGCAGGAGCTCGATCTCACGCGGGCGCAGCGCCCGGAGGTCCGCGACCACTGCGTCGTGCTCGGGCGGGCTCCCGGTGGGGAGCGGCGCCTCCACGTCCACCACGCGTCCCCCGAGAGACCACACGTGCGCCCACGTCGGCCCCAAGCTCGCGTGCAGGCCCACGACCGCCTCGCGCGGCAGCTCGCGCTCGAGCGCCCGCAGGAGGGCGATCTCGGCCGCGTCCGTCTCGATGTAGAGCCCCTTCTCGTCGAAGCGCCCGCCCGTGCGGCGAGCCCACCCCGCGATCTCGAGCCCGTCCCGCAGGATCAAGAGCAGCGGCGCCGAGAGGAGCGCGAGCGACACCCAGTGCGCGCGCCCGCGGAGGCGTGGCGCGAACCGCGCCACGATCTTGGCGAGGGGCGGCGCGACGGTGGCGCTCACCGACCCCATGGCGAGCGCCAGCCACATCGCCCCGTGGTGGGGCCAGAACACGTGGATGAACGCCCCCTGCCGGAACACGACGTACTGAAAGACCACCATCACGAGGACGGCGAAGGGCGCGAGCTCCACCGCGCGGCGGAGCCAGAAGGCGCGCGCGAGGACGACCACCGCGCCGGCGTGGCCCAGCGCGAGCCCCAGCGGCGTGAACATCCACCGGTCCCACGCCGCGCGCTCTCGCTGGAGCTCCGCCAGCGAGAGCTGTCCCCCCCCGGTCCGCAGCTCGTAGCTGGCGAGGAGGTCGCCGAGCGCGCCCGCGCGCGAGAACTGCACCAGGTAGTAGAGGCCCGTGAGCGCGGCGGCCGACGCCAGCAGTCCCCACCCGAGGGCGCGGCGCCGCGGGATGCGGGAGGCCGCGCCCAGGAACGACGCCAGATCGATCGCGAGAACCGCGCCCACGAGGACGAACGCGGGCCAGTCGGCGTGGAGCGCCAGGGTCGCGCCGACGAGCATCCCGGCGAGGTGGCGCCGCTGGCCCGTGGAGCGGAACCGGACCCAGGCCCACAGGAAGAGCGCGCCGAACGCGATCACCGGCACCTCGAGCGCGTTGAACTGCGCGAAGGACAGCGTGATCGGCAGCGCCACGAACGTGAGCGCTGCGACGGCGCCCGCGAGGGGTCGGTGCATGGCGCGCGCGACGCCCGCGAGGAGCGCCGGCGTCGCGACGGACAGGAGGGCGGGCGCGAGCTTGCAGGTGAGGTCGCTCCTGCCGAACACCGACGAGAGCCCCGTCGTCGTCCAGAAGATCCCCCAGGGGTGGTGGCAGTAGTAGAGGCTCTTGTCGGGCTCCGCCGCCGTGTATTGCCAGACCGGGGCGACGATGTTCCACGTGCGCATGTTGTCCGCGATGATCCCGAGGCTCGCCGAGGACGCGTAGTGGCCCGCGAGGATGGGTGCGCAGATCTCCCAGCTCACGACGCCAGCCATGAGGAGGGTCGCGAGGGCGACCACCACCCTCGCAGCGCGGGTCTCGCCGTCGCTGGCGAGCGCAGGCCAGCGTCCGCTCGGGTCGGCCGAGAGCTCGGGATCCAGGGAGGGCATCGACGGTCGGGCGCCGAGTCTAGCAGTGTGCCGAAGAACGACAGCGTCACGCCGCTGCGTCCGACAGGGAGGCGCCGTTCCCCCCCGCTTCCCCCACTCGAGCGAGTCTTCCGCCCGACTCACGTGGTAAGCCATGTGCGTTGCGCCGCACGACCGAGGCCGTCCTCTTCGCGCTCGCCGCGGCGGTCGCCGCCGTCGCGGTCTTCTGGCCGCTCTGGTCGGCGAAGTATCCGCCGATCACGGATCTGCCATTCCACGGCGCCACGAGCGCGACCTTCCGGCATTGGTTCGACGACGCGTACCACGCGCGCGACCAGTTCGAGCTGCAGCCGATCGCCGTCCCCTACCTCTCGAGCTACGTCCTCGCGGCGTTCTTCATGCTCTTCCTGCCCGTCGTGCCCGCGGTGAAGCTCGCGACGGGGGTCATGCTGCTCTCGCTCCCGATCGGGCTCGGCACGCTCACGTGGGGGATGCGCAAGTCGCCCCTCCTCGGTCTCCTGGGCGTCCCGTTCGCGTGGTGCCACCTGACGCACTGGGGCTTCATCCACTTCGTGGCGGCGCTCGGCCTCTACGCCGCCGCCGCGGGTCTGGCCCTCCGCGCGCTGGACGTGCCCAGCCGCCGCACGCAGATCGCCCTCGGCGGCGTCCTCGTGCTCCTGTTCTTCACCCACGTGTTTCGCTTTCCCTTCGCCGTGGTCGCGGTCCTCGGCGCCGCGGCGGTGACCTACCCCGTGCACCGCCGTGTTCGTCCCGTCCTCTTGCCCCTCGCGCCCTCCTTGGTGCTGTTCGCCCTCTTCTGGATCCTCCGCCCCCAGGAGATCACCGGCGAGCTCGGGCCGATGGCGCTGGAGAGCGCGCGCCTCGACCAGATCGTCCCGGCGATCGTGGACGGCTTCGAGGATCCGGCCGAGCTCGCATCGGCCAGGCGCCACCTCTTCGTGGTCCTCGCGGCGGCGGCCGTCTGCCTCGGCGTCGGGGTGGCGCGCCGGAAGGAGCGCACGCGCGCCGAGCACCGGGCCCGACTGCGCATGAGCCTCGTCCCGATCGGGAGCGCAGTCGCGTTCGGCTGGCTGTACCTCACGCTCCCGATGGAGATCGGCACCTGGTGGTACGTCTACCCGCGGGAGGCCACGGCCGCGGCGTTCCTGTGCCTGGGAGCGTTCCCGGATCTGCCGCGGGTGACGTGGCTACGCGGCGCGGTCCTGGGGGCAGCGTCGGTGACCGCGCTCGGGGTGAGCGCGGTGGTCGCGCGGAACTACGCCGCGTTCGAGGAGACGACGCGTGACTTCGACGCGGTCGTGGCGGAGATCCCGATGGCCCCGAAGCTCTGCTACCTCGTCTTCGACCACGCGGGCTCGACCCGCACGACGACGCCGTACATCCACCTCCCGGCGTGGGTTCAGGCGGAGCGCGGTGGCTGGCTCAGCTTCCACTTCGCGGTCTTCGGCGCTTCACCCCTGCGCTACCGCGCCGACGACGCCGCGGTCGTCCCGCCGCCGGTGCCGGAGCGCTGGGAGTGGACGCCGCAGCGGTTCGACGTCCGGACCCACGGCCCGTTCTTCGACTGGTTCTTGGTGCGACGCGCCGGCGATCCGCGGCGCCTCTTCCGCGCGGACCCCACGATCGTGCCGGTCGCGCGTCACGGCACCTGGTGGCTCTACAGGCGCGATCCCGCCGCGGTGCGCGCTCCGTGAACGAGCGACGCCTCCACGCCGCGCTCGTCGCGGCGGCGCTCGCCGCCTTCGCGGCGACGCGCGCCCTCCACCCGGTGCAAGGCCTCGGCAACCCCGACATCGGGGGCATCCTCTACAGCGCGGATCTCCTCCGGGCCGGCCTGCTCCCCTACCAGGACAGCGTCGACGTCAAGCAGCCGGGGTCGTTCTTCCTCGTCGCCGCGATCTTCGGCGTCTCGCGGAGCCTCCCGGCCCTGCACGCGGGCTTCGCGGCGTGGCTCCTCTTCGGCGCGCCCGCGATGTGGGTCGCGGCGCGCGCGCTCTACCGAGAAGGACCCTACGCCCGGCACGCCCCTGCCGTGGCGGTCGCGCTCTACCTCGGCACCGCAGGTGTGTTCGACCTGAACTACGGCGCCTGGATGATGCCCGTCTACGCCTGGAGCTTCGCGCTCCTCGCGCGGGGCCTCGCCACGGGGGGCGCGATCGCGCACGTGCTGGCGGGCGCGGCGGCTGCCTGCGCGTACCTGGTCAAGGCCCAGGCGGTGGTCTTGATCCCCCTCTTCGCTGCGATCTTCTTCGTCGCGCGGAGGGAGCGCCAGCCGGGCGCGACGTGGCGCGCCTGGCCTCTCTGGATCCTCGGCGTGGCCCTGGCGCTGGCCCCGCTCGTCGCGCTCTACGCGGGGCGCGACGCCCTCCCGGCGCTCGCCCGCGGGCTCGTGCCGCTCGGGGACGCCGCCGCTTACACCGAACAGCGGAGCGCGACGTGGAGGGACCTCGACGTGCTCTGGAAGGTGCCTCGACAGCACGGGCGCGCGTTCTACCTCCCGCTGGTGCTCGGCGGCGCCGCCGTGATCGGCGTCCTCCGGACGCGCGCGGACGGGCGGCCGGCCGCGCGGTTCCTCCCCGTCGCCCTGTTCTACGCGCTGAGCCTCTGGGGCTGCGCGCTCGGTGGAAGGCGCTTCTTCATCCACTACCTGCCCCAGTGCTTGCCAGCCGCTTGCCTGCTGGGCGCACACCCCGCCGCGTGGGAGTGGCTCGCGGCGCGACGCGCGACCCTCGCGAGGAGGTGGGTGCTGATCGCCGCGCGCGCGCACGCGACCGCGGCCGCGGGCCTGCTCATCCTGCTGGTGGCGCGGATCGCCCTCTCGAGGAACGCTCTGGTCGACAACCCCGGGTCGACCGCGGTCGTGAAGGTCGGGGAGCTCGTGAGGGCGTCCACCGCGCCGAACGAGCGCCTCCTGGTGTGGGGCTGGAGCGGGTGGGGCGCGTACTACTTCTCGGAGCGTCGATCCCCGTCGAGCGTGTTCAAGGTGCTCGGGCAGGTGACCGAGTACAACGACAACTCGGCGTTCGACCGCGGCTCACCCATCCGCTTCAAGCCCGGCCCGCTCGCAGACCGCCTGCTCGCGGACCTCGAGCGAGAGCCCCCCGCCTTCCTCGTGCGATCGGTCCCCTTCTTCCCGGGCAAGCAGGGCGATCCGCTCGACGAGTGGCCGGAGCTCCGAGCCTTCGTGGCTCGTCGCTACAAGATCGTGGCGCGCGTCGATCACCTCGTCGTGTACGAGCGCAAGGACCGCCGCCGCTGAGGCCCCGAAGAGCTGCGACCTCAGCCGCCGTAGACGCGACGGGTCGTCCGGGCCCCCGCGAGCGGCGGCAGGAGCTGGCCCAGCTGCCACGCGTACACGTGGAGCCGCTGCTCCACGAACGTGAGGCGGGCCTTGACGCGCACGATGATGAGCGCCGCGGTGATGATCGTCCCGACGCTCGAGACGAGGAGGAAGATCGACGTCGGAAGGTCCGGGAACCACACCGGCCCGGCCCGGACGGACAGCGCGCTCCCGTCGAAGGACATCCCGGCGGGCAACACGCCCGCCCGATCGAGCGCGAACGGCACGACGACCGCGAGACAGCTGACGGCCACCGCCTCCGCCCGGCGGTACCGGACGGTCAAGAGGAAGGCCATCACGTTCACGGCTGCGACGGCGGGCACGATGAGGAAGGGGCCGCACACCACGGCCATGGCGCCGACGGCCACGGTGTTCACGGCGAGCACGCCGAGCACGTGCCGCTCCCCGAGCCGCTGCTGCCGGCTCACCCACGCGTAGACGGCCGCGTTGCCAGCGAGGAGCGAGAACAGCGCCGCGACGAGCGCCGGAGAGCGGACGCCCATCCACAGAAACAGCGGGAGGTAGCCGAGGGTGGCGGCCCAACCTCGGGTGCCGAGGGTCGTTAGCTGGCGCGTCCGGTCCGCCTCCTCGAGCTCGAACGCCTGCACGGCGCCAGCGGGCGGGAACGCGAAGGGCTCCGTGAGCGCCTGGATCAAGCCGCCTCGCGCCCTCTCGTGCGTGGGGTCGAGCGCGACGGCGGCCGTGGCCTCGCGCAGGGCGAGCCGGCGCAGGTCCTCCTCCGCGGCCGGCGTCTGGGGCGCGATCTCCAGCGCGCGCCACGCGGCGTCCGCGTGCCGCGCGGCGAGCTCGCGCCGGTACGTGAGGTTCTGGTCGCCCTCGAGGAACGCCTCGATCATCTCGGAGAGCTCGCGCGCGCTCTGGACGCGCTCCGCCGGATCGAGCGCGGTGGCGCGGACGCAGAGGGCGTCGAGCTCGGGCGGGATGTGCCTGTCGGGGCGGCGGACCGACGGGCGGGCGTCGACGCCGCTCAGCGTCGAGCTCGCGATCTCCGGGTAGCTCCGACCGGGGTGGAGCGGCTCGAGCGTGAGCAGCTCGAAGAGGATCGCCCCGAGGGCGTAGACGTCGCTCCGAGCGTCGAGGGGCTGCCCGCCCACCTGTTCGGGGGACATGAACCCCGGGGTACCGAGCACGTCGCCGGCGCGCGTCTTGAGCGCCTGGGCGCGGACGTTCGCCGCCGTGACCTCGCGGATCGATGGGACGTTGGGATCGGCCGACGCCCCCACCTTGGCGAGACCCCAATCCAAGACGTACACCTCGCCGTGATCCCCGAGCATGACGTTCTCCGGCTTGAGGTCGCGGTGCAGCACCCCTCGCTCGTGCGCGAAGTCGACGGCGAGGGACACCGTGACCATGGCCGCGAGGAGCTTCCTCCGCGTGAACCGCCGGGCGACGGCCGCGTCGCCGTCGCCGAGCCGCGTGAGGACGTGGTCGAGCGTCACGCCTCGGACGCGCTTCATCGTGAAGAACGCGGCCCCGTCTTCGGACATGCCCATGTCGTGGACCGGCACGATGGCCGGGTGCTCGAGCTGCCCCTGCACGCGGGCCTCACGCAGGAAGCGGGCGACCAGCTCGGGATCCCCTGCGAGGTTCGGGAGGATCTGCTTGTACGCGACCTCGCGGCCGATGCGATCGTCGTGGCAGAGCTGCACCTCCCCCATGCCGCCGCGGCCGAGGACGGCCCGCGGCTCGTAGCGCCCGGCGGTTCGCCAGGACGAGGTCTCCGTCATCGGATCGACCATGGAGGGCACGACGTCGTCGACGAGGGTGTCTTCCTCGCTCATCGCGGCCCGGCGAACGGTCGGTCGGTTCGTCTCTCTGGGATCGTCCTCGTCGCTCCCCGTCATCGCGTCGCTATACGGGAAGCCAGCCACGGACGCGATGCCCCGGGCTCAGAGGAGCGCCGCGAGACCGGCCTCGCTGGCCTCGTGCACGCCACGCTCGGTGATGAGCGAGGTGACGAGCCTCGCCGGCGTCACGTCGAAGGCGGGGTTGTACGCCCGAACGCCGGCGCGGCGCGTGAGCTCCCCGGGGGAGCGCTCCTCGATCGGGATCGCGGACCCGTCCGAGAGCGCCGGATCGAGCGTAGAGGTCGGCAGCGCGACGAAGAACGGGACCCCGGCGTCCCGCGCGGCGAGCGCCTTGAGGTACGTCCCGATCTTGTTGCAGACGTCCCCGCGGCGCGTCGTCCGGTCGCTCCCGACGAGGCACGCGTGGACTTGCCCGCGGGTCATGAGCAAGCCGCCCGCGTTGTCGGCGACCAGGGTGCACGGCACGCCGTGCTGATCGAGCTCCCAGTACGTGAGCAGCCCCTGATCGCGAGGCCGCGTCTCGTCGACCCAGACGTGCACGGGCAGGCCCTCGTCGTGGAGATGGTAGACGGGCGAGAGCGCCGTGCCGAAGTCCACCGTGGCGAGCCAGCCCGCGTTGCAGTGGGTCAAGATCTGAAGCGGCTCCGGGCGGCCGGCGCGCTCCCAGACCTCGCGCAGCAGACGCGCGCCGTGCTCCCCGATGCGCCGGCACGCCGCGACGTCCTCCTCGGCGATGTCCGCGGCGGCCCGGTACGCCGCTCGTGCCCGGGCTTCGGGCGGGAGCGGGTGGACGGCGCGGCGCACGCGGTCGAGCGCCCACCGTAGGTTCACGGCCGTGGGTCGCGCCTCCCCGAGGCGGGACGCAGCGGCGTCCATGGCGCCGTCGGACGGGTCGTCGCGGAGGGCCAAGGCGAGCCCGTAGGCGCCCGCGACGCCGATGAGGGGCGCCCCACGGACGATCATCGTGGCGATGGCGCCCGCCGCGTCGTCGGCCGTTCGCAGGCTCACCTCCTCGAGTCGGTCGGGCAGGCGGGTCTGATCGAGGACACGCACGGTCCAGCCGTCCTCGGCGACCCAGATGGTCCGGTACGGACGGCCGCCGACCAGCACCGATCAGTGCCCTTCGAAATCGACGAGCGCGAAGACGCCGTGGCCGAGCGACGCGATGCGCTCGGCGCCGCGCAGGTCCGGGAGATCCACGAGGAAGCACGCCTCCACGATGTCCGCGCCCGCGGCCTTCAGGAGCTTGAGCGCGGCCGCCGCGGTCCCGCCCGTGGCGATGAGGTCGTCGACGACCAGCACGCGCTCCCCCTTGCGGACCGCGCCGGTGTGCATCTCGATGCGGTCGGTGCCGTACTCGAGCGCGTAGTCCTCCCCGATCGCCTCACCGGGCAGCTTCCCCTTCTTGCGGAGCGGCACGAAGCCCGCCCCGAGCCCGTGCGCCACGGCGCCCCCGAGGATGAAGCCGCGGGCCTCGATCCCGGCGACCTTGTCGACGCCCCGATCGCGGTACCGCGCGACGAGGAGATCGATGGCGGCCCGGAAGCCCACCTTGTCCCCCATGAGCGTCGTCACGTCGCGGAACAGGATCCCTGGCTTCGGGAAGTCGGGGATCGTCCGGATGAGGGAGCGCAGATCGGCCGGGCCCATCACAGCACCCGCTTCGCGACGGCGGAGAGGCGGCTCACCATCTCGGGATCACGCGCCTCCGGCGCGGTCATGATCGCGTGCTCGAGCGACCTGTCACAGCCAGCGGGGCAGGGACCGGTGTGCGCCGCGAGCTTGGGCAACACGCGCCGCACGAGATCCCGAGCGTGCGCCGCGTTCTCCTGCAGGACGCGGAGGACGGCGTCAACGGTCACGTGGCCGTGGCTGTCGTGCCAGCAGTCGTAGTCGGTCACCATGGCGACGGTCGCGTAGCAGAGCTCGGCCTCCCGTGCGAGCTTGGCCTCCGGCATGTTGGTCATCCCGATGACGTCGCAGCCCCACCCTCGGTAGAGCTCGCTCTCCGCCCGCGACGAGAACTGGGGGCCCTCCATCACGACGTAGGTCCCGCGACGCACGTGCCGGTGGTCCGCCTCTTTGGCCGCCTGCTCGAGCGCGTCCCCGACGCGCGCGCAGACCGGCTCGGCCATGGACACGTGGGCGACGAGGCCCTTCCCGAAGAAGCTCTTGTCGCGCGCGAAGGTGCGGTCGATGAACTGATCGACGAGGACGAAGGTGCCGGGCGGCAGCCCCTCCTTCAGCGAGCCGACGGCGGACAGGGACACCACCTGCGTCACCCCGGCGCGCTTCAGCGCGTCGATGTTGGCGCGGTAGTTCACGTCGGTGGGGGAGTGCCGGTGGCCGCGCCCGTGGCGGGGCAGGAAGACCACCCGGACCCCGTCGAGCTCCCCGAAGAGCAGCTCGTCCGACGGCTCCCCGAAGGCCGAGTCCACCCGCCGCCACTCCGCGCTCCGAAGGCCGTCGATTGCGTAGATACCGCTGCCGCCGAGGACGCCGATCATGGGCGCGGGAGCATACACGACGCGGCCGGGCGGGCACCGCCGCCTCGGTCAGGCCGTGCTACAACCCGGTGGTTCATGGCCCTCGGACCTCCCCTTCGCGCGTGGCCGGCCCTCCTGCTCCCCCTCTCCCTCGCCATCGGCGCGGGCGCGGGCGCGTGCAGCCCCGGCGCGGCGTCGACCGGGGCGGCGTCCACGACGGCCGGCGGCCAAGACGTGCCCCAGGCCAAGGCGAAGGTGCGCCTCTACCTGCTGAGCACCATCGCGGGGGCGCTCGAGCCGTGCGGCTGCTCCAAGGACCAGCTCGGCGGCCTGGACCACCTCGCCGCGTTCATGGCGTCGCACGCCGACAAAGCCGAGCACCGCGCGCTCATCGCCGCTGGCCCGGTCTTCTTCATGGACCCGCAGCTCTCGGCGAAGAAGGAGACGCAGGACAAGTGGAAGGCCGAGGCGCTGGCCAAGGGTCTGGCGAGGCTCTCGCCGAAGGGCTGGGCGCCGGGCGCGAACGACTGGGCGGGCGGCGGCGACATGCTGCGGCAGCTCGCGACCACCGCAGGCCTCCAGAAGCTCGGCAGCAACGTGGCCGAGGACGCCCTCGACGCGGCGGGCTTCGTGAAGACGGGCGAGATCGACCTGAAGGGGCTGAAGATCGGCATCGTGGGCCTCGTGGACCCGAGCGTGGTCGGCGCCGGCCCCGCCAAGGTCGGCGCGCGGGCGCCGCTCGACGCGCTGAAGGAGCACGCGGCGCGCCTGCGGGCGGGCGGAGCGAACATGCTCGTGGTCTCGGCGGCGCTGCAGCGCGGCGAGGCGCTCCGCCTCGTGGACGAGGTCCCCGACATCGACCTCCTCCTGGTCGGCCGGGCGATGGAGAAGGGCGACCTCAACGACAAGCCGAAGCCCGCCCAGCTCCTCGGCAAGACGCTGGTCGTGGAGACGTCGAACCACCTGCAGACCGTGGCCTACGTGGACGTCTTCGTCCGTGAGGATCTCGCCCCGGGCGCGCCGGTGGCGCTCGCGGACGCGGGCGGCGTCGCTCGCGAGGAAGAGATCGTCTCGGTGGCCGAGCAGATCCGCGAGCTCGAGCACCGCATCAACGGCTGGGAGCGCGACAAAGGGGTGAACGCCGCGGACGTGGCTGCGCGCAAGAAGGATCTCTCGGTCCTGCAGGAGAAGCGGCGCGAGCTCGAGCGCGCCCCCGCACCGCCGACCTCGGGGAGCTACTTCCGTTACCAGCTCGTGGAGGTGCGGGACACGCTGGGCGTGGACAAGGGCGTCGCCGACGAGATCCTCGCGTACTACAAGCGGGTGAACGCCCACAACAAGGACGCGTTCGCCGGCCGGAAGCCGGACGCGCCGGCGGAGGGCCAGGCGTCTTACATCGGGCTCGAGGCCTGCACGAGCTGCCACGAGGAAGAGCGCGCGGTGTGGGACAAGACGCCGCACGCGCGCGCGTACGCCACGCTGGAGAAGCAGTTCGTCGAGTACAACCTGGACTGTGTGGGCTGCCACGTCACCGGGTACGAGAAGCCGGGGGGGAGCACGGTGACCCACGTGGACAAGCTGAAGGACGTCCAGTGTGAGGTCTGTCACGGGCCAGGCTCCCTGCACGCGAACGCTCCCCAGAAGAAGGAGCTGATCGTGACCCGGCCGGACCCGAAGACCTGCGTCTCCGAGTGCCACCACCCGCCCCACGTGGAGGGGTTCGACGCGGTCGCGAAGATGCGGCAAGTCCTCGGACCCGGTCACGGGCTATAACGGGTCGGGCCGATGACCATCGTCCTCGCCCGAGACGACGAGAACCTGACCGCGCTGCTCGGCGCGTCGCTGCCGAGCGAGATCACGCCGGGCGTCGTCTACCGGCCCGAGCAGATGCTCGGCAAGGGCGGGGGTTCCATCGCGTTCCTCGCCCGGCGCGTCGCGCCCGAGGGCGAGGCGCCGGTGGTGGTGAAGGTCCTGCGCCCGCTCTTCGTGAAGAAGCTCGGCCCCAAGGCCCACCTCCTCATCCAGAAGGAGGCGGTCGCGCTCGGCCGGCTGAACGAGCGCATCCCGCCGACGCCGTTCGTCATCCGGCTCGTGGACACCTCGACCATCCGCGTTCGCAGAGACACGTACGAGGTGGACCTCCCGTGGGTCGCGATCGAGTACGTGCACGGGGGCGCGCTCGGGACCACGCTCGCGCAGCGCGTCCGCCGCAGCCTGCGTGACACGGGCTACGCCTTCGATCCGGCGCGCTCTTCGGTCGCCATCGACTGCATCGCGCAGGGGATCTCCGCCGTGCACGAGGTCGGGGTCATCCACCGGGATCTGACCCCGAACAACGTCCTCTGCTCGGGCCGCGGGCAGGAGGAGGTCTTCAAGATCGCCGACTTCGGCGTCGCGCGGCCGAGCGGCGTCGCCGGGACGCTCTCCGGGGCCCTCGTGGGGACGCCGGGGTTCGCGGCGCCGGAGCTGACGACCGGCGACGAGGTCGGGACGTACACGGACGTCTTCAGCTTCGCCAGCATGATCTTCTTCATCCTCACGGGCGAGCCTCTGTTCGTGTCGATGGCGGAGGTGATGCGGGCGATCGAGACGGGGCGCCGGCGCAGCCTGCTCGACATGTCCACGCTCCACCCCGAGCTACGGCAGAACGAGAAGGCCGTCCGCGCGATCGATCTGGTGCTCGGCTGGGCCTCCGCGCCCAAGGCGGAGAACCGCCTGGCGGAGGCGCTCGCGGTCTCTTCCATGGTGTTGCCGCACCTCCCGCGGCGGCGTGAGACGACCTTCTCGACCTTCCCGCGAGCGGGCGACACCAGCATCGTCGAGCCGGATCGCTTCACGTGGAGCGTCCTCTACCAGCCGGGCTCGAGCCTCGTCATCCGGTCGGTCGCTTGGGACGGACACGGCCGGGCGATCGCGGCCACGGCGCACGGCCTCTCGTTCTGGAACGGGACGCAGTGGAAGGTCGCGACGACCGAGGGCCTCCGCCTCTCCGGGGGCGTTCGCTTCGTCCAGCGCGTCGGCGCGGGGCGCTGGATCATGGGCGGCGACAGCGCCGAGATCGCGATCTACACCACGGGAGGCGCGGTGGAGCTCGTCAGCGGGCCCAAGGGGGCGCGCAAGGTCGAGGCGTTCGGCGGCGATCTCGACGACATCAGCGTGCTCGCCACCGTCGACGAGGCGGGCATCCCCTGCCTCAACACCTACGCGACCAAGCGGTGGCTTCGGCCGCTCAAGCTCCCGGGGGTCGCCTCGGTGGCCGCGGTCACCCGGTTCGACGACGCGCGGTGGCTGATCGGTGGGCGCAAAGAGTCCGGCCCCTTCGCGGCGCTCTACAACGCCCTCGACTGGGAGCTCGAGGAGCTCGAGGCGCCGCGGACGACCCGCGCCTTCCTGTGCGGCGCTTCACGCCCGAGGAAGGTCATCGGCTACCTGGGCGGCACCGACGGCGTCGTGTTCGTCAAGGACGGGGAGGCGCAGAGCGCCGAGGTGATCGCCGACCGACCGCTCGTGTCCGCCATCGCGATCGACCCGTTCGGCAGGCCGTGGGCGGCGAGCGCGGGGAAGATCCTCATGCGCGACGACCTCCGCGGGTGGAGCCCGGTGTGGGAGAGCGCCGACATCTCGGTGCCGATCGTTTCGCTCTTCCTGGACGCCGGGCTCTGCATCGCGATGACCGCGGACGGAGCCATCGTGGAGGGACGGTCCGTCACGCGCTCGGTCACGGAGCTGCCCCCGATGCCGGCGCCGCCGCGCGTCTGACCCCCGGTGCGCCCCCGCGCGCCCGAGGATGTGCTAGGCCGGGCACGAAAGAATGGCGGAACTCGCCGGCGCCTCGCCGAAGGCCAACGTCGTGACCTCGGGCCCCCCGCGGAGGGCCATCCTGATCCTGGCGATGCCGACCCTCGTGGCGATGCTCTCGCAGAGCCTCGTCAACGAGATCGACATCGTGCTCTTCGCGCGACTGCCCGATCCGGAGTCGTCGAACGCGCAGGCGGCGCTCTTCCCGTCCCTGGTCCTGCTCTGGGCGCTCGGCGGCTCGCTCTCGTCCATCTCGGTCGGGACGCAGGCGATGACCGGGCGGAGGTTCGCGGAGAACGAGCACGCGAGCGCTGGGGCGGTGCTCCTCAACGCCATGGCGTTCACGCTCTTCGGGGGCGTGGCCTTCATCGCGCTCGGCTACGCGGCGATGACGAGCGTCCTCGACGTGCTCATCAAGATCCCGGGCGCGCGCCAGAGCGCGGAGGAGTACCTGGACTGGCGCCTCCTCGGCGTGCTGAGCATGGCCGTCACCGCGGCGTTCAAGGCCTTCTTCGACGGCATCGGCAAGACGTACGTCCACTTCTACTCCGCGGTCGCGATGAACGTGCTCAACATCGGGCTCTGTCTCATCCTGATCTTCGGGAACGAGACGCTGGGCGTCCCGAAGATGGGCATCGCGGGCGCGGGCCTCGCCGCGGTCATCGCGACCTACGTGGGCCTCGCGATCATGGTCGGCTTCGCGCTCCACCCGACCTACTACCGCCTGTACCGGCCCTTCGACCTCAAGCGGCTGTCACCGAGCCTCATGTGGTCGCTCCTCAAGGTCTCCATCCCGGGCGCCATCGCGACCATCGCCGTCATGACCGGCTTCGCGCTGTTCGCCATGATCGCCAGCCAGCTCGACGAGATCGAGCACGCGGCCCAGGTCGGGGCCGCCGCGACCGGCGAGCCGGTGAACAGCGCCGCGGTCGCCAACATCGTCGCGATCCTGAAGCTCACGTTCACCGGCTGCCTCGCCTTCGGGACCGCGACGGCGACCCTGGTCTCTCAGTCGCTCGGGGAGAAGGATCCGGCGAAGGCGGAGCGGTTCGGCTGGGCGAGCGTGCGCCTCGGCCTGGTGATCTTCGGGATCGTCGGCCTCGTGGAGGTGGTCTTCGCGAAGCAGATCCTGACCTTCGTGGCGTCCAGCGAGGCGGTCCGCGCGGCGGCCATGACCCCGCTCATCATCATGGGCGTCTGCACCCCGCTCATCGCCGTGGCCATGATCCTGACGCAGGCGCTCTTCGGGGCGGGCGCCACCAAGTTCGTGATGGTGGTGGAGCTCCTCCTGCACTTCCTCTGCCTCGTCCCGCTGGCCTGGCTGCTCGGGGTGGTCTTGGGCTTCGGGCAGGTGGGGCTCTGGATGGCGACGGTGACCTATACGATCGGCCTCGTCATCGCGATGGTGGCGAAGTTCCGGCTCGGCGGCTGGAAGACCATCCAGCTGTAGGGCCGCCTCGACGGGTGGCCCGAGGGAAGAGGATGTAGGGAACCAGCGTAGATGTCCGGGCCGCTCCCCCGAGGTCATCATGCGCCGTTTCGCTCGCGAAGTCGTTGTCTTGGCGTCCGTGCTCACCCTCGCAAGCTGCGCGCCAGGGGGCCCGCTGGACAGCTCGGAGAGCGCCGAGGAGACCCCGCTCGCCCTCCAGGGCGCCCTCCTGCCGGACATCGTGGTCCGGCAGTCCGACCTCTACACGAACTACGTGGACGGCACGTCGCAGCCGGGCCGGCGGATCCTGCGCCTCTCGAACGGCACGGCGAACGCTGGCGCCGGCAAGCTGCACCTCTACGGGGTGACCCCGGCGAACCCGGACGGAAGCCAGACCGTCATGCAGCGCATCTTCAACGCGCAGGGCGAGTACGAGGACCGGGCCGCGGGCAGCTTCACCTACCACCCGACCCACAGCCACGTGCACTTCGACGGCTGGGCCAGCTACCGGGTCCGCCAGATCCTGCCCGGCGACGGCGTCGGCGACATCCTGGCGCAGGGCGAGAAGACGAGCTTCTGCATCCTCGATCTCGGCGTCTACGATAGCTCGCTGCCGGCGTACGTCCCCGGCGGGGAGTTCCACAGCTGCGGCTCGTCGACGCAGGGGCTCTCGGTCGGGTGGATCGACGTCTACGGCGCGGGCCTCTCGGGGCAGAGCATCGACGTCACGGACGTCCCCGACGGCACGTACTGGCTCGAGTCGGTCGTGGACCCGGACGATCACGTCCTCGAGAGCGACGAGACCAACAACGCGGCCCGCATCAAGGTGACGATCGGCGCGCCGCCCCTCGCCCAGGACGGCTTCGAGCCCAACGACTCGGCGAGCGCGGCGGCCGCGCGGCCCGCCGGAGCCGTGCAGAGCCCGAACCTCGGACCCGCCAACCCCTCGCGGACGATCGCGAACCTCTCGATCCACACGACCACGGACGTGGACTGGTTCCGGTTCTACGCGAACCACACCGGCGGGGCAGCTGACTTCGTGGGCATCGACCACGTCTCGGCGAACGGCGACCTCGATCTGGACCTCTACGACGCGGCCGGCACGCTCGTCGCCACGTCCGACGGACTGGCGGTCGACGCAGAGCGCATCTCGCTCGAGGGGCGGCCGGAGGGCTGGTACTACGCGGTGGTCCGCGGCCGCTCCGGCGCGATCAACGGCTACTCGCTCGTCGTGGACCCTCCCGCGAACGGCGCGCCTTCGATCCAGTTCAGCGCGCCGGCCGCCGGCAACGTCGACGTCGTGCACGCCCTCGACGTCTTCACGTCGACGTGGACCACGGCGGACCCGGAGGGCGACAGCACCTGGGTCACGCTGTGGCTCAACAAGAGCCCCACGCTCGACGGACAGCAGGTCCTGCTCGAGACCTCCCTCTTCACGCCCGGCGAGGAGGGCTTCCACATCGTCAACACGTCCTACGTGGGGGAAGGGACCTACTGGGTCTACGCCGAGGTCACCGACGGGGGCACGACCGTGGGTCAGTGGTCGCCGGGCACCGTGAGCTTCGTCCCGAACCCCGTCTGCGCACACCCGGTCTGCCAGCAGGGCGCGAAGCTGAACGCCCCGGTGTGCGACCCGTGCGCCGCGCAGATCTGCGCCGTGGACAGCTACTGCTGCACGACCGCGTGGGACTCCATCTGCGTCGGAGAGGTGGCCAGCGTCTGCGGCCAGACGTGCCCGAGCGCGACGTCGCTCGACGCCACCGTCGTGGCTCGAGGCGGGCGCCTCACGATCACCGGCGCCGGGTTCGGCGCCGGCACCACGGTGACGGTCGGGGAGGTCGCGCAGACCGCGGTCGTGGACTCGCCGACGCAGATCACCCTGCCCGCGCTCGCCGACGCGACCCCGGTCGGCGCGACCACGGTGTCCATCGTGACGAGCCTCGGCTCGGCCACGCTCCCGGTGACGGTGCTGGATCTGCTCATCAGCGAGGTCGACTCGGACCAGACCTCCACCGACACGACCGAGTTCGTCGAGATCTCCACGGGCGTCCCCGGCGCCACCCTCACGGGCTACAGCGTGGCGTTCATCAATGGCAGCAACGACAAGGTCTACTGGAGCGCGAGCCTGGACGCCGTCACGGCGAACGCCCAGGGCATCGCGCTCCTCGGCAACCCCGCCGTCTCCCCGGCTCCCCAGGCGACCTTCCCGAACAGCATCCTCCAGAACGGCGCCGACGCGGTCGCGATCTACCAAGGCCCGCCCCTGGCGGTGGGATCCCTCGTGACGACGGCGAGCCTCATCGACGCCCTCGTCTACGACACGAACGACGCCGACGACGCGGGCCTCCTGGTGCTCGTCAGCGACGGCGTGCAGGTGAACGAGTCCACGATCTCGCGGACCCTCAAGCGCTGCGGCGCGGGGCGCCGTCTGGGCGGGAAGTTCGTCGCCACGACGGTCCCGAGCCCGGGCGTCGCGAACGCGCAGACCTGCAACTAGGGCCGCTGCTCCTTCGCCCGCGCGCGCCACCGGCGCGCCCGCCGGAGCCCGGAGCGGGCGGCGGACGCGGCGTGCGCGACCATCACGGTGAACACGATGAGGTAGAGCGGGTCGACGTCGAACCGGTACCGCGAGAAGTCGCCGTAGGAGATGATCGTCGTGACGCTCGTGACGTACCCGATGGTCAGGAGCGCGTAGAGGAAGGCGCCGACCAAGGATCGCTCCGACTCCATCTTGGCCTTGGTGCGGAGCAGCCGGTACGTCCCGTACGCGAACGTGAGGGGGAGGCCCACCATGAGCGCGTAGAGCCGATCCCAGTCCCCCCGTCCCATGAGGTCCTTCATCGCCCCGTCGACCTTCCGGAGGTTCCGGTAGTTGAGGCCGCGAGGGAGCACCATGTCGGTGCTGGGCGACGCGACGTACCAGTGCGAGACGCCGAACCAGAGCGCGCGGAGGTAGGCGTCGGGGTAGTTCTTCAGCAGGTACAGGCTGTCGGGCTTGTAGTGCGCGTTTGCGATGAGGATGTGCTCGACCGCGTGGGAGTTGCTGCGTCCGTTCGGTAGCTCCTCGAGATCCAGGAGCGGAACGCCCGTCGGCGCGTGGGGGACACGGAGCTTCTTGTAGTGGGAGAGCGGCGCGAAGGGCTCGTGCTTCATCGCGTCGGACACGAGGCCCTCTCGTTCGATTCGCTTGCGCTCGTACGAGGGGAGATACGGGTAGATCTTCATCGCCAGGTTGCCCCAGAGCAGCGCCTCGCCGTACGAGTGCCCGGTGAGGAGCTTCGTCTTCTGAGCGTTGCCGACGACGAGCAGCATGGGGAGCGCGACGGCCCCGAGGAGGATGCGCCTCGGAGACGTGAGCCACCGTGGCCGCTCGGCACCCGCCCGGGCGGGCGCGGGCGGCGGTCGCACCGCCAGCGCGACGGCGACGGCGCCCATCCAGAGCGTGCCGTAGGTCGAGCGCGTCAGGGCGACCGTGGCGAGCAGGCCGAAGAACAGCAGCCCCGCGCGGAGCGTGCCCGAGCGGTAGTACCGGAGCAGCGCGAGGAGCGCCGTGACCAAGAGGAAGGTCACCGGCATGTGGTAGAAGAGCCAGCTCTCGTAGAGCACGGTCACCGGGGACGCGACGTAGAGCGACGCGGCGACGGCCCCGAGCGCGCCCCCGCCGCCCAAGCGCCGGATCGCGTGCAAGATGCCGAGGCCGGTGCCGAGCCCGAGCGCCAAGTAGAGCCCGTCGAGGGCGACGAACGCCGTGGGCGCCTCGAAGACCTTGAGCGCCACCCCGACGAGGAGGTTCTGCAGCGGCGCCTGATGGTGCAGGTGCAGGATGGTCCCCAGCAGGTCCGCCTCGAGGAGCGACGGGTCGACGTACTGCAGGAAGTAGAAGACGGGCGTCTCGTCGAACTTCACCCCGAACTTCACGCGGTACACGAGGCGTGAGGCGAGGAAGGCCACCAGGACCGCGAGGTAGGGCAGGTGCAGTGGCCGCGCCAGGTACCGGACCCAAGGCAAGAGGCGCCTCATCGGATCTCGATCGCGCGGTAGTGCATCACCGTCCTCCCCTCCGCGCGCAGCCGGACCCAGCGCGCCGGCTGGAGCTCGAAGCGGGCGCGAAAGACGTCGAAGCTCTTTTCGCGACGCCCGACCTCTCGCCACACGAGATCCTCCCCCGCCACCTCCACGACGAGGGGGACGCCCCGATCGTGGCAGCAGTCCGCTCGGTTCTTCACGACGATCGACTTGATCGCGCGGGTGTCGAGCAGATCGATCTCGACCCAGGGGTCCGTCTGCGTGTCGGTGTGCAGGACGAGCTCGTAGGGCCCGCGCTCTCCGAGCACCCCTTCGAGCGCGAAGCCCTCCGAGGCGCTCGACGCGCGCCACTTGTACTTCGCCCACCGACCGCGCCTCGCGTACGACACCCCGAACACGATCGAGAGCACCGTGACGACGAGCGCGAGGAAGGTATAGCGGCGAAGCTTCACCGCAGCGAGGAGCCTCCGCTGGCCTCGCGCGGCCTCGGCCAGCTTCGCGATCGTGATCTCCACCTCCCCGAGCGACCGCGCCGAGCTCGCCGGGGCGGTGAGCGCGCCCAGGATGTCGCGACCGCGCGCGGTGCTCCCGCACGCGCGCTCCAGGTGTCCGGCCTCTGCGAGCGCGTCGATCAGCGCCGCGAGGTCGTCGCGGCGCGCGGCCCCGAGCGCGGCGCCGCACGCCTCCAGCGCGTCGCGGAGGAGGAGCGCGGCGAGGCCCAGATCGGGCCCGCCGGGCGCGTTGGCGTCGAGGGCGCGCCCCGCGAGGGCGAGCGCCCGCTCGGCGCGGCGCACGTCCCCTTCCCCGCGCGCGGGCGGGGCGTCCGTCCCGGCGTCACCCGCCGCCGCCGGAGCGCCCGAGCCGTCGGGAGGCGGCGACGAGGTCGGCGCGGTGGGAGGCGGCGACGAGGTCGGCGCGGAGGGAGGCGGCGACGAGGTCGGCGCGGAGGGAGGCGGCGGCGAGGCGGCGGCGCCTTGCTCCTCGCTCACAGGTGCTCGGGCTCCTCGCGGAGCGCGTCGACGGCGAGGCGCACGTCCTGCGCGCGATCCCGGGGGACGACCAGGAGCGCGTCGTCGGTGTCGATGACGACCAGATCCTCCGCCCCGACGACGGTGACCACGCGCTTCCTCGCGCCCGCCCCGCGCGCGTCCACCACCATGCAGCGACGGGCGTCGAGGTAGCGGGCGTGCGCGGCGCGCGTGTTGCCGTGCTCGTCCTTGTCGGAGAGCGCCCACGCGGCGGCCCAGCTCCCGATGTCGCTCCACCCGAAGTCGCCTGGGACCACCGCGAGGCGGTCGAGCTTTTCCATGACGCCCACGTCGATGCTCACGCTCGGGAGCGAGGCGAAGACGCGCTCGAGCTCCTCCGGCTCGCGGCCCGCGGCGGCGGCGGCGTCGAGCTCGGCCATCGCCCGCGCCAGCTCCGGCAGGTGCTCCTCCACCGCCCGCATCATGTCGCGCGCGCGGTAGATGAACATGCCCGCGTTCCAGAGGAAGCGTCCGCTCCGGAGGAACTCCTCGGCGCGCGCCCGGTCCGGCTTCTCCACGAAGCGGCGGACGGTGCGCGCCCGAGAGCTCCCGTCGTGGGGCTCCGTCTCGATGTAGCCGAACCCCGTCTCCGGCGCCGTCGGGGCGATGCCGATCGTCGTGATAGCGCCGCCCCGCGCCGACTCGATGGCGACCCGCAGCGCCTCGCGAAAGGCCGGGACGTCGGTCACGTGGTGATCGCTCGGGAGCACCACGACGACGCTGTCGGGGCTCGTCCGCGCCACGGTGGCGGTGGCCCACGCGATGCAGGGCGCGGTGTTCCGCGCGACGGGCTCGACCAGGAGGTTCTCCGCCGGAAGGGCGGACAGGACGGCGCGCGTCTCGGCCTCCACCAGCTTGCCGCCCGCGACGAGGACGTCCGACCACCCCGAGAGGAGGGGCAGGACGCGGTCGATGGTCATCGCGATCATCGGCTTGTCCCCCGTCAGCGGGAGGAGCTGCTTGGGCCGGCTGCGCCGGGACGCGGGCCAGAAGCGCGTCCCCGATCCTCCAGCGAGGACCACGACACGAAGCGAAGGTGAGCTCACGATGGTTGGCCGTTCCGTAGCACGAGATGGCCCTCGCGGTCAGCGGGTCGCCCACGCGAACGCGAGGAACGCGCTCGCGAGGAGGACGACGTAGGGGATCGCGAGCCGCGCCGCGCGCTCGACGCCGCGCGCGAGCCAGCGCACCGCGAGCCACGCGCCAGCGGCCGCAGCGGCGCCCGCGAGCCCCCACGAGAGCCGCTCGGACGCCTCCGGCAGCCCGGGCCACGCGGCGAAGGCCGCGCGCGCCGCGAACGGCGCCGAGAGCAGCGCGGCCGCGTCGAGCATGACGGGCCTCCCTGTCCACGCGAGCGCGACGGCAGCGCTCGCGACCGGCGAGGCGCCCGGCAGCCCGGACAGAGAGAGCACGAGCCCGGCGAGCACCGCGTCGCGCGCCGGCGCCTCGGGGCGAGGTGACCGAGGCGCCGCGGGGAGCGACGCGAGCATCGCGGCGGTGCCGAGGAGCCCCGCGCCGACCGTGACGGGGGCCGCGCGGAGCTCGCCGGAGAGCAGGCGGAACACCTCGGCGCACGCGAGCCCGAGCGCGAGCGCGGCGAGCGGAGCGCCCCTGGCGGCGCGGCGGCCGACCCAGAGGAGCGCGAGGGCGGACGCGCCGTGCGAGAGCCACGCCGCGCGCCCGAGCCCGTAGGCTCCGGGCGCGAACGTCGCGGCCGCCGCCGCGTGGGCCTCCCCCGAGAGCGGCCCGGTCGAGGCGAAGGCGATCCAGCCGACCAGGGCGGGCGCGAGATCCACGGGTCCCTGTATACCAGGGTGACCGCGATCCCCTCTCGGACGGGCTTCTCGGTCGGCTCCGTCACAGTTCGGGCGGGTCGTACGACGAGCTGACAACGGAGCCGCGAGGCGCCGGTCACCTCGGCGCGGAGCCCGAGGCGCAGCGTCCTCAAGTCCCCGCGTCCCGCGACGCCCGGGGTGCGCCGCTCGCTCCCGCCGACCCACTGCCCGCCCTCGGCGGGCGCGAGGTCGTCATGCGCGTCACGTACGCGCGGAGCCCCTGGCTCCGCGGATGGGGGGTCGTGTGTCTCTTGATCATCACCGGCGCGCTGTCCTTCTGGGGCGCGGCCCGGCGGACGCGCCCAGCGCTCGCGACGGAGGTCGCGCCGCGCGCCGAGCGGGAGGTCGACGTCGCGCGCGCGGCCCCGCCCGACGCCCGCGCGACGCCGACGCCCGAGCCGGCGTGGCGTGCCGCGACGGCGCCCTACACGGCGCGCGGCCGGGCCGCGGTGCGCGTCGTGCCGCCGGAGGCGCCGGGGGAGGGCGAGCCCCCGGTGCTGACGATGCTCCACGGCATGGGGTCGAGCCCCAGCCGGACCTGCGCGCGCGTCGAGCGAGCGTCCCGCGACGGCTTCGCCGTGGTCTGTCCGACCGGCAACGTCCACCTCGGACCCGACCGCGCCGACTGGGCTGGTGAGGGGGAGGAGAAGGCCGCGCACGTGGGGGCGGCTCTGTCGGCGGCTCTCTCGCCCCTCGATCTCCGCCCGAGCGCGGCGCGCGGCGACGTGCTGGTGGGCTTCTCGCGGGGCGCCTTCGTGGCGCGCGACGTGGCCTACGCGAGGCCTGGAGAGTTCCGCGGTCTCGTGCTGATCGGCGCCGCGCTCGTCCCGGACGCCGAGCGGCTTCGCGCGAGCGGCGTCGAGCGGGTCGTGCTCGCGTCGGGGGACTTCGACGGCGCGAGATCCACGATGTTGTTGGCGCGCGCCAAGCTCTGCGCGGCCGGTCTCCCCGCGCGCTTCGTCAGCCTCGGCCCGGTGTGGCACGACCTCCCCGCCGACTCTCTGGATCGCCTGCGGGCCGATCTCGCCTGGGTGCAGGGGCGCGGCGACGCCGAGACGCCAGGCTGCACGCGCGCCGGATCCTGAGTACGCTCCGGCCCGTGATCGCGCTCGTCCTGGATGGATCCGCTCGGCTGGACCACGCGCATCCCGAGCCGGTGCGCGCCCCGGGTGAGGCGCTCCTCCGCGTGCGCGTCGCCGGCGTGTGCGACACGGATCTCCAGCTCGCGAAGGGCTACATGGGGTTCCGAGGTGTCCCGGGGCACGAGCTCGTGGGCGAGGTCCTCGCCTCGGACGATCCGACGTGGGTCGGGAGGCGCGTCGTGGCCGACATCAACGCGGGGTGTGGCGTCTGCGCCGACTGCCGCGACCGAGACGGCCACCACTGCGCGACGCGCACGGTCCTCGGCATCGTGGGCCGCCAGGGCGCGTTCGCCGAGCGCGTCGTCGTCCCCGAGCGCTGCCTCGTCGAGGTGCCGGCCGCGGTCCCGGACGAGCGCGCCGTCTTCGCCGAGCCGCTCGCCGCCGCCCTGCACGTCCTCGACGAGGTAACCGCGGACCGCCCACGGCGCGCGGTGGTCCTCGGGGACGGCAAGCTCGGGCAGCTCGTCGCGCGCGCCCTCGTCGGGGAGTCCGTCCCCACCACGCTCGTGGGCCACCACGCGTCGAAGCTGACGGCCGCGGCCAAGCGCGGTGTGGAGACGGTCCTCGAGGCGGATCTCACGCCCGAGCACGGGGCCGCGGATCTGGTCGTCGAGGCCACCGGGAGCGCCGCGGGCCTCGCTCGCGCCCTCGGCCTCGTGCGACCGCGCGGGACGGTCGTCCTGAAGACCACGGTGGCCGCGGAGATCACGGTGGACCTCGCCCCGGTGGTGATCCACGAGATCCGCGTGGTCGGCTCGCGCTGCGGGGACATGCGCCGCGCGGTGCGCTCGCTGCACGAGGGCCGGGTGGACCCGTCCGACCTCGTGGAGGCGCGCTATCCCCTCTCGCGAGCGGACGAAGCGCTCGCGCACGCGGCGCGGCGGGGGACCATGAAGGTGCTGATCGACGGACCGTGAGGGCCGGGGATGGGTAGGCCCCGACCGCTCCTCAGAGGACGTCCTTGAGGAGCCTGTCGAGGGACGCCTCGTCGACGAAGCCGCTGGTCCGGTGGACGATGCGGCCCTCCTTGTCGATGATGACGAGCCCGGGGAGCTTGTTCACGCCGTACTCGCGTTGCACGACGCCGGCCTCGTCGACCACCATCGGGTACGAGAGCTTCTTCTGGCTCGCGTAGCGCGCGGCCTGGGCCGGGTCGTCGTCGCTCACGTTCACCCCGACCACGGTGAGGCCCTTGTCGCGGTGGCGCCGCGCCAGCCTGTCCAGGATGGGGGTCTGCATCGCGCACGGGCCGCACCAGGTGGCCCAGAAGTCGAGCACCACCGGCGTGCCCTTCAGGTCCGCGAGGGAGAGGCGCGAGCCGGCGTCCCCGTTGTGGATCACCGGGAGGGTGAAGACCGGCGCGGGGTGGCCCTTCGTCTCGTCGCGGGAGAAAGAGAGCCTCGGCAGCAGGGTGAGCCCGACCAGGGCGGCGCCGGCGATGAGGGCCGCCGCGAAACCGAAGCCGAAGCGATCGGGCGGGGCTTCGGCGCGCGCGGACACGGGGGGGGCCTCGGAGGGCATGACGCCTCACCCTAGCACGCCGCCCCGAAGCGCCCGAACCGACCGACGACGTCTGCGGGCCTTGTCGCGAGAAAGGCGCCTATCGTACGTTGTCGGCCTCATGGCCAAGTTCCCCCCCGACGACGACGCCCTCCCCGAGGCGGCCCTTGGGCCCAAGGCCCAGGCCGCCGACGACGGCAACTTCCGCCGCGGTCGGTTCAACCCGATCATCGTGCTGATCGCGATCGTCGCCATCGTCGGCGGGGCCGCGGCGCTCTACCTCGGCTTCAAGAAAGACAAAGAGCGCCTCCTCCCCGAGCAGATCGCGAAGGAGAAGCAGAACATCTTCGTCCTGCCCGAGAGCGACCAGGTGCCGAAGTGGCGGCAGTGGGTCGCGTCCGAGGAGGAGGACATGGTCCAAGAGGCCCTGATCCAGCTCGGCCACCTGAACGATCCGGAGGCGGTGAAGCTCGCGACGGAGGCCCTCGGGCGGAAGAACCACGCGATCAACGGCGTCGCGGCGCAGGTCCTCGCACACTTCGGGTCCCCGGCCGCCGACGCCGCGAAGCCGGCCCTGCTCGCCGCCCTGAAAGAGGCGGACGACTCGGACCGCCCTCAGCTCGTGTGGGCGCTGGTGGTGCTCAAGGAGCCCAGCGTGTTCAAGGAGGCGATGGAGCTCTACCGCACGGCGAAGCTCGCGAAGGTCCAGCGCCTCGGCGGCGGCAACGCGTTCGATCCCGAGAAGCTCGCGTCCCTGGTCTCCGTGGACGAGCTCGCTGCGATGGCCGGCGACAAGAGCAACGCCGTGCGGCAGCTCGTGGCCACCGTCGTGGCGCGCAACGCCGACCCCAAGCACACCGACACCCTCATCGCGCTCGTGAACGACGAGGATATCGACGTCGCGGGGCAGGCGGCCAACGGCCTCGGGCGGATCGGCGACGCGAAGGCCCGCGACCCGCTCTTGAAGAAGCTGAGCGAGGCCAGCAAGGAGCACCGGCAGAAGTTCCTCGAGGCCCTCCGGGACGGCATCGGCGGCGAGGGTCTCGTCCTCGCGTTCAGCAGCGTGACCAAGGAGCCCGAGGAGCGGAACTGGTTCCAGACCGAGCAGATCTTCAAGATGCTGCAGGAGCTCGCCGATCCGCGGGCCGGCAACGCCCTCGTCCAGTGGGCGGACGCGAGCACCGTTCCGCACTGGCGCGCCGAGGCCGGCATGCGCCTCGCGGAGATCGGTGACATCCGGGCGACCAAGTACCTGGCCGAGCGAATGGCCATCATCCCGGAGGAGGTCTACCCGAAGGAGAAGTTCTGGCAGCACGACGCCGGGGGCCACCTCTCGAAGACCGACAACCAGCGGGTCTGGGCGGCCCGCATGCTGGCCGACCTCGCCGTCATCAACCCCGACAAGAAGGAGGACCTGAAGGTCGCGGAGAAGGCGGTGATGAAGTGGCTGACGGAGAAGCCGCAGCCCCACGCGAACGGCCTCCGCTTCCTGGCGAACATCGGAAGCGAGGACGCGCGGGTCAAGCTCCGCGAGTGGGCGTTCCCCGACGCGCCCCTGCCGAAGGAGGGCGCCCAGCCCCCCTTCCCCACGGAGTTCGAGACCGCGCAGAGCGCGCTCCGCTACCTCGGCAAGATGAAGGACGAGGAGAGCTTCGACAAGTTCACGAAGCAGTTCGAGCGCAAGAAGGACAAGAAGATGGACATCACCAACGAGGGCCTGATGGGCGCGGGCCTCGCCATGTTGGGGATGGGCCTGCGAGCCGTGGCGCTCGGCGCCGCGCAAGGGCTCGGCGAGTGGGGCGACAAGCGCGCGGTCAAGCCGATGATGGAGTTCATCGAGGACGAGACCTGGCACGAGGAGGCGCGGATCGCCGCGTGCGAGGCCCTCGCCTGGTGCGCGACGCCGGAGGACATGAAGGAGATCGCCAAGCGGGCGATCAAGTTCGGCAAGGAGAAGACGCCGCGCAAGCAGCTGATCGGCGCCTGCTACGCGACGACGCTCTCGCTGCGCCCGATGCCCGAGGTCGTGGCCGACCTCGAGTCCCTGCTCACCGCGGACCTCGACAGCGGCCTCAGGTACTCGTTCGCGATCGCGATCGGCGCGGGCAAGCTGGACGACGCCACCCGGGACCGGCTGTTCGAGAAGCTCAAGCAGGTGGAGCTCCGCAACGCAGCGGCGCTCGCGCTCATCCGCGGCGGTGACACCAGCACGGCGGCGCGCACCGTGGCCATGTACGCGGACTTCGGCAAGGAGGCGCTCAGCGACCTGAAGGACGCGTACTTCCGATCCTACGGCTTCTGGAGCGACGTGGACTTTCGTGTCGGAAACATCTACCGCTGGGTGGACAACGCCGAGGCGATCGCCCGGGTGAAGCTCTTCGAGGCGCCGCAGCTCTGGGGCATCGAGCGGCTGCAGGCGCAGTTCGACAACCTGCGCTTCGACAACGGGCCGCACTCGGAGACGCGGGTCGTCCTGCGCGCGCGGCTCCTGAACGCGGCGAAGACGGGGGACGACAAGGAGAAGGCGGCTGCGATCCGCACCCTGAAGTTCATGAAGGAGAAGGGTGTGCTCATGGCCCTGCGCGACGAGAAGGGGGTCACCGGGGAGCTCGCCAAGAAGGCGTTCCACGAGCTCATGAACCCGAAGCCGATTGTCCCCGAGGATCTGAAGGGCCTTCAGGCCGAGCAGAAGGCAAAGATGAAGGACGACTGATCATGGCCAACTGGCGAGACGAGCTGATCGACGCGGTCAAGACGAAGGTCGAGCGCGAAGAGGAGGAGGCGGCGAAGCAGCGCCTGCGCGTGCAGGAGGCGCTGGCGTCCGCGGAGAGCGCCCTCGCGCTCGGCGTCGAGGCGCTGAAGTTCGCCGCCGAGCGCATCACGGAGAAGAGTCAGGGAGGCAAGTTCGAGAAGCTGGAGACCGGCGGGCGGCTCTCGCTCGGCGCGCTCACGGTGCTCCTGGAGCTCGACCGGCAGACGGCCGTGCTCAAGGTTTCCTACCTCGAGGGCAAGCCGCGCGAGTTCGACTTCGCGCGCGACCGGCACATCGCGCCGGCGGACGTGGAGGACTACGTAGGCCGCCGCGCCGTGGAGCTGGTGAAGAGCGCGCAGAAGGCCGCCCCGTGGTGACCGGCGGCGGCGCCGCGGCCGAGGGAGACCTCGCCGTGGTGCTCGTCAACGCGCCCCCTGCGGAGGCGCCGGGCCTCGCGCGCGCCCTGGTCGAGCGACGGCTCGCTGCCTGCGTCAACGTCGTCCCCAAGGTGACGAGCTTCTACGTCTGGGACGGCGCGCTCCAGGAGGAAGAGGAGAGCACGCTCCTCATCAAGACCACGGCCGCGCAGATCCCGGCGCTCACCTTGGCAGTGAGGGAGCTCCACTCGTACTCGGTCCCCGAGGTCATCGCGCTGCCGGTCCTCGCGGCGGGGAACCCGGAGTACCTCGCCTGGGTCCGGTCGTGCGTCGCCGCCTCCTGATCGTGGCGCTGCCCGCCCTCCTCGCCGCGTGCGAGGGGGGCGACGTCGCCGGGCGGGCCTCGTCCGCCGCCGCCGCGGCCTCCGGCTCGGCGGTGCCCTCCGCGGACGCGCGAGCCGAGACCACCGGTACGGCGAGCGGCGCGCCCGCTCCCTCGCACGCGGCGCCGGCGAGCGCGAGCGCGGGCGGTCCCGACGCTCCGCCCGGGCGCACCGACGGCTGTCCGAGCGGCATGGTCCGCGTGGAGGGAGACTACTGCCCCGAGGTCGAGCAGGTCTGCCTCGAGCACCACGAGGAGTACGAGCGGGACCAGAAGAAGAAGGCCAAGGCGAAGGAGAAGGGCGTCCCCTACAAGAGCACCGTCAGCGAGCGCTGCCTCCGCTACGCCTCGCCGACGAAGTGTCTGTCGAAGGAGCGGCGTCCGATGAGCTTCTGCATCGATCGCTACGAGTACCCGAACGAGAAGGGCGCGCTGCCGGCGCTCTTGATATCGTGGACCGACGCCAAGAAGACCTGCGAGGCCGCGGGCAAGCGCCTCTGCACGGAGGAGGAGTTCAACCTCGCGTGCGAGGGCCCGGAGATGCTCCCGTACACCTACGGCTTCGAGCGCGACGCGTCCAAGTGCAGCATCGACAAGCAGTACCGGAAGCGCGAAAAGAAGCTCTACCGCTACGAGAAGTGCATGCGCACCGACGCGTGCAAGAAGCACCTGGCCGAGCTCGATCAGCGGCTCCCAGCCGGATCCCTCCCCGCGTGCGTCTCGCCGTTCGGCGTCTACGATCTCAACGGCAACATCAACGAGTGGGTCGAGATCCCAGGCAAGAAGTACCCGGACCGCAGCGGGCTCAAGGGCGGCTGGTGGGGTCCCGTGCGCGGCAGGTGCAGACCGACGGTCGACTTCCACAAGGAGGACGACTTCGGGTACGAAGAGGGCTTCCGCTGCTGCACGAGCGCGGGGTAGCCTTCCACCATGCTGAGAAGGCTCGCTGCCGTCACGCTCCTCGCGGTCCCCGTGCCCCTGTTCGCCTGCGCGAGCGAGAAGGGCCCCGAGGACCCCTCGATGCAGCAGCCCGGCTACGGGCAGCAGCCGGGCTACGGGCAGCAGCCCGGCTACGGGCAGCAGCCCGGCTACGGGCAGCAGCCGGGGATGCAGCCCGGCATGCAGCAGCAGCCCCCGGCGGCGCCGCCGAACCCGCTCGCCCCCCCGTGCACGCAGGACGCGCAGTGCATCACCGCGCGCTGCAACTTGCAGGCGCAGAAGTGCCAGGTCCCCTGCGCGGGGCCGAACGACTGTCAGCCGGGCAACTCCTGCACGCTCGGCGCGTGCGTGCCGGCGCTCTTGCCCGCCGCGCCGGCCCAGTAGCCAAACGAGACCTCCGCGGGTGTCGCCCCCCCCGAGCTCCTCCCATCCGGGAGCGTCCGTCGTTTCGCGGATCTTCGGCGACCGGACGATCACGCTCGTCTACGTGACGATCCTGCTGCTCGGCGTGTCGTACGGGCTCGCGCTCAGCGTCGCAGGCGTGTTCCTCAAGGATCAGGGCTTCGACGAGTCCGAGATCGGCTGGCTGGTGACGTTCTTCGCGGCCGGGATCGGGGCGCTCGCCGTGCCCTCCGGCGCGCTGATCGCCCGCGTCGGGCCGAAGCGTCTGCTCGTGGGGAGCCTCCTCGGCTACGCGATCGCGGCGGCGGCCTTCCCGCTGATGGACAGCTACCTCGGCTTCGGCGTCGTGCGCTTCTTCGACGGCGCCTTCTCGGTCGGCGTCTGGGTGAGCAGCGAGACGATCTTGCTCGCGCGCGCGCCGAAGGCGGACAAGGCGTTCTTCATGAGCGTGTACGCGATCGCGCTCGCCGCCGGCTACGTCATCGGCCCGCTGCTCAACCGGGGCCTGGTGGAGCTCGCGCCGATCACCGCCTCGTTCTTCACCGCCGGCGCCCTCGCCGTCGCGGCGTCGGGCGTGTGCGCGGCGCTGCTCGACGCGTCCAGCGCGAGCCGAGCCGCCGACGGCGCGCCGCTCGAGGGGGACGACGACTCGCTGCCGCTCACCACGAAGGAGGTGCTCCGCCGCATGCGCACGGCGTGCTGCGCGACGTTCTCCTACGGCTACTTCCAGGCCAGCGTGGCGATGTTCCTCCCGCTCTATCTGATCGGGCACGGCATGACGAAGGAGAGCACGATCCTCGTGCCAGCCTTCTTCGCCGCGGGCATGCTCGTGTCGGTGGTGCCGGCGGGCAAGATCGCCGACCGCCACGGCCACGTCCCGGTGATGCGTCTGCTCGGCGCGATCGGGACCGGCGCCATCCTCTCGTTCGTCTTCGCCCGTCACGACGTCCTGGTGTTCGGCCTGGTGTTCGTCGCGGGCGCCTCCCTCGCCGCGCTCTCTCCCGTCAGCCTCGGCCTGCAAGGCAGGGTCCTGCCCGCGCGGGATCTCCAGAAGGGCGGCGGGCTGTACAACGCGGCCTACGGGCTCGGCATGCTCGTGGGCCCGCCGATCTCGGGCACCCTGTTCCACCGGGTGACGGGGGACGCCATGGTGCTCCACTTCGCCGCGATCTGGGCGGCGTTCGTGCTCGTGACGATCCTCTGGCGCAAGGACGACCCGCGCTTCGCGGCGCGCTGAGCGCGCGTGACCGCGCCCCGCAGGCCCCGGGACCCGCGCGTGGCGCTACGCGAGCTCCTCGATCCGCTGCTCGTACTCCGCCTTGGAGATCTTGCCCTCGCGGAGCTGCGCGCCGAGCTCGTCCACGCGCGCCTTCGTCTCCGCCCGCTTCGCGTCGACCGCGTCCTTCTTGGACGCGTAGGCCTCCTTCGCCTCCTGCTTCGCGCGCTGGAACTCGGTCGCCAGCATGGTGGCGTCGGTGCCTCCGCTCTCGAAGTAGCGCTTCGCGACGGTCCCGAGCGCGAACGTGGCGACGAACGCGCTGGCCCCCCCGACGGCGCTGCCCCAGCCGGGCACCAGCTTGGCCAGGTTCGAGAGCGCGATGCGGATCCCCATGCCGAGCGATGCACCTGCGACCAGCTCGGCCGCCTGCTTCTTGTCGAGGGACCGGCCGAAGTACTGCGCGACGTCGCGGACGAGCTTCACCTGGAGCGCGGTGACCGCGAGATCGGTGGCCACGGCCAGGCCGGGGATCGGGAAGGCGCCGAGCGCGGCGGAGAGGATCGCGTACTTGAGCGTGTCCTCTGCGATCTCCTTGGACCGCCGGTCGGGGTCCACGATCTCGGCGATGTGCCCCGGCAGGACGGTGTCCTCCGCCTCCTCGAGCAGCCGCTTCATCAAGGACCGCTCCGACTCGCCGATGCCGAGGCGCGTCTCGATGTGCGTGAGGAGCGCCTCCTCCTCGATGGTGCAGGTCTCGTCCGCGTGCGCCAAGGCGTAGGCGGACTCGTAGGCGCTCTTCTTCGCCTCGGCGCTCACGAGCTTCGCGAGCTCGGCGTCCAGGTCGAAGTCGGTGCCGAACAACGTCTTGACGTTGACGCCCTCGATCCCGGAGGCCAGAGCCGCCTCCTCGATCGCGCGCTCCTCGGGCGCCGTCAGGATGTGGTCTGCGCGCGCCATGGCGACGAGCACGCGCAGACTGGCGAGGATCTCCGACTCTGTGAGGGCCATGCCCCGTCTTTATCACGGGCTCCGGCGGACGAGCAGTCGTCGCCCGGGGTCTGCCCGGATCCGGACGGCGACCTCGCGGGGCGGGCTCGTCAGGAGATGACGGGGGGCCCTCGGGCGCTCGCGCCTGCGAGCTCGGAGGGGGCGGGCTCCGCCACACCCCCTCCGAGACTTCGGGACGGAGCGTAGTCTGGCGCTCGGCCCTGCTCCCCGTCCCTCCTGACGAGCCCGTCCCGCTCGCTTCTTTCACCATTCGCGCCGCGAGCAGGCCGAGGGCGGTGGGAGGGTCGTTCCTCTACACCGGGGCCGATCCGCTGCAGACCGGCGTGGATCCCGCCGACGTCGACGTGCGCGCGGCAGCGCTGCTCGAGGGTTACGTCTACGAGCCGCACGGCGCGCCCGCCTCGTACCACGCGGTGACGGGGTGCTGCACCACCCCGAGCTCGGCGTCACGCACACCGACGTGCACGGCCGCTACCCGCCGGGCTACTTCGTCGATAACTTCCTCGGCTATCCGGTGGGGATGAGGCCATTCTCTTCGGCGAGCCAGAGGCCGCGCGCGAGGACCTACGACGGCGTTCGCCGTTGGTGGTTGCTTGCGAGTGCGCTGACCTGTGGATCTGGCTCGATCTCACGAGCGCTCCTCTCTAGGCCGGGAACCGGAGCCCGAGGACGTACTGCTCCCAGCGGCGCTGGAACCCGGCCATGTCCGCCTCCTCGAGCGTCGCCTGGAGCGTCGCGAAGCCCGTCGGGTCGGCGGCCTTCGCGTCCCGGAAGGCGCGGTAGAAGGGCCGCAGGAGCCCCCGCTCCTGGAGGTAGAACATCAGGTACCGCGCCTGCCCGTAGTTCGTCCCGCGGTCCTCCTCGTAGAACACGTGGTCGCTCATGTGCGTGAGCTCACGGAAGCTCGGCACGGCGCCGCGGTGGATCGCGCGCTGCAGGCCAGCGAGCCGCCAGTTCGTGTAGCCGACGATGTGTCCCTCGTGCTCTCCGCACTGCTCGAAGAGGGAGCCCAGCCCCTCGTTCAGCCACGCCGGGGCGTCCTCGAAGTCGGCCTCGACGTACGGGTGCACGATCTCGTGGACGAGGGTGCCTCCCCCGGTCGCGATGTTCATGAACAGGCCCCCGTGCGTCCCGGAGTAGAACCCGTAGGGCGTCCCCGGGCTCCCGCCGGTGAGCGCCCGCACACCCCGCTCGTAGCTCGGCGCGCCTCCGAACAGGAACACGTTCAGGATCTTCTTCGGGCGCACGCGAAAGAAGTCCTTCTCGAGGAGATCGGCCGCCCAGCGCACGGTCTTGGCGCGCTCCGCGAGCACCTCGGCCGTGTCGTCCCCGAGGACGACGAAGGGCTCCTCGATCCGGATCGAGAGGCTGCCGAGGCGGAGCCCCGCGAGGCGCTCCTTCAGGGCGAGGACGTGCTGGGCATAGTCGGCGGGCTGGAACCCGGCGGCCCTCCTGGGCGGGTCCACGAGGCGCGACGGCTTCATCCGGAGCCTCACCAGCGTCCAGGTGGACGCCTCGTACCGGAGCGGCCAGAGGTCCAGGAACCGCGCGCGGGACATGCGCTGGAACGCGCCCTCCTCCGCGGCGGGCTCGTGGTAGACGACGCTGTCCTCCTCCACGTCGAACCCCACGACGAGGCGGAAATGCTCGGTGGTGTCCGGCCGCTCGTCGAACCGGGTGCACACGATGGTGGGCGTGCCGGCCTCGAGGTCGAGGAGGATGGCCTCGAACGCCGAGGCGAGCTCGGCCTGGGGTGACGCGGCGGCGGCGCGGTACCAGACGTCCCCCACCTCGAAGCCCATCGTCGCGGCGGCCCGCGCGAGCTCGCGCGTGACCACGCCCCGCCCGAGCGCGGGGTCCACGCCGGACGCGCCGAAGACCGCGTCCTGATCGTAGGTGCGGCCGAGGTGACGCGCGACCATCTCCACGCACGCCTCGCCGCAGAAGTCCGGCTTCTGCTTCACGTGAGGGATCTGCCCGAGGAGGACCGTCCTGCGCCCCGTCGGGGCCGGAGGCGGCGGTGGGCGGGGCGTGCCACCGTCGGGCAGGGTCACGCCTGCCTCGCGGCAAGCGGCCGAGAGCCCGAGGCTGGCGAGCGAGAGGAGCGTGGCGCGGCGTCTCACGTAGATCCCATCGTCCGGGTGCCCCCGAGTGTGACGCGTGGCCCGCGGGCCGGGCGCGCGCTCACACCATGCGGAGGGCCACGATATCCGCCTCCGCGACGGGGGGCGCGCCGAGCTCCCGGAGGGCCTCGTTCAGGAGGTGCAGCGGGACCGAGGTGGGCAGGGGGACCTCGAGCCCAATCGGGAGCCCCGTCTCGTCGTAGTGCGCGGTCATGGGTGGACGGATGGGCACCGTGCGGCCGCTCTTGCCGCTCGCCTCCGCCCGGAGGTGGAAGAACGCCGCGACCGGCTTCCCTTTCCGGAAGACGATCTCCAGCCGAGGTTTTTCGGGCGCCGTCACTTGAACGTGAAGTATCGCTTCTCCTTGGGCAACGTCACGAAAATCGCGCCGCGAGACTCCCATCCGAAGTCGGTCGCCAGATCGGGGAAGGAGACCCTGGTCGCCAGCTGGCCGTCGTGACGACGGTACGCGACCAGCTCGGACCCCGATCCTCGGATCACCACGGTGACGACGTACTCCTCGAACACGAGCGGGTGCCGCGCGAGCACGCCCGCTTCGGTGCGCCAGAGGGTCGCCCCGGTCACTGGGTCGACGCTGGCCAGGAACGCCGTCGACGCCTTCGGATCATAGACCTGGGGTTGGGTCACCAGGAGCAGGGCCCGGTCGAACATCGAGACGAAGGCGAGCGGGCGATAGCCGCGCGCGGGATCCTTCGGGGCGCCGAACGGGAGCAGATCGACCACCTTGACCACGGCGTCGCGCTTGACGACGGCCACGTACCGCTGGCCATAGGAGAGGAACGCGTCATCCCCGTCCTTGTACGCCCACTGGATGTTCTCCACGCCGTAGACGCGTGGGTAGTGGTCGCTGCGTCCGCTCGGGAACATCTGGGTCGGGTGCTCCACGCGCTTGGGCGGCTTCTTGCCCGGAAGCACCGGCGCCGGCACGTTCTCGTAGAGCAGCTCGGTCTCCTTCACCGGCGCGAAGCTCTTCGCGGTCACCACCTTCTTCGGGCCGTCCGTGCGGATCTTCGCGACGGGGTGCGGGGAGAGCGCGACGGGCGTGACCTCGGTGAGGTCGAGCCCCGGCTGCCCCGCGGCGCGCTCGGCGAGGAACTCCCCGGCCGCCGTCAGCGCCTTGTGCAGGCTCGTGTCGGCGGGCAGGGCGGCTGCGACGGCCAGCACGCCCTTGGCGTCCCGGTGGTCGAGCGCGACGGCCGCGTTGCGGAGCCAGCACGCGGTGTGGGGACCCACCGGCACGGAGACGATCTGGCTCTCGAGCTTGGAGAGGCTGCCGAGCTCCACCTTCGGCGCCGGGGGCCCGGCGGTGATCTCGAAGGTCTCGACGCTCTCGTCGGACCAGGCGAACACGCGGTCTCCTTTGCCGAAGACCTGCGTCGGACGGTCGGCCAGCGGCGCAGAGGCCACCACGCGCCCGGTCCCGAGATCGATGACGCTGAGCTTCGCGTCGGACGGCGGTAGCTTCGTGTAGGCGCGCTGCGCCTCGTAGCGCTGCGTCGCGGTGAGCGAGCCCGAGGCCACCACCGCGTAGGCGCCCGTCGTGAAGAACCCGTAGCCGGTGGCGAGCCCCGCGTCCGAGACCCACGCGACCTTGTCGGTCGCGAGGTCGAAGCCGACGAGGAACCCATCGGGCTTGACGCTGAGCTCGTCGCCCTCGTGCGAGAGCTGCGCGACGAGGAGCGAGCCTACGACCTTCGCGGAGCGCACCTCCACGTCGATCCTGTCCGACAGCACGACCTGCTGGGAGGGAGAGACGTGCGCCGGAAGAGACGCGGGGGCGGCCGCCGGCTTGAGCACCGCCTTGAAGCCCTCCGTGAGCGCCGGCAGGAAGCTCACGCCGCGCAGCCCGCCGGCCCCGTCGCCCACCAGGACGAGGGCGGGGCCGTAGTGGACGACGACGTGATCCTCGTGGTGCTCGGCCTTCCCCTGGAAGAGCTCCCCTATCTCGTTGGGGAAATGGACGAGCGGATCCTTTCCAGGCGCCTCCTTGAAGGGGTTGTGGATCTTGGTGCGCTCGAGGAACCCGTTCGAGTCGCCGTCGTGTCGCTCCTGACCGACCCGCTTGAGCGTCACCGAGCCGAGCTTCGGGACCTTCGGGAGGGCGACGATCGACCTCTGCGGCGGCGCGACCGCGCCCGTCTCGATCGGCTTCAGCGTCTCGGCGGCTTTGTCGAGCTCGAGGCGCAGCGCCGTGCGGTCTGCCTCCCCGGCGGAGTGGAAGGTGAACGCCGCCAGATCCGTGGGGCTATCGGTCAGCGCCTCCTGCAGAGAGTCGACCGCCGGCGCGAGCTTGCCCGTGCTCAGCGCCTCGAGCGCCCGCTTGCGCGCCTCCAAGGAGGGTCGCTGCTTCTCCGCCCGGGGGTCGGGGGTGCATGGAGGCAAGGTCGCCGTCGCCTGCGGCGCAGGCGAGCTCGTCACGGCCGAAGGCGGGCTGGCGGACGCCGGGGCGCCCGAGGTCGGCTGGGGGGCAGCGGGTGCGCAACCGATGGCGGCGACGAGGGAGAGGGCTGCGAGGCGCATGGCGTTCTGTACACCGTGCCAGCCCCGGGTTCCCAGACAGAACCGGCGCAGGCCACGTTCCCCCCGATGTACGCGCGCGGACCGCCTTCTCTGCCGGCTCGAGCCGAGGTCTGCGCCTCGGCTCGCTGCTTTTGGCGCCCTCTCCCCCGCGGTCTGCTACGAATCGAGGTGTGCGTGTCCTCGCCGCCTGGGTGCTCGGCCTCGCCGTCGCGGCCTGCGCGGGGGCGCCCTCGGAGCCGGACGCCGCCGCCCGGAGGGGACAGGCCACGCCGGCCTGGCTGCCCCCCTACTCGCCGGCGCAGCTCGCGCTCCTCGCGCCGGGGTCCGAGCCGGTCGGGGTGCGCGCCGAGAGGACGTTCCCGGACACCGCCCAGTTCCGCCACTCGGAGGGCCGGGTCCTCGAGGATCCACGCGACGCCATGCGCATCACGCGGATGGTCGCGGAGATCGTCGAGCGCTCGCCGCGCTTCTACGCGATCGCGGAGGCCCGCCCCGAGCTCGCCAACACGGTCGCGCAGTACGGCCCGCCGGGCGCCGCCGAGCCCGACGCGTGGACGCTGGCCCACAAAGACGCGAGCGGCGCCGTCGTGCTCTCGCCAGCGCCCGTCACGAGGACGGCGCTCGCGGAGTTCGACCGCGCGACCGACGCGCTCGGCGGCGTCGCCCGCGACGAGGGGATCCGGAGGCTGCGCGCGCTCGGACGATCGAGCCCGCGGGTCCCGGCCATTCGGCTCGCGCTCGCGCAGGCGCTGGAGGCGGCGGCGCCCGCGGAGGCCGAGCGCGAGTACCGCGACCTGCTCGCGCTCGACCCGACCCTCGCCTCCGCGCACCTCGGCCTCGCGGGGGTCCTGCTGGCGCGGGGGGAGGCCCCGGCGGCCAAGGTCGCGCTCGCGCACGCGTTGGCCTACCACCCACGGAGCCCGAGGGCGCTCGCCCTCTCGAGCCGCCTCGCGGAGGGCAACCCCGAGCGCGTCGCCCCCTTCGCGATTTTCCTCGACGTGGATCCTGCAGGCGCGATCCGGATCGCGTCGGCGCCCACTCCCGCGGCCCGCATGTACGCGGGGTGCCGGGCCGTGATGCGCTACGAGCCGGAGCTGCGCGAGGTCCTGTTCGACGCGAGCCCGACCGATCCGTACGTGCTCAGCGCCGCCGAGGAGATCCTCTGCATCGAGAGCGCCATCGGCGCGTACGTGGCGGAGCGCGTGACGTCGCGCGACGAGGGGCGCGAGGCGCCCGACGACGAACAGGCGCGGGGCCTCATGGGCATCGCCCACACGGAGGGTCTCCTCGGGTACGTCATGTTCGAGATCGTGGGCCAGCACCGCCCGGAGCACCTCCGAACGGCTCCCCCCGCGGTGCACCGGGCGACGTTCGAGTACGTGACCAAGCACCTGCTCGGCGCCGAGGTCGACCGCGAGCAAGACATGTACGTGGCGGCCCGATGACCCGGGGAGCCCTGAGGGCGGGCGCGGTCCTCGCCTGGCTCGCGACCGCGGGCGGGGCGCCCGCGGCGCCAGCGCCGCCGGTCGGCGTCGGGGGCACCCCCCCGCTGGTGTGGAGAGGGTCGACGCAGTCGCCCGACCCGCAGCGTGGCGCGTCCGATCCGCTCTACGCGAGGTGCGGCGACGCCGACCTGGCGCTCGTCCAGGTCGCCGTGCGCAACGCCGGGCGCCAGCTCCGCGGAGAGGGGCACTTCGCCTCGGACGAGCTCGCGTTCACGCTGCGAGCCGCCGGCGCGCCCCACGTGTGGCCCCGCGCGTGGTCGATCGAGGGGAAGGACCTGACCGAGGCGGACCTGGACAAGCGCGTCACCGAGTGGGCGAAGGGCATGAAGGCGCTCGGGCAGCGGCGGTGCGGCATCGCGCGCATGCGCCGCGCCGACGGCACGCAGGTGGTCAGCGCCGTCACGGTCGACGCGCTCGCCGACGTCGAGCGCGTGCCGACGCTCGCGCGCGTGGGGGAGTGGATCCAGCTGCACGGCCACATGCTGGTGCCGGCGACCGAGGCGAAGGTGGTGCTGCTCGGCCCGCGAGGTCTGCCGCGGACGGTGCTCGCGTCGCTCTCCGACGGCGAGGTGCGCGCGACGTTCTCCGTGGATCAACCGGGCCCGTGGCTGGTGCAGGTGCTCGCGACGGTCTCGACCGGCCCGCGGCCCGTCCTCGAGATGTACGTGCACGCGGGGACGGCGCCGCTGCTCCGGTTCGCGGAGTCCCCCGCCCCCGGCGAGGACGCGGCGAAGCCCGACGCGACCGACAAGGAGGCGATCCGCGCGATGCTCAACGCCGCGCGCGCCACCGAGGGCCTCTCCCCGCTCGGCTCCGACGAGACCCTGGACCGGCTCGCCGCGGAGCACAGCGCGAGGATGACGAGCGCGCGCACCGTGGGCCACGACGTGGGAGACGGTGATCCCGGGACCCGCCTTCAGGCGGCCGGGGTCGTCTACCGCTCGTCGGGAGAGAACGTCGCCAGCGCCGCCACGCTCTCGCGGGCACACCGCGCGCTCTGGGCCAGCCCTTCGCACCGGCGCAACGTCCTCGAGAGCCGCTTCTCCCGGGTGGGTATCGGCGTCACCCGCAGCGACGACGGCCGGGTGTGGGTGACGGAGCTCTTCACCGACTGACCGGGCGCGCGACCACCTCGCGCACGGCCTCGATCTCGGCGCGCCGGTCGGCCGGGAGAGACGCGAGGTACGCGCCTACGGAAGTCGCCTTGCTGCTCACCATCGCGGTGTACGGTACCACCGACGAGCGCAGCATCGCATCGGACGCCGCGCACGCGGCGTGCCGTCGCCGCGCTCGTGCGCGAGGTGGTTCCCGTGGGCGGCTCGACGCGATATCGGTGTCGACGGTGCGATCGAACGCAGCCTTCGTGGGCAGAGACCGGGACCTCGCGACGCTCCTGCAGGGGCTCGCGGGCCTCTCGAGCGGTGTAGGGGCCGCGTACCTCGTCTGCGGCGAGCCCGGCGCCGGAAAGACGCGGCTCGTGGACGAGCTCACGCGCGCCGCGGCCCACACCGGCGCCCGCGCGGTCTGGGGCCGTGCGTGGGACGGGGGCGGCGCGCCCGCGTTCTGGCCCTGGATCGAGATCCTGCGCGCTCTCGCGCCGAGCCTCCCTGCCCCCGCCGAGCGCCTGGTGGAGGAGCTCGGCGCGCGCCGGCGCGGCGCGGACGGGCCCCCTGCGCCCGCCGAGGATCCCGAGCTCTCGCGGTTCCGCCGGTTCGACGCCCTGTGTGCGGCGCTGCGCGCGGCCTCCGGGCCCGCGCCCCTCGTGATCGTGCTCGACGACCTCCACGCAGCCGACCTCGGCACGCTCCAGGCGATGCACTTCGTCGCCCGCGCGCTGAGATCGCTCCCGCTCTTGCTCCTCGGTACACACCGGGACGCGGAGCCGGGAGTGGCGCCGGAGGTCCAGGAGCAGATCGATCGCATCGCGCGGGACGCTACGACACTCCGGCTGGCGCGCCTCTCTCGCGAGGACGTCGCCACCTGGCTGTCGGGCCTCGACTCGTTCGCGGACGGCTCGATCGACGACCTCTTCGCCAAGACGGGCGGCAACCCGCTCTTCGTGCAGGAGGCGCTGCGCCTCCTGCGTACCGGCGGACGCCTCGACGGCGCGCCGAGCACCGTGGTCGCGCTGATCCGGGAGCGCCTCTCCGCGCTCCACCCGGCCGAGCGGGGCGCGCTGGAGGCCATGGCGATCCTGGGCGGCGACGCGCCCCGGGCCGTGCTCGCGGACATGCTGGCGGTCGCCCGCGGCGACCTCGAGGAGCGGCTCCGCGGCCCGGCTCGGGCTGGGCTGGTCGAGCGCGTCGACGACGAGCACGTCCGCTTTGCGCACGGGCTGTTCCGGGAGCAACTCTGCGACGACCTCGATCCACCTCGACGGGCGGCGCTGCACCTCGCGGCGGGGCAGGCGGCGCAGCAGGCGGCCGCGCTCGGGCGGGTCGAGGCCGACGAGTCCGCCGCGCGCCACTTGCTCGCGGCGCTCCCCCTCGGCGATCGCGAGGCCGCGGTCACCACGGCGTTGCGCGCGGGGGAGCGTCTGCTCCGCGCGATGGCGTTCGACCGCGCGGCCGCCTTGCTCGAGGGAGCGGTGCGTGTGCTCGACGCCGATCCCGGGGATCCCGGGCGGCGTCTGGACGCCGAGCTCTCTCTCGCCGAGGCCCTGGCGCGGGCCGGCGCGGCGCCGCGCGCGCGGGCCCTGTGCCTCCAAGCGGCGGAGCGGGCGCGGGCGACGGGGGACGCTGCGCGGCTCGCGCGTGCTGCGCTGGTCTACGGTGCTCACCTGCGCCTGTCGGTCGTGGACACGCAGCTCGTCGCGCTGCTCGAAGAGTCGCTCTCCGCGCTGGGCGGAGAGCCCCCGGACCTGGTCGCGCGCGTCGAGGCGAGGCTCGCCGCTGCGCAGCAGCCGGCCGAGGATCCGGGTGGCCCCGTGGAGCGCGCGCGCGCGGCGATCGCCCGGGCCCGAACGCTGAACGATCCGGACACGCTCCTCGCCGTCCTCCACACCGCGGGCTCCGCGCTCGTCGACTACGCGCCGGCCGAGGAGCGGCTGCCGCTCGCGAGGGAGCTCGTCGCGCTCGCCCTCCCGCGCGGCGCGATGATCGTCGCCCAGCAAGGCTACGCGCGCATGGCGGTGGACGCGCTCGAGCTGTGCGACCTCGCGACCTTCGAGGCGGCCCGCTCCGCGCACGAGCGCCTCGGGCGCGCGCTGGGACGCCCGCGGTGGCAGTGGCGGAGCGCGCTCCTCCAGAGCATGCGCGCGTTCATGCAGGGAGACTGGGAGCGAGGGCACGCGGCCCACGCGGAGGCCGCCGCGCTCGCGGACAAGGCAGGGGACCCGAACGCCGGCCCCGCGCTCGAGCTGCAGCGGCTGGGCGTCGAGCGCGCTCGGGAGGCATCGGAGGCGGGACCGAGCCGGTGGGAGGGGGCGCTCGACGCCCTCGACTTCATGCCGGCGGTCGTCGACATGTTCAGGGCTCGCGCGGCCGCTCGCCGGGGCGACGTCGCGACGGCGCGGCGGGCGCTCGACGCCCTCGTGTGGACCGACGCGCAGCTCCTCTGGGAGCCCATGGTGCACTCGCTGGTCGCGGAGGTCGCGATCGAGTCGAGGCACCTCGCGTGGGTGGAGCGGCTCGTCCCGGTCCTCGAGCCGCGCGTGGGGCGCACCTACACCTGGGGCGTCTTCGGGCTCTTCTGGGAGGGACCGCTCACCCGCTGGCTCGCGCCGCTCTACGCGCTCCTCGGCCGAACGAGCGAAGCCATCGGGGCCTACGAGGACGCGCTCGCCATCGCCGAGAGCGTGGGCGCTCGGCCGCTCGCCGCCCGGGTGCGGGGAGAGCTGGCGGCGGTTCTCGGGGAGCATGGCGCGGGGGACGACGCCGAACGCGCGGCCGCGCTCATCGCGCGCGCGCAGCTCGACGCGGCAGACCTCGGCATGACGGAGCTCTCGGCCGGCCTCTCGGCGAAGGCGGCGCGGCTCGCGCAGGGCGCGCAGAGCGTGACCCCGTCGCCCTCCGCTCCCCCTCCCCAGCCCCCCGGAGAGATCGTCCCATCCCTCTCGCGGCAGGGGGACGTGTGGACGATCTCCGGCGGCGGCACGACGGCTCACCTGAAGCACGTGCGTGGGGTCGAGATCCTCGATCAGCTCCTGCGGGCGCCCGGCGTCGAGCACCACGTTCTGGACCTCCTGACCGGCGACCCCGACCGTCTCGTCGACGTGGGAAGCGCCGGGGATGCCCTCGACCCGGCCGCCAAGCGCGCCTATCAGCGGCGGATCGAGGAGCTCGAGGAAGACCTCCGCGAGGCGGAGGCCTGGGCGGACGCCGGGCGGCGCGACCGCCTGCGGGACGAGCTCGAGTTCCTCCAGGACGAGCTCGGGCGCGCGGTGGGGCTCGGAGGCAGGATGCGCGCCGCCGCGCCGACCGCGGTCGAGCGAGCGCGGACGAACGTGCAGAAGCGCCTGCGCGCCGCGATCAAGCGCGTGAAGGAGGTCGCTCCCCTCGTCGGCCGCCACCTCGAGGATGAGGTAAAGACCGGTATCTACGTGAGTTATCGGCGTCCGCGCGCCTGACGTCCCAGCCCTCGGCACGACGTGCCACCGGGAGGCACGCCTCTCCTTCGAGGAGAACCATCATGGACCTGGAGACTCTGCTCACGCTGGCCGTGCCCGTCATGTTCGTGTCGCTCATCCTGATCGAGCGCCTGTTCCCCGCCCGCCCGCTCGTCCGGATCGCCCGATGGCGCTTCAAGGGCGTAGCCTTCTTCCTGCTGGCGGGCGTCCTCTCGACCGCCGCCCCCATGCTCTGGATGGATGCCGTCCGCGACGTGCGCCTGATGAACCTCGAGTGGTTGGGCGCCCTCGCCGGCGGGGCCGTAGCCTTCGTCGGGACGCAGTTCTTCGTCTACTGGTGGCATCGGCTGATGCACCGGACGCCGTTCCTGTGGCGCTGGTTCCATCAGATGCACCACAGCGCCGAGCGGCTCGACGTGTTCGGGGCCATGTACTTCCACCCCTTCGACATCGTCGCCTTCGCCTTCCTCCAGTCGATGGTCCCCTACGTGCTCCTCGGCGTCAGCGGCCCGGCCGCCCTGGTCGCCGGATCCCTGGGCCTGTTCTACGGCCTCTTCCAGCACACCAACGTGCGCACCCCCCGGTGGCTCGGGTACGTCATCCAGAGGCCCGAGTCGCACAGCGTGCACCATGGCCGCGGCGTCCACGCGTACAACTACGGCGATCTGCCCGTGTGGGACGTCCTGTTCGGTACCTTCCGCAACCCCAAGCAGTTCGAGGCCGAGGCGGGCTTCTGGGACGGCGCGTCGCAGCAGGTCGGGCCGATGCTCCTCGGCCGGGACGTGTCCGACGTCGTCCGGCCGGCAGCGCCTGCGCACGCGGGGGACGCGGGTGCGGTCCGCCGCGAGGGGCGCGCGGCCGCGTGATCTCGGTCTCAGCTCGGCGGGGGGACGAAGAGCACGCGCCGGTAGTGGGAGAGCTCGGCGATGCTCTCCCGGATGTCGTCGAGGGCGCGGTGCTTCTCCGCCTTGGCGGGCGCGCGCATGGCGGGGGGGTACCACCGCGACGCGAGCTCCTTGATCGTCGAGACGTCCACGATGCGGTAGTGCAGGTGCTCCATCACCCGAGGCATGTACCGCTCGAGGAACTGCTTGTCCTTCCACACCGAGTTCCCGCAGAGCGGCGCCACGCCGCGCGCGCAGTGCGCGGCGACGAAGCTCGCGACCGCGTCCTCCGCCTGCGCGAGCGTCACCGTGGACGCCCGAATCTTGTCGGTGAGGCCCGAGCGCGCGTGCATCTCGGCCACCACGGGGGCCATCTTGGCGAGCTCGGCGTCGGGCTGGTGGATCACGAGGTCCGGCCCCTCGGCGACCAGGGCGAGGTCGCCGTCGGTGACGAGCACGGCGATCTCCACGATCACGTGCTCGGCCGGATCGAGCCCGGTCATCTCGAGGTCGACCCACACGAGCCGCCCCGGGTCACGCGCCTTCGTCTCTGCCATGGCTACTCGAGCACCGTGATCGTCTTGGAGAAGTAGTTCGCGACGGCCGCGCGGGAGCCGTCCGGCGCGACCGCGACGGAGATGGCCCCCAGGCCGGTCGGGAGGGTCGTGAGCACGTCCGGGGGATCGCCGCCGATGATCGCGACGCCCTGACCCCGCGGCGGCTGCTCCCCACCGCCGAGCGCGACGAACAACGCCGAGCGGTCCGCCGTGACGACGCCGGCCCTCGGCTCGCCCGCGAGCGGCAGCGTGGTCGTGCGGAGGCGCGCCTCGGTGGTGGGCGCCAGGGCCACGACGGTGGCGTTCGAAGCGGTCGCGTTCAAGGTCACGCCGAAGCGATCGCCCGCGAGCACGAAGCCCGCGATCGGCCCCTGGCCCACGTCGGCCTGGCGGATCGCGGTCTGATGCCGCACGTCCACGAGGAGCGCCGAGTTCGAGGCGAAATCGGGGAAGAAGATGGCCGCGCCGTCCGACGTCACCGCGCCGCCGCGAGGGTCTCTGCCGACCGCGACGCTCCGGCGGGTCGCTCCGAACGGGGCCTCCGCGGGATCGAAGAGATCGAGCCACGCGCCCGCCGGTCGTCCGGCGTGCATCAGCGAGCCGAGGGCGGCGAGGTAGGGGCGGCCCGAGCTGCGGACGAGGAACGTCTGCCCGGTCGACTGAGGCAGGCGGATGTCGCTGACGAGCTTGCCCGACGGCAGCGAGAAGCGGGCCACGCGGTGGGCGGTGGTCGTCGCGACGACGACGGTGCCGTCCGCCATCTCGAGCACGTCCCCCGGGCCGGCCCCGACCTCGAGCAGGACAGGGTCGTGGTCCCACTTGGTCAGATCGAGGACGGGTACCCGGGCGACGCGCGGATCCGGCCGCAGCACCGCGAGGTACCGGCCGAAGAGCAGCTCGATGCGGTCTCCCTTGGCCGGCACGCTCGCCTTGTGCACCGCCTCCCCGGTCGCGACCTTGTACTCGCGGATCGAGGCGTCGTCGGCGCTCACGTAGAGGCTCGACCCGTCGGTGGAAAAGACGAGGTCGAGCGGATGGGCGTCGCCGATCTTGATCTCGCGGGTCTTCCACGATCGCTGGGCCGCCGGCGGCGTCGCCGGCACCGCCGCCTCGTCCGGCCCGACCGCCGCGGGCGACGGCTCCCCCGCCCCGGCGGAGTCGCTCGCGATCGGCGTCAGCGGCGGGGCCGTGCCGACCGGTGACTTCTGCGACGTGACGATCACGCTGAACGCGCTGGTGACGGCCGCGGCCACGAGGATCGCCGCCCTCGGTGCCCGCCCTCGCTCCGGCTGCCACGCTTTGCAGTGCTTGCACTTGCGCGCCAGGGTGAGGATCGGGAGCTTGCACGCGGCGCAGGGCACGCGCCGCTGTCCGTCCTCGGCGACCGCGCTGCCGGTCATCGGATGACCCACGCGGCCTTGCTGCGGTCGGAGAGGGCGAGCACGGTCTTTCCGTTGGCGGAGAGGCGCACGCGGCTCGCCGGCTCCGTCAGCGGGACGACCTCCACGTCGTAGGTCTCCAGATCGACCAGCGCGACCGCGCCGTCCTTGAGGCCCTGGAGCGCGACGACGGCCTGCTCGGCGTCGGGCGAGATGGCGACGTCGCTGGCCGCAGCCGACAGCGCGATGTGCCGCACGATGACGCCGCGCTCGAGGTCCACGACCTCGAGCGCGCGGCCGCGGTTGCAGCGGACGATGGCGCGGCGCGCGCGGCGCACGAGCACGATCTGCTCCGGCTGGTCGCAGACCTCCACGGGCTTCTGCTGGCGGACGGCGCCGGAGTCGAGCCAGTCCAGCGCGACGATGCGGTTCTTGGCGCGGAGCGCCACGTAGCTGGTGGCCCCGTCCGGCGACATCATCGCGCTGACCGGGTTGCCGAGCATCGCGGCGCGGATGCGATCCTGATCCGTGGCGAGGCGGCCAGGATCGAACGCATACACCGCGCCGCCTTGGGCGTCGGGCAGCCCCGCGACCGGCACAGCGCCCGTCGTGGTGAGCGCCCGCCGACCGGTGTCGTCCACCGCGACGGGCCCGATGTTGTCGTCGCCGAAGCGGATGCGGTCGAGCTCCACGTGCAGCTCGGTCGACAGGATGGCGATGGCGTGGGCGCCGGGCAAGGACACGAGCGCCCGACGATCGCTCGCCCCGACGGTCACGTCGCTGATGATCGCGCCGAGCTCGAGCGACTTCAGGATGCGCGTGGACGGCGCGTCCACCACCGTGATGTGCTGTGTGCCGACGGCGTAGACGACGTCCCCGGCCCGGACCAGCCGCCGCGTATGGCCTGCCTCGCTGACGAGGCCGAGCGACTGCCCGGTCCTCGTCGAGCGGATCTCCATCCCCGCCAAGAGACCGATCGCGAAGCGGTCGTCGTCGAGGAGGATCGCGTCGGAGACGTCGGGCGGGAGCGCGAACGGTCCGGCGATCCCCGGTCGAGCGCCGACATGGCCGACGCCCTTCGGCCGCTGCCACACACATTTGCTCTCCTGGCACGCCTCCCCGGTCCAGCAGCTCGCCTCGCAAGCGGGCTTGGCGGGGGCGCCAGCGGGCGCGACGGGGTCTTCCTGGTAGAACCGCTGCGGCGCCACGTACCGGAGCGTGATGCCAGCGAGGATCAAGCTCGCGAAGCTCGCGAACGTGACGAGCGGTCGCCAGTGGAGCCGGAACCAGCTCGCCCCCTCCGGCTCGTCGGGGACGCTGCCTCGGGAGGCGGGCGGGGCCGCGACCGGCTCGTCGCACTCGCTGCACACCTCGAGCTGCGCCCCGATCACCTCCCGGCACACGGGGCAGCGCACGGTGGCGAGCTCGGGCGACGACCCCGCGGCCACGGCGCCCGCGCCCTCGTTGAGGGTGCGATCGAAGAGCCGCCGGCCGAGGACCCAGTCGCTCGTGCCGAGCGGCGCGACCCAGGCGGTCCGGAGCCTCCCGACCAGCGCCGCGTCCCGGAGCGTGGAGCCGAGCTCGGTCCCGGTCGCGCGCCGGGGCGGGCCCCCGTCCGCCACCGCAAACCGGATGAGGTCGACGACCTCCGACCGGGCGAGGAAGAGGTCCGGCGAGCCTCCCTGAACCGGCTCCGCCGCGGGTGGCTCGGGCAGAGGCCCCGCGGAGAGGCCCAGGGCGGGCCAGGCTACGGCCGGCAGCCAGAGCGGCGCCTCGGCGAGGCGCACCCGCACCTCGGGGGGATATTTCCCTGCGCGGAGCGCGTCTCGGAGCTCATCGTCCGTGACGGGCCCCACGACGCGCCCCGGATCGGGCTGGACGTAGAAGCGCAGCTCTTCGATCACGAGGGATAGCGGCCGTACCAACGCCGCTCCCCCCTGTCGAGCGGCTCGCTTGTCCAGGCACGATGCCCCTTGCCAGCGAAGCCGCGGTCGGGTAGTTAGCGCGCCTACATCACCCACAGGCACGTACGTTTCACGACTGGAGAGCCCCCCATGTTTCGAACCGCAATCGCCACCTTCTTCTCCTTGGCCTTGGCCGCGACGGCCTGCGCCCCCAGCTCCGACGTGGAGAGCGGAGAGGGGACCGAAGAGGTGGGCGCGGAGCTCAGCGTGCCCTTCGTCGAGCTGGACGTGAAGAAGAGCCCCGCGTCCACCGGGCTCACGGTGATCACGAAGAAGAGCGAGTACGTCGAGTTCTTCGGCGCGCAGCCTCCCGCCAACGTCAACTTCCAGGCGCACTGGGTCCTTCACTACTCGAGCGGCGTGCAGCCGAGCGGCGGCTACGGCGCGAACATCGTGTCGGTCGACCGCATCGGTTCGGGCGCGGGCGCCCGCCTCGTCGTCGGCCTCGAGGACGTGAGCCCCGGCCCCGCGTGCTTCGTGACGATGGCGCTCACGAACCCGCAGATGACGGTGCGCATCCCGAAGCAGAAGAAGACGATCCAGATCGAGCAGAGCACCACGGAGACGATCACCGATTGCTCCGAGCCGAACTGGTGCAGCTCGGCCCTCTGCGGCCCGGGCACCCAGTGCGACGAGGCGATCGACGCCTGCGTCGACAACGACTTCTGCCCGCTCGTGAAGTGCATGAACGGCACGACCTGCGACGAGGCGGCCAACGCGTGCGTCGGCTGGCTCTGCGACCCGAACGACGCGTCGAGCTGCCCCACCGGGATGGTGTGCGAGAACCAGATCGCCTGCATCACGTTCCCCTGCCCGGCCGAGTACCGCTGCGAGCAGGCGCCCGTGGATCCGTGCCAGGGCATCGACTGGGTCGGGACCTGTGAGGGCACCACCCTCAAGTACTGCCAGTCGAACGAGCTCGTGGTCGTCGAGTGCGCCCCCGCGGACTGCGGCTTCAGCTCGTCGGCGGGGTACTACGACTGCCTCTAACCGACTAAGCTTCGGCCGCGTGCGGTCCCCCCTCCTCTTCCTGTTGGCGCTCGCCCTCGCCGGCTGCGGCTTGGGCCTCTCTTCCCGCGGTGAGGTCGAGCAGCCGGCCGCGCGCAGACCGGCGCCTCCCGGCGTCGACCTCTCCAAGCTGACCGAGCAGCGCCAGCACGACGAGTTCTGGGAGGTCGCCGGGGCGCTGCTCGCGCCTTGCCCCGACCAGGCCGTCCCCCTCACGCAGTGCGTGTCGGAGGCTCGCCCCTGCGCGGCGTGCACGCCGATGACCCAGCTCGTGGCCGATCAGGTCGCGCGCGGAGCGCCGAAGGCGAACGCCAAGGCGGCGGCCTCGCTGCGCTTCGGCCCGGACTCGGTGAAGGACGTCCCGGTCCGGGACTCGCCGGCCAAGGGCCCCGCGGATGCGCGCGTGACCATCGTGGCGTTCTCCGACTTCGAGTGCCCAGCGTGCCGCGCCGCGCTCCCGCTCCTCTCCGCGGCGCAGGCGGCGCACCCGAAGGACGTCCGCCTGGTGCACAAGTTCTACCCGCTCCCCAAGCACACGTACGCGAAGGACGCCGCGTACGCCGCGATCGCGGCGATGCGGCAAGGCAAGTACTGGGCGATGGAGGAGCTGCTCTTCGACAACCAGGACGCGCTCACGCCCAAAGATCTAGAAGGCTACGCGACGGAGCTCGGGCTCGATCTGGCGCGGTTCCGCGCGGACGTCGCGGCCCCGGAGACCAAGGCGATGGTCGAGCGGGACGTCGCGGACGCGGAGGCGGCCGGCCTCAAGTACACGCCGTTCATCTTCGTGAACGGCCGCCACTTCGATCCGACCCTCTTCCGCATCGACAAGGATCTCGACACCTGGATCAAGGCCGAGCTCGCGCTGAAGAGCGCGGCGCGCTGAGCGCTACATCCACTTGTCGCGCTCGGTCATCGCGCGCGCGTCCACGGTCACGACCTGAAAGCCCTGCTTGCCCTCGAGCTTCCTGAGCAAGACGAGCCGGTCGCTCACCCAGCGCGCGCCCTCGAAGCCGAAGAACCAGCCCTCCCCCTCGGGCACCACGGAGCTCTTGCCGGTCACGAGGTCCACGAGCCCGACGGCGCCCTTCTGCATGGGCATCGCCATCAGCCCCGACGCCGAGACGACGCTGGACCCGACCGCGCGGTCCACCGAGTGTTGGCTGAGCACGCTGCCATCGGCGAGCAAGACCCACGTGACGTCGACGGTCTGCTTGCCGGCCTTGCCACGCACCCCCGCGAGGGCGGCGGTCCGGCCCTCCGGATCGATCGAGAACGACACGTCCTCCAGTCCCTTCACGCACGCGAGGGGCTTGGGCAGGGAGAGGGGCGAGACGGCGACCTTGAAGAGGCAGCGCTCGCCCGCC
>CAZBJI010000030.1:0-57204 GCA_964492175.1 uncultured Polyangiaceae bacterium | reverse complement strand
CGAACGAGGTCCCCGAGGCGATCCGCAAGGGCAACGATCAGGCGCGCAAGAACCTGTTCCGCGTTCCGCTGGACGGCGTGACCATCCCGCACGAGACCTTCGGTCACGACGGCGCCGGCAAGGTGCTCCTGCGGCCGGCCAGCCCCGGCACGGGCGTCATCGCCGGCGGCGCGGTCCGCGCCGTCGTCGAGTCGGCCGGCATCCACGACGTCCTGACGAAGTCGCTCGGCACCAGCAACAAGCACAACATCGTCCACGCGACGGTGCAGGCGCTCAAGACCCTGAAGAGCCCGGAGCAGTTCGCCGGCAAGCGGTCGATCGACCTGGCGACGCTCGGCCACATCTCGCGGCAGACGCCGCAGGGTGGCAAGCCGCGGCGCGCGTCCATGGCTCCGCCGCCGGCAAAAGAGGGAGGCGCCGCATGAAGCCGCTCCTGCGCGTGAAGCAGAAGGGCAGCACGATCGGCCAGCCTGAGAAGCACCGCAAGGTGATGCGGGGCCTCGGCCTCCGCGGCCCGGGCTCCGAGGTCGTGGTCGCGAACACGCCGTCGTTCCGCGGCATGGTGAAGAAGGTCCTGCACCTTCTCGATGTCGCAGAGGTGGAGAAGTAGCCATGGATATCCTCTCCAAGCTCCAGGCCCCCGAGGGCGCCGTCCGCAAGGCCAAGCGCGTGGGTCGCGGCCCCGGCTCGGGTCACGGCAAGACGGCGTGCCGCGGGCAGAAGGGCCAGAAGGCTCGCTCGAAGGGCAACATCAACAAGAAGCACTTCCAGGGCGGCCAGACCCCGATCCAGCGCCGACTCCCGAAGCGCGGCTTCCGCAACCCGCTCGCCACCCCGGTCTGCGAGGTGAACCTCGGCGATCTCGAGGTCCTCTTCGAGTCGGGCGCGACGGTCGATCTCGCCGCGCTCAAGGGCAGGCGCCTCGTGCGCGGCCGGCTCGACGACCTCGAGAAGGCGCGCGTCATGGTGAAGATCCTCGGCGACGGGGAGCTCACGAAGAAGCTCACGGTCTCGGCGCACCGCTTCTCCAAGAGCGCGCTCGAGAAGATCGCGGCCGCCGGCGGGAAGGCCGTGGAGCTGCCCCGTGTTGCCCTGAAGAAGGAGCCCGCCGCGGCGTAGCGCCACGAAGGTCCTATGGCATCGCTCGCGGGCATCTCCAATTTCTACAAGCTGCCGGACCTCCGGCGGCGCGTGTTCTTCACGCTGGGGATGTTGGCGGTGTACCGCGTCGGCTGCTTCGTCACGCTGCCGGGCGTCGACCGCAACCAGATGCGCGAGTTCGTCGCCGGCTCCGGCGGCCTCCTCGGGTTCTTCAACCTCTTCTCCGGGGGCGCGCTCGAGAACCTCTCGATCTTCGCCCTCGGCATCATGCCGTACATCTCGGCCTCCATCATCATGCAGCTGATGGGGATGCTCTACGCCCCCGTGCACGAGCTGCGCAAAGAGGGCGAGGCCGGGCGGCGGAAGATCGACCAGTACACGCGGTACGGCACCATCGGCATCTCGCTGTTCCAGTCCTACGGGATCGCCCGCATGCTCGTCGGCATCTCGGGCCAGGACGGCGGCGCCGGCGTGGTCACGAACCCGGACACCGGGTTCTTCCTGATGACGATGATCACGCTCACCACCGGGACCGCGTTCCTGATGTGGATCGGCGAGCAGATCACGGAGCGCGGCGTCTCGAACGGGACCAGCCTGCTCATCTTCGCCTCGATCATCACGGCGATCCCACGGAGCGTGGGCAGCTACCTGCAGGCCAACGCGGACGATCTCCAGCCGCTCTCGATGGCGATCTTCGCCGCCGCCGTGGTGGCGATGGTCGCGACCGTCGCGTTCTTCGAGAACGGGCGCCGCCAGATCCCGATCGTCTACTCCCGACGGCAGGTCGGCCGGCGGGTGTACGGCGCCCAGAACACGCACCTCCCGCTCAAGGTGAACGTCTCCGGGACCATCCCGCCGATCTTCGCCTCGAGCCTCCTGCAGTTCCCCGCGACGCTGCAGAGCCTCAGCATCCCGTACCTCGACTCCGTCATCGCGATCATCAACCGCGGCGACTGGCTGTTCAACACGCTCTACGCGGCGCTGATCATCTTCTTCTGCTTCTTCTACACGAACGTCACCTTCCAGGCCGTGGACGTCGCGGAGAACCTGAAGAAGCAGCAGGCGAACATCCCGGGCATTCGGCCAGGGAAGCAGACGGCGGACTACATCTACGCGGTGGTGCAGCGGGTCACCGTGGGCGGCGCAGCCTACGTCGCAGCCATCTGCGTCGCGACGGACCTCGTCGCCGCCACCTTGCTGCGCCAACAGATGACCTACTGGGGGACCTCGCTCATGATCGTCGTCGGCGTCGCCCTCGACACGGCGAACCAGATCGAGGCTCACCTCATCACTCGCAACTACGAGGGCCTGACGGGGCCCGGCGCCGGGCGCATCCGAGGCAGGCGCTTCACCGAGGCGGGGCAGTCATGATCGTCATCCTCGTCGGGCCGCCAGGCTCCGGGAAGGGCACCCAGGCCACCTTCCTGTGCGAGAAGTTCGGGATCCCGCAGGTGTCGACGGGCGACATGCTGCGCGCTGCCAAGAAGGCCGGCACCCTCGATCCCAAGTTCCTCGCGATCATGGACTCGGGAGGGCTCGTCCCGGACGAGGCGATCCTCGGCCTCATCGAGCGCCGCCTGGCCGAGCCGGACACCAAGAACGGCGTCCTGCTCGACGGCTTCCCCCGGACGGTGCCGCAGGCGGAGGGCCTCGAGGCGCTGCTCTCCTCCAAGGGCCTGAAGGTCGGCGCGGTCGTCCAGCTCGATGTCCCGCGCGAGCTGCTCGAGGAGCGGCTGGTCCTGCGCCGGACCGACCGCCGCACCGGGAAAATCTATCACCTGTCGTCGTACCCTCCCCCGCCCAACGCGGAGCTGGAACACCGCGCAGATGATCAGCCCGAGACGGTCAAGCGCCGGCTCGACGCCTACGAGACGCAGACCGCCGCCCTCTTGCCCTTCTACTCCGCGAAAGGGCTGCTCAAAAGGGTGGACGGCGTGGGCAAACCAGAGGAGATCACGGCTCGAATCTCGGACGTGTTCGCGTCCGAGCCTACGAGCCTCGCAAAGGATGTTTCGTGAAGGGGAAGAAGAAGAACCTCGGCCCCAAAGAGCCCAAAGCAGACAAGCTGGAGTTCGACGGCGTCGTCAAGGAAGCGCTCCCGAACGCGATGTTCCGCGTCGGGGCGGACAACGGGCTCGACGTCCTCGCCACGATCAGCGGCAGGATGCGCCAGTACTACATCAAGATCCTGCCCGGAGACCGCGTCACCGTCGAGGTCTCGCCGTACGACCCGAGCCGCGGCAGGATCACCTACCGCCACAAATAACGAAGTGAAGTAGCCCGTAGAGAGCAGCCATGAAGGTCCGACCGAGCGTCAAGAAGATCTGCGACAAGTGCAAGGTGGTCCGCCGCAAGGGCGTGGTCCGCATCATTTGCCAGAAGAACCCACGTCACAAGCAGCGCCAAGGTAACTAGGCCAGGAAACTTTTCGTTTCGGCGCCGAGAGCGGGCCGAACCAAGCGGAGCATCGAGACAGCATGGCACGCATCGCCGGAGTGGATCTTCCCCGTCGCAAGCACCTCGCCTTCGCCCTGCCGTACCTCTACGGCATCGGGCAGAAGACTGCGCGCGACATCTGCGACAAGACGGGCATCCCCCACAACAAGCGGGTCGAAGAGCTGACGGACGCCGACGTGAAGGCGATCCGCGAGCTGCTGGACGCCGAGTACAAGGTGGAGGGTGATCTGCGCCGCGAGGTGCAGATGAACATCAAGCGGCTGATGGACCTCGGCTGCTACCGCGGGCTGCGGCACCGGAAGGGGCTCCCCGTCCGCGGCCAGCGGACCCACACGAACTCACGCACGCGCAAGGGCCCCCGCAAGGGCATGGTCGCGCGCCGCCCGACGCCGGTGAAGAAGTAGAGGACACGACATGGCCACGCCGAAGACCAACAAGACCAAGCAGAAGAAGAAGGTCAAGAAGAACGTCGCCGCGGGGATCGCGCACATTCAATCGACCTTCAACAACACCGTCGTCACCATCACCGACATCAACGGCAACACGATCGGTTGGTCCAGCGCCGGCGCGCGCGGCTTCAAGGGCTCGCGCAAGTCGACGCCCTTCGCGGCCCAGCTCGCCGCCGAGGAGGCCGCGCGCAAGGCCCAGGAGCACGGCATGCGGTCCGTCGCGGTGTTCGTGAAGGGCCCGGGCGCCGGGCGCGAGAGCGCCCTCCGCGCGCTCCAGACCGCGGGCTTCAAGGTCACGCTCATCCGAGACGTGACGCCCATCCCCCACAACGGCTGCCGGCCGCCGAAGCGGCGCCGCGTGTAGCTTCCGCCCACGCCCTCCGGTGTGGGCCCCTCTCGTTCAGCGCGACTCGACTCTTTGTAGAGGATTACCCGACATGGCTCGTTACGTAGGTCCCGTTTGCAAGCTCTGCCGCCGCGAGGGCATGAAGCTCTATCTCAAGGGTGAGCGTTGCTACACCGAGAAGTGCTCCCAGACGCGGCGCCCCTACCCGCCGGGACAGCACGGCCAGGGTCGCATCAAGCTGAGCGAGTACGCCGTTCGGCTTCGCGAGAAGCAAAAGGTGCGGCGCATCTACGGCATCCTGGAGCGCCAGTTCCAGGGCTACTACCAAGCCGCCACGCGCCGGAAGGGCCGCACGGGTGAGGAGATGCTCGCGCTGCTCGAGCGGCGGCTGGACAACGTCCTCTACCGCTCCGGGTTCGCGTCCTCGCGCGCAGAGGCGCGTCAGATCGTCCGCCACGGCCACCTCCGGATCAACGGCAAGCGCGTCGACATCCCGAGCTACGTCTGCCGCGCGGGCGAGAAGATCGAGCTCGTGGACAACGCCCGCAAGTTCGGCAAGGTGATCGCTTCGGTCGCGGCGGCCGAGAAGCGCAACCCCGCCTCGTGGATGGAGATCGACAAGGGCGCCTTCTCGATCAACATCAAGGGCCCCCCGCCCCGTGAGGACCTCAACGAGCCCGAGATTCGGGAGCAGCTCATCGTGGAGTACTACTCGCGCTGAACCTTCGGGCGCGCCCGCGGCTCGCGTCGCGGCCGCGCTCATCGTAGAAACCGACGTGCGGGTGCAGGCGGCGCCCCGGCTCGAGTGCGAGCCGGAGCGTGGGACCGAGCCCGAGACCCTCGAGACCAAGGAGAACGCACATGACTTCCGCGAACCTCAGCATGATCTCTCGCAACTGGCGCGACCTCATCCGCCCGAAGGGGATCTCGCTCGATCCCGACGGGGCCAACGAGTTCTACGGGAAGTTCGTGTGCGAGCCGCTCGAGCGTGGCTTCGGCATCACGATCGGCAACTCGCTGCGTCGAGTCCTGCTCTCTTCGCTCCAGGGCGCCGCGATCACGGCCCTGCGCACCGAGGGCGCCCTCCACGAGTTCACGACGGTCCCCGACGTGGTCGAGGACGTGAGCGACATCATCCTCAACCTCAAGGAGGTCGTGTTCAAGGCCGCCCAGTCGAAGACGTACACCGTACGGGTGGACAAGGAGGGCCCCGGCCCCGTCTTCGCCAAGGACATCCAGCTCGTCGAGGGCCTCGAGGTCCTGAACCCGGACCACCTCATCGCCATCCTCGACAAGAAGGGTCCGCTCTCCATGGAGCTGACGGTGAACGTCGGCCGCGGCTACGTCCCCGCGGAGCGCAACAAGACCGCGACGATGCCCATCGGCACCATCCCTTGCGACGCGCTCTTCTCGCCGATCCGCAAGGTGAACTACATCATCCAGAACGCCCGCGTGGGCCAGGTCACCGACTACGACAAGCTCACGCTCGAGGTCTGGACGAACGGCTCCGTGAAGCCCTCGGACGCCGTCGCGTTCGCCGCGAAGATCCTGAAGGAGCAGCTCTCCATCTGGATCAACTTCGAGGAGACCGAGGAGACGAGCTACCAGGCCGTCGGCGGCGACGAGGAGCCGCTGAACGAGAACCTGTTCCGCTCCGTGGAGGAGCTGGAGCTCAGCGTGCGGTCGGCGAACTGCCTCCAGAACGCCAACATCACCCTGATCGGCGAGCTGGTGCAGAAGACCGAGCAGGACATGCTCAAGACCAAGAACTTCGGCCGCAAGTCGCTCAAAGAGATCAAAGAGATCCTGGCGACCATGGGCCTCTCGCTGGGGATGAAGATCGACAACTGGCCCCAGCTCCTCGAGCGCTGGAAGACGCAGCAAGCTCAGGCCTGAGCAGTTCCCAAACATCGAGTAACCGTCATGCGCCACAAGAATGCAGGTAGGAAGTTCGGTCGGGACACGTCGAGCCGTCGCGCCATGCTGCGCAACCTCGCCGCGAACCTGATCACCCACGAGCGAATCGAGACGACCGACGCCAAGGCGAAGGAGCTCCGCCGCGTGGCGGAGCGCCTCATCACCAAAGCGCGGCGCATCGGCAAGGTGGCGTACACCCCCCAGGACGCGCTGAGCCCGACCGAGAAGGCGAAGCGTCTGCACGTCTCGCGGCTCCTCGGCTCGTACGTGCCGCGGTTCGGCGTGAAGTCGGACGGCTCGAAGGTCGACATCGTCGAGAAGGTGATGGTCGACCTGTCGAAGCGCTTCGCGGAGCGCCCGGGCGGCTACACGCGCATCATCAAGATCGGCCCCCGTCGCGGCGACAACGCGCCGATGTGCATCATCGAGCTCGTGGACGCCGCGGCGCCCGGGGACAAGATCAAGACCGCAACGACGGCCCCCGTCACCGAGGCGGCCGCGGCGGGCTGACCGCGGGGCGCCCAGCTGTCCGGCACGGGCGCCGCTCGCGCGGACGATCTCAGCGCCAAAGCAAACCTCGACCGTGCTTCGACCGGCGCGGACGCGGACGGGCTTACGCCGCTACCGCGTGCGCGCCGAGGAGAGGGCGCGGCCCATCCGGACCTGCTGCCCGGGCGGCTCGCCGCCCAGCGAGGGACGTCGACCCAGGGGAACGACAGCGGAGAGACCCCCGCAGTAAGCTCACGAGATGGGGGTCGGACCCGGAAGTCTGCTCGGAACGAACATCGTCCTCGAGCGGCAGATCGGCGCCGGGGCGATGGGGACGGTGTGGCTCGCACAGAACCGGGCGCTCGGCAGTCCCGTCGCGGTGAAGGTGCTGCAAGCGGCGCTCGCGCTCGACGATCAGGCGTTCACCCGCTTCCAGCAGGAGGCGCGGGCGGTCGCGAGCATCGACAGCCCCCACGTCGTCAAGGTGTTCGACTTCGGCGTCACGCCCGAGCGCGAGCCGTACATCGTGATGGAGCTGCTCCGCGGCAGCGACCTGAGGGAGGTGCTCGAGAGGGGCGGCCCCATGGCGCCGCAGCGCACGGCGCACGTCGTGGGACAGGTCTGCCGCGCGCTCGCGCGCGCGCACGCGCTCGGCGTGGTCCACCGGGACATCAAGCCCGCGAACCTCTTTCTCGTGGATGGAGAGGGAGAGCCGTTCGTGAAGGTGCTCGACTTCGGCATCGCGCGCTTCGGTGGCGACACGAACATGGCGATGACGCAGACCGGGGCGGCGCTGGGCACGCCCTACTACATGAGCCCCGAGCAGTTCTTCGAGCCACGCAGCGTCGACGCGCGCTCGGACCTCTGGTCGGTGGCGGTCGTGGCGTACTGCTGTCTGCTCGGCCGCCTCCCGTTCGGGGGCGAAAGCATCGGCGCGCTCTCTCTGGCGGTGCATCGCGGCGCCTTCGTGCCGCCGAGCCAGATCGACGCGCGTCTGCCGAGGGCCCTCGACGCCTTCTTCCATCGGGCGTTCCACGCTTCCCCGGACGGACGCTATGGCAGCGCGCTGGAGCTCTGCGCGGCCTTCAGCGCGGCGGCCTCCGGCTCGGAGGAGCTCGCCGATACGGCCCTGGCGCCAGTCCGCCACGTCGCTGGTCCGCCGGGCAACGCGCCCGCCGTGACGCTGGGCGCCTTCGCCCAGGCGTCGTTCCCCGGGGCACCGAAGGTGCCAGTCCCGAGGTCGTCGCCGCCGTGGCCCTGGATCGCGCTGGCGGCCGCGCTGCTCGGCTCCGGCATCCTGGGCGGAGCGGTCCTCCTCTCGCGCACGGCGGACCAGGCAAGCGTGGCGAACGATGACGAGACTGACTCGGAGGCGGACTCGAAGCCCAAGAAGAAGAAGCGAAAGAGGACCGAAGAGGAGGCGCCGCCAAAGGAGGCGTCGCCGAGCGCACCCTCACCGCCGCCGACCGCGGCCCCCACGCCCGCCCCGCCCGGACCGAGCACCGCGACGCCCACCGCGCCCGCGAGCGCGAAGACCGCTGCCCCCTCCACGACGGCTCCGAAGCACGCCGCGCCGGCGCGCTTGTACACGGGCACCGCCTGCCGCGCGTTCTCGAACGATTCGTGCCCCAGCGTCGCGGACTGCTGTCCTGGAAGAGGCCCGCGAGACACGACGCAGTGGGCGCCGCCGCGGCCGGGGAAGGACTTCGCGGAGTGCAAGTGCATGCGCCCACAGTGCGGACCGGGCGAGAACTGGTCCACGCACCAGTGCATGGTCAAGAAGTGATCTGCCCGTAGGCGTGGCCGAAATGCGGCTGCCTCGTCAGCCGCGGGACGGGAGCTTCCCTCCGCTCGGTCCCGACGACTCTCCGACTCCGGTCGACGACGGGCCACCGGGTCCTCGCGCCGAGCACCGGCGGCGCCACGCGCGCCGGCCCGCCAGCAGCAGGATGCCCGAGAGGAGCCCGACCCCGGCGCCGGTCCGCGTCGAGCCGGGTGTAGCACAGCTGCAGCCGCCGTCGCCGTCGCCCCGTCCGGCATCGCCGCAAGCATCGGCACCGCACGGCGCGCCCCCCGCCCCCGCGCCCGCCCCGACGCCGCTGCCGCTGCCGCTGCCGCTGCCGCCCGCCCCTGTGCCGCTCGGATTGGGCTCCGGGGGCGCACCGCCGACCAGCGGATGCGGGTACGTGTGAGGCGTGTACGCAGAGTCCGTCCACACGTTCGTCCCCGTGCAGAGGTCGAGCGTCCCATCGTTCGGGGTAGCGTTCGCCGTGTTCCAGTTCCCCCCTTCGTCGACGGACCAGTACGCGACGCCCGCGGTGCAGGTCGCCGGGCGATTGGCCCTCGGGCCGGAGCCGACGCCCACGGTGCCGTCGAAGCTCGGGGTGTGGAGGTAGTAATCGCGGTTCTCGGCGACGCGGGTCGGCGCCTGGTTGGAGGCGTAGGCGCCACCCCAGCCCGAGACGAACGTGCCGACGTTGAGCCATTCGTAGATCGGCTCGAGGGCTTGGTTCGGCCACGCGATCGTGCCGGTCGCCGTGTTGACCTGGTTCGGGAAGTCGCCCGCGAGCAGATCACCGCGGCCGCGCCCCGGCTGATCCAAGCACGGATAGCCGCTCGCTCCGTCGGTGTTCCCATCCCACGCGGAGCCCGCTCCGTTGAACTCCGTCCCGCAGTAGCCCCAGCCGTCGGGGGTGGCGGTCTGAGAGTAGGTCCCGTCGTCCTTCCGGATCGCGTTGAAGTAGAAGATGTTCTTGTAGACGCCGTCGACCGAGTTGCCCCACGCGAGCGCGGGGCCGCTGTTGTTGTACTCGAACGCGAAGTTGGGCTGCTCGGTCGCCGGATCGTAGGGTGACGTAACCGTGTTGCCGTAGATCTCGTGGGCGCGGCACCCGCGGTCGTGGCCCGCGTGTCCGGTCGGGTGCGTCTGACCGACGCCCGCGGCGATGATCGTGTTGTAGCGGCCCACCCAGCGTCCCCCCGTGTGGCAGTCCGTCAGCGTGGCCAGGTAGGTGGGGGGGCTCAGGCCCGGGTTCACCACGCCGCTCAGCTGGTTGTCCTCGAGGAAGATGAAGTTGCCGCCCCCGAAGTCCGTGGGCGCCGCCCACACCTCGTCTCCGGTGGCCCCGCCGTTGACGATGTGGATCCAGCCAAGCGCGGGCCCGGGATCGAACAGGTTGTGGTCGACCACGCCAGCGATGGTCCCGCCGAGCACCATGAGCTTGCCCGTGTTCTCCGTCGCGTACGTCGTCTTGTCGAAGTGCGTGTGATCCAGCCTCACCTGGGCCGACGAGCCGCCGATGCGGATCATCCCGCCCTCCTTGATGCTGCCGCTGCCGCCGCGGACGGTGATGCCCGCCAGGCGAAACGTGCCCTCCGCGCTCGTCTCGATCTCGAGCAGCGGCGAACCGGAGGGGACGTCGTCCACGATCACCGTCGCGTCGCCGCCGCCCAGGGTCGTGAGATCACCGGCGCCGAGGAGCGCGACGTCGGCCGGCGCCGTCCACGACACGCTGGTCGTCCAGCTGCAGGTGCCAGCCGGGAGGACGACGGTGTCTCCGGCGACGGCGGCGTCGACGGCGGCCTGAACGTCTCCAGGGTCGCACGACGCCGCCGTGATCGTGGCCGCCTCCGCCCACGACGGGGTCCACGTGGCCCCCAAGCCGATCAGCAGCGCGATCGCGGAGGTCCCCCTACGGCAGCTCATCCAACCAGAATTTCGCGAGCCGGCGCCCGAGTCAACCGGCGCGGCCGCGGCGGGCCCGTGCCCTCACCGCGGCCTCGCCGCTCGTCAGGGGACCGAGATCCGCCCGAGGGCCGGCACGGCGACGGGGGAGTGCGCGGCCAGGTACGCCTCGAGCGCCTCGAGGTCGATGCCCCCGCCCAGGCGATCCGTCGCTTGCTTGAAGACGGTGAACCCGTCTCCACCGTCTGCGAGGAACGCGTTGATGGTCACGCGGTAGCTCGCGCTCGCCTGGAGGGGCTGGCCGTTCAGCGTGATGCTCGAGAACGAGACCTTGTCACCCGCCGGTCGGGTCGGATCCCACTGGTACGAGAAGCCGGCCGACACCTGCAAGATCATCGGCTTCGCGGACCGGTCGACGCCCTCCGTGAGCCACTGCTGCTCGAGGATCTGCTCGATCTGCGCGCCCGTGACGGTCACCGTGACCAGGTTGTTGGCGAACGGCTGCACGCTGAACGCCTCGCCGTAGGTGATCTCACCGGTCGCCTCCCCGCCGCTGATGAGCGAGGCGACGAGGTCGGCGCGGACGCCGCCCGGGTTCATGAGGGCGATCACCGCGCCGCCCTGCCCCGCGGCCTGCGTGGCCTCGAGCTGCGCGTCGGCGATGACGCTCCCCATGGTCATCTCGCCGGCCGGTGAGGCCGTCCGAGTGAGGTCGCCCTGCGCCGATCCGACGACGCGATTCGCGATCGGCGCGACGAGCGACTTGTACTTGGCGATGAGGCCGGTCTGGTCGGCGTCCTTCGCGACGTCGCGTGTCACGATCACGTTGTCGGCCTTCATCGTGACCACGTCGCCGGTGAGCTCGTTCACGACCAGGTCGATGTCGGTGACGAGCCGGCCGTTGTGCGCCGCGGACGTCACGAGCTTGCCGTTCATCTCGCAGAGGTGGGCGGCGTTGGTGTGACCGCTCACGACGACGTCGACGGCCGGATCGAGGCGGCTGACGATCTCGAAGATCGGGCCCGAGATCCCCTCGCACGTGTCGTACAAGCCGGTCGCCACGCCGCCCTCGTGGATCAAGACGACGATCGTGTTCACGCCGCGAGCCTGGAGCTCGGGGACCAGCGCGTTCACCGCGTCCGCCTCGTCGAAGAAGGAGAGCCCCTCGGTCCCGGCCTTGGTGACGACGCTGGGGGTGTTCTCCAGCGTGACGCCGACGAACCCGACGCGCGCGTTGCCGAACTGCTTCACGTGGTACGAGGGGAAGACGGTGGTGCCGTCCGCCGAGAGCTCGACGTTCGCTGCGAGGTAGGGGAACGCCGCGCCGTCGAAGCCGTCCCCGTCCTGGCACCCGTCGACGGGGTGGCAGCCGCCGTCTTGCATGCGCCAGAGCTCCGCGACGCCCTCGTCGAACTCGTGGTTGCCGACGCCCGCGACGTCGAGGCCCATGAGGTTCACCGACTCGATGGTCGGCTCGTCGTGGAACGCGGAGGAGAGGAGCGGCGTCGCGCCGATGATGTCGCCTGCCGCGGCGATCACGGTGTTCGGGTTCTGCGCCTCGAGCGCCTTGAGGTGCGTGGCCAGGAACTCGGCGCCGCCGGCGTTGACCGGGGGCACGGCGGGATCCTTGGAGACCACGACGCGACCGCCCGAGCCGGCGGGCGGCTCCATCGCGCCGTGGAAGTCGTTGAACGCCAGGACCTGGACGTCTACGTCGCCGCAAGCGACGCCGTTGTCCTTCGCGTACTTCTTCATCTTGGCGAGCGCCGACTTGCCGACGTACGAGACGTCGTCGACGTCCGCCACGGTCGCGAACCATCCGTCGTCGACCGTGCCCACGACGCCGTCGGGGCCCGAGCGGAGCTCGTAGATCCCCTCGGCCGCCCGCCGGTCCAGCTTCACCGCGTCGTCGAGCGTCGCGAGGTCCGCGGTGTTCGCGAGCTTGACGATCGCGCACGCCTGCTTCGCGGTGAGGGCCGCGGCGTCGGCGTCGGCGTCCTCGCCGAGAGAGATGGGCTCGGGGCTGCAGCCGAGCGCGAAGAGAGCCACGGACGAGGAGATGACGACGGATCGCATGATGGACCTCCGGGCAGGCCCGCGTCCCCCCGGGGAGACGAGCCTGACGCGATGCGACCTACATTGCTATCCAAGGTAGGTCAATGGGCGCTTCTGTAAGAAGCTGGCACCGGCGAAAGCCAGAAGCGTGCCGCGCCGATCCGGCGGAAGCGATGGAAGCCACAGACCTTTCCGGCGGCGCGACTGAGATCGGCGCCGCGCAATTGCGCGGCCCGTGCGCCTCGAGTGCGCAGCCGGCGGCGCACGCGCTGATGGTCAGAAGCGCCAGGTGAGGCTCGCGGAGCCCACCCCGGCGTCGATCTCGGGCAGGATCCAGTAGGGCTCGTGCTCCGCGCCCTCCGCGATGATGACGGGCCCGCCGATGATGCCGGCGAGCCCGAACACGAGGGTCGTCACGCCCCAGCCGACGAGCGGCCCAGGCTCGTACCCGCAGATGTCCGCCGCCCAGTGATCGGGCTCGAAGCACTGGGTCCCTGCCCCGTCCGCGAGGGTCAGGAGCAGGCCCGACGCGACGATCGAGAGGACGCCGAACCCCAGCACGGTCGCTCCGCCAGCGACGAGGCCGGAGTCCGGGAGCGTCTGCGCGCCCGGCACGTAGACCTCGGAGACCCGGTTCGGGTGTACATAGACGACCTGGTCACGCACGAGGACCGACCGCCCGGTCTCGTCGAACGCCTCTGCGTGGACGATGCGCTTTCCCACGGGGAACTGGAGCGGCTGGCCCACGCCCTCGGGCGGGACCTGCCGACCGTCGACGTCCACGCGGACCGTGGGCTCTCCCGGGATCGGCTTGGCCACGTAGACGACGACGTAGCCCCGGTCCTGCGCGAGGCCGACCGAAGGCGTCATCGCGGCCGCGACGACCAAGCCGCTCGTGAGACGACGGATCCTCATGCTCTCCAACAATGCCACGGCGTAGCCACCCTGATCGGGCGCGATCATTCGCTCGTCCGGGCCGAGCGAGGCAAGCACAATCGGGCCCACCGGGCCGCCGGAGCCCAGGACGGACTCAGCTCGGCTTCTCGGCGGGCGAGGGCCCGCGGCGGCGGTAGAGGGCGAGGGCGGCGAGCAGCCCCAGGATGCCCGCCGTGGCGGCGGCGATCCCGGCGGCGACCGTCCTGCGAGGCCACGTGGGGCGCTCCGCCACGGCGGCCTCCTCGAAGCCGGCCAGCAGCTCGCGCGCCTCGGCGTGCTGCGGATCGAGCTCGAGCGCCCGCTGGAGCAAGAACCGGTCGGGGCGCCCCTCCGAGAGCAGCGCCTTGGCCTCGGTGAAGGAGATCTCCGCCTCGATCTTGTCGGCGAGCGGAGAGGCCTGGTCGAGGCGCTTGGCCTTGCGGAGCATCGCGAGCCGCTCGTCCGCACGGTCGTGGGGGACCGACAGCGCGACGGCGTAGTACGACTCGACCATCTCGCCTCGGCGGTCGAAGAGCGGATCGCGGGCGAGCACCTTGTCGAAGCTCTGCACCGCCTCCGCGTGCTTGCCCGCCCTGGCGGCGGTCATCCCCGCGCTCGCGAGATCGGTCAGCTCGGTGAGCCGCGCCCGGTCGTAGAGCGCGAAGATGCGCCGCGCGAGGACGTCCCATGGGACGGACTTGTCGGGCTTCTCCCCCGTCAGGTCCTGATACGTGTCGCGGAGCTGCCAGCGAGCCGGCTCGCCGATGCCGGCGATCGCCTGGCGCGCCGCCTCGCGGACCTTCTTGCGCTCGTGGTTGGCGAAGCTCAGGCAGACGCCGACGGCGTCCACGTCGCGCAGGTAGCCGAACGCGCGCAGAACGTCGGAGAGCACCTGGGGATCGGTCGTGCCCACCGCCTCCCCCGGGATCGCGCGCCCGAGGCGATCGAGCTCCAGCTCCGCGAACCGCTGGACGACCACGGCGTCGTGCCTCTTCGCCTCGAGCAGCGCGGGCACGGCCTTGTCCTTCAGCTTCGCGATCTGACGGGAGAGGTCGAGCCGAAGCATGTCACCGAAGCGCGCGCGGAGCTGCACCAGCTCCCGCACCGCCGGCGTGGTGCCGATCGTCCCGAGCATGCGGACCATGCCGAGGAGCTGGACCAGGTCACGCCACGCCGCGTCCTTCGGCGCCGGCTTGGCGAGGACGAAGACGAGCCAGTCGTCGCTCTCGGCTTCGTCCTTCTTCTTCTCCTTGCGCGCGTCTCGGGCCTCCTTGCGCGCGGCCTCGAGGACGCGCTGCGCCTTGCCGCGATCCATCGACTCGTGCAGCTCCGCGATGCGCGCGCGGATCGCCCCGACCATCTTCGCGTCCGCGGACTCGAGGTCCTTCTGCGCCGCGGCCCTGATGTCGGACTTCTCGCTGGCGAGCTTCTCGAGGACCCGCGCGAGCTCCTTCTGGCCCTCGGGGTCCACCGGCTCGGGCTTGATGGGCGGCAGGAGAGGGAGCGGGGGCAGCTCCGCGTCCGCGGGGAGCCCCGTGGGGGCCGCGGCGCCGCTCCCCACCGGCGGCCCCGCAGACGCGGCGCCGCGCGGCGGAACGACCAGCAGCGCGGCGCACAGGAGGACTCCCGATCTCACACGGAGCCAACGCCCGAGCCGCTGCCGCTCATCCGCCATCCGCACCTCGTGCCCCGGCTGCATCGAGCGAAAGGCGCACGTGACCCGCCGGAGGTACGGCATGATAGCCGCTCGCTAGCCCTTCTGAGAAGCGGTGGACTCGGGCGCCGGAGCTACGTACCGTCGAGGCGTGCCCCCTCGTCAGGCCAAAGACGCGGCCTCGCGGTCGAGGCGGACGGCCAAGCCGCCCGCGCGGAATGGGGCGCGCCGCGCCGACGGGTCGGGCTCGGGCGCGCCGCAGCCTGCCGCGTCGAGTGATCGCGTCCCGCCCAGCGGCCGGCGCGGCGAGCACCTCCTCCGGCGCTCCGCCGAGCTCGAGGCGAAGGTCGCGGAGCTCGACGCGCTCCTCACCCGCTCCGAGCGCACCGTCAAGGCGCTCCGCGACGTGGGCCTGGCCCTCGGCTCCACGCTCGATCTCGACCAGCTGCTCGAGCTGATCTTGCGCAAGATCGCGGATCTCCTCGAGGCGGATCGCGCCACGCTCTACCTCCTGGACGAGCACCGGCAGCGCCTGCTCTCGCGGATCATCATCGGCGACGAGGCGAAGAGCATCGAGCTGCCGGTCGGCTGCGGTGTGGCCGGTCACGTGGCGAAGTACGGGCAGACGATCCGCATCCGGGATGCCTACAAGGACCGCAGGTTCTCGCGCCACTGGGACGAGATGACCGGGTACCGGACGCGATCCGTCCTCGCGTCCCCGATGAAGAACCACGTGGGCCGCACCATCGGGGTCATCCAAGTCCTCAACAAACGAGGCTCCCTCCCGGGCAGCTACGACGAGTTCTCCCAGCACGACGAAGAGCTGCTCACGGCGCTCGCGACCCAGGCCGCCGTCTCCATCGACAACTCCCGCCTGTTCCTCTCGGTCATCCAGAAGAACATGCAGCTCGTCGAGACGAAGGAGCAGCTCGAGCACCGCGTCGCGGACCTCAAGCTCCTGTTCGAGCTCGAGAGCTCCATGGCACGCGCCTCCACCTTCGAGGACCTCGCGCGCGCCGTCGTGGCGGAGGCCGCGCGCGCGTGCGGGGCGCAGGCCGGGGGGCTCATGGTCGACGAGGGAGAGGACGGCGTCTTCCTCTACTTCATCGACGTCGCCCGGGGCCAACCGGCGGAGGTACGACGGATCGGCGTCCGGCGAGGAGAGGGCATCGTCGGCCTGGCCATGCGGACGAACGAAGCGCAGCACCTGCCCCCGGCCGACGCGCCCGGCGCGTCCCAGTCTCCCCCGGTGTCGAGCCGGCTCGGCTCTCTGCTCGGGCTCCAGGTGCGCAGCGCGATCGCGATGCCGCTCGAGGGCCCCGATGACACACCCATCGGCGCGTTGGGCCTCTACAACGCGATGCGGCCGGGCGGCTTCTCCCAGGACGCGCGCGCGCTGCTCCGCCTGATCTCCGCCAACGCGTCGACGGCCGTCCGCCTCTACCTGGAGCGCCTGGATCGCGAGCGCAGCCACCGCCTGACGTCGATCGGTCGGCTGCTCTCCGGGGTGATGCACGATCTGCGGACCCCGCTCACGGTGATCAACGGCTACGTGCAGCTGATGGCGCGTTCGGAGGACTCCAGCGTCCGCGCCGAGCACGCCCAGGCCATCGCGAAGCAGTTCGACGCCATCGCCGCCATGCAGCGAGAGGTGCTCGAGTTCGCGCGCGGCGAGCGGGCCATCCTGATCCGCAAGGTGTTCCTCGAGAAGTACTTCGGCGACGTCGAGAAGCAGGTGCTCCGCGAGATCGACGGGACGAAGGTGCGCTTCGTCATGGAGCTGCGCGACCGCGGCACGGCTCGCTTCGACGAGGTGAAGATCCAGCGCTTGCTCGGGAACCTGATCCGAAACGCGCTGGAGGCCATGGGCGGCGGGGGCGTCCTCACGCTCCGCGTGGAGCGGCAGGGCGAGGACCTCGTCATCACGGTGATGGACACGGGGCGCGGGATCCCGGACGAGATCCGCCACCGCCTCTTCAAGTCCTTCGTCACGAGCGGCAAGGCGGGCGGCACGGGCCTGGGCCTCGCGATCGTGCGGAAGATCGTCGAGGAGCACGGGGGCACGGTGGCGGTCGAGTCCTCGGAGCTGGGCACCAAGTTCGTCGTGAAGATCCCGCAGCACGATCCCGAAGGCGTCGTCACGCGGCCGCTCCTCTCGGCGTCGCGTGAGGACACCGACCTCCGAGACGTGGCTCCGCCGAGGCCCGCTGACGCGGGTGCGCCCCGGCGGAGGTCTCCGCGCCGCCCCACGACCACAGAGAAGGCATGACCTCCCCGAGGCTCCCGATGCTCGAGCATCGCAAAGAGACGCTCGAGAAGTGCGTCTACTGCCCGAAGCTGTGCAGGGCGATGTGCCCCGTCTCGAACGCGGAGCCGGTGGAGACGCTGACGCCGTGGGGCAAGATGTCCACCGCCTACCTCATGGCTCGCGGGGACGTGTCCGCGGACGCCGAGCACGCCCGGACGGCGTGGGCTTGCACGGGCTGTCACGGATGCCGGGAGCGATGCGACCACAAGAACGAGGTGGCAGACACCTTGAACGACGCCCGCGCGATCTGGTTCGAGCGAGGCCTCGCGCCCGAGGGCGCCAGGCGCGCCTCCGAGCTGGCGAGCGCAGGGCGATCGGCGGCGCGCGACGCGGCCATCGCTCTGAGCTCCGACGGCGGGGGCACGGCGGGGCTCCTGATCGGCTGCGGCTACCTCCGGCGAGAGGGAGGCGTCGCCGCGCAGGCCAAGGCGGTCACCGAGAAGCTCCTCGGGCGCCGCGTGAGCGTCGTGCAGGGCTGCTGTGGGCTCCCGGAGCTCCTCGCCGGTGATCGCGGGGGTTTCTTGCGGGCGGCCGAGGACCTCGCGGCGGAGGTAGCGAAGCTCCATCCGATCATCGCGGTGGATCCCGGCTGCGCTCGCACGCTGCTCGTGGAGCTGGGGCGCGCCGGCGTCGCGGCCGCGAGACCTACGCTGCTCGTCGACCTAGCGCATGACCGGCTGGACCAGTTCTCGCCGCTGGGCGTGGCGGCGCCTCGCTACCATGATCCCTGCCAGCTCGGCCGCGGCCTCGGCAGATTCGACGAGCCCCGGAGGCTCCTCGAGCGCGTCGCCGGGGTCGCCCCCCGCGAGTTCGAGCGGGCCCGGGAGCGCGCGGACTGCTCCGGCGCCGGCGGTCTGCTCCCCATGACGTACCCGGAGGCGTCGCGGCGCGCGGGGCAGCAGCGGCGGGAAGAGCACCTCCGGCTGGGCGGGGGGACGATCGTCACGGCCTGCGCCGCGAGCCTGCGCCGCTTGCGCGGCGCGGGGGCCGACGTGGACGATCTCGTCACGTGGCTGGCACGCGGCCTGGGTCTCGCGTGAGCCACGCGCTCCCGCGCACGCCCGACGGCGCGCGCGCGCGTGGCGCCCGCAAGGGGACGGTCGCGGGCCGCCTGCTCGCGAGCTACGTGGTGCTGCTCGTCGCGTTCGCGATCACGATGGGGCTCGGAGTTCGCGACGTGCGCGCCGCGGCCCTCGAGGCGGAGCTGCTCCGGACCAGCATCGTCCCCCTCCAGCTCCAGCTCGGTCAGGCGCTCGCCGAGCAGAACGTCCTCGCCACCCAGCTCAACCACGTGACGGCAGCCAAGAACCCGAGCGACGTGCGCGCCTGGGTGGACACCGCCCGGCGCGCGCGTCCGCTCACCTTCGCGGCGGCCCGTCGGGCGGCGGAGTCGATCCCGCAAGGCGACTCCGAGACCGCCCGCCTCCGCGAGGAGGTCTCGCGCGATCTGGGTGTGCTGGAGGACGAGAGCAAGACCGACTCGTTCGGCCGACTGTTCGAGGCGCTCGCGGTGGGCGACAGAGTCGCAGCGGACAAGATCCAGGCGGAGCTGGTCAAGCGGGAGGCGGACACGACCGCGCGACTGCGCGCGACGAAGAGCCGCATCGAGGCGACGACGGAGCGGCTGACCGAGCGGGCCCGAGACCGCGAGCGGCGGGCGATCCAGCTGCTCCTCGGGATGAGCGGCCTCACGCTCCTCGTGGGCGCCGCCCTCTCCATCTACGCGCGCCGCGTCCTGCGCCCGCTGACCGCGGTGACGGCGCGGGCGGAGGCCGTGGCAGCAGGCGACCTCACTCCACGCCCCGTGGTCCCGGACGGGAGCGAGATCGGAGAGCTCGCGCAGACCTTCGAGACGATGGTGGAGGCGATCCGAGATGCCCGCTCGGAGATCGTGAAGGCCGAGCGCCTGGCCACGGTGGGGAAGATGGCTGCGCGGATCACGCACGAGATTCGCAACCCGCTGTCGGCGATTGGGCTGAACCTGGAGCTGCTGGAGGGGGAGCTCGCCGAGGGAGGGGACTCCAGGGAGCAGCGCGATCTCGTCCTCGCGATCAAGGGGGAGGCCAGCCGGCTGTCGCGCATCGCAGAGCAGTACCTGTCGATGGCGCGGAGACCCACGCCCGTCCTCGCCTCCGAGGCGCCCGGCGACGTCGTCGAGGAGCTCCTCGCGTTCGTGAAGATCGAGCTCGAGCGCGCTGGGGTCACCGCGACGCTCGAGCTCGACCCCGACGTCCCTGCCGTGCCCCTCGACGAAGGGTTGTTTCGGCAGGCGCTGCAGAACCTCCTCCGCAACGCGCGCGAGGCGATGCCGGACGGGGGGACGATCCTGGTCAAGGTCGCGCGCGCCACGGGTGGCGGCGTCGATCTCACCATCGAGGACAGCGGACCCGGGATCCCGGAGGCGCTCCGCGCTACGATCTTCGACCCGTTCGTCACGACGAAGGAGCAGGGGACGGGGCTCGGCCTGGCCGTCACCCGTGAGATCATCGAGGCCCACGGCGGCGTGATCACGTGCGAGCCGCGAGCGGATCGCGGGACGCGGTTCCGTATCCACCTGCCCGAGTCCTAGAGCGTCCCTGCGGCGGATGCCGTTCCGAGGTTCTCGGCGTGCGGCGCTCCGGCCGAGAGCCGAGCCGTCCGCCCCTCCGCCGACCCGCGTGAGGACCGCAGCGTCTCGGCGCCGTCGAGCAGGCCGGCGCGTGCACCAGAGCGGAGCGCTCGACTCTTGTCCCGTCCGCGCTCGCTCACCGCCTCCGCTTGAGATCGATCGGGGAGTCTTCGGCAGGTGGGAGCGTGCTCGGCAGCCGGCTGGCCCTGGGCGGCGTCGAGGACCGGCCACCGGTCAGCGAGCCGTCCAGGAGGCCAACGGCCTGCTCTCGGACGGCTCGCCAGTCCGACTCCCATGCATCCATCGCCACGCCCGCCTGGCGCTCCGTGCGGGCCAGCGCCCGGCAGGAGTCGGCGAGGCGGCGGGCCGCCCGCGCGGCGCGCACGTCCAAGAGCGGCAGGATCTTCTCCCGCCGAAGGGCCCAGAGGTCCAGCGCGTCCGCCAAGCCGAGGGGGTGCAGGCGCTGCGTCTGGACCGAGCTCTTCGCCGCACCACCGTCAACCGCCCCCGCGGGGCGCCCCGTTCGTCGATGCCGGTCTTCCCCTGCCATACCCATGAGAAGGGGTAAGCAGGAACCGGACCACCCCTGCGGGTCGGCATCGGCCGCGAAACTCGGCGCAGCGCTCGCAGCCAGGCGCAAGAATCGACGGCCGACGCCCGACCGACATGTCGGCCGGCACGTCGCCGACATGCCGAGGTCAGCCCACCCGGAGGTCCCGGAGCCTTCGGGAGAGCGCGTGCTTCGACACCTCCAGCCGCTCCGCCATCCGGTCGACGTCCCCTGCGCACTCTCGGTGACAGCGCGAGAGCTCGTCCACGTCGATGTCGGTGGCGCGCCTCACGAGCGGGCAGGCGTCGACGAGCGCATAGAGCGATGTCCGGGAGACCGACAGGCGCTCGGCGGTGGACTTGAGGTCGAAGCGACATGCCCGCAACGCCTCGATCAGCTCGGCGTCGGTGATGTCCTGGGGCCGGCGGCGGGCGGGCGGAGGCGCCTGGCCGCGCTCCAAGGGCGCGCGCGCCGCGGACGCGCCGGGGCTCGCGAGCAGCTCGGCGACCGAAGGCACGAGCTCGAGCTGCGCGCGGCCCCGGTTGGCCACGACGAGCTGGCGGACGATGTTGCGGAGCTGGCGGACGTTCCCGGGCCAGTCGTAGCGCGCGAGCGCCACGAGCAGCTCGACCGGAACGCCGGGCAAATCCCCCTGGCCCACCTCGAGGCGCAAGAAGTGGAAGAAGAGCCGGCCGATGTCGTCGCGCCGACGGCGCAGCGCGGGGACGACCACGGTGTAGCCCGAGAGGCGGTGTAGGAGCGGCGCTCGAAAGGCGCCGCTCTTCACGCGCTCGCCGAGATCTGCGTCGGTGGCGGTGATCACGCGGGCCCGGACGCGGCGCGGCTCGGAGCTGCCGAGGGCCTGCACCTCCCCGGTGTCGAGGGCGCGGAGCAGCATGGCCTGGACGTCGAGCGGCGTCTCTCCCACCTCGTCGAGGAACAGCGTGCCGTCCTCCGCGGCGCGGAAGTGTCCCGGCTGGTCACGCACCGCGCCGGTGTACGCGCCGCGCACGGCGCCGAAGAGCTCCGCGCTCGCGAGCGAGGGGGGCACGGCGCCCATGTTGATGGCGAGGAACGGCCGAGTCCGCCGCTCCCCCACGCGGTGGATGGCCCGCGCGACGAGCTCCTTGCCCGAGCCCGTCTCCCCCACGATGAGCACGGTCGCGTCGACCTCGCCGAGGACTCTGATCTCGCGGCGCAGCGCGCATATCCGCGCGCTCTCGCCGACGAGCCCGAGGTCGTCCCCCGGCTCGGTGGCGGGAGCGCCCTCGTGCAAGAGGAGCGCGATCCGACCCGACAGCGTGAGGATGACGCCTTCGTCGAGCGCCGCCCGCGGGATCTCTCGCGCGCCGTCGACAGGCGCGCCGCCCATCGTCACCTTCATGCGCGTCTCGCCGGGATCCACGCCGACTTGGCCGCCGTCGAGGAGCGCGATGCGGAGTGGCTGCCGGCTCAAGTGCGCGTCGTCGAGGGCCTGCCTGCGAGCCCCCCTGGGGGAGACGAACATCGGCTCCAGGCGCGAGACTCGGGCGCCCCCTCGCGCCCTCACCTCTTCGAGGAGCGCGCGATCTCCCACTCGCTCCGGATCGGGGTGCGCGAGGATGGTGAGCACGATCGGCGCTTCGGCGTGCCGGCTCACTCCGTGGGCAGCCGCCGTGGTCTCCCCGTCGAGCGTCTGCAGCTCCGCGTCGGCGACGGCCATGGGACGTCGAGAGCGTATCAGAAGCCGGCGCTCAGGGGCCCGGGACCGGGTGGATCCCGTCGCGGACCCAGCCCTCCATGATGTCTCGGAAGCAGGCGACGGTGCCGAGCCCCGCGAGCACCGACGCGAGGCCCCACTGGAGCCGGTTCACGAAGGTGAAGTCCTGGGGCATCTTCGGCACCTTCGGGAGCTGCGGCAGCTCCCCATCCTTGAACGCGATCTTGCGGATCCCCCGCGAGAGGTACTGCACCGCCTCCCTCGCCGACTCCTCGCTGCAGACCCAGTCCTCCCGCGTCATGATCGGCATGAGGAGCTGCAAGGTGTAGCTCCGGTAGAGGTCCCAGCTCTCGTCCTCGGGGTCGTATCCCAGGACCTCCACGCAGGCGCGATCGAACTCCGGCCAGTCCGCGTCCATGGCGCTCACCATGTAGCGCTTCATCCCCGCGACGAGGTCCGGCGGGAGCACCTTCACGCAGCCGAAGTCGAGGAAGCCAACGCGCCCTCTCCCGAGGAAGCGGTAGTTGCCCGGGTGCGGGTCGGCGTAGAGATACCCGTGCCGGAGCAGCGCCCGGAAGGTGAAGCTCCAGAGCGTGACGCCGGCGGCGCTCCGCTCTTCCTGCGAGGCCGCCTTCACGAAGTCCGCGTATGCCTCGCCCCCGAGCAGCTCCGTGGTGAGCACCCGGCGCGTCGTCAGCGCGTGGTGCACGCGCGGGATGACGATGGCGTCGTCACCCGCGTGGATGCGCCGGAAGACGTCCTGCATCTGCGCCTCGCGCCCGTAGTCGAGCTCGTCCCGGAACACCTGGCTGATCTCGTCGAGCGTCTGCTGGCTGTGGATCTTCTTGGCGACGGGCGAGATCATCCCGTGGAAGAACTGGAGGCTCTTCAGATCGGCCTCGATCGCTTTGTCGATCCCGGGGTACTGAACCTTGACCGCGACGCGCGCCCCGTCCTTCGTGACCGCGCGGTGAACCTGCCCGATGCTCGCGGCCGCGAAGGGCTCCCGCTCCCACTCCGAGAACACCTGGTCCGGCGGCGCGCCCAGCTCCGCGGTGACGACCTTCTCGGCGGCCTCCGCGGAGAGCGGCGGGGCCTTGTCGAGCAGCTTCTTCAGCTCCGCCTTGAAGCGCTCCTCGTACCCGGGCGGCGCGAGGCCGTCGACGTAGCTGAACATCTGGCCGACCTTGAGCGGCAAGCCCTTCATCTCTCCGAGCGTACGGAGGAGCGCCTCGGCGGCCTTCTTGGCGTCCGCCGCGATGCGCTTCTTCTCCTCGGCCGTCACCTCCTCCGCCTTCTTCATGCCGAGGACGCGCTTGGCGCCCTCGAGCGCGAGCGGCACGCCCCGCGGCGCGAGCCCCGCGAGGCGCGCGAGGCGGCCGAGACGCGAGGTCGGCGGCTTGTCTTTCGGTTTCTCGTCGGCCATCGCGCAGGCGGGCGGCTCTTATAGCACCGCGCCGCGTCGTGGCCGGAGGATTCGCGGCGACCGAGGTGGTCCGCTCCGCCTCGAGGCGAGCTCGGGGAGGAGCGGAGCCGAGCGGCCGCTACTTGGTCTCGGCGGGCTTCTTCTCGGTGACGATGAACTGGACGCGGCGGTTCTTCGCGCGGCCATCCTCCGTCTTGTTGTCGGCGATGGGCTTGTCCGGGCCGTACCCCTTGAAGGTGAGCCGGTTGCCGTCGATGCCGCGCTTGATGAGCGCCTCCCGCACCGCCTTCGCGCGGTCGTCGGAGAGCTTGGCGTTGAGCTGCTTGGAGCCCTTGTTGTCCGTGTGACCCTGCACCTCGAGCTTCAGCAGCTCCGGGTGCTCCTTCAGGACCTGCGCGACGGAGTCGAGCAGCGCGTCGCTCTCCCTGCGGATGGTCGCCTTCCCGAAGTCGAACTGGACCTGCTCCAGGATGACGATTTCCTTGTCCGTGACGCGGACGAGCTTCGGGCAGCCGCGCTTGGTCGGATCCGGATCGTCGACGCCCTTCTCCTTCGGACACGCGTCCTCGTGATCCCGGAAGCCGTCACCGTCGGTGTCGGGCGGGCAGCCGTTCGTCTTGGGATCGTCCGTCTTGACGCCGGCGATCTCGGGGCAGGCGTCGACGTCGTCCGTGATCGTGTCCCCGTCCTTGTCGCGGAGCGGGCAGCCGTGCTTCTTCGGATCCTCGCTGGGGATGCCGGGCTCCTGCGGGCAGGCGTCGACGTCGTCGAGGATCTTGTCCCCGTCGGCGTCGCGCTCGGGGCAGCCGTTCTTCGCCGGATCCGTGTGCGGAACGCCGGGAGTGTCGGGGCAGGCGTCCTTCTCGTTGAGGATGCCGTCCTTGTCGCGATCCGGATCCGCGGCGGGCGGCGGGCACCCGTTCGTCTTCGGGTCGTCGGTCTTGACCCCCGGGACGTCGGGGCACGCGTCGACGTCGTCCGTGATCTTGTCGCCGTCCCGATCTTTCTTGGGCGGCGGGATGTCGGGCGTGTAGGCGAACTGGAAGAGGACGCGTGCCGCGGGGGTGCCGATGCCGGTGGTGATGCCCGGCCCGCCCGCGACGCCCATCTCGAGCATGTCGGCGAACGGCGCCATCCGCCACTTGATCCCCCCGAGCACCTCCGCGTTGGTGGAGCGCGAGTCGGGGGCCTCCAGGCTCACGCCACCGTAGGTCTCCGCGCCCAGCTGGAGCGAGCGCTCGTCGAGGAGCAGGACGCCGACGCCGGCGCCCCAGTTCATCTCGTGGCCGAGCTGGATGACGCCTTGGTTCGTCTGCTTTCGGAAGCTCGGACCCACCATCACGCTCCAGATGAAGCGATCCTCGCGACCGCCGGTGAGGAGGTGGGGCTGTCCACGCACGGAGCCGTCGCTCACGTACGCGTCGTCCGCCCCGGTGGGCACCCACACGTAGCCTCCGACGCCGAGCTGGAACGGATCGTGGTACTCGCCGAAGATGCGGGCGCGGAGGCCGAGGCGGAGGTCGCCGACGGCCGCGCCGGACGGCTCCTGGAACTGAAGACCACCGCCCGCGGGCGCGTCGCCGGACGAGAGCACGGCGAACGGCATGCTCGCGTTGATCGAGAACCGCTCGATGATCGAGAAGTTGAGCCCGATGTGGACGAACATCTGATCCGAGACCACGCCGCCGAGGTCCTCGTCGTTCGCCTCGCGGACCAGCACCAGCGGCTCACGCGCGTAGTCGAGGGTCGCGGCCGCGTGGAACGTGACCTCGCCCGCCGCGTACGGGCTCGGGACGCCGAAGAAGCGATCGCCCGCGACCGACGGGTTGTACTTCGGCAGGTCAATCTGTCTCGACTGGACCTGGGCGGAGGCCTCGTTCGATCGTCCGAGGACCAGAACCAACGCCGCGGCGACTCCCGCGCGACCCAACCAGCGGCCAGCCATCATCTTCGACCTCTCGAGCAAAGGACCGCCGAACCTTACCCTCTTTTGCAGCGGTTTTGTCAATTGGCACCCTGCCACACGCCCCCACCCCGCCCCCACGTGGGAAAGCCGGGGCTCGCGGCGGGCGGGGGGGCCGCCGGGCGTCCCGAGCCGCCCAGGCGCCGCGCTCCGCGGCGCCCGGGAAAGGCGGGGAAAAGCTACTCCTTGTCGCCGTCGATCTCCTTCTCCAGCTTGTCGAGCTCGGCCAGCATGTTGTCCTTGGTGATGTCCTTCTCGGCTTCGTCCTCGAAGTCCATCTCCGTCGGGATGTCGTCGTCGCTCTCCGCAGTGGCCGACGATGACGCCGCCGCGGTGGCCGTGGCTGCGGCCGTCGTCGCGGTCGGCTTCGCCGTCGCGGAGGGCTTGGCCGCCGCGGGCGCTGACGACTTCGCCGCGCTCGGCTGCCCGGCGCTGCCGCCGTCACCGCACGCCGCGAGAGCGAGGACGAGGAGCCCGGCGAGGAGTGTGGTGGGGTTCATTTCGCGTCCTCCTTCTTGTCCTTGAGCGCGGCCATTCGCTTGTCGTGGCGGGCCTGCTCCTTCTCCATGAGCGCCTTGATCTTCTTCGCCGCGTCGTCCTTCTTCTCCTCTTCGGCGAGATCCAGGAGCCGCCCGAGGCGAGCCATCCGGCGCGCGTGGCGCCGCAGCTCCTCGCGGACCGCGGGGCGCTTGACGATGTCCCCCCACTTCTCCTTCACCTTCTCGCGCCGCTCCTTGCGGCGTTCCTGCCGCTTCTCCCTGCGGTCTTCGCGGGTCTCGCGCCGATCCTCTCGCTTCTCCTTGCGGTCTTCTCTGCGCTCCTCGCGCTTCTCCTTGCGCTCCTCGCGCTTCTCCTTGCCGGGCTGCGCCACCGTCGTGCCGCCGATGCCCAGCGCCATGGTGATCGCCACTACCCAGGGCCACCGCCCGACGATTCGATTCGACATGTTCACCCTCATGACTTCTTCCTGAAGAGCCAGCTTCCGCCGTTCGTGGTGTTGGCGCCGAAGCCCCACGTCCCCGAGATGTTGCCGTTCGTCTGCCGCGTGAGCGCGGCCTTGCCCGTACCCGCGGAGTCCTTCCAGTCACAGTCGAGCTTCGCCCCGTCGGAGACGCAGTCGAGCTTCCCGCCCGGGTAGGTGCCCTTCACCTTCTTGTTGGCCTCCTCCGTGAAGACAGTGTCCCCCCAGGTGGAGACGTACGTCCCGGCGAAATCCCCTGCGGCCGCCTCCTCGCCCGTCTTTCCGGGCTCGCCCGCCTCGAGGAGGGTGAAGAGCCAGGGGCCGCCGTCGGTGGCGCTCGCGCCCTTGCCCCAGGTGCCCTTGAGATCACCGTTGGCCTGCTTCTCGAGCTTCGACTTGCCGACGCCGAAGCCGTCCTTCCAGTTGCAGTCGAGCTTCTTGCCCTCGGCGGTGCAGTCGAGCGTCCCGCCCGGATAGGTGCCGGTGACCTTGTCGCCCTTCTGAGAGACGCGCACGTCGCCGTAGGTGGACCGGTACTTGCCCGCGAAGGACTCCCCCGCGATCGCCGGCTCGGCCGTCTTGGGCGGCTCGGGCGGAGGTGTGTCGTCCTCCTTCGGCTTGGCCGTCTTCGGCTTGTCCTTGGCGTCGCCCTCGTCCGTCTCCTCGGACTCCTCGGTCTCGTCCTTCTTCTTCTTCTTCTTTTTCTTCTTTTTGTCCTCGTCCTCGTCGTCCTTGTCCTTCTTGTCCTTGCTCGCCTTCTCGCTGCTCTTGCCGAGCCCGAGCTGATCGCACCCCGAGAGAGGTAGCCAGACTCCGGCGATGAGCGCCGCGAGCAAGACCCTCCTGACAACGCTTCGTCCGCTCATACGAAAGACCCTCGCTTGGAACCTAGTCGCCGCGGCGCCCCCGCCTTCGGCGCGTCGCCGTGGCCACGCACAACAGAATGAGCCAGGAGGTGTCGGCCGCGGTCCGTGACGACCTCGCCGAGCGGCAATCGCATCCATCCCCTCCCTCATCGTCTTGTCCGGCGCCGCCCTCCCCGCCGCCGCCCCCTGCGCCGCCCCCGGTCGCGCCGGGGCCGGCCCCGGGCGTCGCGACGACCTGCACCACCAGCGCGATCGTCGTGTCGCTCGGGCCGCCTTGATCGGCGAACCACGCGACGCCCTCCTGCACGAGCCCGAAGTGCTCCGTGTAGGTGCCGAGCTCCGCCGGGGCTCGCAGCGTGAACTGGAAGGTGTGCTCCGCGCCGGGATTCACGACCCCGGAGACGACGGCGGGCCGATCCGGCGACACCCACGACGCGTCGTAGAACGCGCTGTCCCGATCGCGCGGCTCGGTGGTGCCGAGGTGCGTCGAGGCATCGAACGGGGACGCGCCGGTGTTCTCGACCGTGACGCGCGCGAGGAACGACTCGCCCGGCAGCACGGTGCTCGGCGCGTCGACGCTGACCAGCGACGCGCCGTACCCGCCCTGCGTCGCGAACGCCACGAGCTCCGCGTAGGTGCCGTTGAAGACGTTCAGATCCACGTTGCCGACGATGCCGGGCACGCTCCCGCTGGAGCTGTACTGCCACATGAACATCTCCGACCACTGGTCGGCGATGTTCGCGCAGCCGCACGCGGGCGGCGGCGACGCGGGCGGTTGGCACGCGTTCGGGTACTGTGCGTGCCAGAGCGGATAGCCGGCGTAGTCGGGAGACGCGACGTTGTCCTGCCAGAAGTACTTGCCCGTGTAGATGAGCGGCTTCTTTCCCGTCCCGGCCTCGACGAGCGCGAGCCACTCTCCGACGGCCTGCGCGACCTGGGCGGGCGGAAGGCCGCCGGTGGTCTCGACGTCGATGACCGCAGGCAGATCGCCGGGGGCGAGCATCCCCAGCTTGTCGATCACGATCTGGGCCTGCACCGCGACGTCCTCGCCCGGCTCGAAATACTGGTAGGCGCCGCGGAGCATCCCGACCGACTGGATCCCCGCCCAGTTCTGGTCGAACTTGGGATCCATGAAGTCGCTGTGGTTGATGCGGGCGATCGCGAACTGGTAGCCGGCGCCGGCCACCGCCTGCCAGTCGATATCCCCCTGGTAGTACGAGACGTCGATCCCGTGGACGACGTCCGTGGGGCAGACCTCGATCCGCTGCTTCGCCTCCGCCACGTCCTCGGCGGGAGCGCTCTCGCTGTCGTCCCCGCACGCGCCACACGCCAACACCGCGACCGCGAGGCCAGCTCTCAGGGGGCGCGTGGGCTGCATGGGGCACGCATCATAGAGCCGGGAACCGGGCCGCCGAAAGGGGGCCCGGCCATCAGCGGCAAGCGGCCTCGATCTTCTTCCGGACCGGCGATCCCTCGTCCGGAGCGGCACCCCGGCCCTCCGCGAGGCCCTCGCCAGTCTTGCCCAGTGCGCAGAGCGCGAGCGCGCGCACGACGCGCCTCTCCCCCGCGAGCGCCCCCTTCGGGTAGCGCTTGGCGTGCTCGCCGGTCAGCGCGAGCGCCCTGCCAGCGTCCCCGCCAGCCAGCGCCGCCTGCGCCTCCTTGAGGAGAGACGCCTCCTCGGCCAGCGCGTCCACTGGGGACGCGGAGGACGTCGAACGCGCGGGCGGAGCCGCCGCGCCGCCCGGCGCCGCGGAGCTCGGCGCGCTCTGCGCAGGCTCGGCGGGCGCAGGATCCGGCGGCCGCGCGCTCGGCTGCGGCTCGCTCGTGGACGCCGGCGGCGCAGCGACGGCCGCCGCCGTGTCCAGGGGCGCAGCCGCGCTCGAGGCTTGCTGCGCGGGGTCGTCGCCGAGCGCGATCACCGCGCCCGCCCCGGCCACGCCGACGACCAACGAGAGCCCTACGACCTTGAGGAGGGTGAGCTTCGTCGCCGTCACCGCGACCGCGTGTGCGTTCGCCGCCGCCGCGGCGGTACCCCCGGCGCCGGCGGCCACACCCGCGCCGACGAGCACGCGCTGCCGCACGCGGGCGCGCGCCTCCTGGTCGGGCTTGGGCGGGTGGCGGCGGCCAGCCTCCACGAGCGCGCGCGCCTCGTCGCTCATCGACATGCCGCTTGCCTCCTCTCGTCCCGCGCGCGAAAGCGCGTCACCGCCTGCTCGAACGCGGCCCGCGCTGCCCGGATGCGCGTGTAGACGGTGTTCACGTTGAGGCCGAGGGCCGCGCTGATCTCGGGAGCGCTGAGCTCCTCGAGCTCGGCGAGCACGAAGACCTCGCGCTTGTCCACGTCGAGCGACTCCAGGATCCGCTCGAGCGTCCGGAGCGCCTCCGCGTCCTCCGCCCGGCGCTCCGGGCTGCTCGGAGCGCCCTCGAGCCTGTCCTCATCGTCGCCTATCGACGTCTCGGGGCGGCGCCGCAGCGTGCGCCGATGGTTCCGGGCGATGCCGGCCGCGATCCCGTAGAGCCAGGTGGACATGGAGCTCCGGCCTTCGAACTCGGACAGGCGCCGGTGGACCACCACGAACACCTCCTGCGCGCAGTCCTCGATGGCGCTCTCCGCCACGCCCAAGCGACGGAGCGCGCGCCACACCAGATCCACGTTCGCGTCGTAGATTTCGCCAAAATCACGCGTGCTTGCTCCACGTCCCCCGGAGGGGGCTCGCTCGGCCGCGAGGAGCAGGGTCGCGAGGAGGCTCATCGCGTGTCCGTAGGTGTCCGCCGGGGCGGCCTCCCGTGGGGCGACGTTGGTAAGCTGCGCGGAGGCATGTCGGGCGGGATTCAGGGTACTACCTGAGGGTGATGTGGAGGAGCTCGCTCTGGCCACCGCTGGCGCTCGGGGCGGCGCACCTGCTCACGGCGCGGCCCGCGCTCGCGCAGGGAGAGCCTCCGCCGAGGGCAGACGGACGGCTTCAGGTGGAGGTCGCCGTTCCCTCCGGTTGCCCTGGCTCCGAGGAGGTGCGGCGTGAAGCGGAGCGCATCCTCGGGTCCGCCGCGGCCGCCGGCGAGCCGCTCACCGCGCGTGGGAGCGTCACCAGGCAAGGGGACACCTTCACGCTCGAGCTGGTGATCGAGCGTGAAGGCGCTCGGACGGAGCGTCGGCTGACCGCGCGGAGCTGCGAGACGGCCGCCGACGTGGCCGCGCTCCTCATCGCGCTCGCCCACCAGCCGGACGCCGTGGGTCAGGCGCCACTCGAGCCTCCCGCCCCGCCCGTCGCTCCCCCGCCTCCCGACGTCGCTCCTTCTGTGCCCGCCGCGCCGCCGCGAGCGCCGCCTGTCGGGCGCCGCGCGCCCCCTCCCCCGCCGCCGGGCTCGCTCCTCGGCTTTTCCGCCCGCGCCGGCCCGTTGTTCGGGGTCGCGGACCTGCCGTTCCCACAGGTGGGCGGGCAGATCGCCGCCGCGCTGCGGATCGAGGCCTTCACGATCGAGCTCGCCTTCGAGGCCGGCTTCGCCGCGACGCACATCGTCGAGGACCGCCCCGACGCGGGCGCGAACTTCCTCCGCCTCGCGGGGGTCCTCCGCGGCTGCCGCGTGCTCGTCCCGTTCTTCTCGCCGCCTTGGCCGCGCCCGGCGCCGGGCGTGGACTTCTCGGCGTGCCTCGGCTTCGAGGGCGGCACCCTCACCGGCGAGACGTTCGGCGTGTTTCGCCCCGAGAAGGCGAGGTCGGTTTGGACGGCGCCGACGCTCGATCTGCGGCTCGGGATCGGCGTGGTCCGCCCCCTGTCACTCGTCCCTCACGTGGGGCTCGCCTTCCCCATCCAGAGGCCGAGCTTCGTCATCGCCGCGGACGAGCTCGAGCCAGTGCTGGTTCACCAGCCTGGGCCGGTCGCCGGCCGGGCCGGCGTCCACTTCGAGCTCCAGTTCTGAGGAAGCGCACATGAAAACACGAGATGTCGGGGCAGCGGACACTCACCGGACGGTGCAATCGCCGTCGCTCGCCGCGCTCGCGGCCGGTCTGCTCACGTTGGCCGCCGCCGTCTCCCCCGCCCGGACCGCCGCGGCCTGCGGCGGGTGTTTCGCGCCGCAGGATCCGCCCACGGTCGTGTCGGGCCATCGGATGGTGATGAGCGTGAGCCCCACGCAGTCGGTGCTCTGGGACCAGATCCAGTACAGCGGCGAGCCGGAGGAGTTCGCGTGGGTCCTCCCCGTGAAGCCGGGCGCCCGGGTGGAGGCGTCGACCGCGGCGTTCTTCGAGGCCCTCGAGGCGGCGAGCGCCGTCCGGGTGGTGCCCCCCATGCTCGATTGCGGGTCCTCGACCGGCGGCATCGGCTGCGGCAGCTCCGACACCTTGAGCCTCGGGGCGCTCGACGAGGACTCGGGGCAGGCGCCGGCGGAGCCGGTGGAGGTCGTCCACCAGGGAACGGTCGGGCCCTACGAGACGGTGACGCTCTCGACGCAGACGCCGGGGGCGCTCAACGCCTGGCTCGACGGCCACGGGTACGCGGTCACCCCCGCTTCGCAGCCCGTCATCGACGCCTACGTCACCGAGGGCTTCGACTTCATCGCGCTCCGGCTCCTGCCCGGCAAGGGCGTCCAGCAGATGACCCCCGTCCGCGTCGTCTCTCCGGGGGGCGGTCTCACGCTTCCGCTCCGCATGGTGGCCATCGGCACCGGGGCAGAGACCCCCATCGTGCTCTACGTGGTCGGCGAGGGTCGATACCGAGCGGACGGCCTCACGGAGGTCGCGCTCGACCGCGGGCTGCTCTCGTGGGACTTCCGGGACTCCACGACGAACTACGAGCAGCTCCGCGCGTTCGCGCTCTCGAAGGACGAGGGGCGGAGCTTCCTCACCGCGTTCGCCGAGCGTGGTCCCCTCAGCCGAGTCGCATTCTTCGAGGACTACGCGGCGCGGGCCGTCGCGAACGCGGAGGCCGCGGGCTGCGCCCCCGACTTCCCCGCGAGCGCGACGGGCGCCGTCGTAAACCCGTGCCCGCCGGGGGAGCCTTGGGACTCACCCGCCTGCGCGACCGCCGTGGAGGGGATCGATGCGCGCCGCCTCGGCTGCGAGGATCTCGACGACCTCTCGGTCGCGATGGAGGGGCTCCACCTCGAGGACGTGTGGCTCACGCGGCTCGAGATGATCCTGCCGCGGGACGCCCTCACGGCGGATCTCACGCTCGCCGCGGCGAGCGCGCAGACCCCGGTGTCGAACCTGGTGGACGCGACCATCGCGGTCCACGCAGAGGGCGCTTGCCCCGGCGGCGCGACGCCCCTCTTGCGGGCGCCTCGGGCGGGGCCCCGAGCGTGGCGAGGGTGGCTCGCCCTCGGGCTCGTCGCGGGGGCGGTCGGCCTCGCGATCCGCAGGGCCGGCAGGGAGCAGCGCGGCGCCCGCGCCCTCGGCGCCCGCTCGCCCGGGCTCACCGCGGGTGGCTCGGAGCGGTGACGGTGAGCGGCACCATGACGACCGACGGCTCGCTCATCGGCAGCGCGAGCTCGACGGCGTAGGTCCCCGGGGCGAGCGGCGCCTCGCGCACCTTCCACTCGACGACGTCCTCGACCCGGCCGCCGGGCGCGGTGCGGTGGCCCACGATCTCGCGCTCCCGGAAGCGCCGCACCGCCTTCAGGCGGAACGCGGCGGTGATCTCCCCGCGCGGCGAGAGCGCGACGCTGGCGCGCGTCGACGGGCAGATCGGCGGCGCGAGCAGCGCGAGGTCGTCGACGCGCTGGCCCTGCGCATCGACGATGGCGGGCTGCATGGCGGTGCCGCACCGATCGTCGAGCTCGGCCACCCAAGGCCCCGAGCCCTCGCGGCCGAGCCCGACGGTGAGCGGGAACTCTTCCCCCGATGTGGCGCGCAGGGGATCGGGCCTCGTGCGCACGCTCGGCACCCAAGCGCTCGGCGCCTCGCCGAAGACGGCGCACGCGTCGAACGCCTCGCGAAGATCGACCCAGTCGAACGCGCACGCGCTTCGAACGGGCCACTGCGCCGGTGCGCTCCCGGACGGCGCGGGCGTCGGGTGCACGGGGGGCGCCGAGGTGGACGGCGCGGCCGCGACCGCGGAGGCGGAGGCGGCGGCGCGGGACGTCTCCGGCGATCCGCACGCCGCCGAGAGCACACCGAGGGCCGCGGCGCCGACGCGGCGCGCCGTCACGACTCTCCGAGCGGCTCGGTGAACTTCGCACCTCCCAGGCGATCGATCACGATGGACAGCACCATGTCGGCGAGGACGTTCGTCATGCTGCGCGCGCGCGCGATGACCCAGTCCACGGTGAGCAGCAGCGGGAGGATCTCCACCGGGAGTCCCACCGTGTTCAGGACGAGCGCGAGCGAGATGAACCCCGCCTCCGGCACGCCCGCGACCCCCATCGCGGCGACCATGCAGGTGAGCGCGGCGATCACCTGCTGCGGGAGCGAGAGATCGATGCCCACCGCCTGAGCGACGAACAGCACGGCCATCCCCTCGTAGAGCACGATGCCGTCGTTGTTGAGGTTCGTGCCGACGCAGGCGCCGAGCGCGGACGACGAGCGGGAGACGCCGAGGCGGTCGAGCGCCTTGAGCGTGACGGGGAGCGTGGCGAGGCTCGAGTTCGTCCCCATCGCGTAGACCACGGGCTCGCGGGCGATTCGCCAGAACCGACGGAGCGGGATCCCCGCGACGAGGACGATCCAGAGCTGGTAGGTGATCGCGACGTGGAGGGCGAGGCCGAGGAGCCCGACCACCACGTAGCTGGCGAGCCCCTTCAAGGGCGCCAGACCGTGCTCGCCCACGGTCTTGGCGACGACGCCGAACACGGCGAACGGGATGAGCTTGATCACCCAGCCGAGCACGATCTCCATCGTCCGAAGGATGGCGGCGATGGCGTCCTCGATGGGCCGGAAGCTCGGCCCGCCTTCCTCGAGCTCCGCCCGCGCGCGGCGCAGCCCGAACCCGAGGAGCAGCGCGATCAGGATGATCGAGAGCACCAGGTTCTGCGCGAACGGGGTCACGAGGTCCGCGGGCACGTAGCTGGTCAGGGTCTTGAGCAGGTCGACCTTCTTGTCGGCGTACTTGGACGCGTCCCCGCCAGCCGACGCGACCTCGGCGAGGTAGAGGCCCGGCTGCAGCACGTTCGAGATCGTGAGCCCGAACAGGATGGCCACCACCCCGTTCACGCCGGCGACGAAGACCATGCGCACGCCCGCGCCGGCGCCCACCTCGGTCTTCAGGATCGCGTTCAGGATGGCGAAGAAGAGCAGCGGCGTCGCGACAGTCTTGATGAGCTGGATGACCAGCTTGCCGATCTCGCCGAGCGGCGCCGCGCGCGCGCCGAGGAGCGGCCCGACCACCACGCCCGCCAGCATCGCCACCGCGATGTAGACGTAGAGGTGGGACTCCCGCTTGGACGCGGGGGGCTGCTGCGCCTCGCTCGGCTCGGCCACGCGAGTGGTTATACAGGGCTCTCGGCGGATCCCACGTCGCAAGTGCCCGACGCACCGGGCCAGCCCCCTGCAGGCGCGAGGAGCGGAGCGCCGGAGGGAGTCGGGGTGACGAGGGCGCCGAAGAGGCCTCAGCGCGGCGCGCGTTGGATGGCGCGCGCGCCGAGCTTGCTGCGCACCACCTGGTCGCCCGCCCCCGCGGCGCGGCTCACAGTCAGGTCACGGCGACCCAGCCTCGCGCGCTCCTCGAGGAGCGCGTAGACGACGTCGGCGTAGCGCGCGGCGGGGGCGCGCCCGGGCGACGTCCTGGCGAGCGCCTTGCGGCCCATGCCCGCGCCCAGCGCGGCGCAGGCGGGCGCAGCGTCGGGCGCGCAGGTCAGGACGACGCAGCGCGCTCCCCGCTCGGCGCAGCGACCGTGCGCTTGGACGTCCGTCACGCGCTCCCCGGAGAGATCGAAGGTCCCGTCGGCCGCTTCCTCGCCGACCACGACGAGCAGCGCTCCGGCGGTGGCGCGCGCGTCGAGCTCGGCGCGGGAGACCGCGGCCCCGACGATGACGGCCGCGGCCGGGGCCGAGGCGGCGGCCTCGGCGTCGACGCGGGGGGCGGGCGCGTCCCAGGCGACGACCGCGGACGTGAGGTCCGCGCCCGCCTCGAGCAGAGCCTCTTCCACGCTCCGGCCGGCCCCCGGCGCGGCGTCGTCGACCACGCGGGCGAGCGCGCCCTCGCCCACCCGAACCTCCTGCGCCGCCCCGAGCCCAGCCGGCAGGCGGCCCCCGCGCGCGACGTCGTCGCCCATCCCCGCGCCGAACCGCGCCGCGTCGTCCCCGAGTCCCCCGCCGAGCCGGGCGGCGCGCGCCGCGGCGTCGCCGAGCGAGGCGGGGCCCGAGGCGGCCCTGCCCACCATGGCGGCCCGCCCGCAGTCATCGGCGAGACCCCCGATGCCCGCGAGACCCGCCAGGAGCCCCGCGAGGCCCGCCTTCTTCCCGATTCCCCCGCTCTCCTCGTCGCTCATGGAACACTCCTGCCGGGCGTCTACCTACGGCTAGGAGCCCCGATTCCTGCCCGTGTCGCGCCGAAATTGCCCGTGAGCCAGCCCAGCTTGCCCGCGCCGGCGCGCACGCGGAGGCGCCTGGCGGAACTTGCCGCGAGCCACCTCTGCCGATGGTGCCTGACCGGACCGAGGGGTACGCTCGCGGCGACATGTCTTCCGCGACCCTCCGAGAAGCGCTGGCCAGCCTCAGCGAGGCGCTCACGGGACGCCACGACCTCGAGGAGGCGGTGGCGGCCCGCTGGCGTGTGGGAGGCCGACGGGCGGCGCCCGACGCGCCTCCCGAGCTCTCCGCGCCCATCCGCGAGCTCGCCGACACGGTCGCGAAGCTCCTCCCTCCAGCCACGCACTCCGAAGCGGAGGTGGACGAGCTCGGGGCGCTGTTCGATGCCCCGGAGGGGGGAGCCCTGTTCCTCTGGTGCACGGCCAGCACGTGGCGCCGTGACGTGCACCTCGCGAGGCTGCTCCATCACGCCGCCGCCTCCTCGTATGCGGGCCACGTCGACGGCGTCGCGCGCGCACGCGTCGTCGAGGGCCCCATGGTGGACGCCTTCGGCTGCGTGCCCCTGCTCGGCAAGGGCGAGCAGCTCGTCGCAGAGGAGAACGTGGAGGCCATCTCGCGCCTGGAGATCCTCCTCTGGGAGGCCGGCGCGAGCGCGATGGAGGTCCCCCACCTCGGCGCTTGGATCTGGGGCTCGTCGTCCACGTTCGAGGCGCTCGTGGAGGGGCCGGCGCACGGCACGCTCCTCGGGCGCGTGCTCGCGGCGCGCTGCCTCGAGGTGAGCGCGCGAGGCATGCCGCAGAGCACCGATCAGGCGCTCGTCGGCCGAACGCTGCAGATCCTCCAGCCGCTGCTCCTCCACCCCGAGCCGCTCGTGTGGGTCCACGCCGCCCGCGCGCTCGGGCGCCTCACCGGGGCCTTCGAGCAGCTCGAGAACAACATCCTTGACTGGGTCCACGGGGACTCGCCGGTCCTCAGGCAGCGAGCGGTGACGGCCTTCGCTTCGCTCCCGGAGGAGCGGCTCCGCTTCCTCGCCAGCCAGCTCGTCGCGATCCTCGACTCGCCGGCGGAGGAGGCCTGGGTCCTCGCCGCCGTAGCAGCCGCCACGCCGTTTCTGTTCTCGGAGCGCCGGCAGCTCTGGGACCGGCTCGTCGCGCGCATCCTGAACGGGGACGGCGGGGCGATCGCCGCCCGCGCGCTCGCGCGCGGCCTGGCCACGATCTGGCGCCGCGGTGACCGCGACCCGGAGATCGCGCGTGTCATGCTGGCGCTGCGCAGCCGCGCCGCGCAGGCGCGCGCGTCGAGCCTGGAGGAGCTCCGGCGGTGGATCGAGGTCATCGCGATCACCGACCCCGTCGAGGGGGCCGAGCGAGATCCGCTCGATCTCGAGCTCGGGCTGGAGAACCTGATGCGGGTCGCGGCCCAGTACGACGACGAGGAGGCCGACGCCCGCGCGGCGCGCTTCGCCGGCTACCTCGCCACCACGTTCCAGGAGGCGCGCCGCATCGCCCTCGGGTCGGGCCGGCTCCGGGCCCGCGCAGCGGCGGTCAACGCGCTCGAGGGGTGCGCGCGGAGCTTCGCGCTGCGCCTCTGGGACCCGCTCCTGTCGACGTGCCCCGAGACGGAGCACATCGAGGTCCCCGACCTCACCGAGATGAAGGAGCTCATGGCGAAGGCGCCGGCCGAGATGCTGGACGTCGTCAAGACGCGGCGCCAGAGCGAGGGCGCCTCGCACGACGACGACCTCCCGCTGGAGGTGCTCGCCGTGAAGCTCGGCGGCTACGCGCTGGACGCCTGCGCGACGGCGTCGGACCGCGGCGCCACCGCGCACGACACCTGCCTCTGGCTCCGGAAGATCGACGGCCTCGCCGACGGCTCCCGCGAGCTGCCCGGCCCCTTGAAGACCGCGCTCAGCGCCCTGTTCTGGCGGCTCGTGGACACCACGCGCGGGACGGCGCTCGGGGAGGTCGACGATCTCCGATGGCTGGGGCCGTTCGCCGCGTGGTGGGCGCTGGTCATCGACCGGCCCGCCATGCTGCTCCAGCTCACCACGGCGCTGCCGCTCATGGCGACGGGGGCGCTCGCCCAGTGCGTCGAGCACGCCGAGAAGCTGCGCACGGCGCTCGCGTCGGACGCGGCCGACGGGCAGTGGAAGCAGAGCGCGGGCGAGGCGCTGGCGTCGCTCCACGCACAGGACACCGAGCTCGCGCTCGCGCTCGACGGCCTCGCCGGCGCGCTCGCGACGTTCGCGACGGCCGCGGGGCCGAAGAAGGACCTCGAGGCCATGTGCCTCGATCTGGTCACCGCCGGCGATCGCCTCCACGCCGCCCTCGCCAACCCCGTCAAGGCGCTGCACGCGACGAGCGCGGAGAACCCCGAAGACACGCTGAGCCGCACCGCGACGGAGAACGCGCCGCGCGTCGCGGCCCTCGTCGCGCGCTCCATCCGGGCGCGTGACCTCACGCTGCTCGACGTGTGGTTCGCGTCGCTCGGCCCCATCGCCTCCTCTCTCTTGGAGGGCGCCGTCGGCGCCGCGATCCGGCGGACCCCACCGCCGCCCCCGATCAAGAAGAAGGAGCTCAAGGTCATCGAGGGCTACGAGCTCGTCAAGCCGATCGGAGAGGGCGGCATCGGCTCGGTGTGGCTCGTCCGCAAGCCGGGCGCCGATCGGCTCTTCGTCCTGAAGATCCCGAAGGCCGACGCCCTCGCCAGCGCCAACGACCTGGAGCGCGAGGGGATCCTCGCCTCGTTCGTGGAGGAGGCGAAGGCGCTCGCCGGGCTCTACCACCCGAACGTCGCCAACATCATCGACCGCGGCGTGTCGGACGGGAGCCCGTTCCTCGTCCTCGAGTACCTCATCGGCGCCGACCTCAAGCAATACTCGACGGCGCGGAAGATGACGCTGTTCGAGCTCCGGCAGGTGGTCCACGAGGCGTGCGCCGGGCTCGCGGCGCTCCACGGCGCCGGCCTCGTCCACCGCGACCTCAAGCCTGCCAACATCTGGCTCAGGCTCCCGCTCGCGGGTGGCGAGCGCTTCGATCCCGCCAAGCACCGCGACCCCGCGATCGTGCCCCCGCTCTCCGCGGTCGTCATCGACTTCGGCATGGTGCGCGCGACGCGCGTCTCCGCCGACGTGTGCGGTCGGTTCGTCGCGGGGACCGCCGGCTACATCGCGCCCGAGCAGGTCCTCGACCCGGTCGAGCTGGACGTCCGCGCCGACGTGTACGCGCTCGCCGGCACGATCTACAACGTCACGACGCACCGCGCGTTCTTCGACGACATCGAGAACCTGCGCGACCGGATGATCGCGCACATGCGGCGGGATCCGTTCGAGGATCCGGAGCGGCTGCGTGAGTTCCCCTCCGGCATCGCGAAGCTCTTCCGCGCCGCGACGGCGCTCGCGCCAGGGGACCGCCCGACGCCCCTCGAGTTCGGCCGCGAGTTCGTCAAGGCGCTGTGAGCCGGGCCCCCCGACGTCAGGGGGGCCCGACGAGCCCCGCGATCTCGTCGACGTGCGGGTCCTCGATGCCGTGCTCGCGGAGGACGGCCGCGAGGCGGAGGACGTATGCCGCGTTCGGCCCGCTGGGCCCCGCGGCGGCGCGGATCTGCGCGGCGATCGCGGAGGGGGGCGCGTCGCCGAGCCAGTTCGGGTTTCCTTCGACCGCGACGTAGGTGATCGCCGCCTCGGTGATCGGGCCCGCGCGGCCGACCAAGGCCACCTCGCGACGCTCGTAGCCGCCCTTCTCTCTGTGATCGAGGTACGCGAGGACCGCCTCGCGCGCCTCCGCCGCGACGAGGTACGCGACGCCCCACGCGACGCCCCCCTCGCGCGGCACCAGGGTGACGACCCGCCCCGGCGCGCCGGGCACCCCTCGGTGATCCGTCGACCCCTGCCAGAACCGGCGCTCGAGACCCGCGACGGCGGCGACCTCCATCCGTAAGTGCTCGAAATCCGGACGAAAGAGGAGAGAGCCGTAGCCGAAGATCCACACGGCGCCCTCTCTACCGCGAGCCGGGGCGAGCGTCGCGATCGTGCGCGGGAAACGTGTTTCCACCCAGGCACCTCGTACCACAGTCGAGTGCTACCCTACCGCACCGGACACCCATGACGACAACCCACCGCTCCCGCCTGATCCTCGCCGCCCTGCTCGCCGCCGCCGTGGCCTCGGGGTGCGCCAAGCCGACCTACGTCCGCGGGGACGAGGTCGAAGGCTTCGACGACCAGACGATGGGGACCACCTTCGACAAGCGGGATCTCGAGACGCTCCTCCACGACAACCTCACCAAGTTCGTCGACTCGGGCGTCGCCAAGCGCTGGGGCGAGGACAAGTCGCGGCCCATCCTGGCCATCTACCCGATGGCGAACGAGACCAGCGAGCACATCGGCAGCCAGCTCGACGCGCTGATGAGCGACATCGAGACCTACATGGTGAACACGAACCTCGTGCGCGTCGTCAGCATCGAGCGCCAGAAGCAGATGATCCGGGAGGTGGAGAAGCAGCACGGCGGGGGCTTCGATCCGAACCACGTCGCGGAGTACAACAAGCAGCTCGGCGCCCAGTTCTACATGACCGGAAAGGTGTTCTCGTCGGACCAGGCGGCGGGGGGCGAGCGGCGCGTGCAGTACTTCATGTTCATGCAGGTCATCGACGTCTCGACCAGCGAGGTCGTGTGGCAGAACAAGGCCCAAGTCACCAAGGGCATCGCCAAGATCTGACGCGCAGCGCCCCACGACCGATGAGCTCCTCGCGATCGACGCTGGCGTGCGCCGCCGCCGCCTTGGCGCTCGGGCTCCTCGGGTGCGCCGGCCACGAGAGCCGCGTGAAGGGCGCGCTCGAGGCCCTGAACCGTGGCCAGCCGGACGTCGCGATCAACGCCCTCAACGAGGAGATGGACCTCGAGAGCTCGGATCAGCTGCCGGCGGACATGCGGACGGACGACGCCCTCCTCGTCCTCGATCGCGGGACGATCCAGCTCATGCGTGGGGATTTCCCGCGCGCCGTGAAGGACATCGGCGCGGCGGACAAGGGCATCGAGCTGCTCGACCTGAGCCGGGACGCCGCCGACGAGGTCGGCCGCTACCTCTTCTCGGACGACGTGGGCGCGTACCGCGCGCCCGCGTACGAGAAGCTCATGATCAACACGCTGGGCATCGTCGGATACCTCGCACAGCGCAAGCTCGAGGACGCGAAGGTCGAGGCCCGGCGCCTCGCCATCGTGCAGAAGTACCTGGAGGACAACGACGAAGGCACCACGATGCTCGGCGTCGGGAGCTACCTGGCGGGGTTCGCGTTCGAGAAGTCCGGCAAGGTGGACGAGGCGCTGGTGTTCTACGAGGAAGCGCTCGCGCACGACGACTTCGCCTCCCTCCGAGACCCGCTTCGCGTCCTCACCCGCGGAGAGCCTCGCACCGAGAACATCAAGGAGCTCGTCGGCGAGGCGGGCCCGCTGGACGCGGTGGAGGCCACCGGCGAGTGCGACGTGCTCGTCGTCGTGAGCTTCGGGCGCGTCCCGCCGAAGGAGCCGCGTCGCATCCCCATCGGCCTGGCGCTGACCCTGGCGGCGGGGGCGCTCAGCCCGCACGATCACGCGCGCGCCAACGAGCTCGCGGCGAAGGGCCTGGTCACCTGGGTCAACTACCCGGTGCTCGGGGACGCGCGGGGTGAGCACGGGGCCGCCGGGCTGACGGTCGACGGACGCCCCGTCGGCATGGAGGACGCGCTCGACGTCGAGGCCGAGGCGCGCGCCGCGTTCAAGAAGCAGGAGCCCACGATCATCGTCTCGGCGATCACGCGCATGTTGACGCGCCTCGCGATCAGCGAAGGCGCGCACGCCGCGGGGCGGGCCTCGGACGGTCGCGGGCAGAGCACCGGTGGGACCATCGGCCTGCTCGCCGGGCTCGCCGCCTCGGCCGCGCTGACGGCCGCCGACACCCCCGACACGCGGTCGTGGTCCACGCTGCCCGCGCGCATCCAGATCGCGCGCTTCCGGGTGAGCGCGGGCAGGCACGTGCTGCGCGTCGGCGCCCGCGGCGTCACGCGGGACGTCGTCGTCGAGGCGGCGCCAGGAGGCTGGGCGTTCGTGGCGCTGACCGTGCTGAAGTAGCGCCCGCGCCGCGATCAGGCTCCGTCGTCGGTCGGCTCCTCGGGCAAGAACCACTCGTCCGCGGTCTCGTCGCCGAGGGGGTCGAGCTCCGGCCCGCGTGGCGGGCGCGAGCTCGGAGCCCGGCGCAGCGGCACCTGGCCGGTCTCCGAGAACCAAGGATCGTCGAGCTCCGACTCGTGGGCGGCGGGTGGCCGAGCGTCGGCGTGGAGATCTGCGGCAGGGTACACGGGTGCCTCGCGGGGTTCGGGCGCGCCTCCCCAGGGCGCCGGATCCATGCTGACTCAGGTGCCCTGGGCGGAGGGCTCATTCAGCCAGGGAACGGGGAGCTCGGCCCGAGCTTACGCCGCGTGGCCACGCAGTCGCTCAGACGTGAGTTACGCTTGGCCTTGACGCCGCGCCCAATTGCCTACATTGACCCACCCATGCTCCACGCGCTCCGCCCCGCCCTGGCTCCGGCCACGCTCGCGCTCGCCCTCGCGGCCTGCGCTCCCTCCGAGCCCGAGCTCGACGAGGAGACCTCCGACCAGAGCGAAGGAGCGCTCGGCGAGGCGCGCATCACATTCGGCGCCGATTTCTCGGAGACCGTCCAGGGCAAGCTCCGCGCAGGGGACCCGATCGAGCTCTCCTACGACGCCTCGCGCCTCCCGGGCTGCCGTGGCGAGCAGAACGGCGTCCCGCAGTGGGCGATCACGGCGCACTACAAGGTGGGGGGCGGCGAGCCGCACGCCATCGTGGTCGCGGGGCTCATGGCCGAGTCTCCGGCGATCATCGTACCCGAGACCTCGGGCCAGCTCGAGGTGTGGTTCTCGGTGACGAACCGTTGGGGATGCAACCAATACGACTCCAACTTCGGCGGCAACTACGGCTTCTCCGTCGCCGCGCCGCTCGGGCAGCCGGGCTGGGCGGGGAACGTCGCGAGCGTGGTCCAGCGGTGGACCTGCGAGGGGGGGCCCTGCGACCACCACCGGGTCGATCTCGCGCAAGGCTTCACCTTCGGCACGTGGGCCCGCCAGCGCGCCGCCATCGCGGGCGTGTACTTCGACGTCTGGGAGGAGGGCGTCACCGACTACGACAACGCCGATCTCTGGAAGCAGGTCGACGCCCAGGTCCACTTCCGCTTCGCGGGGGAGGCGGCGTTCACGTCTCGGTACGTCGACTTCTTCCGTCGCGTCGGCAACGACGCCCGGTACGAGCTGCGCATCCGCTCGATCGACCCCTTCCACGCCATGCCCTCGGTGGTGGCGGAGGACCAGTGCCCCGCGGCGGATCTGACCCTCACGCCCGACGGGCAGTACGTGTCGACCGAGGTGGAGCTCTACTTCACCGCGGACGGCGTCGAGCTCCGACCCGCGCCCGGTCAGACGTACACGGCCCGCTTCGAGGACTACGCCAGCCCGTACGCCGCCTGCCTCTGACCGACCGCCGAGCCCCGGAGGGCCTCGGCTCAGTCGCCGAAGCCCTTCACGGGCCGGCCAGGGACGGGCACTTCGTCGAGCAGGACGAGCGTGCTGATCTTCTTCTCCGTGTCGTTCGCGAGGATCGCCCCGCCGATCATGTGAGCGAGCTCCCAGTCCAGGCTGTCGTCGGCGCTGAAGAACGCCACCTTCGAGTCGCACTTCTTCAGCATCTTCTGCAGCGTCTCGCCGGTGTTGCTCAGATCGGGGCCGGCGAAGCCCTTCACGTGGCGCTTGCCGGTCCCGCCCTTCACGGCCCAGATGTCGGTCGCGAGGTTCTTGCTGACCATCCCGACGATCGAGCACGCCGCCGGCTTGTCCTTGAGCTTGGCCTGCGGGTAGATGACGAACTCCTTGGGGAGATCGCCGCGCCCTTCGGCGGCCTTGATCCTGATGGAGGTCGCCTGCGACGCGCCGATCTCCCTGACGAGCGCGAACACGTCGGGGATCTTCGCCTTCTTGAGCACGAGGAGCTGGACCTCCTTGCCCTGGATGGGCAGCTCGCCCACGATCTTCTTCAGGCGGTTCGCTGCGTCCTGCTCCTTGAGGTTGATCCGCTGCCCCGCGAGGAAGATGCCCAGGTCGTCTACGGTGAGCGGCGGGATCTCGTCCGACTTCGGCGGGGCGCTGGCGCTCGAAGCGGCCGTCGTCGTGGAGCCGGCAGGCTTCGCGCTCGCGGACGCTGCCCCGGGCTTGTCGCCGTCCCCGCACGCGAGGAGGAGGCCGAGGAGCAGCACGGCGGTGAGCTTCGTGGAGGGGGCCATCGCGACGGCAGTGTAATCCGCCGCTCCCCGGAACCGGCACTTCTTGTGCTCCCATGGTCTTCGGCGTGACGGACGACCGCTCTCCACCCGATCCGGCGAGCGCGCTGCTGGCGCGGCTCGAGCTCGCGCGAGGCGGGTCCAGCGCGGAGATCGTCGAGGTGGACTCGGGGAGGCGCGCGGCGGCGGCCGAGACGTTGGCGCGGGCGCACGGCGCAGGCCGGAGCTTGGAGCGAGCGGCCGGACCGCTCCGCGGCGAGCGCGTGGTGCTCCTCCTGCCGCCTGGCGCCCGTTGGATCGAGGCCTTCCTCGGCGTCCTCCTCCGCGGCGGCGTCGCCGTGCCGCTGCCGCTGCAGGCGCCGGCCGCCGAGCTCGCCTACTTCGTCCAGGACTCGGCGCCCCGGCTCGCGATCGCGGACGAGGAGCACACGCGCGCGCTGCCGGTGGGGCTCGAGGTGGTGGATCCGCGCGCGCTCGACGACGCCGACGACACCGCGCCCTCGCGATCCGCGCCCGAGGGCGCGGATCCGGCGCTGATGCTCTACACGAGCGGCACCACGGGGAGACCGAAGGGCGCGCTCCTCACGCACCAGAACCTGGCGGCGCAGACGGCGGCGCTTCGTGACGCCTGGGGGCTCCACCCCGACGACGCGCTGCTGCACGTCCTGCCGATGCACCACCTGCACGGGGTCGTCGTGGCGCTCCTCACCGCCCTCACCGCTCCTTGCACGCTCAGGCTGCTGCGCCGGTTCGACGCGCGCGCCGTCCTCGACCAGCTCGACCGCGCCACGGTGCTGATGGCCGTGCCCACGATGTACCAACGGCTGGTCGAGGCCTACGACGCCGCGAGCGCCGAGGAGCAGGCTCGCTGGGCGGCCTCGGCGCGGGCGCTGCGCCTCGCGACCAGCGGGTCCGCCGCGCTCCCCTCGGCGCTCGCCGCCCGCTGGCGGCAGATCGCCGGCGTGATCCCCCTCGAGCGGTACGGGATGACCGAGATCGGGATGGCGCTCTCGAACCCGCTCGATCCCGCGGGGCGCCGGCCGGGCACCGTCGGCCGCGCGCTCCCCACGGTAGACCACCGGATCGTGGACGAGGCCGGGCGCGACGCCGTCGAGGGCGAGCTCTGGGTGCGCGGTCCTTCCGTCTTCGCGGGCTACTGGGGGCGCGAGGCGGAGACCGCGGAGGCGTTCACGGAGGGTTGGTTCCGAACCGGCGACGTCGGGCGGCGCGAGGCCGACGGCGCGATCCGCCTGCTCGGGCGCACGTCCGTGGACATCCTGAAGACGGGCGGAGAGAAGGTCTCCGCGCTCGAGGTGGAGGAGACGCTGCGGGAGCACCCCGCGGTCGCCGAGGTCGCGGTCATCGGCGTGCCCGACCCTGCGTGGGGGGATCGCGTGACCGCCGTGGTGGTGCCGAGAGCCGGAGAGGTCCTCACCCTGGAGGTGCTCCGCGCGTGGGCCAAGGAGCGCCTCGCCCCGTACAAGGTGCCGCGCGACCTCCGCGTCGTCGACGCGCTGCCGCGAAACGCGATGGGGAAGGTGGAGAAGAAGAAGCTTCTGCCCACCGAGGGCGGCGGCGTCAGCGGAAGTTGATGACGTCCCAGCCGCCGAGGGACGAGAAGCCGCACGCCGCCTCGGTGAAGTAGAGCGCGCTCATGTTGACGTAGTGGCCGCAGACGTCGCCGGTCTGCGATCCGTAGAAGTCGCACCCCGGGCAGTCGGGATCGTAGGCCATGTTGCACGCGTCACACCCGGCGCATCCTGGCTGGTCCTTCTCGGCCCACATCGACTCGAGGCACGACTCGATGCCGCCCGGGCCCGCCCCGAGGCACTCGTTCTGACCGCTCTCCCCGCACATGCCGAACGCCCCGTGCGGATCGTTGTTGGTCTCGTCGGACGTGGCCTGTTGATCGGCGCACGCCTCGCCGTCGTTCCAGTCGGCGTACGCCGGCAGGCTCTTCGTGGCGCGCAGCTCGTTGATCTTCGCGATGCAGGCCGCGCGGGCGGCGGCGTACGGATCCATCCCCGTCCCGGTCGTGGCGTCGGTGGTCGCGCCGGTCTGACCCGAGCTGGTCTGCGCCGAGCCGGTGGTGCCCGCGCCGGTCGTCGTCATGCTCCCTGTCGCGCCGGGCCCGGAGGTCGGACCGGCCGACGTCGGGCCGCCCGCGCCCCCCGACCCCTCGGGGTCGTCGCCGCAGCCGACGACGTGGAGGAGCACCACCGAGAGGGCGCAAGCAAGGATCCGCATGCAACGCAGCGTTTCACCCTGGAGCACCCTCGGTCAAGGCGGCGCCTGGTGCTTGAGGCCGACGGGGATCACCAGCACGGCGCCCTGGCCGTTCTTGGGCGGCGAGAACTGGGCGCCCTGGACCTTCGAAGCGATGCAAGCGGCTACACCAGGAGAGATCGAGCCCGTCGCGGAGGACGTGACCGAGACCACCTCTCCGTTCGATCCGACACGCGCGGTGACGCGCACAGCTCCCTCCATGTCGGGGTTCTCCCGCAGCAGCCCGTTCTGGTAGCAACGGCGGAACACGCCCGAGAGGCCCGCGATGACCGCGCCCGCGCCCGGGATCTCGGTCGGGGCCGGATCGCCGACGCCGACCGCGGGCTTGCGGGCTGGACCCTCGACGGAGCGGGCGCTCCCGGCGGAGGCGGGGCCATCGCCGCGGCCAGCGTTTCCGAGGTCGGCGAGAGACGTGCTCGAGGATCCGAGGCGGGGCGAAGCGCCGAAGGCGAGATCGAGCGCCGGCCTCGGGTGGGCGGCGCGGTCCGACACGTCGAGGTCCCCGAACGGAGGGCTCGATCCGGAGAGGACGTCGTCGGTGGCCGGGCCGCGCGAGCGGAGGGCCACGAGCATCGCGGTGTCGAGGCGCCCGAGCTCGGCGGAGAGGTCGGCGACGGCGTCGCGCGGCGGGGGGGCGGGCGCGCGCCCGCGGGCCGCGCTTCGGCGCTCTCCTGCGTGGGCCGGCCGGGGCGACGCCGTGGCGCCCGGCGTCGCCGGAGACGGTAGCGCCTCCTCCTCGGGCCGCTCCACCGGCAGCGCGGGCTGATCTTCGCGCGTCGCCTCCACGAGGCGCGACACCGTCAGGTCGTCGTCGACGACCTCGTCGGCCCAGTCCGAGTAGAGGGACGCGAAGGCGCCGAAGTGAAGGAGGAACGAGCAGGCGGCGAGGACGGTCAGGTTCCAGTCGACTGCTGGGCGGCGGGCGGACGGATGCCACGCGGGCGGGCGACCCGGGACGGAGAGATCGGGCATGGCTGCCTCCTGCTGCGAAGGAAACCCGGGCCCGCGGCAAGTTCCCCCGAAAACTGGGCCCGCGGCCTGGATCTCTGGCACGGCAGGTTATCTATGTCCGCCCTCCCTCTCGGCAGCACGACCCCCTCGGCCGACCAGCGGCCCACCCGCTCCCAGCCGAACGAAGGAGCGTCCGTCGATCCGGTCCGATCGCGCAGGGCGAGCTTCGTCCGCTTCGTCGACGACGGCGTGCGAGACCAGCTGTGCGAAGAAGCGTGGCGCGCGCGTGCGCTCGTCGCTCGACCAGGGCCCACGCTCCCCGGCAAGCTCTCGCGCGCCCTCGAGGCGGCGATCGAGGCCGCGCTCGCGCGGCGCGGCGCGATGCCGCCTGTGACCGACGCCGACGCGGACGCCGAGTGGGTGGTCTCGGATCAGCTCTTCCGCGCCGCCGCGCTCCCCGCTCGTGAGATCGTGGTCTGCATGCCGCCGCTGCGCGCTCTCGCGGAGAAAGGGCGCCTCCGCGACGAGGACGCGGCGACGCTCACGGCGTGGATGGAGGCGGCGCGGAGCGAGACGAGGCTCACCGTGGGCGTCTTGCTGGACGACGCGGATCGCCACATCGAGCTGCGCGTCCCCCGGCCGCTCGACGAGATCGTCTGGGACGTCGGGGCGAGCTCCCTCCTCCGGCCCGTCGAGGAGTCACGGCGGACGGATCTCTCGCCGCCGCCGGTCGCGCCGACGCTCCGCCCCTGCGACGAGGACGACTCCGCCGCCGCGGCCGTGGCGGCCGAGGACCTGGCGCCAGCGGACGACGGCGACGAGGGCCAGGATCTCGCTCAGGTGCTCACGTCCGCCGAGGAGACGCGGCTGCCCGATCTCGAGCTCGCCCCCTCCCCCACGCTCGAGGAGCGAGAGGCGCGGCGTGAGGCCGAGCTCCGGCTCGAGGAGGAGCGGTGGGCTGCGGAGGCGCGGCACCTGGAGGCCGAGCGCCTCGAGGCGGAGCGCCTCGAGGCCGAGCGGGCCGAGCGGGCGCGCCTGGAGGCGGAGCGCCTCGAGGCCGAGCGGGCCGAGCGGGCGCGCCTGGAGGCGGAGAAGGAAGAGGAGCAGCGCGCGGCGCGGCTGCTCCTGGCCCAGTCGTGGCGCGCGCAGGCGATGGAGCTCGACGCCGCACGCGGCCCGAAGCCCGCCGCCCAGGTGGAGAAGCTCTTCGTCGAGCGCTACCTCCCGCTGCTCGCCGCCGCGCGGCGGGGCGAGGTGGACGCGACGGCGCGCGAGATCATCCGCGGCTGGCGCGACTCGTTCGCCGAGAGCTACGAGGGCGCCTTCGCGTCCATCCGTGTCACGGGCAAGCGGCCGAGCATGGTGATGGACGCGCCGGAGGTGGCGCACAGGGTCGCGCGCCTCGCGAGCGCCCGATCGGTGAAGCTCGTCCTGGTCGACGCGATGAGCTTCGAGCTCGGCGAGCGCGTGAGCGAGCGGCTGCGCAAGTCACTCGACCAGCGCGCCGTGCTGGTCGAGCGCACGCTGCTCTGGGCGGCGCTCCCGACGATCACCCCGGTCCAGATGCACCTGCTCGCGCGGGGCCAGCAGGGCTTCTCGGATCTGCCCGCGACGCCGAGCGAGCCCGACATCACGCGTGGCCGCAACGTCGCCGCGTTCCGGCGCGAGCGGCTCGGCGCGCGCGAGGTCCTGAAGCTGGACCTGGTGGAGGCGCGGCTGCGCGCCCCTGGCGCGAGCCACGACGAGCGGCTCGACGCCGTCGCCGAGGAGGTCACCGACGCGCTCCTGAAGCTCTTCGAGGCCATGCCGCCGCGGACGCTCGTGTACGTCTTCGGCGATCACGGCTTCGTGCTGAGCGCTGGGCAGAACGGCTGGGCCACCGGACCCGCGGTCTCTGGCGGCGGCTCCCCGGAAGAGGTGCTGGTCGCGGGCCAGGCCTGGCTGGTGGACGCGGTCCAGTAGCCCGCGCACAAAGCGCCCGGTTGCGGGGAAGAGTGGCGACTCGTCCGGAAACTTCGCGGCCGCGGCTTGCATTCGGGAGGTTTCGGTCGTAGGAACTGTGCCTTCAGCCTCCGTTCCCCGCTACGACGATACTCCTGTCGCCCTTCTTGCTGTCTCTCTGCCTGGTTTCCGCCGGCGTCACGAGGGTTCTGGTTTGGGACCGTGGATAATCGCTGCAACGGCTACGTGAAGCCTCGGCGCTCGCGAGTGGCGAGCCATTACCGGATCGAGAACAACCATGGGCAATCGTCTTTACGTCGGCAACCTCTCCTTCAACTCCAGCAAGGAGACCTTGCAGGAGGCCTTCTCTTCGTTCGGTGAGATCACCGACGTCCACCTCGTGTCGGATCGCGAGACCGGCCAGTCGCGCGGCTTCGGCTTCGTCACGATGGGCACCGCGGACGCGGCGCAGAACGCCATCAAGGCCATGAACGGCGCCATGCTCGACGGCCGCGCCCTCAAGGTGAACGAGGCCGAGGAGCGCCAGAACCGCGGCGGCGGCGGCGGCGGCGGCGGCGGTGGGCGCGGCGGCAACCGCTGGTAGCCTGAGCGCGCGCCCCGCCAGCCGGGGCGCGTCCAACGAGAGAGCCGGGCTCCTTGGGGAGCTCGGCTCTTGCGTTCAGGTCGTCTCGCGCGCGTCCTGCGCGGCGGGAGCTACTCTGCCGCGGGCTTCTGGCGGCGCCGGATCGGCTTGCGCCGGCGGTTCTTACGGTCCCCCTGGTCGTCGTCCTTCTGCGCTTCCTCGGGGCCGTCCTTCACGTCCTGCTCGGCGTCCTTGACCGGCTTCGAGAGCACGGCGGAGGAAGTCTTCTTCTTGTCGCCGGCCTTGGCGATCTTCGCGTCGCTCGATCCGCTCGACGCCTTGTTCTTCTTCTTCTTCTTCTGCGCCTTGGCGACGGTCTTGGGCTTGTCTTTCTTGTCCTTGGCCTTGTTGTCCTTGGCGACAGCCTTGCCCTTCGCCTTCTTGGCGGCCTTCTTCTTGGGCTTGGCCTTGTCCTTCTTCGCCGGGACATCCTTGTCCTTGTGGACGTCCTCGCTCGGCTCGGACGACGGAGGCGAGGCCGCCTCCTCGTAGTCCTCGGCGGCGGACGCCGACCCGAGGTAGGCGAACGAGACCATGGCGAGGAGGCCAGCGAGAGACCACGAGAGGAGTCTGGGGGAGCGCACGGGCGTAGCAAGCCACAGGCCCCGACGCAGGGCCAAGAAGCGGGGCACTTTTCCCTTGCCTGTTCGGCCCCGTCAGAGGGTGTACCGAGCGCGCAAGAAGCTGATGGACCCGCCCGCCGCTGGGTCGCCGAACTTCGTGTAGGACTTCCCGAGGTTGAAGAGCGCCCCGACGCCGAGCTCGAGCCCGTTGCCGAAGTTGTACGAGACCTCGGGGAAGATCGCGGCGGAGAAGCCCTCCGGCGTGTAGAACGGCAGCGCGTTCCGAACGCGCCTGCCAGACCGCGACACCGTCGACTCCTCGTACCCGGACACCTCCAGGATCGTGAACAGGCGGGTGAGGAGCTGGTCGTCGAGGAAGCGGACGTCCACCCCCGCCACGATGTAGTCCGCCACCCGCGGCCGGAGGATCTCGCGCGCGCACCGGCTCCCGTCGATCGAGAAGAGCGGCTGCCCCGGCACGGGCGGCGGGAGGTAGACGCAGCCCGTGTCGAACGGGGGCTCGGAGTCGAGGATCTCCGTGAGGTCCTTCGTGACGATGCCGCTCTCCCGCACCTCCTTCGTGCCGCCCATCCAGTCGCCGGCGCCGAACTCGTCCGCCAGCCCGTGGACCCACATGAGGTTTACGTAGACGTTGTCGGGGAACGTGTAGTCGATCCCGAGCGTCCACTTGGCGAAGGGCGTGTCCTCCACGATCGTGGGGCGCCGGCCACCGGGCCTACCGTCCTGATCGTAGTCGTACTCGCCGCCCGGCACCGGGAACCCCCCGAGCGACAGCTCCTCTTGGGTGAGGCGCATCTTGGACTCGCGCGGCACGTACAGCGCGCCCTCGAACCGGTAGCCGATGCCGATCTCCCCGGCGAGGTTGAGACCATAGGCGTGCATCTTGGGGTAGCCGAGCGTCGCGTCGGTGAGCAGACGGCTGCTCGAGCACACGCCCTGGAAAGGCGGCGCGCCGCAGAGCGCGGTGTTCTCCTGCCGCGTGTGGTTGTGCATCGGGATCGGGAAGTCGTGGAACCCGTTGTAGTAGGAGAGCGCCCAGTCCTGCTCGAACACCGTGCCGGCGATCCGCAGCGCGGCCTGCATGTTCTCGAAGCTGGGCTCCGGCGTGACGATCTCGACCTTGTCGACGACGGTCGCCGTCGTGAAGAACTTGGAGGCGGCGCCGCGCTCCGTCTCGGTGCGCCAGCGGAGCGCCTCGTCGACGAAGGGCGTGCGACCCACCTGGGCCGGACCGAGGGCGGCGCTCGTCGGGACGCGCGAGGGCCGGAAGAGCGGGACGAGGACGCCCGAGATGCTGTAGCTGTCCGTGACCCAGACGTCGGCCTTCACCATGAAGTTGCCGAGCTGCTTCCCGAACAGCAGAGGATCGATGAGGTCGTCCGGGTTCAGGAGGTTCGTCGGGTTGAACTGATCGGCCACGCCCCACGACACCACCTGCTGGCCGGCGCGCACGTTGAGCCCCTCGAAGAACAGGTCCTTCACCTCGACGTAGAGCTCGTTCACGTCGATGCGGTACGGCTGTGTCTCGTCGATGTCGCTCAGCGCGCCGATCCCGTCGAGCTCGGTCTGGTAGCCGTAGAGGACGAGGTCCGTCTGGGCGACGGCGCGCACGTTCTCCCACGAGACGGCGAACTTGGCGCCCAGGATGTTCTGGTTGCGCTCCACGCCGCGCGGGAGCGTCGTCTGCACGACGGCGCCCCCGGCTGACTTGGTCTCGAGGCGGAACCGGAGGTCGCTCTCGATCTTGAGCTGCATGTCCCAGGACGGGTCGTCAGCCGTCGCGACCCCGGGAGCGGCGAACGTCACCAGGGCGCATGCGATCGCTGCCAGCGGACGCATCATCCGCCGGAGGGTACATCAGCGGGGCGCGCTCACGAGCCCTCTTCGAGCGCCCGCTTCGAGAACTTGGAGTCCGGGATATCCGGGTTCACCTTCCACGCCTTGCGGACCAGGGTCGTGCTGGCGCCGCCCTTCGTGTGGTCCACCATCTTGATCTCCGCCGGCGAACAGAAAGCGCCCTCGCAGCTGTAGCCGGTTCGGGTCTCCGTCTTCAGCTTGGTGCCCTTGTCGTTGAAGTACCGGATCTCCGTCGGAAGGTGCTTGCCCTTCTCGAACACGATCTCGATCTTCGGGTACGGGGCGTTGCCGTCCTTCTTCGCCGTGCAGGCGAGGGTGATCAGCTTGCCGTCGTCCTTGGCGACCGTCGCGGAGTACATCTTGGCGTAGCTCGTGATCGCCATCTCGTCTTGGGTGAGGTGCATCCCCATGAACCCCTGATCCGTCACGTGGCTCGCGATGCGGCGCACCTTCTTGTACGCGGGCAAGTACACGTACATCTGCGTGGGCGACAGGATGAGGACCTTGGTCCCCTTCACGTCGGCGGGCGCGAGGAACTCGCTGAGGCGCCACTCGTTCTTCATCCAGACGGCGAGCTTGAGGGTGCGGTCCGGCTTCTCGGGCACCTTGATGGTGCCCTCGTACTCGAAATACTGGGTCTTCGCCTTGAAGATGGTCCCGTCGATGGCGGCGAGGAGCTTGTCCCCTGCCTCGTCGGCGACCGCCTCCGAGGGGGAGAGCCCCATGGCCCCCATGACCGCGCCCAGCGCAACCACTCCTGCGAACGTCCGTCGCTTCATAGGACTCCTCCGACCGTCTCCATCGATAGCCGTGATCCGCGCCGCTGGCGAGGGCCCACGCTCACGGCGGGCGACCGTTGGACGACCCACGGCCCCCTCTTATGCAGGCTCGTCCTCGCGGGCGGCCGCCGGGACGGGCTCGGGCTGGGGCGCCGCTCCACGAGGTGCGTAGCGGCGTTTGCGGGCGAGGATGGGGCACACGACGAAGGTGGTCAGCCCGGCCACGATCATGGCGGCCGCCGTGAGGCCCCCGACGTTCTTGAGCGGCCGCGCCTCCCCCAGCGTGAGGACGAAGAAGCCCACGGCCATCATCGCGGCGTTCGTCCAGATGCCGGGGGCGGTGTCGAGGGCGGCGCCCCGCGCTGCGTCCTCGAGGCCTCCGTCCGGCGGCGCCTCCCAGGCCCAGAGATACTCGACCGCGTAGTCGTCCCCGGCGCCGATGATCAGGCTCGCGAGCATGGAGGTCCCGATGTCCAGGTGAACCCCCAGGAGGCCCATGACGCCGTAGACGACCACCAGCGTCAGCAGGGTCGGCACGGACGAGAGGACGCCCGCGGAGAACGACCGGAACAGCAGCGCCTTGAAGCCGACGACCAGGAGGAGCGCGAACCACAGGCTGTTCCATTGGTTGTTGAAGACGCTGTCGCCGAGGCCCTGGTAGAGGGTGGGGAGGCCCGTGATCCGCGCCGTGAGCGCCTTGCCGCCTGCCGGGTCGGGCGTGAGCACCGTAGGGGCGTCGAGATCGAGCAGCGCGTGGTTGAGCGCCCGGCGGAACCTCTCCCCCTTGGGCCCCTCTGGGAGCACGATCCCGGCGCCCGCGGCGACGCCATCGCCGCGCCCCGTCGCCTCGAGCTGGGTCCAGATGTCGCCGACGCCCTGCTCGAGCGCGAGCGAGGCGTCGTCGACCGTGGGATCCTCCGGGTCGCGGTCGAGCACCTTGGCGACCGCCGCGGGGAACCGGGCCCGCCAGGCCTTCTTCGCGTCGTCCGCCCGCGGGGGCGGCCCGAGCGCGGCGACGGCCTCCGCGATGCGCTCGGGGGCGTCCTTGCCGGCGCTCTCGGGCAAGGGGACACCGAAGGCCTCGGTGCGGATGAAGGCGGCGATCCCCGGCGCCGCGGCGGCCGGGGGCGGAGGCCCGGGCGGGGCCAACAGCACCTCGGGCAGGACATCGGGGCGATCGATCCGCGCGCCATAGAGCGCGCCGAGGGACCGGACGCGCAGAGCGAGGAGCTCCACCTGGCGCGCGGGGTGATCGGCGCCGGCGCGCGGCTCCACGGCGTAGCTCTTCGGGAGGGTCGTCTTGACGAGGTCCGAGACGTCCGCCAAGACGACGTCGACCTCCGCCGCCCGGTCGGGCACGACTCGGACGTGGAGGAGCGCGGCCTGGCGGTCGTCGGTGACGGTGGCCGAGACGGCCTGCTTGCCGGTGAGGAAGCCGAAGAGCAGCTTCACCTTCTCCGTCGTGTCGGGCACGCGGCGGACGTCCTCCATCGCCTCGTTCGTCTGCGCGACGATGGCCGCCACGTCGTTCACGCCCGAGACGCCCGGCACCATGCGGAGCCGATCCGAGAGCGCCTGCACCTCCCGCAAGACGACGGGATCGGTCATGTCGCCCTGGACCTCGACCTGGATGAACGTGGAGCCCCCGAAGTGACGGCGCATGAACTCGCCGGCCTCCGCCGGGGGACTGCCGGGATCGAAGAACGCGGTCGTGTCGAGGCGGGAGTCGACCCGGCTCACGAAGAACGTGGCGGCCACCGCGAGCCCGCCCATGACGGCGCCGAAGGTCACGCGGCGCCGGATCGACAAAGTAGAGAGGGCGGCGGTGAGGCGCGCGACGGTGGGCAGCGGGACCTGTGAGCGCCCCTTGATCGGCGAGATCGTGACCACGGCCGGGATGAACACCAGCGCGACGACCAGCGCGATGAGGAGGCCGAGCGCGGTGAAGACGCCGAAGGTGCGCAGCGGACCGATGTCCATCATGACGAAGGAGAGGAGCCCGAACACCGTCGTGAGGCCCGAGCCGAGGACCGCCGGGCCGACCTCCTCCAGCGCGCCGCGGAGCGCGTCCTCCCGCGAGCGCCTCACGCTGAGCGCGTAGAAGCGGCTCAGGATGTGGATCCCGAACGCGCTGCCGAGCGCGAAGAGGATGACCGGCATCGATCCCAGGACGATGTTGGTGTGCACCCCGGTCGCGCCCATGATGCCGAGCGGAATCACGATGCCGATGGAGGTCGCCAGCAGCGAGAGGCCCGTCCCGATCAGGTCCCGGAACGAGGCGAGCACGAGCAGCGCGATCGCCAGGCAGGCCCACGGCGACAGGCGCCGCAGATCCTTCTGCGACGTGTCGTAGATGTACGTCGAGATGAACGGGGAGCCGTACCAGTACTTCTTCTCCGTCGGGAAGAACTCCTCCACGACCGCCGAGACGCGCGCGGCCGTGACGCGGGGCTGGGTCCCGGCGACCGCGAAGCAGTAGATCATGACGGCGTGGCCGTCCTCGCTCACGAGGTTGCCGACGACGTGATCACGCGAGAACACCTTCTGGCGGAGCCTCTGCCGCTCCTCGTCCGTCTTCGGGACATGCCGGACCAGGTAGTCGGTGCTGATCCCCCCGCGCTCGGGGTCGGGGACGAAGTCCTCGACGCTCGTGATCGTGAGGGCGTGCTGGATCCCCTCCGTCTCGTTCAGCCGCTTGGTGGCCTTCTGCAGCCGATCCAAGAACTCCGGATCGAGGACGTCCGGTGCCTCCAGCCCGACGAGAGCGACGTCCAGGCTCCCGTACCGGTCGGCGACCTCGTGGAACGCGGCGACCTCCGGGTTTCCCTTCGGGAGGAACGCGAGGACGTCGTCGTCTTGGATGACGCGCCGCGCGTAGAACGCGCTGACCGCGGTGACGAGCAGCACCGTGAGGACGATGGCCCACGCGATGGTGCGCTGTACGACGAGGTTGGCGAGCGTTCGAAACATGCGGGGGGTCGAGCCTGCGGTCCGCCGGTCGACGCGTCTCCGGGAGGGTAGCGGATTTCCGGGCCGGGCGTGGGCGGCGCCCGTGGCCTCGGACCGCGGCCCGTGTATAGGCTCGAGCCATGCTCGACGGTCGTGGCGCGCGCTTGGGCCTCGCGTGGGTTGGGGCGCTGTCCGTGGCGTGCGGCGGCGCGCCGTCCAAAGGCCGCGCCGGCGCCTCGATCGTCGCGCCGGCCGTCGCTTCGGCCGGCGCGAGCGCGTCGCCCGAAGCGGACGATCCCCGCGCGCAAGACCCCCTCCGCGCACGCCTAGCGAAAGAGCAGCTCCGAGGCTTCGTCATCGTTCGCACGAACGCGCTCTACTTTCCCACCGCGGACGCGGCCCGCACCGCCAAGGAGGGAGAGCGAGAGGAGCGGCGGGGGCGCGCGCGGAAGGAATCGGGCCCGGAGCCAGAGCCTGGCGGCGGGTTCGGGCTCCAGGTGGTCGAGGACCTCGGCGACGTCGTGAAGGTGTCCACCGACGTTGCGAAGACGCCGCTGCCCGGCGTCGACGCTCGCTTCGCTCTCGAGCTCTTCGTGAAGCGCTCGAGCCTCTTGCCCGTGCTCCGCGCGCCCCGCCTGAAGGCGTTCGACGACGGGACGGCGTACGCGCTGCGCGAGGGCCTCGTCGTGTCGCTCGCGGCGCGCACGCTCAGGCCGGCGCAGGCCATGCTCGCGAAGGTCCCCGTGGAGATCGCCGAGGCCGACGTCGGCCTGAGCTTCGCCTTGGCGGCCGAGGCGGCCGCGATCGAGCCCCTGGCGAGGCCGGTGGAGCTCGGGTGCGTGCGGCAGACATCCCTCCCCCTCCGCGGGCGCGACTCCGTGTTCCTGGAGCCCGCGATCGAGGACGCCCCCAGGACCGTGCTCAAGGAGCGCAGAGAGCTGCTCGAAGAGCAGCGCGCCGCCGAGGACGCGAAGAGAGGCGAGCGAG